>CACNWE010000048.1 GCA_902623995.1 uncultured SAR116 cluster alpha proteobacterium | reverse complement strand
ATGAATGTCTTCTGACAGTAAATCTCTCATTATTTATAGGAACAATCTCACCAGCATCATAAACATGATTAACAAAATCAATTTTTGAAATCACTCTGGGATTAGTTCCACTTAATTTTATTACATCTCCATTTTTAGGTTTTATTGTTTGAGGTACCTGACATTGACGTGCTAATTCCGCATGCGCATCTATATGTTCTCTTGTTCCATGAACTGGAATAGAAATTTTTGGCTTTATGTAAGAGTACATATCTATCAGTTCATCTTTTGAAGGATGACCTGAAACATGAACATTTTTGTCATCATCAGTAATTATCTCAACACCCATTTCTATAAATCGATTCTGGACTTTTAATATTGCATTCTCATTACCAGGGATCTTCCTACTGGAAAAAATTATAGCATCATCTTTTTTAAGTTTAATATATTTGTCAGCACCTCTAGAAATTCTACTTAATGCTGAATTTGGTTCTCCTTGGGATCCAGTGGAAATAATTAAAACATTATTCCTTGGAAGCAAATTGAGTTCATTTAGTGTCAATAAATCGGGTAAATTATCTAAAATTCCAACTTCTTTCGCAGCGTCAATTGCCCTCAACAACGCCCTCCCAATAATCAAGACGGATCTATCAGATTTTTGAGCTATTTCTAATAATGACTTAATTCTACTTATATTTGACGAAAAACAAGTAACAAGTACCATTCCCTTTATATTAGGTATGACTTCCATTAATCCATCATAAGCAAAGTCCTCTGATGGTGTTCTCCCTTCAACTAGAGCATTAGTAGAATCACAAACCATTGCTAAAATTCCATCATTTCCTAAAGATCTGAAATCATTTATGTCAATATTTTCATTGATATTTGATGAATTTTCTAGTTTCCAATCTCCTGAATGAAATACATTTCCTATTTTTGTTGAAATTAAAATTGATACTGGGTCAGGAATGGAATGTGAGGCTCTTATAGCTTTTAATTTAAAAGGACCAACGTCAAATTTTTCATTAATATTTAAAATTTTTAATTTAATTTCATTATTTTTATTATTTTCTTTTAACTTTCTTTTTAACAGTGCAATAGTAAATGAGGTACCCCAAATAGGACAATTAATTATATCTGCAAAGTATGGTATTGCACCTATATGATCCTCGTGTCCATGAGTAAGAATGATGCCTAAAAATTTATCTCCTAAGGATTTAATGAATTCATAATCTGGCAATAAAACATCAATACCCAAGTCTGTTTCATCAGGAAACGAAATGCCAAAATCCACTAATATCCATTTATCATCATAATGATATAAATTTGCGTTCATTCCTATTTCTTCAGAACCACCAACAGGCAAAAATATTAAGTCAGATTTATCCCAATTCATGATTTTCTTTCGAATAATGAGTTTTTATTATTTAGGTATAACTTTACTAATCCAATCAAAGTTAAGTCATCTATAATTAAATCAATGCTTTTTACGGATTTTTTGAATAAATTACTTAACCCACCAGTGGCTACAACTTTATAATTAGAGTATTTATTTACTGATCTAATTTTTTCAATTAGGCCCTCTATCATTGATACATACCCCCAGAATATACCAGACTCCATAGCATTTATTGTGTTTTTACCTACTATGGAGGAGTTTTTATCTATCAAAGGTCTCAGTGATACTTTTGGTAAATTAGCTGCAGCGAGATAAAGAGCTTCTAATGACAAGTTAACTCCAGGGGCAATTATCCCTCCATTATAGCTGCCATCTTTGCCAACAATATCAAAGGTTGTGGCTGTTCCAAAATCAATAATTATAGCAGGAGAAATTTTTAATTTTCCAGCAGCATATGAGTTAACTAATCTATCGGCACCTGCTTCATTTGGATTCTCAATATTTACTTTTATTCCCAAATCAAGAACATTTTCATTAACAATCAATATTTTGACATTAAAATATTTTTTAATTAAGGATTTAATATTTAAAAGTGTTTCTGGCACAACTGATGCTACAGACACTCCTGTAACACTCTTAATATCAAATTTTGACACTTCAAACATCTTTGACAACCAAGGATAA
>CACNWE010000047.1 GCA_902623995.1 uncultured SAR116 cluster alpha proteobacterium | reverse complement strand
CCAACTATAAGGTCAGAAATATGGAGAGTTATAACAATTTTAAAAAATAAGGGTGTTTCAATTTTAATAATTGATAAATCACTTAAACAACTCCAGGATTTAGCTGATAAATTTTATATTTTAGAAAAAGGAAAAACAGTATGGAATGGTTTTTCAAATGATTTAACAAGCAAAATTGCTCAGAGATATTTAGGTGTTTAGTTAGATATGATTATTGAAAGTTTCTAGCATATTAATATCAGATTCACCTCCAACACCAGAAACAATTGCCCCCATTTCATTAAATTCTTTACTAACTTTAATCCAATTTTTTCTACCTTTTTCAAAGTGTGACTTTGAAATCCAATATTTTACAGTAAGAAAATTTGTGTCAGAAATGTCAACAGTTGTTTGTTTTATAAGACCAACTTTCATTTGCTCATGTGCTACTTGATTACTATGTAGCTTTATGGCTTTTTTTGCTGTTTGGTTTGGGCATTTAATAGTTACTACTCTTACATACATTAAATTATTTTCTATTCAAAGTTAGGATTATATTTAAATCCATCAAATCAAAAGTTACAAACAGAATCAATAGCGATTTTGAGTTTTTCAGAAATTTCATCAATCTCATTCTCATTAATAATAAACGGAGGTGCAATTAGAATATGATCGCCAATTTCTCCGTTTATTGTTCCCTGCATTGGATAGCAAATTAATCCTTCGTCCAAAGCCTTCTTCTTAATTTTTCCTGCTACATTTAATTTTTTAGGAAAAGGCTCCTTTGTTGATCTGTCAGCTACAAGTTCTATAGCTCTTAATAAACCTCTACCTCTAATATCTCCAATAAATTGATTTTGGCCTAATGATCTTGTTAAGCTTTTTTGAAGTATGTTGCCCTTTTCTCTTACTTTAGATGGATAATTATCATTTATTAATTTTCCTAAAACTGCATATGAAGCTGCACATGCTATAGGATGACCAAGATATGTGTGTCCATGTTGAAAAAATCCAGAACCACTTTCTATCGCTTCATAGATATAATTTTGACATATCATAGCTCCAATTGGTTGATATCCTGCTCCCAAACCTTTTGCGATAGTAATAATGTCAGGAATAACTGGTTCATCATCGCAAGCAAATAAAGATCCCGTTCTTCCCATTCCGCACATAACTTCATCTAAAATTAATAAAACATCGTATTTATTACAAATTTCTCTTATAAGCTTGAAATATCCTGGTACAGCAGTAAGAGCACCTGCAGTTGCTCCAACAACTGTCTCTGCAATAAAAGCCATAACATTATCTTGGCCCAAATTTAAAATTTCATCTTCCAATTCTTTTGCAACTCTTTGTCCATAATCCCATTCAGTTTCGTCTGATCTTTTATTTCTATATAGGTAGCAAGGTGAAATTAAGCTGGTTTCAATTAGTAAATCTTCAAAAAAATTTCTTCTCCAAATATTACCCCCAGATGCTAAAGCTCCAAGAGTGTTTCCATGATAACTTTGTCTTCTAGATATAACCTTGTGTTTTTTTGGTTTTCCTATTTCAATAAAATATTGTTTTGCAAGTTTTATTGAGGCCTCTACTGCTTCAGAACCACTTGAAACAAGGTACACTTTATCTAGTCCAGATGGAGAAATTTCAGCTAACAAATTTGCTAGTTTTTCAGCAGGTTCGTTAGTAAAAAAAGATGTATGGGCATAAGCTAATTTTTCAGTTTGATTAATAATTGCGTCTTTTACAGTATTGTCAGAATGACCTAAGCATGAAACTGCAGCACCACCTGATCCATCAAAATATTTTTTTCCATTATTGTCAACTATATAACACCCTTCACCTTTAATAGCTGTGGGTAGATCATAATTTGAATGTCTTGGAAAAATATTACTACGTCTAATTTTGTTTTCTAAAATGATGTTTCTCCAAAATCTTGAGTAACTCCACCAACAAAGTGGATTGTTTTAGGTGATAAGGTTTTGACATATTTAGCTATATTTTCGTCAATTAACTTATCAATTTTTTTCATTGATTCAGCATCAGGAAACTCCCATAAAACCACACTTACGTTGGGTGTTTGCGGATT
>CACNWE010000046.1 GCA_902623995.1 uncultured SAR116 cluster alpha proteobacterium | reverse complement strand
ATCATAAAAATGCAAAATCATACTATGGTAAAAATGAGTTGTCATTAGGTCAATCTAGTTTAATTGAATTAGCAATGATAAAATGTGATGTTGTTATTTCTGGATTAATTGGTATCTCAGGTTTATACCCAGCATTTGCAGCATTAAGCGCTGGAAATAATCTTGCTATAGCAAATAAAGAAACACTTGTTTCTGCAGGTAAAATTTTTATGAAAAAAAGTCTTGAGAAGAAAGTTAATATCTTACCAGTAGATTCTGAGCACAGCGCAATATTTCAATGTCTAGAAAAAAACAATATTACTAATATTGATTCTATTACATTGACTGCATCAGGAGGTCCTTTTTTAAACATGCCTATAGAAAAATTTAAAAATATTAAACCTAATGATGCAATAAAACATCCTGTTTGGAAAATGGGGCAAAAAATATCAGTTGATAGTGCTACAATGTTTAATAAAGCTCTAGAAATAATTGAAGCTTCTATACTTTTTAACATTGACAGTGATAAAATTGACGTAACAGTTCATCCTGAACATATTATCCATGGTTTAGTTCATTATAAAGATGGTTCAATTTTAGCAAACTTAGGATTTCCTGACATGATAACTCCATTAAGTGTTGCTCTAAATTGGCCTGCAAGAATAGATTTAAATTTAAAAAAATTCTCATTAAACAATATAAATAATCTTAGTTTTTTTGAACCTGATTTTAAAAAATTTCCAGGATTAAAATTAGGCTGGGAAGTGCTTCAAAATCCTGATTATTCTCCAATTATTCTTAATGCTTCAAATGAAATTGCTGTTGACGCTTTTTTAAAAAATAAAGTTAAATTCACTGACATTTATAGTATAGTTTACGAAACTTTAAATATTCACAATTCATCTGTTCCTAAAAATATTGATGATATAATAGAAATTGACAAGTTATCTAGAATGAATGCATTAAATTTAATTAAAAGGAAATTTCATAAATGATTGAAAGTGGTCTTTTTACATCATTAATTGGTTTTTTTATTGTTTTGACTCCTCTAATATTCTTTCATGAACTTGGCCATTATTTTGCTGCCAAAAAATCTGGGGTGGGCGTAGAATCTTTTTCAATTGGTTTTGGGCCTGAATTATTTGGTTATACTGACAAAAATAATACTAGGTGGAAGTTTTCCTTAGTACCTTTAGGTGGTTATGTAAAGATGAAAGGTGAACTGATAAATATACCAAAAAAAAATGAAGAATATTTAATGGAATCTGATACTTTTTTGCAAGCTAGTTTATTTTCTAGATTTTTGATTGTTTTATCTGGTCCACTAGCTAATCTAATATTAGGTCTCCTTTTGATTACTAGTCTTTATTATTTTAATGGTAGATATATATCTCCACCAATTATTAACGACGTGTTAGACTCAAAGCCAGCTAAGATTGGTGGAATAATAACTGGGGATAAAATTATAAGCATAAATAAAGAGAAGATTAAAAATTTTTCTGATATTAAAAATATTGTTGAAAAAAATCCTAATAAAAATCTTTCAATTGAAATTTTAAGAAATGATAGGATAATTTATACTAATATTATACCTGTTGAATTTTACGACGAAATTTCAAGAAAAAAATTAGGTAGAATTGGAGTTACTGCAGGTCCACCTGAATTAATTTCATTAACTATTATATCAGCTTTAAAGTTTGGTGTTTTGGATTCCATGAATATGACACTCGAATGGTTAAAAGGTTTAAAATCTTTATTTAAGTTAGAACTTAAAAAAAAAGATGTATTAGGTCCTATTGGTATAGCAAAAATCTCAGGTACAAGTTTAGATAGAGGTCTAGTTTCAGTAATTTTTTTAATGGCAATTTTGTCTATAAATTTAGGATTAATAAACCTATTGCCAATACCAGCATTAGATGGCGGGTATATTATACTTTTTACTTATGAGCTAATATTTAGAAAACCTTTATCTGGATCAATACAACTATTTTTACTAAAATTTGGTTTTTTATTTTTAATTTTATTAATGGTATTAGTTACAGCTATCGATTTAGGGTTATAAATATAAATGGTATACATTAATAAAAAAGAATATAAAATACACATA
>CACNWE010000045.1 GCA_902623995.1 uncultured SAR116 cluster alpha proteobacterium | reverse complement strand
AGGCAAACAAGACGAAGCTATTGAAGCATATAATAAATGTATATTACTTAATCCTAATTATGCTGATGCTTACAATAATATGGGTGTTGTTTTACACAATCAAGGTAAGTTTAACGAAGCAATTGATACTTATAAAAATTATTTATCAATAGAGCCTAATAATGCTGAAGTTTATTACAACATTGGGTTTGCTCTTAAAGAGCAAAGCAAGCTTGACGAAGCCATTGAGGCTTATAATAAAGCTATCTTAATTAACCCTGATTATGCTGGAGCTTATAATAATATGGGGACAGTCTTACATGATCAAGGTAAACTGGATAAGGCCATTGAGGCGTACAATAAAGCCGTCTTGCTTGAACCTGATTATGCTAAAGCTTATAGCAATATGGGTCTTACTCTCCAAAGTCAAGGTAAGCTTGAGGAATCCATTGAAGCTTATAACAAAGCTATCGCGCTTAACCCTGATAATGCTGATGCGCATAAGAACTTAAGTTTTGCACTTCTCAATATTGGAAAATTAAAAGAAGGTTTTGATGAATATGAATGGCGTTGGAAAACTGATGCGTTTATGTCAAAGCAAAGACATTTTTTGCAACCTTTATGGGATGGTAAACAAAGCCTGAATGGCAAAAGAATTCTTATTTGGTGTGAACAAGGAATAGCAGACACAATAAATTGGTCATCGCACCTACCATTTGTGAGCACTCAGGCTGAACATTGTATTGTGGAGTGTCAGGACAAACTAGTGCCTTTACTGGAACGTTCATTTCCAAATATAGAAATCAAGACTGAAAATAGACGCTTTGACCTTGAAAGAGATGATATTGATTTTCACTTACCAATGGGTGACCTTTACAAGCACTTTATTCAAGAGATATCTGTTAATGGTAAAGTTGATGCCTATCTTAAACCAAATCCGGCAAGGATTAAATATTGGAGAGAACGCCTTAACTCTGTTGGAAAAGGCCTTTATGCCGGTGTTAGTTGGAGAAGTGCTAATGTTGACATCAAACGCAAACCACATAATGCATCAATATCTGATTTATCTTCTTTATTCAAACTTCCTGGCATAACTTTTATCAATCTTCAAAATAAGGACTTTCATGATGATCTAAAAAAAGTCAAAAATGAATATGGTGTTACAATACATAATTTTGATGACTTGGATCATTTTAATGACATAGATGATGTTGCTGCACTTTGCAGTGCACTTGATTTTGTCGTGTCAAGCAGAACAGCAGTGGCGTTTATTGCTGCAGGCGTCGGTAGATCAACAAAATTTGCCCATTGGCGACAGAGTTCGTGGAATAATATTCTATTTAATCCTATTGGACCTTCAATTGAGATGTTTGATAGAAATACATGGGACCCCTGGGATGTAATATTTAGCAGAATTGCAGAAGGTATAAGTTAACTAAAAAAGTAAATTTATCCATAGATATATTAAATAAAGGAAACAAAACTTGAACAAATATTTTCCAATAAAATATGATGGTAAAGAAAATCCCAAAGTGGAAAAAACTTACTTAAATGATAAGCACAAACGAAATAAACAAACATTAAAGACAGTTATTATAATACCGGTAAGATATGATTCGTCTCGTTTACCAGGTAAGCCTCTAGAAATTCTTGAAGGTAAAAGCATGATTCAACGTACATATGAAAGATGTATTAAATCTCTTCCAAAAAAAGATGTTTATATTGCTACAGATAGTTGCAAAATAAAAGAACATTGCGAACAATTTAAAGCTAAAATTATTATGACTTCAATTTCTTGTTTAACTGGAACAGATAGAATTGCCGAAGCATCAAAAAAAATCCAATGTGACGTTGTTATAAACGTACAAGGAGATGAGCCTATTATAAATCCAAAAGATATTAAAAAGGTTATAGATGCTGCTAAAAAATATCCTGGAGAAATAATTAACGGTATGTCTATTATAAATAATAAGGATGAATTTTTTAATCCTAGCATACCTAAGGTTATCGCAAGATCAGATGGCAAATTACTTTATATGAGCAGAGGTGGAATACCAACAACAAAAAAATTAGATTTTATATCTGCATGGAAACAAATATGTATCTACGCATTTCCTATAAACTGCCTAAAAACATTTTCTGAGAAAAAAAATAAAACACCTTTAGAACAAATAGAGGATATCGAGATACTAAGATTTCTAGAAATTGGATATGACGTACGTATGGTAGAATTAAGTGGAAGTTCTTTCGCTGTTGATACGCCAACAGATTTAGAAAATGTACGAAAATATCTTATAAATAATAATAAATGACTTTTTAAAGCTATTAAACCAAAGCTTCTTTCAACAATGAATTATTATATGTACTTTTAATCATAAATAGAAATTTGTTATTCAAACTTTTAACCCTAATTCTTATTTCTTTTTTACAATTCTAAATTGGCATAAT
>CACNWE010000044.1 GCA_902623995.1 uncultured SAR116 cluster alpha proteobacterium | reverse complement strand
ATTATTTAATTTATGACCACCCCACATAAATGAATTATTAATGCCATTTATTTCATGGAATGCTGGGAACATTTCTTCATTAGATTCTAAGGTTAATGCACCTACTGAAATATCACCAGATTTGTAATTAGGAAAATAACCAACATTTAAGACTGGTTTTAAAAGAAAGAAAGTTCCACATTCCCATTCCACAAACTTAATTAGAGGATTATTCGAGTTGGAGTTTATTTTGCTCTTCTTAAAATTTTGATTTCTTAAGGATGTTTTTGTTTTTTCTGACTTAATTATGCTTACAACCTTATTTGAAGCATTTGATACTCTTTCTGATATTGATGATATATTATCGCTAGACTTGCAAGCAAACAATGTAAAAAATAAGAATATTACAACGTAAATTTTCATTTTTTTAAATTATCATTTTTAATCAGTTTTCTCAAAATTTTATTTTATCAATTTCCTTTTCCTATATGGGCAATGCCTTCAATTTCAACATATATTTTAGGTGTTGCTAGTTTTGAAACCTCTACCAATGAACATGCTGGAAAATTACCGTTAAAAAACTCAGACCTCGCCTCCCAGACCTTTTTGTTATTTTCAATCCGAGTAACAAAAATTGTAAGTTTGGTAAAGTCTGCCATCTTGCCTCCCGCAGCCTCAATCAAAGCTTTGTGTTTCTTGAAAATAATTTTAGTTTGTTCATATTCATCTATCCCATCAATTGTTACTCCATCAGCGTTTCGCGAAGTCAAACCCGCAATATATGCAATACCGTCGCACACTATACAATTTGACCATAATTTAGGTGCTGGTTCTTTTACCTTTGGACTTGTATAACGTGTAATCATTTTAAAATCCTTTCATTTTTTAGAATAATAGTTAAATCAACTACTTTCATGATTAAATTCTTTGTCTATTGGTACTTTCAGTCCGTTTAGTAAATGGTTTGTTCTTCCTGCAAGCGATACAATTGATAAGAATTCAGCGTATTGTTTATCAGTCATCCCTTTTGATCTTGCTGCAGCAGTGTGAGAATGTATACAATATTCACAGCTATTGGCGATAGAAACAGCTGCATAGATTAGTTCTTTTGTAAGAGGATCAAGATGACTTGGTTTTGTCATTACTTCTTTAACGTCACGCCATGTCGCTTCAAGTAGTTCTGTATCAAATGAAAGATAATACCATAAATTATTTATAAAATCACTTTTACGTGTGGCACGAATATCATCAAAAACTGCCTTAATACGTGGGTTTGTCTCTGGATTCTGAGGTGATGTTATAGTGGACATAAGTTAACCTTTCTTTGAAAAATTTCAATTGTAGATTACAGTAGATTAATATTTATTTAATTTAAATTTCAATAGGAATAAAATGACTACAAATGTTGCTATTATTGGTCTAGGTATAATGGGAACTCGAATGCTTCAACATATGATAAAACATCAAGAATTTAATCCTAATTATTTATGGGATCCTAGCCCAATTGCATGTGAAAAAGCTATAAAACAAGATAGTGAAACTAAAATTATGAAAAATGCTGATGAAGCTATAGAAAAGGCTGATTTGGTTTATTTAGCTTGTCCTCCTACTGTAAGAGAGACATATGCCTTGATAACAGTAGAGATGGGTAAAGCCCTTTTTATAGAAAAACCTTTCGGTGTAAATATTCAAGATAGCAAAAACTTTATAGAAAAACTTCAAAATTATGATGTTCCTATAGCTGTTAATTTCACACAAGGAGCGGGTATAGCTCTAAAAGATTTGTTGGATAGCAAAAACAATGGTGAGATGGGTGAGATGCTTGGTGTTGACATTATAGTTACATATTCTTCTTGGCCACGTCAGTGGCAAATAGAAGCCGATTGGCTAAGGTTAAAAAAAGAGGGTGGTATGACAAGAGAATTAATATCTCATTTTCTTTTTTTTACTGAACGTGTAGTAGGGCCTCTCAAAGTAATTTGGGCTCACACTTCTTATCCAGCAGATCCACTTTTATGTGAAACAGCTGTTCTAGCTAAACTAGAAAATAAGGATGGTTTGCCAGTAAACATATTAGCAAGTGTTGGTGGAGTTCAACCTGACCGTCAAGAATTTACGATTAAAGGCTCAAAAAAAAGTAGAAAAGTAGCAGAATTTTATAAAGATTCGGTATCAGTGGGTGAAAACTTTATTCCTCTTAGGGAAGAACCTAAAGATCCACGAGCTGTGAGCCTAAAGTCACAACTTGATCATTTAGAACTTAAATTAAATAAAAAGCCAAATAATTTAGCGACAATAGAAGAGGCATTCAGAGTACAAAATTTAGTAGAAGAAATATTGTCAAAAACATAAATCAAATAAAAAATTTGTGGGGCTTAACGTGAAAAATATTTTGATTTTAATTTTTTTTATTTGCATAAGTTTTGATACAAAAGCAAATGTTAGGACATTAGAAATTGGTTCGCTTTATTATCAATGTAAACCATATCAGGATGTAGATTTTAATTTTGAAAAACT
>CACNWE010000043.1 GCA_902623995.1 uncultured SAR116 cluster alpha proteobacterium | reverse complement strand
GAGAAAATGAAGGTGATTTGTGTGTCTTAGGAGAGTTTGCATCACCTGATGCAATTAACTTCATGGCAAAATACGGTAGAGGTCTTATTTGTTTGTCTTTAACACGATCACAGTCAGAAAATTTAGGTTTATCATTGATGGAAAGAAGAAATGAAGGCAGATTTGAAACTGCATTCACAGTCTCTATTGAAGCTACTAAAGGAGTTACTACAGGTATTTCAGCTGCAGATAGATCAACAACAATCAAAACAGCAATTAATCCTAATGCAACTAAAAACGAAATTACAACCCCTGGACATGTTTTTCCATTAATTTCTAAAGATGGTGGAACTCTAATCAGGGCTGGACATACTGAAGCTGTAGTGGACATAGCAAAACTTGCAAATGCAAATCCTTCAGGAGTTATTTGTGAAATAATGAAAGATAACGGAGAAATGGCTAGATTGCCGGATCTTATTTCTTTTTCAAAAAAGCATAACATTAAAATTGGTTCAATTTCAGATTTGATATCGTATAGAAGGAAAAATGAGATTTATTTAAAAAGAGTTTCTGAATCAATTCTTGAAAGTAAGTTTGGTGGTGTGTGGAGAATAATTATTTACAAGAACATAATTGATCAATCAGAACATTTAGCACTTGTCAAAGGCATTATAAATTCCAATAAGACAATTTTAGTTAGAGTGCATGCCCTGGATCTGTTATCAGACGTATTAGGTAATCAATCAAATGATAGAAATGGTTCTGAATTATCTTCCGCAATGGAAACTATAGCTAATAAAGGTGATGGTATAATTATTTTAATTAGAGATTTATCACCAGTATCATTATCTAAAAAAATTTCAAAAACTTTAAAGTTAACTGAAAAAAAACATACAAACATAAGAGAATATGGTGTAGGAGCTCAGATTTTATCAGATTTAGGTGTAAAAAATATGACTGTCTTATCTAATAAAAAATCTAATGCAATTGGCTTAGACGGATTTGGTTTAACAATAAAAAACTGGAAAAAACTAGGCTAAAATTATGATCGATAAAAAAAAAATTTTATTAGTTTGTTCACCATATTATATTGATATTACTAATAATTTAATAAAAGGTGCATCAGATTTATTAGTATCTAACTCTGTGGATTACAAAATTTTAAATGTACCAGGAGCTTTGGAAGTTGCGCCAGCAATAAAATTAGTTTTAGATAAATCTTTAAACAAACCTCTTTTTGATGGTTTCGTGGCTCTAGGTTGTGTTATAAGAGGTGAAACACATCATTTCGAAATAGTCGCTAATGAATCTTCGAGA
The DNA here is from genome assembly GCA_902623995.1 of uncultured SAR116 cluster alpha proteobacterium. Lineage (GTDB taxonomy): Bacteria > Pseudomonadota > Alphaproteobacteria > Puniceispirillales > Marisalimonadaceae > Marisalimonas. The sequence continues at coordinate 1,249 of CACNWE010000043.1, read as the reverse complement.
GCTCTAACAGATTTGTCTATAAATTACTCTATACCTATTGGAAACGGAATTTTAACTGTTTCTAATAAGAATCAAGCTATTAGAAGATCTGATCCTAATCAATTGAATAAAGGGGGAGATGCGGCTCAAGCCTGCTTATCTCTGATAAATATAAAAAATAATATCGATTATGAATAAAACTAAAAATAAATTTAAAGAAAATTTAAGACATATTTCGATAAGAAAAAAAACAGCATCAAGAATATGCTCAACGCAAGTGTTATATGGTGCTTCTTTTTCAAATTGTGATATTGACACATTAATAAACTCTTATGTGATTAATTATTTGCCTTCAATATTAAAAGAATTAAACTTAAAAGTTTTGGATTATGAACTTTTAAATACAATAATTAAAGGTGTTTATAAAAACATTTTTAAAATTGACGAAATAATCTCAAATAAGTTATCCAAAAATTGGTCTATTGATAGATTAAGTGAAACAGAGAAATCTGTTTTAAGATTGGCAACATATGAATTATTGTTTGAGAGGAAGTTTAAAAAATTAACTATAATCAATGAATATATTAGTATTATTGAAGTGTTTGGTGGAAGCCCAGATTTTGCTAATGGTATATTAGAAAACATTTCAAAAGAAATTAAATGAACGAATTTGATTATATAGACAAATATTTTAGACCCTTAACAAATAAGTTTGCTTTAAATTTAAAAAATGATGCAGCAATAGTTAGTCAAAAATCTTCTCTAGATTTGATTATCAGTACTGATACTTTATCAGAAGGCATCCATTTTTTTGGAAATGAAGATCCTGGGGACATAGCCAAAAAATGCTTAAGGGTCAATTTATCTGACATGGCATCTATGGGTGCAAAGCCAATTTTTTATAATCTTTCATTAAGTATTCCAAAGATGAAAGCAAGTGAATTTATACCTAAATTTGCTAGAGGTCTTCAAGATGATCAGGAAATATTTGATATTAAGTTAATTGGAGGAGATTTAACTTCATCTCTAAAACATATAAACATTACAATTACAATTTTTGGAAAAACTCTTAATGGCAAATCAATTCCTAGAGACGGAGCTAAAAAAGGAGATTGCCTCTATGTTTCAGGAGTTTTAGGTTTGTCAAAAATAGGTTTGGATAATTTCAATTCAAACTTTAAAGAGTTCCATGAAGCTAAAAGAAAATATTTACTACCACAACCAAGAGTTGATTTAGGCATTTCACTCAAAAATATAGCTAATTCAATGA
>CACNWE010000042.1 GCA_902623995.1 uncultured SAR116 cluster alpha proteobacterium | reverse complement strand
TGTGGAAATAAATATTCCTACCTTTAATTTTAGAAAAAAAAATTATATGTCTAGGATAATAACCTTTGGCCTCAATAACGAAAAAAATGTTAGATTAGACATTGTTTATTTTGGACGAAATACACAATATTTAAAAAATATTTACAAAGTCGGAACTAGAGTTTTTGTAAGTGGAAAATTTGAGAACTTTAATGGGCTTGGACAGATTGCTCATCCTGACTTTGTTGTAAAAGAAACTGAGAAAAAATTAATACCATTTTTTCAACCAATTTATCCCCTATTTCAAGGTATAAACCAAAAATTCATATCAAAACTTATCAATCAAGGTATAAAGAAAATACCAACAATACCTGAGTGGTTAAGTGAAGATATACTGATAAATTACAAACTCCCAAATTGGCATACTTGTATATCTAGAATACATAGTCCAGAAAACAGTGACGACTTAAACTTAAATAGTATTTTTAGAAAACGACTTGCTTTAGATGAATTAGTAGCAAATCAGATTTCAATGTTACTAATAAAAAATAAAATTTCTAAAGTTAAAGAAATTAAACAATTTAATAGTAACTCAGAGTTAATTGAAAATTTTTATTCTAATTTACCATTTGTGTTAACTAAAAATCAAATAAAAGTGATTAACGAGATAAAAGAGGACATTCATGGCAATAAAACTATGGTTAGAATGCTTCAGGGTGATGTTGGATCAGGTAAAACAATTGTTGCTGTAATTTCTATGCTCAACGCAATATTAGACGGATCTCAAGCCGTATTGATGGTTCCAACGGAAATCCTTGCAATTCAGCACTTTAATACAATTAAAGACTTACTTACACCACTACAAATTGAACCTACTCTTCTATTAGGAGAAAGTAGATCTTTTTATGATAACAAAACTAGATCTAATATAATTAAACAAATAGAAAATGGTGATATTAAAATCATAATTGGAACTCACGCATTAATTTCAAAAAAAGTAATTTATAATAACCTATCTTTAGCTGTTATTGACGAGCAGCATAGGTTTGGCGTTAAACAAAGGGTTGAAATAACAGAAAAAGGTAATAACGTCAATGTACTAGTTATGACAGCAACGCCTATACCTAGATCTCTTGCACTGACTGCTTATGGTGATATGGATATATCTGTTTTAAGTGAAAAACCTATTGGTAGAAATTCAATTAATACATATGTTTTATCACAAACTAAAATAGCAGAAGTATTATCTTCTATTGAAAGAGCAATTAAAGCTGGAGCATTAGTATATTGGGTTTGTCCTCTAATTGAAGATTCTGAAAATACAGATCTGATTGCTGTTAACGAAAGATATAATTTTTTAAAAAGTAATTATAAAAACATAAATGTTTCATTAGTTCATGGAAAACAAAATCAGATTGAGAGAGAAACATCAATGAATGAGTTTAAATCTGGTAAAAGTAAAATTCTTGTTGCAACTACAGTGATTGAAGTTGGAGTAGATGTTCCTGAAGCTACTATAATGGTAATTGAATGCGCAGAAAGATTTGGGTTGGCCCAAATACATCAATTAAGAGGAAGAGTCGGAAGAAGTAATAAAGAATCCTCATGTATATTGTTATATAATTCTAATTTAAGCTCAATTGCTCATTCAAGGTTAAAAATCTTAAAGGAAAATGATGATGGATTTAAAATATCTGAACATGATTTAGAATTACGTGGACCGGGAGAAATTCTTGGAAGTAAACAGTCTGGCAATCTTGAATTTAAGTTTGTAGATTTGCATGTTCACAACCAAATGATACCTATTGCAAGAGATGAAGCGAAGAAAATGCTAAAAAATGAGGGTGATAAAGAAAAAATTAATGTTCTTTTATCTATTTTCGAAAACAATGATGCTATTCAATTATTAAAAGGTGGATAAAAATTACTTAATCTTATTAGTTTTCATTTTTGGAGTAACGATACCACCAGAAATTACCATTTTTACAGCATCTTCAACTTTCATTTTCATATATATTAAGTCCTTCTTGGGTACAAATAAAAGAAATCCACTTGTAGGATTAGGAGTTGTAGGTATAAAAACATTAATTAAAGTTTCATCGTTTAGGGTCTGAACTTCTCCTTTTGTCTCTCCTGTAACAAATCCAATAACCCAAATTTTTTTCCTTGGATATTCAACTAAAACAACCTCTCTAAAACTATCAGAATTAGTAGACATGACTGTTTCCATAATTTGTTTAATTGCACCGTATATACTTCTAACAACAGGCATTTTATCAAGTACTCTTTCCCCTGCCTTAAGCAAAGTTCTACCGATAAATCCAGGAGTTATTGCTCCAATAAAAGTAATAACTACAATACTAATAATTAATCCTATTCCAGGTATTTGGTGTGGTAACTGTTTAGTGAAATCCAAACTATCAGGCAATAAACCAGCAACTTGAGAATCTATAAAAGTAATAATAATCCAAGTAACATAGATAGTTATTAAAATTGGTGATATAACTAAAATACCTGCAAGAAAATATCTTCTAAATCTTGCAAATAAACCTATTTTTTCTTCAGACAATTTAAACTCCAGATGGTATAAAT
>CACNWE010000041.1 GCA_902623995.1 uncultured SAR116 cluster alpha proteobacterium | reverse complement strand
TTTCCAGAGTTAAAAGGTAGGGGGTTACATTATCATGGATTTTTGAAGTTTAATGTTAGACCAACTGTTACAAGCTATAATGACGAGTGGAGTTGGTTAAGAAGTGCATTAGACCAAAACATCAAAGGATTACAAAATAGATTATCGAATGAGGGTAAAATTGAGTTCAAATTATATAATAGAACACTAAGAAACTTAGATGACTTAAAGATGATTTTATACTCGATGAAAGAGTTTGGTAAAGGGGCATCTCATACAGACCAATCACCAACATTTGATAGGTTCGCACACACTATCGTATCTAAGTTAGATTGGAAACCAAGTCCTCTTTACCAACATCGTTCTCCTAACAAAACTGAGAACATCCCACAAAGACCTAACAAGTTAGGATACTTTGATTTTATCTGAGAATGGAGAAAAGGAATAAACCTTTTCTTTGTTGAGTGTCAACGACCCCTTAACCATCCCAGAAACTAAACACAGAAGATTCTATATGTCTGTCTGTATGTCTGAGTATATCAGAGATACTATTTATAAATAACAGAGAATATACATTAAGTATTTACTCTCAGTAAGAGGAAAACCAATGAAAATAACAAAATCAATAAGACAAAAGATTAACCTTTTGGAGTCACTAAAAGAAGAAAGGGATAGACAAAATAACTCACTTAGATTTGGAGTGAAATGTAGATGGAAAGGTAATCCATTAACTTACTTTGGTTATTTACAAGAGACTCTTATTACTAAAAGAAAAGGAAGATTAACATAATGAAATACGAGAATAAGAAACAAACCTTTTTCCATATGAATACATCTGTAAAAGATGGATTAAAGAAGATTGCAGAATACAAACATACTTCACTAACCAATTGTTAGAGGAGGGTGCAAGAATGGTAATCCATAGAGAGAGTATGAGAATGAAAGAAGATATGTCTGACTTAAATGTTATCAACTCAATAGTTAGACACTAATGACTATTTTATCAGATTATCAAAAGTATAAGTCTCAACAAACTTTAGATAGACAGAATAAAGAACTGGAAATGAAAAGAAACCAGTACAACAGATTAGAAGAAAGAACTAAGAATATACCCTCTATTATTGATATGAGGTCAGCATACGAACAAGTAATAAAATCAAATCATATTCCATCAGAATCAGAAAAGAGATTTAGACAATTTACTTCAAGTGAGTTGAATATAAAAAGTTGAACCAATAAAGACTGTCACACTTGTAGGTGGTTATTTGTTATGGGGTAGAGAACCTCTCAGTATTAAACGACTGAGAGGTTTTTTATTTACAGATATATCATCATACACTATAAAACTTGAACACACTTTGGAACACCTCTGGTGAACTTGATTGTGGACTTTAATGACTGTGGACGCGTAGCTCAGCTGGATAGAGCAACTGCCTTCTAAGCAGTAGGTCAGAGGTTCGAATCCTCTCGCGTTCACCATTAAATCAACCAAATTTTACTTTCCCAAATCCATTCACACAATTCACATAAACTTCTCATATACTATTCACATATCGTTCACATGCGATTCACATACAGAATATATGTAAATAAACCATTGTTTTTAAAATATATTATAGGGTGATTTGGTAAAGAAGTCTATTAGAAGGAAGTTACTCTATCCAGCTGAGCTACGCGTCCACTAAATAATCTATTATTACTTATAAATAATTAAGTCAAAACAATTGTTTTAAAAAGTTAGTAATAAAAAATCTTTTGCATGCATGTCATTGGTTTTGGTATTTTATTTAAATTTTCTGTTCCCAATCCTACACTCAATACTGCTGATGATAATCTTGAAGTTACTTTATCAAAAATCCATGCAAAATCAGTTGTAGTAAAAAAATATTTATCTTCCCAAATTACATAAGCTCCTTGTTTTTCAGCTAACAAGTTTCCAATTAAAACAAACTTACCATTCATTCTTCTATAAACTTTTGGATTGTCCATGTCTTTTGATCTGTCAAATAAAAACTCAAACTTATTATCTGTATCACTACAATCAAATCCAGCAGACGGAAGATGTACATCACTGGCCATTGATTTTAATGGTAATAAAACAATAAACAAAATTACATAAATAAATTTTCTTTTTAAAATCATAACTTTCTTACTTTCTAGTTATTTTTTTTACATTATTATTGTAAGACATACTTAATTTTTTTATTAATATAAAGTATTTTATCATGTCACTTTTTATAGATCACGTTGTAATAACAGTCACTGATATAAACAAATCCATACATTTTTATTCAAATATTTTAGGTATGGAATTACATGAATTTTTATCAACAACAGATAATGTAAAAAGAAAATCTCTTAAATTTGGTACACAAAAAATTAATTTACATGAAGCTTCAAAACCTTTTAAACCGCACGCGCACAACCCACTCCCAGGCACTATGGACATTTGTTTTTTAAGCGACATAAATGTTAGTGACTGGATAAAAATATTTGATAAATTTGATATTAAAATTGAAGATGGCCCAGTCATGAAGACTAGAGCTAATGGCACAATAAAATCTATATATGTCAGAGACCCAGATAAAAACTTAATTGAGATATCTAATCAGATTATTAAATGATTTGTATAAATTCTGTTAACTCTCTTGTTCTATAAACTTTATTTTCCCATTTTTGATCAAATTTTTTTATAAGATTCTCTAAATTTTTTGAATTTATTGCCTTTTCAGCATCTCTAATATTTTTAAATTCATATATAACAAGATGAAAATTAGAATCTTTTATCCAACCTCTTTTTGCACTTTTAGCTTTAAATGCTTTCATTGCTTCAATGAG
>CACNWE010000040.1 GCA_902623995.1 uncultured SAR116 cluster alpha proteobacterium | reverse complement strand
AAAAGAAAATAAATCTATTGGTATTATTTTTTGTGGAACTGGAATTGGGATTTCAATGGCGGCAAATAGATTTTCACATATAAGAGCTGCATTGTGCACAAGTGTAGAAATGGCTTCTAAAAGCAGGAAACATAATGATGCTAATGTACTAGCATTAGGTGGAAGAATTTTAGAAGAAAGATTAGCTTTAGCAATAGTGAAAGAGTTTTTATATACTGATTTTGAAGCTGGAAGACATAGTTCAAGAGTTGATAAAATATAAAATTTGATAGTAAGGATAGGTATATGTTTTATAAAGATGGTTTTTTTAACAAAGACATAAGTGATTATGATCCAGTTTTATATCAATCTCTTAACAGAGAACTTGATAGACAACAAAACCAAATTGAGTTGATAGCATCAGAAAATATAGTTTCAAAATCAGTTTTACAAGCACAAGGTTCTGTTTTAACAAATAAATATGCTGAAGGTTACTTTGGTAAAAGATATTATGGTGGATGTGAATATGTTGATGAAGTTGAAAAACTAGCCATTGATAGAGCAAAAATACTTTTTAATTCAAATTTTGTAAATGTTCAACCACATTCAGGTGCACAAGCAAATCAGGCTGTATTTCTTAGTTTATTAAAGCCAGGTGATACCATTCTTGGAATGAGTTTAGCGGCTGGTGGCCATTTGACGCATGGTGCTAAACCCAATCTATCTGGTAAATGGTTTAATGCAATTCAATACGGTGTAAGGGAAGAGGATTCATTAATAGATTTTGAAGAAATTGAAAAACTTTCTATCAAACATAAACCAAAACTAATTATTGCAGGAGGCTCTGCATATCCTAGAATTATTGATTTTAAAAAATTTAGAGAAATAGCAAATAAAATTAATGCTTATTTATTAGTGGATATGGCTCATTTTTCAGGTTTGGTTGCTGGTGGTGTTCATCCAAACCCTATTAATTATGCAGATATTGTTACAACAACCACCCATAAAACACTTAGATCTGGAAGGGGTGGAATGATTTTAACAAATAATGAAGATCTTTTTAAAAAAATAAATTCTGCTGTTTTTCCAGGTCTTCAGGGTGGTCCATTAATGCATGTAATTGCTGGTAAGGCTGCAGGTTTTGGAGAAGCGTTAACAAATGAATTTAAAACATATGCAAAAAATGTTGTTTTAAATGCTCAATGTTTATCTAAAATATTAATAAAAAGAGGTTATGAAATAGTTTCTGGTGGAACTGATAATCACATAGTTTTATTAAATCTAAATAATAAGAATATAACAGGGGCTAGCGCAGAATTGGCACTTGAAAATGCTGGTTTAACTTGTAATAAAAATGGAATTCCATTTGATCCTTTACCACCATCTGTTACATCAGGTGTTAGATTTGGTTCAGCAGCGGCAACTACTAGAGGTTTTCAAGAAACAGAGTTTGAGATAATTGGTAACTTTATTGCTGATGTTTTAGACGGATTTAAAGATAATAAATCTAATGAAGAAAACGAAAAACTTATTAGTGAAAAAGTTAAAAATTTATGCGCAAATTTTCCAATTTATTAGTTTATAGGAGAGTATTATGAGATGCCCTTTTTGTGGAAAAGATGATACACAAGTAAAAGACTCCAGGGCAAGTGATGATGGCGGATCAATAAGAAGAAGAAGATTGTGCACCAGCTGTGGCTCAAGATTTACAACTTTTGAAAGAATTCAATTAAGAGACTTAACAGTGATAAAGAGGAATGGAAAAAAGACTCCTTTTGATAGAGACAAATTGTTAAAATCGATGCTAATGTCTCTTCGCAAACGACAAACTGATGAGGATGCAATTGAGCGTGCTGTTAATGGTATTGTAAGACAGCTTGAGTCCTATGGTGAAAACGATATTCAATCAAAACTCATTGGTGAATTAGTCATGAATGCTTTGGCTGAAATTGATAATGTTGCCTATATCAGATATGCATCAGTATATAGAGATTTTAGAGAAGCTGGGGATTTTGGTAAATTTGTAGAACAAGAAATCAAAGAATAATAAATTATAGTTAATAAATGTCACTAAACCACATTAAATGGATGAATTTTGCAATTTTACAGGGTTTAAGATCAAAGGGTGCGACTGGAAAAAATCCACCAGTAGGATGTGTAATTGTAAAGAATGATATATTGTTATCTTATGGTAGGACAGGTATTTCTGGTAGGCCTCATGCTGAAGAAGAAGCGATGAACAACGTAGTTGACAAAAAAAATCTAACTGAATCTTCGATGTATGTAACTCTTGAGCCGTGCGCTCATAAAAATAACAATGGATTATCTTGTGCTGAGCAAATTTATAGATCTGGTATCAAAGAAGTCTTTGTTGGTTGCATAGATCCTGATCATAGAACTAATAAAAAAGGAATTAATTTTTTAAGAAAAAAGAAAATCAAAGTTCATGAAAATTTCATGAAAAATGAAGCTCTAAAACTTTATAATGGGTTTTTTTCTAGAATTTTATTCAATAAACCTTTTGTTTCTCTGAAAATTGCCTGTTCACTGGATGGTAAAATTGCATTAAAAAATAACAAATCTAAATGGATAACCAATGAATTGAGTCGTTCTTATGCACATTTATTAAGATCACAAAACGATGCTATAATGACTTCAAGTTCCACTATTTTAAATGATAATCCAAGATTAAATTGTAGATTAAATGGATTAGAAAAAAGAAGCCCTACAAAAATTATATTGGATAGATATTTAAAAGTTACTTCAAACTATAACATATATGATCCATCAAATCAAAAAGATATCTTTCTTTATTCTTTTATGGAAATGAAAAATCATTTGAATGATTATAAATTTGTACAAAAAATCAAAGTTAAGAACAATTTAAGTGATCTAGATTTTTTTAATTTCATTTTTAATGATTTGGCTAAAAAAGGCATAAACAATTTATTAATTGAAGCTGGTTCCATTATGAATACTTTATTGTTGTCTCTAAATTTAGTAGATGAAT
>CACNWE010000039.1 GCA_902623995.1 uncultured SAR116 cluster alpha proteobacterium | reverse complement strand
AGCTTCATAAGATTAGATGATTAATCGTAACAAAATATTTAATTCAAGAAGACCATTGATAGCTATTTTAAGAGGTATTACTCCTCTTGAAGCTGAAAGTGTTTCTGATGTTCTTATAGAGGCAGGTATTAGTATAATAGAGGTACCTTTAAATTCACCTCAACCTTTTGAAACAATAGAAAGAATGGTAAAATTCCATGGCGAAAATGGTATTTTTGGAGCAGGAACCGTTTTGAAAGAATATGATGTTTATAGAGTTCAAGAAGTTGGAGGGAAAATAATAGTTTCTCCAAATTTAAACACGCTTGTTATAAAAAAAACAAAAGAATTAAATTTGTATAGTATACCTGGAGTCTTTACTGCAACTGAATGTTTTGACGCTTTGGATAGTGGAGCAGATGCACTCAAATTTTTTCCAGCTTCTCTTTTAAAAGAAGAAAATTTTAGAGCTTTACAGGCAGTTTTGCCAGAAAATACTATTTCTATTGCTGTAGGTGGTGTAACTGAAAATGTTTTTGAAAGTTGGTTAAAAGTAAATATTAAAGGTTTTGGCCTAGGTTCTAATCTTTATAAACCTGGAATGTTAGTTGAAGAAGTAAAGTTAAAAGCTCAAAACATTGTAAAGCATTATGATAAGTGTGTTCGAGGTTGAGTGAAGTTTAATAATGAAAAAAATTTAAATTCGATTATGATTTTTAAAAACAAATTATCTGATGATCAAATTTCACTTAAAAAAATTTTATCACCATTAGAGTATAGAAGTGATTTATTAATTGAACATTTACACAAAATTCAAGATCATTTTGGATATCTATCAGAAAAAAATTTATCATTTTTAGCTGAATTTTTAAGTTTAAGTAAAGTTGAAGTATATGAGGTAGCATCTTTCTATGCTCACTTTGACATCGTTAGAGATGGGGATAAGCCTCCTCCTGAAACAACTATAAGAGTATGTAATTCTTTGTCTTGTCAAATCTATGGATCTGAAAAATTAAAAAATAAAATAATTGAAATATACAAAGATCAAGATATTAGGGTAATGGATGCTCCTTGTATGGGACGTTGTGACTTTGCCCCAGTCCTAGAAATAGGTCATTTTCATGTTGAAAACGGGAATTTAGAAAAAGTTTCTGAAGCAATTGAAAAGAAATGGAAAAGTCCAATCATTCCAAATTATCTATCTTTTGAAGATTATGTAAATAAGGGTGGATATCAGAAATTTAGAGAAATAAAAGATCGCCAAGATATTTGGTATGATAATATTATTAAAGCTGATTTAAGAGGGCTTGGTGGTGCTGGTTTTAGGACAGCCAAAAAATGGGAGCTTGTTTCGAAGGAAAAAGGATTAAAATATTTAGCAGTTAATGGTGATGAGGGTGAACCTGGAACATTTAAGGATAAATATTATCTTGAAAAAGAACCTCATATGTTTTTAGAGGGAATGTTGATGGCAGCAACTTCTATTAACGCTAAAAAATGTTTTATTTATATTAGAGATGAATACCCAGCAGTCTTAGAAATTTTAAAAAATGAAATTACTAAACTTGAAAAAGAAAAAATTGTACCCTTGAATTATATTGACATAAGAAGAGGCGCTGGAGCTTATATTTGTGGTGAGGAGAGTGCCATGATAGAAAGTATAGAAGGTAAAAGGGGGTTGCCTAGACACAGACCACCTTACGTTAGTCAATCAGGTATTTTTGGGAGACCAACATTAGTTCATAATGTTGAAACTCTCTACTGGGTAGCCAGAATAATGAGAGAAGGCCCTGAAATTTTTACAGACTTTAATAAAAATAATTGTATGGGACTCAGAAGTTACTCAGTTTCAGGGAGAGTAAAAAATCCAGGATTATATTTGCTTCCTTCAGGCTCAACTATTTTAGATATAATTGAAGCTTCTGGAGGCATGGTTGAAGGTCATCAATTTAAAGCGTACCAACCTGGAGGGGCATCCTCAGGTCTTTTACCTGCAACAATAAATGATGTTCCATTGGATTTTGATACTCTTGATAAATATAACACATTCATTGGTTCTGCGGCTGTTATTGTTCTATCTGATAAAGATAAAATAAAAGATGTAGCTTTAAATTTGCTTGAATTTTTTAAATCTGAAAGCTGTGGTCAATGTACTCCTTGCAGGGTAGGATGTGAAAAGGCTGTTACTATAATGAAACAAAAAGATTGGGATTTCTCTCTTCTTAAGGATTTGTGCGAAGTAATGGAAAGTTCATCAATTTGTGGGTTAGGTCAAGCAGCAACAAAGCCTATAAAATCAAGTATTTCTTTCTTTAGTGAAGAGTTAAAAAATGAATAATAAAATTTCATTTTTCCTTAATACTAAAAAAGTTAAAGCTCATAATAATGAAACAATTTGGGATGTTTCTAAAAGAGAAGGAATAGAAATTCCTCATCTTTGTCACAGTAATAAAAATGGTTATAAACCCGATGGTAATTGCAGAGCTTGTGTTATAGAGGTTCAAGGAGAAAAAACTCTAACGGCTTCATGTATAAGAAAACCAACACATGGAATGAAAGTCTTTACTAACACTCCTAAAGTTGAAAATTCTCAAAACTTAATTTTAGAATTGCTTCTATCAGATCAACCTAAAAATAAACATAAAATTTTTCAGGGAAAACATTTTTGGAATATACTCAAAAAGAAAAAGATTAATAAATCCAGATTTTTACAAAAAAATAAAAACCATGTACCAAACATAGATCAAAGTCACCCTGCAATGACTGTGTCCTTAGATGCTTGCATTCAATGTGGGTTATGCATTAGAGCGTGTAGAGATGTGCAGGTAAATGATGTGCTAGGAATGTCTGGTAGGGGATCTGACAGTTATCCTGTTTTCGACATGAATAATCCAATGGGTGATAGCAGTTGTGTTGGTTGTGGTGAATGCGTCCAAGCTTGTCCAACTGGCGCTCTTATTGAAACTTCTCTATTAGACAAAAATAATGATCAGACAATTTTTCCTGAGAAACAAATAAAGAGTTTATGTCCCTTTTGCGGTGTTGGTTGCCAGACCTTAGTAAGTGTAAAGGATAATAAAATAATAGCGGTTGATGGCCAAAATGGTCCTGCTAACGAAAACAGATTATGTGTAAAAGGACGTTTTGGCTTTGATTACGTAAATAATCCACTAAGATTAACCACCCCTCTAATTAGAATCAGCAAAAAATCAAAATCTTGGGACATATCAATTGATGACAAAGATATTTATAAATACTTTAGAAAAGCTTCTTGGGAAGAAGCATTAGATCTTGCATCTAAAAAATTTACTGAAATTTTAAAAAAGTAATAAAAAAAATACTTTAGCAGGTTTTGGGTCAGCAAAAGGTTCAAATGAAGAAGCATATATATTCCAAAAATTGATAAGGACTGGCTTTAAGA
>CACNWE010000038.1 GCA_902623995.1 uncultured SAR116 cluster alpha proteobacterium | reverse complement strand
TCATCTAATCAAGATATAATTCACAAAGGTATTCAAAATAATACTATTAAACAATTATTTAGACTAGAACAGAACATTCAGGTTGATGAGGCTGAATTGACAAACGGAATACTAAAAGTAAAATTACATAAGAAAGTATTACAAAAATCACTCAGAAGAATAATTGAAATAATTGAAGAATGACTGAAAACTAAGACGTTATTTGAATTAAGGAAAAAATATGAACCATATGATTGACACTCAAAAGTTAAAAAGTCAAATTTCTGAAAAAGAATGGCAACTAAGATTAGATCTTGCCGCTACTTATAGATTAATTGCAATGTATGGCTGGGATGACTTAATATACACCCATGTGTCTTTAAGAATACCTGGGCCTGAACATCATTTTCTTATAAATCCATACGGTTTAATGTTTGATGAAATTACTGCCTCAAGCTTAGTAAAAATTGATCTTAATGGAGATGCAGTTATAGACACGCCTTATGAAGTAAATCCTGCTGGTTTTACTATTCATAGTGCAATACATTCTGCAAGAGAAGATGCGCAATGTGTTTTGCACCTTCATACTAATGATGGTGTCGCTGTTTCTATTCAAGAAGATGGATTGTTACCAATTAGTCAGACGTCAATGCTAATTCATCCACACATTGCTTATCATGATTATGAGGGTCTAGCATTAGATCATAGTGAAAGAGAAAGGTTAATTGATGATATAGGAGATAAAAATTTATTTATACTTCGTAATCACGGTACTTTGTCTGTAGGACAAACATGTGGAATTGCATTTATGGGAATTTATTTCCTTGAGAGAGCTTGTTCAGCTCAAATACGAGCACAGGCTGCTGGCAAAATAAATTTACCATCAAAAGAAGCCATTAAAACTACTCAAGAACAATCAGTAGGAATGTTTGATTTAGGTAAAGACAGGCTGGCATGGCCAGCATTGCTTAGAAAACTTGAAAGGCACTCACCAGATTATAAAATTTAAAATGCTGATTTGGCACCGCCAGTTTTTTGAGAAGTGAATATGGACCCATAATCCGGTGCTGGAGGAAGAGGTATTATAACAGGGACTTTCTCCATTCTAGGTTGGTAACTTACCTTTCCACACACCATTTGATTTTCTAATTGGTTACATAATTGTACAGGATTTGTACTTTTCATATATGCGCCTGCGCCAACCAATGGCCATGCATCGGCTGAATTGCATTCGTAAAATAAAACTAATCTATCTCTGTTACTGTTATTAGGTGAAGATCCATGAAGTGTTCTCGCATGATGAATAGTCATAGATCTTGCCTTTCCAGTTAAAGTTACTGCTTTGCTCATATCAAAATCTGAATCATCTGGATCAATCGCACCACAAAAAACACCATTGTTAAAATGACTTAACACAGGGCCCTTGTGACTCTTAGGTATCACCATTAATGGTCCATTATCTATATCAACATCATTTAACATCAAACCCAAAGCCAGAACATTATCATTTGTATGAGGATAAAATGCCCAATCTTGGTGCCATTCCACAGCAGCTCCTCCGCCAGGTGCTTTGGTGTTTAATTTACTTGTTTTTAAAGACACATTATCACCAAGAAGATCTCTAAGAATTTCTTCAATTTTTGACTCTTTTATAATATCCCAAAAAAATTGAGAATGTTGGTGTGGCTGTTTAACTCTTTTAAGTCTGGGGTTATCAGATGAATGACCATCTTCAAGGTCAAAAATATTATCATTTTCTCTGATCATTTTTGATTTTTCAAAAAAACCATCTACTAAAGCTAACATTTCCTTGTGTTGATTTTCTGATATAACATCTTCAACAAGTAAATAACCTTGGTCATTGTAAAAATTTATTTCATCCTTAGTTAATGCCATCTATACCTCCTAAAAAATAGAAAAGTAATTATAATTTTAGTTATTTATAAATTATATGTTAATTAAATAATTTTTAAGAGCAACAAGATATGAAGAATAATTTTATAGAGCTAGACAGTAAGCAAGCTTGGCTAAGATTAATCATTATCTTTACAATGAGTGTTATTGGAACTGCAGGCATGTGGTCTGTTGTTATAATAATGCCAAATATTCAAAATGAGTTTGGACTAGATAGAGCAGCTTCTACCTATCCATATGTTGCAACAATGTTTGGTTACGGTATAGGCAATGTAATCATTGGTCGTATGTTAGATAAAATTGGGATTAGAAAACCAATAATTTTTGCTTTAATATTATTAGTTTCTTCTTATTTGTTTTCAGTTTTAGCAACAAATGTTTTTTGGCTATCTATAATTCAGTTTTTTTTAGGTTTTTCTGCTGCCGCTTTTTTTGGTCCAATGATGGCAGATATATCTAAATTTTTTTATAAAAGAAAAGGTCTTGCTGTCTCTCTAGTTGCAAGTGGTCAACATTTATGCGGTGCAATATGGCCATTTTTGATCAAAGACTTTTTAATTGATGGCCAATGGAAGAGTGCACATTTATTTATCGCTGTAGTATGCAGCATTTGCATCCCAATATTATTTTTTTTTCTGGGAGAAAAGAAAACAAAATCAAATAAAAACATACAAAATTTTGATGTGGAAAAAAATGTTAATTCAACTCTAAAATTATCAATAAGTAATAAAAAAATTCAAATTTTACTAATGTTTGCTGGAATTCTTTGTTGTATTGCTATGTCTGTGCCACAAGTACACATCGTACCTTTATGCATTGATTATGGATATGGCTTAACGGTGGGTACTGAAATATTATCATTTATGTTATTTGCTGCTGTAACAAGCAGAATTTTGTTTGGCTTTCTATCAGATAAAATAGGTCCCATTCAAACACTTATTCTTGGTTCAAGTCTTCAAGCTATTTCTCTATCAATGTTTTTGCCTTTTAATAGTCAATTATCTTTGTACATTGTTGCAGTCTTTTTTGGATTATCCCAAGGAGGAATAGTACCTATCTATACTGTGATTATAAGTAAATTCTTACCTACTAATGAAGTCGCTGAAAGAGTTGGTTTACTCATATTCGCAACTATAATTGGAATGTCATTAGGTGGTTGGTTGTCAGGGGAAATATTTGATTATACTAATTCATATAAATTAGCATTTTTAAATGGTATATTTTGGAATATTATAAATGTCTCGATAATGGTTTATCTGTATTTAGTTTATATAAATTCAAAAAGGATTAATGATTGATGGATTTAGAAAAATTAATGTCTGATTTATGGAAAAAATATCTTGAAACAAAAGATGTCAAGTATCTTGCTGAAGCATGTGAAAAAGCACCTTTTTTTGGGCAAAAACAAATGGGAAAAGAAATTAGCAAAATTTTAAAAAATTTGTCATGATTAATTCTATAATGATTTTAGATTTTTGGTTTAAAGAATGTACTCCAAAGATGTGGTTCAAAAAAGACAAAAAATTTGACAAATTAATAAAG
>CACNWE010000037.1 GCA_902623995.1 uncultured SAR116 cluster alpha proteobacterium | reverse complement strand
AAGAAAAATTTATTATCTAAAACCTTTAAAAATTAAAAAAAATTTTTCTAAAATTAAAGTTGATAATTTTGTTATTAAAATTGCTGAGAAAAAATCAGAATTAAAAAAAGCTCAAGCTCTTAGGTATTCAGTTTTTTACAAAGAAAAAAAAGCTATACCAACAATATCAAAAAAAATTTTAAGATTAGATTATGACAATGTCGATAAATTTGCTGATCATCTTATTGTAATAGACAAGAATAGAAAAGGTATTAAAAATAAAATTGTAGGAACCTACAGACTTCTTCGTGGTGACATAGCGGCTCATTGTGGTGGATTTTATACTGCTTCAGAATTTGATTTATCTAAGATATTGAATTCTTATGAAAATAACACAATACTTGAATTAGGAAGGTCATGTGTTCATCAAGATTATAGAAATGGAACTATAATGAACCTTCTTTGGAAAGCAATTGCTGAATATGTAAAATTATATGATATAAAAATCTTACTAGGATGCGCAAGTTTCCATGGGACTGATGTAATGAAGTACACTAATGAATTGTCTTACTTAAGAAAGAATTTTTCTTTACCAGATGAATTGTTAGTGAAAAGTTTAGATACAAATATATATCCTGCTTACACTGAAATTAATTTAAATACTAATGATTTAAGAACTTTTGTAAAATTGCCACCACTTATAAAAGGATATCTTAGAGTTGGCGGAAAGGTCAGTCATGATTGTTTTGTTGATTATAAATTTAATACAATAGACCTATGTGTGATTGTGACAACTGATAATATAGGTGAAAAATATAAGAAGAAATATTTAAATTAAAAAATATGATATCTGAAGAAAATTTTTATTATACTCCTTTTAACAACTTATCATATATAGATAACTTAATTTTCTATTCTAAACTTGTACTTTTTACAGTTGCTTTCGCTCTCTTCATTACTTTATCTGTACTATTTGGCAAAATAATACCTTCAATCGAAAAATGGTTACCGGTATTATTTCACAAAATGTTACTATGGTTATTGTCTGTAGAAGTGGAAATAGTAGGTGAAACAGACCAATCCAAAAAAAGTAACTTATTTATCAGCAATTATTTATCTTATTTAGATATTCCAATTTTAGGATCTAAATTCCCAATGAGATTTATAGCAAAATCTGAAGTTAAGAGCTGGCCAATTTTTGGTTTTTTAGCCAAGAAAGGTAGAACAATTTTTATAAGAAGGAATAAAACAGACAGTTTTAATCAAAAAAATAAAATACTAGATGTACTATCTTCTGGCGAGAAAGTTTTTATTTTTCCTGAAGGAACTACTTCTGATGGAAATAGGGTTTTAGAATTTAAGTCAACTTCATTTTCATCTGTAGAAAACCAAAAATTTAAAATTCAGCCTATAGTTATTCTTTATTCAGATTTAAATGGAATTCCTATTAATAGATGGTTAAGACCAATGATTGCCTGGTATGGAAATATGGATCTTAAGCCACATTAATTTAAATTAGTTGGGTTGATGTCAATTAAAGCTAAATTAATTTATCTAGAGCCAGTAAATACCGAACATTTTAGAAATAGAAAAGATTTAAGTAACTATATAGAAGGAAGAATTAGAAAAGTTTATTCTAGTGCCCTATCAAAAAAGCTTGCATAATAAAATTATAAATGGCAGTAAGATACGCTAATTTATTAAGTAATGTTGATGAAAAAACTATTTATTAAAACTCACGGATGTCAGATGAATTTTTATGACTCTGATAAGATGACAGACTTATTAAAACCTCATGGTTATCAATTAGATGATAATGAAGATGATGCTGATCTAATAGTTTTAAATACATGCCACATACGTGAAAAAGCAGTTGAAAAAACATACTCTGAGTTGGGGCGTATAAGAGATAAAATCAATACAAGAAAAGCAAATACCGGAAAAAAATCAATAGTAGCTGTAGCCGGTTGTGTTGCTCAAGCTCAAGGCAAAGAAATAATGAAGCGCTCTCCGTGGGTTGATATAGTTGTTGGGCCCCAATCATATCAAAATCTTCCTGAGCTTATTGCTAAAGTTGATCCAATTAATAAAAATAAAAATATTAGCATTGATTTTCCAACTATTCCAAAATTTGACCAATTAAATGCCACCATAGAAGAAAGAGGTCCTTCTGCATTTTTAACAATTCAAGAGGGATGTGACAAATTTTGTACTTTTTGTGTTGTTCCTTACACAAGAGGAGCTGAATATTCAAGACCTTTGACTTCCATAATAGGCGAAGCAAAAAAATTAGTAGACGTTGGTGTTAAAGAAATTACCCTATTAGGGCAAAATGTAAACGCATGGAGTTCTAAAGGTTTGGATAACGAAAATTGGGGACTTGGTAAATTAATAGATGAGCTAGCTAAAATTAACGAGCTTAAATTTATAAGATATACTACTTCTCATCCTCTTGATATGGATATTGAATTAATTAAATCTCATAGAGATAATAAAAAATTAATGCCTTATCTTCATCTTCCTGTTCAATCAGGTGCAGATAATGTTCTCAAAATGATGAATAGAAAACACACTTCTAAACAATATCTAAAAATTATAGAAAAAGTTAGAGAATATAATCCCAAAATTGCAATTTCAGGTGATTTTATTGTTGGTTTTCCTGGGGAAACAGAAAAGGATCATTTGTCAACATTAAATTTGATTAAACAAGTCAATTATGCACAAGCTTATTCATTCAAATACTCTAAAAGACCTGGAACACCAGGTAGTGTTTTCCTTAATCATGTAAACGAGGATATTAAGAATTCTAGATTGTATGAAGTTCAAGAATTGTTAAGATCTCAACAATTATCTTTCAATAAAAAAACAATTAACACTACAATGAAAGTTTTAGTCCTAAAAAAAGGAAAGAAAAAAAATCAATATATTGGAAGATCACCGTTTAATCAGTCTGTTTATTTTAGTCCTTATGCTAATAATGAGAACTTGATCGGATCATTTTTAGATTTAAATATTACCGAAGCATTTCAAAATAGTTTAAAGGGTAATATTATACCCAATTTTTAATGTTAAAATTGAAAGCTTAGATCTATTGAATTATAAATTAAAAAAAGAAGAAATTTCACTTGAATTTCCTAGTAACTCGTTAATAGCAATTTTAGTAGGTCACCACAGCACAAATCTACTAAAACTTGAAAAGTTGATAGATGTAAATATAAACTTATTTGGAAACCAATTTAATATTTCAGGAAAAGCAGAAAATATAAACAAAGCGAAATTAATTATTTCAAATGTTTACCATAAATTATCTCTTGAAAAATCAGACACTTTTGAGTTTGACTTTTCAAATTTTGAAACTGAACTAAGAATGATACAGGGTCTGTCTTCTAATCCAAAATCTGATCAAAAACTTGATAAAAATGAAGATCTAAAATTTGAAACTTGGAAAAAAATTATTATACCAAAGAGTGTTGGTCAAAGAAAATATTTTGAAGCTTTAAATAATTCTGAATTAGTTTTTGGTCTTGGACCAGCTGGAACCGGAAAGTCT
>CACNWE010000036.1 GCA_902623995.1 uncultured SAR116 cluster alpha proteobacterium | reverse complement strand
TGGTCAGAATTGCCATTTCAAATCTTTTGGAGCATTTACTGGAGAAGTTTCTGCAAATTTTCTTAAGGATACGGGTTGTGAATATGTGTTAGTAGGACACTCTGAAAGAAGAATACTAAATAATGAAAATAATGCTGAGATAAAGTCACGTGCACAAACTGCAATAAATTCTAATTTAAAAGTTATTCTTTGTGTGGGAGAGAGCTTAACTAATCGAGAAGAAGGTAAGGCTATTGAATATATTGACAAACAAATTAATGACTGTTTGCCAAATAATTTTAAAAATTTATTCATAGCATATGAACCTATATGGTCAATTGGTACAGGCAAAATCCCAAGTGCATTTGAAATTCAAGAAATGCATTCTCATATCAAAAAAATTGTATTCAGAATTTCAAAAAAAAATATAAATGTTCTTTATGGTGGTTCTGTTAATATTGACAATATAAATGAAATATTAAAAATAACGAACGTTGATGGAGTATTAGTAGGTGGAGCAAGTCTTAAAGCAAAAGATTTTCTTGCAATTTACTCAGCAGCAGTTAAACATTTAGATACTTCATTATAATTATAGGATATTAAATGATTACAGTAATTTTAGTTTTACATGTTATTTTGGCTATATGTATAATCTTAGCAGTTTTAATGCAAAAAAGTGAAGGTGGTGGCTTAGGCATAGGAGGATCCAGTGCCAGCGGTGGTTTTATGACTGCGAGAGGCACTGCTAACTTTATGACCAAACTTACTGCATTTTTAGGTGGTTGTTTTTTCTTAACCTCCATCGTTCTTGCATTATTATCTTCTCAAGATACTCCTTCGATTTCAAATGAAGTAAAAAAAACAATTGAAGAAAGTTCTACAAAAGTTCCTGCAGTTCCTCTTGATAATTAATTAGGTCATTAGATGAAAAATACATCGGTAAAGTTTATTTTTATAACCGGGGGTGTTGTTTCATCATTAGGTAAAGGTTTAGCTTCTGCATCTTTGGGGGCTTTGCTTCAAGCTAGGGGATATAGTGTTAAATTAAGAAAATTAGATCCATATTTGAATGTTGATCCTGGCACGATGAGTCCTTATCAACATGGAGAATGTTATGTTACAGATGATGGAGCTGAAACAGATTTAGATTTAGGTCATTATGAGAGATTTACAGGAGTGCCTGCAAAAAAATCAGACAATATTACAACAGGTAAAATTTATTCTAATGTTATTGCCAAGGAAAGAAGAGGAGACTATTTGGGTGCTACTATACAAGTAATTCCTCATGTTACCGATTCAATAAAAGAATATATACTATCTGATATTAATGATGAGGATTTCATTCTTTGTGAAATTGGTGGAACTGTTGGAGATATAGAATCACTTCCATTTATAGAAGCAATTAGACAATTAGGTAATGAATTAGGTCTATCTAAAACTTGTTTTTTACATGTTACTTTATTACCTTATATAAAAACTGCTGGAGAATTAAAAACCAAACCCACTCAACACTCTGTAAAAGAATTGCAAGGAATGGGTATACAACCAGATTTGTTACTTTGTAGAACTGAAGATAAGATTCCTAATGAACAAAAATCAAAAATTGCCTTATTTTGTAATTTAAAACCTGAATCTGTAATTGAAGCTCTTGATTCTTCATCAATATATGAAGTTCCAATATCTTATCATAAACAGGGTCTTGATGAACAAATTTGTAAACATTTTAATCTAGATTTATCAAAAAAACTTAATCTAAGTCGTTGGAATAAAATAAATGAAATACAAAGATCATCTGATGGAAATGTAAATATTTGCATTGTAGGAAAATATACGTCTTTGATTGATGCTTATAAATCTTTGATTGAAGCAATTAATCATGGTGGTTTAGATAATAATGTAAAGGTGACAATTAAATGGGTAAACTCTGAAACTTTAGAAAATCAAAACTTAAATTTAACAAATTTTTTTAAAGATACAAATGGGATAATTGTTCCGGGAGGATTTGGTGAGCGTGGCTCTGAAGGTAAAATAAACGCCATTAAATATGCTAGATTAAATAATATACCTTTTTTCGGAATTTGTTTTGGTATGCAGATGGCTGTAATTGAATATGCAAGAAACGTTCTTAACATGAAAGATGCATCTTCATCTGAGTTTGGGATAACAAAATTGCCACTAGTAGGTCTCTTGACAGAATGGCAAACAAAAACTGGATTAGAAAAAAGAGATAAAGAATCAGATCTTGGTGGCACTATGAGACTTGGGGCTTATGATTGTAATCTTTTAGACAATAGTTTTGTAAGTTCAATTTATAAAAAAAAGACTATTACAGAACGTCATAGGCATAGATATGAGGTAAATAATAAATATATTTCAAATTTTAAAAAACATGGTTTGATATTTTCTGGAATGTCTCCTGATAACTCCTTACCAGAAATACTAGAAGTACCAAAACATCCATGGTTCATTGGTGTTCAATTTCATCCAGAACTAAAATCTAAACCTTTTGATCCGCATCCGCTTTTTTCTTCATTTATTAATGCAAGTTTAAAGCAATCAAGATTATTATAAAGTTAAATATTTTGGTATTGTATTAAATGACTCAAAACATTGTAGATATATTAAATTTTAGAGTATCTAATAAACTTCCTTTATTTTTAATTGCTGGTCCTTGTTCCATAGAAAGCAAAGAACACGCTATTAACCATGCAGGTATGATTAAAGATATATGTAAAAAATTAAATATAAATTTTGTTTATAAATCATCTTTTGATAAAGCAAATAGAACCAGTACAAAGTCTTCTAGAGGGGTTGGTCTTGAGAAGGGTTTAAGTATTTTATCTGATGTAAAAAAAATCTTTAATTTACCAATTTTAACTGACGTTCATGAAATACATCAATGTAAAGATATTGAAGAAATTGTGGATATTATTCAAATACCTGCTTTTTTATGTAGGCAAACTGATTTATTAATTGCTGCTGCCAATACTAAAAGGGTAATAAATGTTAAAAAAGGACAATTTTTAGCCCCTTGGGACATGAAAAATGTATTAGACAAGATTTTAAATAATGGAAATGATCAAATTTTACTTACCGAAAGAGGTACGTCATTTGGTTATAACACCTTAGTTTCTGATATGCGCGCACTTCCACAAATGTCTAGTTTTGGTTATCCAATTGTTTTTGATGCAACACATTCTGTTCAGCAACCTGGTGGATTAGGTCTAACATCTGGAGGTCAAAGAGAGTTTGTTCCAACATTATCAAGAGCTGCTGTTTCAGTTGGAGTTTCAGGTTTGTTTATTGAAGCTCATGAAAATCCTGATAAAGCTCCAAGTGATGGTCCAAATATGTTAAAAATATCTGAACTTGAACCTTTATTAACTAAGTTGATAGAAATAGATAAAATTATCAAATCGTAGTATACTATTCAATATTGGAGTTATTATGGTATATATTGAAGATATTCAAGCTAGACAAATATTAGATAGTAGAGGCAATCCAACCTTAGAGGTGGATGTAAGATTATCAGATGGAAGTGTAGGTAGAGCAGCTGTCCCATCAGGAGCCTCTACAGGAAAATATGAAGCTTATGAGCTAAGAGACAAAAAAAGTAATTTATACAACGGTTATAGTGTAAGTAAGGCTGTAGAAAATGTAAATGTTGAAATATTCAATACTTTTTCAGGAAGAAATCCACTCGAACAAAAAAGTATAGATTATGATTTAATTGAGCTTGATAATACAAAAAATAAAAGTCGTCTAGGGGCCAATGCTATGCTAGGTTTTTCGATGGCTGTTGC
>CACNWE010000035.1 GCA_902623995.1 uncultured SAR116 cluster alpha proteobacterium | reverse complement strand
AAATCATTAATTTCTCTGACACGAATAAGTGAATTTTCCCAATCAAAATGTTTTTTTAAGATATTAATTGCATGATCAATATCACTAAATTTTGTTTGAATCTCTGCTTGCATGAGTTAATAACCAAAAACTTTAATATAAAGGAGATAAATTTTTTTGAGTATTTTTTAAATCAATTTTTTTCTTGTCATAATTTAAATTTGGAAATTGTCCAGGTTTGAAGGCTTCTAAAATAGATCCTTTTTGTTTAGAGTTTACTTTAAACCCTGTTTTAGGATTTACCCAAATAAGTTTTATACCTGCTGGTCTTCTAAAAGGTAAATCAGGTGTTTTATCAAGTACTTTTTTCATAAAATTTCTAAATATTGGAGCTGATACTGAACTACCTGTTTCTTTATAACCAAGTGGTCGTGGATCATCAAAACCAACAAAAACACCAGCAACTAGATCACTTGAGAAACCAATAAACCAAGCATCTGTATTTGCGTTTGTTGTTCCAGTTTTACCAGCTAAATTCCTTTCTAAAGAATTAATAATGATACCTGTACCTCTATTTATTGCTCCTTTTAACATTGATACCATCTGATAGGCAGAAGAAGATGAAATTATTTTTTCTCTTGTATCTTTTGTTGCTATAAAAGGAATATCAATAGCATTGGATTTATATCCATTACAATTTTTGCATTCTCTATCATCATGTTTAAAAATAGTTCTACCTCTTCTATCTTGAACACGATCAATCAAAGTTGGTGTTATTTTTTTACCACCATTAACAATCATGCCATAAGCATTAGTTAGACTTAGTAAAGTAGTCTCACCTGCACCTAAGGACATTGACAAATATGAAGGTAAGTCTTCACTTATACCAAATTTAGAAGCATAATCTTGGATAACATTTTTATTTCTATTTTTTTTATCTCTTTGCTTTTTTTTGATATACTCTACAATATAATTTACATTAAGAATGTCTTTGTTAAGTTTCTCTGCAATCATTTTATTTGTATAGCCTATTTTAATATAGTTTTTTATGATTTTTTCTTCTTCTATTAATTTTATAGCTAAACGTGCAGTCATTAAGTTCCTAGATTTTTCTATTCCTAACCTCATTGGACTTGGACCATAGAATTTTTTCGTATAATTTGAAGGTTTCCATTTTTTACAACCATCGCATTGATCATACGCCAATGCTGCATCTAGAATTAAATCTGTCGGTTTATAATTTCTTTCTAAACCTGCTAAATATACAAAAGGCTTAAAAGATGACCCAGGTTGTCTTTTAGCTTGAGTTGCTCTATTAAACTCACTGTTTTGAAAATTATAACCCCCACTCATCGCCAAAACTCTTCCAGTATTAGGATCAATAGCTACAATAGCGCCATTTACATTTGGTATTTGTGAAAGAGAATAATATATCATATTTTTATTTTTGTTTTCTTTAACTACAACTATATCTCCACTAGTGATAAATTGTTCGAAATTTTTATATTTTGCTCCTACGTGAATAGTAAGACGATTTTTTTCGTCTTTTTTTAAAGTCTGTGGTCTTGCCCAAGAAGCGTTTTTAAATTCTATTTTTACTTTTTTCTTTTTGTGAAGCATAACATCAATAAAATTTTTGGATACTTTAGTAACAATTGCGGAGTTTCTTTTTGCTGGGAGTTGTTCTTGAACAATTCGTAAATATTTAAATATCTCTTCATTATTTAATTCTAATAAATCTAAATTACTAATTGGCCCTCTCCAACCTTGTCTTTTATCTAATTTCTCTAATCCTTCAATTAGCGCTTCTTCTGCTTTAAGTTGTATAGATGGATCAAGTGTTGTTCTAACAGAATATCCATTTGTATATAATTTTGACCCTATTTTTTCATTTTTTATCAGTATTTTTCTTACTTCTTCCGTGAAATATGGAGCATAACCATCATCTATCCCACTAGATTTACGAATATTAATAAATTTTTTACTTTCTATTTCTCTAATATCATCTTTAATGTATCCATTTCTACTCATTTGAGACAAAACCCAGTTTCGTCTAATAACAGCCTGTTCTTTTTTATAAATAGGATTATAATTATTAGGAGCCTTAGGTAAAGCTGCTAAAAAAGCTGCCTCAGAAACATCAAGATTATCTAAACTTTTGTCAAAATAATTTAAAGCTGCAGCCGCAACTCCGTAGGATTTAAAACCTAAATAGATTTCATTTAAATACAATTCTAAGATTTCATTTTTTGATAATGCTCTTTCAATACGTATTGCTAAAATAGCTTCTTTAATTTTTCTTTCATATGATACTTCTGATGATAAAAGAAAGTTTTTTGCAACTTGTTGAGTAATTGTTGATGCACCAATTAATCTTTTACCAGTGCCAATATTTTTTACATTAGTTATCAAGGCTCTTAATGTGGCCATCAGATCAATACCAAAATGATTATAAAAATCCTTATCTTCTGCTGAAATAAAAGCATTTATAACTTTTTTAGGGATGACATTGATTGGAACAAAAACTCTTTTTTGAATAGCATATTCTGCTAATAAAGCACCGTTTCCAGCATGAATTCTTGTTACAACGTTTGGATTATACCTTGACAATTCTTTGTAATCTGGAAGATCTTTTCCGAAGTACCATAAACCGTAAAAGAACACAGCTATTCCAGATAGAATAAATAAAAACATTAACGTAATAAAATAAGAAAAAAACTTCATTATAGATTATTATTTATCAATTTAGACATTTTTAGGACAGAATTATTTTTTTAAATATGATTTGGTTATTTTAGTATTATTTTAATGATTCTCGATTTTCATTATTTTTAAAATAGTTTTCTATGGCAATTGCTAAACTTTTACTTAGTTCATTTATATAGTTTGAATTTAATAATTTCTTTTCTTCTTGTTTGTTAGATAAGAAGCCAATTTCTATTAACACAGATGGAATATCATAAGATTTTAGAACTGTAAAACCAGCAAACCTATGACCTCGATTTAGCGCTAATTTTGTTTTTTCTAGGTTAGATAAGATATTTTTGGCTAAAAATGCGCTGTCATTCATTGCTTCTCTTTGAAACATTTTAATTAATGTGCCATAAATTAATGGATCTTCAATTCTTTCATTATTAGTTGACATTATGTCAACTTCATTCTCTCTCTTAGCTAATAATAATGCTTCTTTATCTGATGCTTTATCAGAGAGACTAAATACTGAAATTCCTTTTGCTTTTTTGTTTTTACTTGAATCTGCATGTATAGAAACAAAAATATCTGCTTTGTTTTTTCTTGCTAAAAAGATTCTCTTTCTTAATGATAAATAAATATCTTTATCTCGTGATAGAATTGGAATTATTTTTTTATTCCTTCGTAACTCTTTTGCCAATAAAATTGATGCCTTTAATGTTATATTTTTTTCTAAAGAACCTAATTGACCAATTGCACCAGGATCTTTGCCACCATGTCCTGGATCTATAAAAACAATATAATTTTTCTTAGACTTTTTTTTATTAAAATTTTGTTTTTTAGTTACAGGCAAATCAACATTTTTAACTGAAAACTTTATATAATTTTTTAAAGAAAAAATTTTTCCTTCATTTTTATGTAAGACATATTTGGCAATGGCATAATTTACTTCTGAAGTATTTGAGAAGTACATATTTAAATTAATACTTTGATTATTAACTTTGTAATATTTGATATCTGATATAATTGTAGGCTTAATAAATTCTAAAACCAACCTAGTTTTGGACTTAGAAAATTGATTGACCCTTACGCTTTTGATAAGCTGACTGTTACTAATTTTTTTTTTTTAATAATTAATTTATTTTCAAATCTTATTTGCATTCGATATGGGTCATTCAATAAGTTAATTTTAATGACATCAGTAGAACGTAAATTTAGACAGTAAATATTAGTATTATTTATTTCGCAAGTTGCTTTGTTTTGTAATGCTAATCCGTTTGAAGCAAATAAATTGAATGAAGAAAAAAAAATAAATAAGAAGATAAGAAGTTTACAATATT
>CACNWE010000034.1 GCA_902623995.1 uncultured SAR116 cluster alpha proteobacterium | reverse complement strand
TATTAATGGGTGATGTACATGGTGATGCACAAACTCTTAAACATAATTTGCTCTTTATTTTAAATATATATAAACTTTTTTGTATTTATATTTTTGTTAAAATTGAAATTAGGAGTAACTGTTGGACACAAAAGCAAATTTAATGACTTATAATACTTTTACTTTTAAGACAGAAGCACAAATGCTCCTTTTCATAAGAATTTGGGAAGATAATGGTACAGAATTGTTTGACAAACTCAAAACAAAAGGATGTACAAGATTTTGTCTTAACCAAATATGGAATGTTAAAGGAACATTTAAAACATCTGTACTATTTGAATACAATAGTCCTAACGCTTTTAAACAATGTCAAATAGAATTAGAAAATTTTACTAAAAATATCATGAAAGAACTACAAGCAGCTGACCCTGTTATAGAGGCAAGTAGAAATATTGTCCTTCAAGATTTGAGAGACTAGTTCTTTACGTAAGAAGAAACTACTTACTATAATAACATCTGATGTAAATTTGACACCGATTATATTAACCCTGCTGCATGACTCCTTATAATTCATTAAAATGGTTAACACTTTACGAGATGTGTTTTATTGGATTAGGATATTCCTAATAAATATTATAAAAATTCATAGGAGATAAAATGCCATTAATTAGAATAGATGTTCCAGAAGGGGTATCTACAGATATTAAAAAACAAATACACAGCAAAGTAAGAGAGGTTGTATTAAAAACATTAGCTCCTAAAGAAGTTAAATATGATTATGTCTCTATTAGAGAAGCATTTGGTTATATAGGTGATGGTCTTCCAGTTATAGATGTTGATTTAAGACCCGGGAGAGATGCAAGAAGAAAAAAAGCGCTTGTTGATGGTATATCTAAAGTTCTTAAAGAAACACTAAATATTTCTAAAGAAGATGTATATTGTCTGTTTAGAGAAACACCGGCACATAACCATTATACTGGGGGAGAACCTTTACCTGAATGGGTACCATCTGATGAGTGAGAATACCGAAAATAGAAAGAATAACTTCATTGTTATTTATGATTTTTTCTCAAAAAAACTTTCAGACGAATATAAGGCATCTTTTAAAAAATTATATCCAAAAGGTGTTACTCACGGAAAATGGGCTGAAGATTCAGTAGGTGAGTATGCAACATGTTTTCAAACGTGGCTTGGAAACGATAGTAGTTTTTTTTGTTCTCACTATTTAGCAAATTCAAAGGAGGATGTAGAAAAACAAGTTCAAAGTTGGGGTACGGACAAATATGCTAGTTTTTTTGTAGTTGAGGTAGATAGATTTACATCTGGTTTAAAACCAAAACATGAAAAAATAAAGCTAAGTAGTTGGTACAAAGCAAATTAAGAAATTTTTATTAAAAGGTTAAGGTATGTACACAAGAACTCATAATTTTAAATTTGTTAATAAGGTATCAAAAGAATCTTTCAGACTTTTTTGTATTAATTACACAGATACTTTGTTTAAAGACGGTCTAAATTTTTCTTTATTTATTGATATATCTGATACATCTTTTCAATTCTTAACAGTTTGGAAGTCAGAAAAAGAATGGGCAAATTCTTATAAAAAGTCAGGGGAACATTTAGATATAAAACAACAGATAAATGAAATGGGAGCTACAATGACAATTGCTGGAGGAAATACCAATGGAAGATATACTTCTCAAACTGACTTTGGTCTTTTAGAAAAAATTGGTTAGTGTTCAAGATGACTAAATTCCTAAAGATTATAGTTATTGATATTATATTCTCTAGTCTCTTATACATTTATTTTGTAGTTATTTAATAAAATTTGTATAGTTATCTTGTTATCAAAAAGAAGGTATGCAGATGTCTACAAATTTTTGTGTCTTTCTACATATTAGGTATATGATTCCAATAGTTATGGGTATAGCCCATGATTATCTTGCAGCAAATCAACCAGATAAGAATCTTAAAGGAAGATTATGGATGAAATCTTTTCATGTTTCTCCAGATAAAGGTTTGGGTGTTCATTGTTTTGATACGAAAGAAAATTTGGAAAATTTCTTTCCTTTAATGAAAGAGAGAATAGAAAACTTTGCAACAAAGTTTGAATGTAAGTTTACCATAGAAACTTGAATATTAAGTCCTGAGTTATCAAAAAGTTTTGAATAACCTTACTATAACACCCCATCTGCTGCATACCCTAACTATACATATCTAGCCATACCCCAATGTCCCATGCCCGGGGAGTGTTACACTTAAAGTGATACATATAAGTGGTATTAAAGTGAGGTCTATTAATACACCTACATACCCACTTACCCTATACTAGTAACGGTTAGTTTAGGGTAGACCAAACGGTAGACCATTTTGTGCCTGTTAACACAGATTCAGGAATGCATAAACTGAGGGTAGAGCTTGTATTCAACTACAAGTGGTGCACTGTAGATGAGCATAACTTCTCGCTACCCGCTCCATCTCATGTAAATCAGTCGCCCTAAGTAGTTGATATGTAAGCATATTTTGTAATGTGTGCTTGGAGGGTAGACTAATCACTCTTAATTAGCCATTCACCACAATATCTACATTTCTTGGCTTCAAATTTGATAGTTTCAGCACAAAAGGGACAAACTTTACTCTCTTCTTGATACATCTTTTTATTAGTATTTCCAAAATCTTTGAAAAAACTAGAAACTCCTTTTACGTTTTCATTGTTTAAAATTTTTGAAGAAGAGTTTTTAAATACATCGGTAATAGATTGTTTTATTTCTTTAGTTTTTTTCTTATCAACTTTAATCTTATCTAATATTTTTGGTTCAGTTTTGTTTTGTTTTTCGTCATTATCTGCAAAAGCTTTCATAGCAGGGTCAAACTTATTTATAATATATTTTTTAACAATTATTCCCAAAATAATTAAGATGGAATATACAGTTATTAATCCACTAAAGCCTCCAGCTTCAAAAATTGCTGGAGATAGAAATGCTAAGATTATTATTATAGCAGCAAATATCATTGACAATATAGGCCATAACATAAATTTAAACCCTTTAAGTTTTTACACCTTAATTATCCCATATTTTTTCTTAGTTTCCAAAAAAAATATAGAACTAATAAGTTAATTGGAACCCATATAAGTCTTGTTCCAAAATATAGGGGAAATATTGGATTATAAATAATAGCAGAAACTAAAAACGTATATTTTTCCTTTTTCATATTATCAGGTAGACCTATGAAAGCAGCTATACCAAAAATAAAAACAACTATTTTTACAAGAATATAAAATTTTGCTTCAAATGGATAGAGAGCTATTACTAAAACTACTATAGGAATAATTAACAAATTATTAGTCAAAAGTTTTTTTGCAATAATATTTAT
The DNA here is from genome assembly GCA_902623995.1 of uncultured SAR116 cluster alpha proteobacterium. Classification (GTDB taxonomy): domain Bacteria; phylum Pseudomonadota; class Alphaproteobacteria; order Puniceispirillales; family Marisalimonadaceae; genus Marisalimonas. The sequence goes on along the minus strand of CACNWE010000034.1, from coordinate 1,138 downwards.
CATAATTTCAATTTTATAAGTTCAATCCATTTTAATGTTATATTAATATCATAACCTTTTCCATATCCCTGTCCTATGCTTCTTAAACTCCATCCTCCTAATTGGTCTATAATTTCTGATGGACATTCAATAGCTCTTAACCTGTCTCTAAAACTATGCCTAAAACCATGAATTACATAATCATTTATCAGTTTCTCTTTAAGCCATTTATTTAAAGTTGCACTTGCAGAATTAGTATTGCATTCTTTTGAGGAGGTATATCTAGGAAAAGCATATATACTATCATTATTATGCTCTAGGATTCTTTTACAAGCCCAAAGCGATGCACCCACAAGTGGTATACATCTTTCACTTCCTTTAGTTTTTAGACGTCTCCATGGATGAGGAATGAGACTTATATAAGGTATCTCAGAATTAAGGTTGATATCTGATTTTAGTAATCCTACACTTTCACCTAATCTCATTCCGGTATCACTAAGTAATGCTACCAACCATCTTAAGTCATCGTCATATTCTCTACATAAAGATTGAATATTCTTAATATCTTCAATTGGTATTGGCTTTCTAATATCTACATTATTACTTTCAGGCATATAAGTTTTACTAAAAGCATTTATACAACTAATACCTTCTTCACTAATTGATAAGTTGATGATTGAACGGATAGACGAGAATATTCTTTTAACAGATGATACTAATAGACCTCTATCCAACAAGTAATCACGGAACTTGGATGCATCTTTACTGCTATATTCATCAATAGGTAAATTACCTAAAACTTCTATAACATATTTGATGTTTCTATTAGCAGCTCGGACAAATATCTTATCTTTACCTTCACCTTTGAGCTTTAAATAAGTAGATAGAGCTTCTGACAATAGGGGAGTATTTGAATTACTATTTATAGGTAGTTTACTCACAAGCATATGTTCGGCAGGAACCTGTGTCCTAGTTAACCTTATAGAAGTCCAGTAATCATCTAGCTTTTGATATAGTGATTTACTAGCACGAATAGCCGATACATTTGATTTGGTTCTTAAACAAATAACAATTCGGTCACTCTTATAATATGACTTCACATCACATGGAACACGCTTACTGAAATAATACACGCCACGCTTTTTATATAAGTAGGAAA
>CACNWE010000033.1 GCA_902623995.1 uncultured SAR116 cluster alpha proteobacterium | reverse complement strand
AGGTCTGAATATTCCTGTCGCAGGAGTACCAAAACAAGTTATAGAAGACACTAAAATTCCAAAATCGGTAGCAGTTTTAGGTCCTGATTACAATGGCCTTAAACCTAAAATGTTTGTTAACGTAGGTGATAAAGTTGAACGAGGTTCACCTCTTTTTTGTCACAAGGACAATCCAGAGGTTCCTTTTGTTTCTCCTTGTAAAGGTTTTGTTAAAGAAATCAATAGGGGTGAAAAAAGAGCATTATTAAGTGTAGTTATTGATATTGAAAATTTAGAAGATAAGGGAGCTTCAATAACAAAACTTCATTCTAAAGAAAAATCAAAAAAAGAGTTCACAAAAAAATGCTTGTTTAGCAGTGGCTTATGGACTTCATTTTTAACAAGACCTTACTCAAAAATCCCTGATAGCCAATCTGAACCATCTTCAATTTTTATAACTGCTATGGACACAGAACCACTTAGCCCAGACGCAGAAATTATCATAATGAATGATGAAACCGCATTTGAAGAAGGTGTGAAACGTATTTCACTTTTGACTAGTGGTAATGTTTTTATATGTAAAAAAGAACATAGTGAAATTCGGGTTAATGGTTTTGATACATATGAATTTGCTGGACCACATCCTGCTGGTTTAACTGGCACTCATATGCATTTTTTAGACCCACCAAATGCAAATAAGACAGTATGGTCAATTAATTATCAAGATGTTATTGCAATTGGTAAGTTATTTCTAAATGGCTACATTGATATTATTAGGATAGTTTCAATCTCAGGTCCTTTATCCAGGAATCCCAGATTAGTAAAAACTGTTATGGGCGCTTCCCTTAACGATATTCTAGAAGGAGAATATAACAAAGCAGAGGATAGTAGAATAATTTCAGGATCTATTCTTTCTGGATTTCATGCGACTGGAGACATGGCCTATTTAGGAAAATATTCTAGGCAGATTACAATTATAAAAGAAGATAAAGAAAAACATTTTTTTGGTTGGATTAAACCTCAACCTAATAAATATTCAGTTATGCCTGTACTTTTATCAGCTTTTAGTTTTTTTAAACTATTTAATCTTACCTCAAATTTAAATGGAGGAAGAAGAGCAATGGTTCCAACCGGTGTTTTTGAAACTTTAATGCCACAGGATTTTTTACCAACACAATTACTTAGGTCTCTTTTGGTAATGGACACCGACGTTGCTCAATCATTGGGTGCACTTGAACTTGATGAAGAGGACATAGCATTGTGTACTTTTGCTTGCCCTGCAAAATATGAATATGGTACTGCTCTAAGGGACAGTTTAACAAAAATTGAAAAAGAAGGTTAATTAATGTCATTAAGAAATTACTTCCATTCTATGGAACCTCATTTTGAAAAAGGTGGTAAATACGAAAAATACTATCCTATTTTTGAAATGGTTGAGACAATATTTTTTACAAGTAACACAGTTACAAAAGTTGCTCCGCACGCTAGAAGCTTTGTAGATATGAAAAGGGTAATGACCTACGTTGTCATTTCTACTATACCATGTGTCCTATGGGCACTTTACAACACAGGTTTACAGACTAATAGTGCTTTGGTTACTTTAGGTATTGAATCGCAATTAGGATGGCGCATATCGTTGCTTCAATTTATTGGCTTAGGAATTAGTCCTGAGAGCTTAGTATCGAATATTTTTCATGGATTACTGTATTTTTTACCAATTTATTTAACTACTTTAATAGCTGGAGGTATCTGTGAAGTAACATTTGCAACAATTAGAGGCCATGAAGTAAATGAAGGTTTTTTAGTTTCTTCCATGTTATTTGCATTAACTTTGCCTGCATCCACTCCTTTATGGCAGGTAGCTCTTGGTATTGCCTTTGGTGTTGTGGTTGGTAAAGAGGTTTTTGGTGGAACTGGCAAGAACTTTCTTAATCCGGCACTTACAGGTCGTGCATTTTTATATTTCGCATACCCTGCTTATATGTCAGGTGACTCAATTTGGACACCAGTTGATGGATATTCAGGAGCTACTTCTCTTGGAATAGCTGCTGCCGAAGGATATGAAAGTTTAAGTAATTATGGTATTACATGGGCAGATGCTTTTTTCGGAACTATTCAAGGTTCACTTGGTGAAACGTCTACACTTGCTTGTGCCATTGGTTTGGTTTTTCTTCTTTTAACAAAAATTGCAAATTATAGAATGGTTGTTGGATGTCTTTTAGGAATGATCATTTTTTCTTCATTTCTTAATTGGGTAGGCTCAGATACAAATCCAATGTTTAGTATGCCTTGGTATTGGCATCTTGTTATTGGAAGTTATGCTTTTGGATTAGTATTTATGGTAACTGAGCCTGTGTCTGGTAGTCATACAAACCTTGGACGATATATATACGGTGCATTGATAGGTTTTATGGTTGTAATGATTAGGGTATTAAATCCTGCATTTCCTGAAGGTATGATGTTAGCAATCTTATTTGGAAATATATTTGCGCCATTAATTGATCATTTTGTTGTTATGGCAAATATTAAGAGAAGGACAAAATTTAATGTCCAAACCCAATAATATTTTAACTAAATTTAAAAACATGCCAGTTGATGGCATGACTAAAACTTTATTTGTTGCAATTACTCTATGTCTTGTTTGTTCTATGGTTGTTTCTTTTGCTGCTGTAAATTTAAAAGAAATTCAGGAAGTTAACAAAGCTGTTGATAAACAAAAAAATATTCTTCAAGTTGCTGGACTTTATTATGATGGGATTGATGTTAAAAAAGCATTTTCTTCATTCGAACCAATAGTTGTTGACTTAAATCAGGGTAAATTTACAAATCGTTTTGATCCTCTAACTTTTGACGATAGAAAAGCTGCACAAGATCCGCAATTAAGTATATCATTAAAGGAAGATCCAGCTTCAATAGGAAGGAGAACCAACTTTGCAACTGTCTATTTGCTTAAAAAAGAAGACGGTTCTCTAGACAAGGTTATACTTCCAATACATGGATATGGTTTGTGGTCAACATTATATGGTTTTATAGCTCTAGAAAAAAATGGTAATGATATTTTTGGTCTTCAATTTTATCAACATGCAGAAACACCTGGTTTGGGGGCTGAAGTAGATAATCCAAAATGGAAAGCTCAATGGAAAGGGAAGAAAATCAACAATGATAGTGGTGAACTGATGATTACGGTAGCCAAAACTCAAAAGTATAAAGATCATCATATTGATGCTTTAGCTGGAGCTACCCTTACTTCAAATGGTGTTGATAATTTAGTAAAATTTTGGATGGGTGAGGCTGGTTTTAAAAAGTTTCTAACTAATTTACAAAATGGAGCAGCTTAATGTCTCAAACGAGGAAACAATTACTTACTGATCCATTGGTAGATAACAATCCTATAACACTTCAAGTTTTAGGTATTTGTTCTGCTTTAGCTGTAACATCTTCTTTAAATGTTGCATTTGTTATGTCATTAGCTGTTATTGCTGTATGTGGATTTTCATCTTTATTTATTTCATTTTTGAGGCATTATATACCAAATTCAATCAGGATTATTGTTCAGATGGTTATAATAGCATCCTTAGTAATTCTAGTTGATCAAATTATAAAAGCTTATGCTTATGAGATTTCCAAAACATTATCAGTTTTTGTAGGTTTAATTATTACAAATTGTATTGTCATGGGAAGAGCAGAAGCTTTTGCAATGAAAAACAAGCCATTTGAGTCATTTGTAGATGGTGTTGGAAATGGTCTAGGATATAGTCTTTTATTGATGAGTGTTGGAGTAATTCGTGAACTTTTTGGTTCTGGCTCATTATTCGGGATAATGATTTTTGAACCTGTGAGTAATGGTGGGTGGTATGTTCCCAACGGTTTGTTACTTCTTCCTCCCTCAGCTTTTTTTATTATAGGGTTTATTATTTGGGGTGTTAGAACATGGAAAAAGTCACAAGTTGAGGCCCGTGAATATAAAATACAAACACTAGAGGAACATTAATGGAAGGTTTGATTTCATTAGCTGTAAAAGCAATTTTTGTAGAAAACTTAGCTTTATCTTTCTTTTTAGGAATGTGTACGTTTATTGCTGTATCTAAAAAAATATCAACTGCCATTGGCTTAGGTATTTCAGTAATGATAGTTCAATCAATAACTGTTCCTGCTAATAATATTATACTTTCATATTTGCTAAAACCAGGTGCATTAGCTTGGGCTGGATTTCCAGACATTGATTTAACTTTTTTAGGACTTATTTCTTACATAGGTGTCATAGCTGCATTAGTTCAAATTTTAGAGATGATATTAGACAAATATTTTCCACCACTATATAATGCACTTGGAATATTTCTTCCCTTAATTACTGTAAATTGTGCAATATTAGGAGGTTCACTATTTATGGTAGAAAGAGATTATAATTTTTCAGAAGCTACAACTTACGGGATAGCTTCGGGTTTTGGCTGGGCTTTAGCAATTGCTACTATGGCCGGTGTAAGAGAAAAGCTTAAGTATAGTGATATACCTGACGGCTTACAAGGACTTGGAATTACTTTTATAACTGCCGGGCTAATGGCAATGGCTTTTATGTGTTTTTCCGGTGTTAAACTTTAAAGGATTAATAAATGGATACATTTGTACTCGGTATAACTCTTTTTACAATGATAGTGCTTACTTTAGTTTCTATCATC
>CACNWE010000032.1 GCA_902623995.1 uncultured SAR116 cluster alpha proteobacterium | reverse complement strand
AGCAACTGCACTTGGAAACTCAGCAAATATAGAATCTCCACCTGTGTTAAATATACGGCCTTTTTGTTTCTTAATAAGGGGTTCTATAATCTTATTACAGTCATTTAGACTAGCTAGAGTAGCATCCTCATCTTTTTCCATATGTTTGCTATAGCCAACAACGTCAGTGGCAAATATGACTGCTATCTTACGGTCTATGTCTGATGAACTCATACAATAAACATAATCATGAACACAGTATTATGCAATCAGGTATATAAATTTTTTAATTTAAAGCAGTTTTAATTATTTAATTTTTTGGTTAGTTCAATATTATTTTATTTGTTCGACAGAATTATTTAAAATTTAATTTTGAAAATTTATCTATTTAAAATTTTTTATACTTTTGTTGTTATTTAATAAATTATGGTCGGGCCAACAGGATTCGAACCTGTGACCTCCCGCCCCCCAGACGGACGCGCTACCAGGCTGCGCTATGGCCCGAAATATTATCTAATTTGCATTGTTAAAAGATAAAGATACAACTTTTTATTTGAAATTTCCAAAAGATTGTTGAGGAACACCCCTATTTAATGAAAAATGTGTGTGTATCCCTTTCCATTTAGAATTTAAATTAGATCTTTTTAAAGTTACGGTTGCTCTTCCTGATCTATCAAAAGTTATTCCATCTTCATGATACCCAAGAGATGTCCATGTCAATATGGAATTCGCAAATAGTTTATCTGGTGATAATTGGATAAAAAGAGTTTCTGTTAGAAATTTAAATCTACTAATACTTGGCCAAATATTTTCCCATTGATTAATTTTAAGTTGATCTAAACCCTCGACTACATCCATCCAAGTACCAAAACTTACAACATTATTTTCAAACAATTGCAACGCTGACGAGTATTGTTTATTTCGAACAAATTTTTCCCAGTCTAAAAACCACGATTTGATTTTTGTATGTTCTAGATTTTGCGAGTTGAATTTATAAATAGCAATGACCCTTCATGCGCCCATTAACATATGCGTTTAATAATTTTATTTTATTTTATTAATTTTTTTTCGAACCATTTTTGCAATAAACCAAATTAAAACAAGTATAATTGGAACACATAATGCTAAAAAGACTGCTTTACTAATTAAAAATTTATCAAAATTTATCGGATCAACAAGTGTGCTTAATAGACCAACAATGTAATATGTTATTGCAACGATAGACAATGACTCAACAGTCTCTTGCAATCGGAGTTGTGCTCTAGCTCTTAATTCCATGGATTCTAATAAATCTTTATTTTGAATTTGAACTCCCATTTCTATTTGGGTTCTAACTAAATTATCTGCTCTTTGAGCTCTTGTAGCTAATGATTCTAATCTTCTTGAAAATGCCTCACTCGTTCTTATTGCAGGTTGTAATCTTCTACTTAAAAATTCATTGTTTGTTTGAAATGACTCCAAACGATCTTCTCGCAAATCTGTTATTCTTTGTTCAACTAGCTTATAATAAGCAGAAGTAGCTGATAGTCGGTAGTTAGTCGACGAATCTATTTCTTCTATCTTTGCCACTACATATGATAATTCATTTAAGTCTTGTTGATAATCAGGATATCTAATAGATTTTTTATCTAAATTTTTTTTAGCAGTTCTTGATACAGATTTTGTGATTTCTGTGATTTGTTTTTCTAGACTGCTTAAATTTAAACTTTCTTGTCTTACTTGAGGTAATCCTAATAAAGACAGTACCTGATAAGTTTCAAGCTCCACAATTCTTTGCAAAAGTCTTCCAGTTCTCCTTGTTCTTAAATTTTTATTTTGTATAAATACTCTTCTTAGTCCAGAACCAAGAAAATTTGTCCTATCAGATTTGAAAGACATAAAAACATTAGCACCATCTTCTGCAACATTTGATCCAGCAAAGTTGTCATGATAAAAGTATTTTTCTATATCAATTGGCTTGAAAGTATATTTGGATGGGACCATTTCAATCCATGATGATAATAAATGTTCGCCAGGAAAATTTTTCAAAAAGTCTGTTGGTAAAAGTCTTAAATAGTTTTCATCAAACAATTTAGGTTTGTTTTTATTCTCATTTTCAATTTTGTTTGGGTATATGAGTGTTAAAGAAATAAATTCAGTATGGCATTCATATCTAATAATTAAATCTTTACCCTCAGCCACCCAATATTTTGAAGCTTCCTTGGGTAAATTTTGAAAATTAATTTTACTCAGAAAGTTATCTAAATAGGCCCAGCTTTTTTTATCATCGTTTTCTTTTATAAGATATGCAAAATGGAATACTCTTAAATTATTACTTAGCTTTATATAAGGCCTAGCATGAAGTTCATCTTTGAAAGATAATAGGTTATTTTGGGTTTGATTTTCCATATTAGTCATTTTCAATATAATAAACCTAATCTCACATTAAATAAGAATTTATAATTTGTAAAACTTAGATTAAGATAATTGAAAATAAGAAACTTGATTAAATGAATGCTAAAATAAGAGTGTTTTATGGAATTTAAAAATGAAATCGCAATAATACAACAAAAAGCAACTCAAACTAATGTAGGTGTCATTAGAAGACAGGCTATTTTAAATGAGTTAAATATTAAAAAAGGTCAAACTATAATAGATATTGGGTGTGGTGGTGGTCATTTACTAAAAGAAATATCTTTAGCAGTTGGAGAAAAGGGTAAAATTATAGGAGTTGATTCCAGTGATTTTCAAATAAAATCAGCAAAAGAACTTTGTTCAGATCTTTCTAATGTTGAATTACTTTGTTGTAATGCAGATGATATAATGATTGAACCAAAATCATGCGATGCTGTTACATCAACACAAACTCTTGAATATATTGAGGACATTGATGATGTCTTAAGAGAAACGAAAAGACTTCAAAAACCAAATTCAAAATTCGTTAATATATCAACCTTATGGGACTTTTTTGGTTTTCATGGACCTGAACCAGAGCTTAATAAAATTATGCATGATGCAATGAAAGGCCAAAAACATCCAATGCTTCCTATCCAACTCAGTGGAAAGTTAGAAAAACTAGGATATAAAAATATTAAAACACAAGAAATTAATTTTTTTATAAGGGCTAAACATGACAACTCTTTTCCAAAATGTCATGAAATACTTATGAGCAATGCAGCAAAAATTAAAGGTGTTTCAGAAGTCAACATATTAAAATGGCAAAATCAACTTAAACAAGCAGAAGAGGATGGTAAGTTTGCTTTTACTGCATACAGTATTTTGACTTCAGCATATAATTTATAAAAATCTTTTTAAAGATATTATAGACATGCAGATTTAACAGCAGAAAGAAAATTGTCGTAAAAATCTTTATCAACAGTGTCACTAATCATTTTAAGATTTTTTTCTAAATCAAAATTTGGTGTTCTGGATTTTGCTTTTTTGCACTTTTCTTTAGCTATTTCAATCTTGTTTTCATAAATTGCAATAGCAGCTTGGTTCAAAATTAATATTGTATTTTGAGTACCAGCTTCTTTTGTAGTTAAAGCTTTTTCAATAAGTTCATTTGCTTTTTCATATTTTTTTAAAGCTGTCAATGTAATCGCATACTCAAACCAAACCCAATGTGAAGGATTTGAACTTAATTCCAATGTTTTGGTAAACACTGGCAAAGCATCGCTATATTGGCCCAGTCTTCTCAATAATGATCCAGCAACAGGTATAATTTTTGCGTTAAATGGATCTACCTCAAGAGCTTTTTTTGCATTTTTTTCTGTATTAGCAAAATCTTTACTTAAGAAGTCTAGCCAGCCGGCAAGAATATATGGCATGCCATTAGTTAATGATTTTTTACTTTTTTCGGCAATATCTCTAGCTAATTTCATATCTATATCAGCATCTTTGGACGTTCCCATCCAAATATTTTGAAAATGCAACCAACCCTTTACCATAGAAACATATGGGTTAGTTTTATAGTCTGAAATCTCTTTTAAACACTTGAATGATTCTTTATTTGTTTTGGGAGAAAACTGTGCATATAAATCATGACATTTTAAGTATGTCATATAATCCTTATTTGAAACAAAATATGAAAGCTCACTTCTTGGTAAACCACTAACTTTGACGTGAGCCTCTTTAAATATTGTACCCGAAATATCATCTAGAATTTCAAACATATTATCAATTTCATTATCAAATTTTCCTGACCAAATAATATTTTTTTCAAAAGCGTCGTTAAGCTGTGATGTAATCCTTATTTTTTTTCCTAACACTTGGTAACTTCCGGTTAAAACATACCTGACATTGTTTTTTTCAGCTATTTCTTGAATGTTAAGGTTTTGGTTAATCTGATTTAAGCTAGTTTCACTTGATAAAACAACTAATTGTGGTGAGCCATTGATCACAGAAATTATATTTTCTACGATTGATTTACTCAAATATTTATATTCAGAATTATTTGAGATATTTTCAAATGGCATCACAATAATTGAAGGATTTTCTGGTATTGAATTTTCTAAATTTTGAACATTAATTTCTTGCTTTACATCCAACACCCCAGAGAAGAATAAACCTATGAATACAGCAGCTATGGCACCTCCTATCATAGCTAGCAACTTGGTGTTCGATGATTGTGCCTTAAGCTTTCTCTTTTGTGACGGATCTAATAACAGATCATAAGCATGGAATTGGTTCTGCTTTACTTTCTGTATGCCTAAATCATTG
>CACNWE010000031.1 GCA_902623995.1 uncultured SAR116 cluster alpha proteobacterium | reverse complement strand
GTATTTACAATAATTAGATAGTGAAATATTCTACTATTAATCACTTTAACTTTTTAAATAGGACACTTTTATGACTTCTTCAAAACTAGTAAATTATACCACAAGAGAATTTATGTCAGACCATGAACTTGAACAATACATAGTTAAACAAAATGAAATTTTTACACCTAAAGTTATTGAAGAATTTACTAAAGCTGGAATGTTAAGAAGAGTTTTGACAAAACTTTGGAATAAGGAAGGTGTTCATAGAGTTGGTATATTATTTGAGTATAGAGATGAAAAAGCATATGTTTCATGCCAAAGTCTATTAGAAAAGCATTATATCCCAATGGTAAAAACATTTATTACTAAAGTAATAGGAAGTCGTGGTATAGTAGTCCATGAATTTAGTTCTGAAGAATTTACAAAGGTATAGAATAACTAAAGTGTTAACCATTTTAATGTCTCATACAGAGTCATACAGCAGGGTTAATGAAATCAGAGTCAATTGTACATGAGATGTAGTTATAGCAGCTGTGTAAATCTATATGTGACAAAAATGATGGTCCTAATGAACCTTAAAAGCGCCCTTTATTTATAACCTTGTAGTTCAAGAGGTGTAAGCCATTAGAAAGTTATTATTTATAATAAATCAACATTTTTGGAAAATTAATTACTTTACTAAACAAACTTCTTTCAACATAAGTTTCCTTAGTTTCATTAAAGTTTATAAAATCTAATTCTATTTTTCCAAAATTTTCAAGCTTTTGACTAATTTTCTCAATCTCATAATCGTGAAATTTTTCCAAAAATTTAGAAAACTGTTTAGTAAACAGCCAATACTCATTAGATTTAATTGAATTTTTAAGAAGTCTATGAATTAGAATTATATTTTCACCAGATAATTCTGTAAAACCTCTAATTTTTGTAATATGAAAATCGCCATGATGAACTACTATTTTTAGACTAAGATTTCGTGCCTGCTGACACGGGTCACACGGACAACTTTGGACAAATTGTAATTTAGAAAGTTTATCTTTAAAATTATCATTTGCTAGCTTCATGAAACTTAGAATATTTAAAGCATCATCTTTTGGTTTTGAACTTTGCAAATAAAAAAAAGCTGCATCTCCCTCAATCTTATTTAACTTCATAATAGGCTCAAATGAAGTAATAATTGTCTCTAATAAATCTTTAATTATTATTTCAGCGTGACTTTCCCAATAAGAAGCAAGTTTGTTACCAACTATAGGTTTTTTTCTCATATTATGGATTTTAATAAATTCTGTAAAACCACTTATATCAGCTATTAATAAAAATCCATTTACTTTATCCATTACTACTCTCTTTCATAATTTCTATTTTAATAAATTTATTTATGAAATTAAAAGATTCAAATATAATTTTTATTGAAAATTATAGTACATTTTTCACAATTTGTGCATCACCATGTACATCACCCATTAATTAGTAAAAAAAATATTCATATAGTTACTACCTTGTATAATTAATGTATTTAGAGTAAATCACTATTTTATATTATAACCGTTTAAAATCACTCTCAATGAGTGAAAAAAATATAGATAAATAGAAAAATGATTAGAATTTTAATATTATTTTTAATGGTTAATTTATTTACTCATGCAAGGGTTAACAATTCATTTGCTGATAATAATTTTAAGTTAGAGCAAAATAAAATTAGAGAATATGCTATTACTTTCAAAGTTTTTGACAAAGAATTTATATTCACTAACTCTTCTGAGGATTATTATCGTTCATTTAAACGATTAATGTCTAAATATAATATTGGAATACCCGAAGAAGTACTTCCAGAAATATTATTACCACTTACTGAAAGTGAAAAAGATTTTGTAAATATCACTGTTAGCAATCTTGCTTCTGAAGCTAATAAATTTAGTAATTATAGAGATAACAATTACTATAATAAATTAACTGAAACTATTTTAAAGGTTCGTAAATTAAACTTATCAGCAGCCATTGAAATAGCCATTGTTGATGAATATAACAAAGTTGCAGCCATCAAAACGCCATACTCAGATAACCAATCTAATAATATTAGATATCTTTATCTTCTTAACCAAGCAAGGTATGAGTTAGTGTCAGCTATTTTATATGATATGAATAAGATTAATTAAAAATCCATTTTTACAAAAGCAAACGTACTATTAACTAATTCATCAGATTTAATGTGTCCATAATCTTCAGATATAGATAATTGTAACCCAAAGTTTACATTTTCATCAATGTTAGCTTGGTAACCAAAACTTAAATCAATTTGACGACCCGAAGGACATAAATCAACAGATTCTTGGGTGAATTTTAGATTACCTTCAGTATCATAAAGCTGAGGTATCATTAAAGAGGCATCGCCAGTTTCAACACGCAACGGTTGGGAAATACCAATGTGGAAACTATCCTTATCATTCAGACCAACAGGTCTAGAAATTTCAACGGCAAAAGACGTTGATGTTACATTATCAATATCATTAAGAAGACCTGCACCATTTATATTTAGTTGGGTTAAGCCAAGAGTACCTAATGCGTTATATGACCAATCGTTGGAAATCCATCCATAACTTGAAATTCCTGTGAATGTAGTATTGGCAGTGCTTTGCTCTGCAAAAGCGCCATTTATAGACGTTTCAAGAAAGCCACCATCTTCATTTGTTCCACCGAGGAAAAAGCTAGTGTGTGTACTTCCTATTTCCTGACCATATTCAGTTATAAAACCTCCTGTTTTTATACCATAATCAGCTGATTTTCCTTCAAATATACCAAAAGATAATGTGCCACTACCCCATTCAGTTTTATTTCCAATTGATATTCCTTTTTCGGAAGATTGAATAAACGGTATATTAAAAGGGCTATCACTATTAATACCATTAATATGCTCTTCACTTCTCTGTGTGAAAGAAAGGGCATTTTGCAAGTGAATATTTTTTCCAAGAAAAGAAGAAGCTGATGAAGAAACTGGGAAAAACGTCATTATGCTTCCTTCAATTTCATCATCCAATGACTTATCACTAATAAAGCTCATACCATTTTCTAAGTTCTTATGTAAGATTGTTTTGTCTTTTAAAAAACTATTAAATGAGTGATTATTATTTTTGTTATTTTCATGGCTTTTAATCAATGTACTCATATTAAACGCAAATCCCCCATTTAATGCATCATAAAAATATGCCTTGCGCCCATTTAATGAGTTTTGAAGCGAATCTCCAAAAGCTACACCCAGCTTAACTTGAGTATTTTCTAAATTAAACCTTTGTGCGTTTGAAACATTTCCAGAATTTCCATTATTTCCATTATTCAACAGAATTGAATTAGAGACCATAGAAGAGGTAATAGGTTTTAATGCTTTTTCTAAATCAAGTATACCATGACCAAATTCCGAGTTGTATCCATGGGCTACGCCATTAGCAAAGCTAGTACTTCCAGTAGTAGTAAAATAAGTATTATTTGCACTGGCTAATATTCTATCAACTAGTTGTGCTGGTGTATGATTGGGAAATGCCTCTGAAAGTAATGCAATAGCCCCTGATACGATAGGAGCTGCCATTGAAGTTCCAGATAAACTAGCATAATCTCCATTACTATCATCATCTGCAGCCGTAATATTTGTTCCATCGGCTTGAATGCAATATTCAGCAACAATACCACATTGATTTCCTTGTCTAGTAACTGAACTTGACGAAATAGTTGACCCAGATGTGTCTATATTACCTACTACCAACCAAGCTTCTTTTAGTTCAGTTGCAATCTCTGGTAACCCAGCTTGTACGTTAACTTCTGAACTTGAGCTATCATTCCCGGCAGAAACAACGACAACTCCAGAACTTTGGAAATCATCTAATGCGCTTAAATATGCAGTCCAACCAGCTTCAGTATCTGTTAATACATCTAAAGTTTGTGCATCTGTGGTACCATTGTTATTTTGATAATTTACCCAAACGTCAATGGTTTGTGCACAGTTCCCTGATTGGCAAGTACCCCAACCCCAACTATTATTTTGAACAATAGCACCCGCATTTTTAGCTGACGTAGTTGCTAGTGACATTGTGGAAAGAGTAATATTAAAATCAGTTAGGTGTAAACCCGCATTATAAGCGACACCCATTGTTCCATAATTCAAGAAAGGATAAGAACCACCACTCCAATCATCTGATGAATTATCTGTAACAAATGTAGAAGAGTTATTATTATATGAACCTGCGGCTATTGAAGATACATGAGTGCCATGTTGATTAACTGATGCTGAATTATAACTTGTTATTTTTCCAGATATTTCTATATGATTTGTTCTAAAACCATTATCAACTATAGCTATTGTTTTTCCTGAACCGCTAAGACCACGTCCATAGGCATGGTCTATTCCAACTAAGGTGTAAGGATTAATAGTAGAGTTGGATAGGTATTGTGAAACGTTTTTATATTCTTGTCTTGCTGCCCAAGTGGCTGTTAAAGTAGTATTTTCATTAAATGAAGTACTTTCATCAAGAAATGTTGAAGAACTTGAAGATGAACTTCCTCCACCTCCGCCTCCACCGGCAAGACCCAACCCAGCTAAACCTCCAATCCAACCATTACTAGTACTAGCTTTCTTATCAACCTTAAAATCTTCTTTTTTAGTTCCTGTAACTTCTGTTGGCTTAGGTTTTTCGCTATAGGCAAGTATAATTCCTTGTGAAGCAACTATTTTAAGGACTATATTTTTTTTTATTTCAAAAGTTGTTTTTACATCAACACCTAATTTTTTTGCTATCCTTAATAGAGAAGGTCCATTTATTTTTTCATTTTTTGTTTTAGGTAATAGATTATCAAATTGGTCTAAATTATTTGCTTCTAAATTTTTATCATCTTCATTTGAAATACTATTTAAAAATTTATTAACTGTTTTTTTATCAAAATAATTTCTTAAAATATCTTGTATAGAAAATTCAAAATCATCTAAATTTTGAATATTTAATGAATCAATGTCTGTTTTGAAAACCTGTTTTTTTTCTGATTGCGTTGAGGATATTGAAGAAAAAAACTTAGTTAGGAAATTACTTGATGTCGTTTCTTTTGCTATGACAATATGTGGAGTAAATATTATTGTTGTGGAAAGGAACAAACTTGTAATAAATAATTTTTTTCTATTCATCAATTTCTCTTTCTCATATAAACCTATATAATATTATTAATTTTTATTTTTATGTCCATAATAGAAGACTTAACATTAATTAATTCTCTAACAACCTCAATATCTCACAAACATGGTTACACTTAATTGATACATATAAGTGTTAATACAATTATATATTTACACATATTTTGTGCGCCACTTATCTGTACTAATAACGCTAATTTAGAGTATAACCTTCATATTGCCATATTACTTGTACAGACTGAACTAAACATACTATTCCTGACTCATACAGCCACTGTAAC
>CACNWE010000030.1 GCA_902623995.1 uncultured SAR116 cluster alpha proteobacterium | reverse complement strand
AACACTTATCATTTGATGTTAAGACCTGGTCAAGAAAATATTAGAGAAATGGGTGGGGTTAGAAAGTTTATGGGCTGGGATAAACCACTTCTTACAGACTCAGGTGGTTTTCAAATTATGAGCTTGGGAAATTTAAGACAGGTTCAAAATGATGGAGTAACTTTTAAGTCACATCTCGATGGTACAAAATATTTCTTATCTCCCAAAATAAGTACAGAAATTCAAAATGCTTTAGACGCAACTATTACTATGCAACTAGATGAATGTATTTCTTTTCCAGCAACATATGAAGAGTCTAAACGAGCAATGAAACTATCTCTTGAATGGGCTGCTATGAGTAGAGAAGCATTTGAACATAGAATTGGTTATGGTCAATTTGGAATAGTCCAAGGATCTATTTTTTCAGATTTAAGAGAGGAGTCAGCAAAAGGTCTCATCGAAATAGATTTTGATGGATATGCAATAGGAGGGTTGGCTGTAGGTGAGGGGCAAGATTTAATGTTTAAAACTCTAGATAATACTACAAAATATATGGTCCAAAATAAACCTCGATATTTAATGGGTGTGGGAAAACCAGATGATTTAATTGGGGCGGTGAAAAGAGGGGTTGATATGTTTGATTGTGTTTTGCCTACTCGTTCTGGAAGAACTGGTCAAGCTTTCACATCAAAAGGTCAAGTTAACATAAAAAATTCTAAACATATTTTAGATAAAATGCCATTAGATATCGAATGTAATTGTTATACTTGTCAAAATTTTTCCAGAGCGTATCTTCATCATCTTTTTAGAGCAAAAGAAATTTTAGGCCTTATGCTTTTAAGTTGGCATAATATCCATTTTTACTTAAACATTATGAAAAATATTAGATATGCTATAGAAATTAAAGAATTTGAAAAATTTGAAAATACTTTTTTAAATAAATATTACTCGGGTGATGATTAACCTAAACAATAATTATTATTTATAACATGTATAATTTTGATGAAAAAAAAATAATCCAAGATTTAGCTAAAGAATTTAATTTTGATGTTTGTAAAATTACAGATACTAATTTACCAATAAATACCGACGTAAGGCTAAAAGAATTTATTGAGTTAGGCTTTCATGGAGAAATGAACTGGCTTGCAGATAGTTACGAAAGACGAAAATCACCGTTAAATTTATGGGAAGAAGCAAAATCTGCAATTATACTTGGTTTAAATTATGGACCTAAAGATAATCCTTTAAATAAAATAAACAAAAAGAATTTAGGAAACATCTCTGTTTATGCTCAGGGAAAAGATTATCACAAAATAATCAAAGGAAGACTTAAGTTATTTTCAAGTAAATTAATTTCTAAATTATCAAAAGCAAAAAAAACTAAAATCAAAGTTTTTGTTGACACAGCTCCCTTAATGGAAAAACCTCTTGCGGAAAAGTCTGGTTTAGGATGGCAAGGCAAGCATACAAATTTAGTTTCAAGAGAATTTGGATCATGGCTATTTTTAGGAATTATTCTTGTAAATCATTCTTTTGAATACGATTCACAAGAAAAAAATTATTGTGGTTCTTGTACGAAATGTCTTGATATATGCCCAACAGATGCATTTTGTGAAGAAAATAAGTTAGACGCTTCAAAGTGTATTTCATATTTAACCATTGAGCACAAAAATGCTATCCCAAAAAAATTTAGAACAGCCATTGGAAATAGAATATTTGGGTGTGATGATTGTTTAGCGATTTGCCCTTGGAATAAATATGCAAAGATTACAAAAGAAATTCATTTTAACGAAAATAAATATAATTTTAATTTAAATGAATTATTAAATCTTTGTGATCAAGAGTTTAGAAAAAAATTTACTGGATCACCAATAAAAAGGATAGGTAGGGATAGGTTTATAAGGAATTGTTGTATTGCGGCAGGTAACAGTAAAAATAAAGAATTAATACCCATATTAGTTAATTTAATAATAAAAGATCAATCTTTTTTGGTAAGAGGTGCAGCTATATGGGCACTTCAACAACTAGATAACAAAAACAACCTAAAAATTATAAAAAGACGACATTTAAGTTTTGAAAAAAACATAGATGTGTTAGCTGAATGGTATGTCTAATTAAATCAAAGTGCGTTGTTTTCAGTCTCACCCGTTCTTATTCTAGTTGCACTATGAAGGTCTAAGACAAATATTTTACCATCTCCAATTTGTCCTGTGCAAGCACTCTGAAGTAAAGCCTCATGAACAGCATCTTCCATATCATCAGTAACAGCTATTTCGATTTTAAGCTTGGGAACAAATGACACACTATATTCTGCTCCTCTATAAATTTCAGTTTGCCCTCTTTGTCTTCCAAATCCACGAACCTCTGATGCAGTCAATCCTTCAACTCCAATCTCAGTTAAGGCATTCCTGACATCATCAAGTTTAAAAGGTTTTATAATCGCAATAAAGTATTTCATGATGAAATCTCCTAATCTGAATGATATCCTTTTTCACCGTGAGAACGCAAGTCTAAGCCTTCAATTTCTTCTTGTTCGTCTACTCTTAACGACACAATTAAAGAGGTTAGTTTTAAAATTAAATATGTAAAGAAAGACGTCCAAACTACAGTAAGCACAACTGCTTTAAGTTGTATTATAAATTGAGATATTCCTGTTTGTCCTTCAGCAAGACCTAATCCGGAAAATGAAGAGGTAGCTAAAAATGCAACAAGTAGTGTACCTAATATACCACCTACTCCGTGAACCGCAAAAACATCAAGGCTATCATCTATTTGAAGTTTGCCTCTGATGTAATCGACAGCAAGGTAACAAAGCAAGCCACCTAAAAATCCTAAAATCAGACCTCCGGGTACACCTATGTAACCTGAAGCAGGTGTAACAGTAGCAAGTCCAGCCACCATTCCAGTAACTATGCCAATTAAAGATGGTTTACCAAATCTTTTCCATTCAATAAACATCCAAACTAATGAGGCAGTTGCAGCAGATATATGTGTAACTAACATAGCCATTCCCGCGCCTCCATTAGCACCTAAAGCTGAACCAGCATTAAAACCAAACCATCCAATCCATAACATTGAAGCTCCTATCATAGTCAATATAGGGCTATGTGGTGGAGTAATAGATTTTGGAAAACCTTTTCTCTTACCAAGCGTTAAGGCAGTAACCAAAGCAGCTGTACCAGCTGTTGCATGCACAACTATGCCTCCAGCAAAGTCCATTGTTCCCCAAGATGATAAAATACCACCTCCCCAAACCCAATGCGTTACAGGAACATATACGATTAAAACCCAAAGACTTAAAAAAATTAACATTGCTGAAAACTTAATTCTTTCTACAAACGCACCTATCATCAGAGCAGGGGTAATGATTGCAAAAGTCATTTGGAATGTTGCAAAAAGGCTTTCAGGTATGCTCCCAGATGGTGTTTCTAATTCAATTGAATTCATAAACATGTTACTAAGCCCACCAATCCATGCATTTCCCTCAGAAAACGCTAAACTATAACCTACAACCACCCAAATTATATATACTACACAGGCTAGGGAGAAGTGTTGCATTAATACTGATACAACATTTTTTGAGTTTACTAATCCTGCATAGAATAGAGCTAAACCTGGTAAAGTCATAAATAATACTAGAGCAGTTGAGGTCAAAATCCAGGCTGTATCACCATTATTAATTTCAGCAAAAGCTGGAAAAGAAATCATCGTCAAGAGTAAAGTTGAAAATACACTAAAAAACTTAATCTTATTTCTGAAAGTAAAAAAATCCATAACATCCCACTATGTAATGAAATTTAATTAAGTAATTTTTTCCTAAAATACAAAAAATGTACAAAAAATATCCAAATAAAATTAAATTTGCTTAAATTTTAGACACTTATTTTTTGTTGTAAGTGATAAATTAATTATATTTCAGTTTATAATAAAATTTTTTGAGTGTATAAAATAACTATAACCAATTAATTTGAGAGTTTATTTTTGATAGAAAATGTCATAAAACAATTAGTTCCGAAAGGATACCTAAGAGCTGCTATAAATTTAAGTAACTTCTTATTAGTTACTGGTAATGAGAGTAATGGTGATCCGCAAGGAGTTTCTCCAGACATGGCAAAAGCGCTTGCTAAAGAATTGAATGTAGATGTTAAATTAATTACTTTTAATAGACCTGGAGAACTTGCAGATGCAATTTCACAGGATGTCTGGGATATTGGAAATATTGCAAATGAACCAGCAAGAGCCAGATCAATTACATTTAGTTTGCCATACACTTCAATTGAATCAACTTTCCTAATAAGGAATGGACTTAATATTAAAACAATAAAAGATGTTGATAAAAAAGGAATTAAAATTGCCGTTGCCGAAAGAAGTGCATATGATCTTTGGTTAACGGAGAATATAAAAAATGCAGATTTAATGAGAGCAAAATCTATAGATGAATCTTTTGCAATTTTTCAAGAAAATAAATACGAAGTATTGGCTGGATTAAGACCTAAATTAGTTGATGATATAAAAAATACTACTGACTGCTCTATATTAAATGAGCCATTTACTTATATAAATCAGTGTATTGGAAGCAAACCTGGAAATTTAGAAGCTGAAAATTTTATAAATAATTTTGTAAAAAAAAATATAGAAAATGGTTTTGTTAAAAACCTCTTATCTAAGTATAATGTCTTAGGCAAATTATCCCTCCCTAAAAACTAGAAGATTTATTATTGTACAATTAATGAAAAAAATAGTTCCAATATTAGCTATATTTTCAACTGTTTTTTTCTGGGGATCTTCATTCCCAGCTATGTCATTTCTTTTAGAAACTTCAAATCCTTTTATTTTGGCCGCAGGAAGATTTTCTTTGGCATTCTTTCTTGCTGTAATTTGGTGCGTTACCAATTATAAACAAAGGGTAAAATTAAACCATTTATTAAGCTATATTTTCGCGGGTTTTGTTGGAATATTTTTATATAATTTATTTCTTAATCATGGACAAAAAATTGTTTCAGCTGGGGCAGGAAGCTTTATTGTAAATTGTAATCCACTTTTCACTGCTTTAATTGGTTTTTTTATTTTAAAACAAAAGGTTTCATATATACATTGGTTAGGAATAATTATATGTATGTTTGGGGTTGGTTTAATATCTTTTGATCAAGAAGGTGGCTTAAACATAGGTAGTGGATCAACCTTGATTTTATTTGCAGCAATTTTAACTGCAATTTATTTTCATATTATAAAGCCATTGGTTTTAATTTATGGTGCTCTAACTTCTACTGCATATACTATTATTTTTGGTACTATACCTATGCTATTTTGGTTTCCAGAAACTTATGATTTTATTTCGAGATCTTCGAATGAAATTAAATTAACCTATTTATGGTTGGCATTATTTCCTACTGCATTAGGTTACTTAACTTGGACTTATTCAGTGGGTTATTATGGAGCTAATAAAGCTTCATTGTTTCTTTATTTAATCCCACCAATTTCTATTATTTTGAATTATTTATGGTATCAAAAAAATCCGTCTTTATTTACTATTATCGGAGGTCTTATTATATTATTAAGTGTTTTTATAACTCTTTTTTTACAACAAAATAAAAAAACACAAAAAACTTAATTGGAGCGGGTAGCGAGAAGTT
>CACNWE010000029.1 GCA_902623995.1 uncultured SAR116 cluster alpha proteobacterium | reverse complement strand
TTTTCAAGCGATTTTAATCCAAATTTTATCGGATCTAATATAAATGAATATTTAAAAAAAACAGAAGAACAATTTTTAGACATTAAAAAAGGAGTAGAAAAAAAAGTAATTTGGGCTAATGAAACCAATAAAAAAACTCCGATAGCAATAGTTTATATCCATGGTTTTACAGCGTCCTCAGAAGAGGTTCGCCCTCTTCCTGACAAAATTGCCAGTGATTTAAATGCAAATCTTTTTTTTACAAGATTAACAGGGCACGGAAGAAATTCAAAGGCAATGGAATTATGTTCAATTCCAAATTGGATGAAAGATCTTCATGAGGCATTAGAAATTGGTTCAAAAATTGGAGAAAAAGTTATTTTAATGTCCTCTTCAACTGGCGGAACAATAAGTGTAACTTCTGCTTTAAACAAAAAGCTTTCAAAGAAAATTTTAGGATATATATTTATATCACCTAATTTTGGAATAAATAACAAATTTGCTAATTTGATTTCATGGCCTTTTTCTGAATATTGGTTAAAATTAATTCTTGGTGAGACAATGAAACACAATCCAAGAAATGATCTTAACAAAAAATATTGGACAATGTCATATCCAACAATTGCTCTTATTCCAATGGCAAAGCTAGTAAATGAAGTAAATGACAAAGATTATAGTAAAGTAGATAAACCTGCGCTTTTTTATTTTTCAATGGATGACAAAGTGGTTGATCCTAAAAAAATTAAAAAATTATATCTAATTGGGGTGGAAAAAGCACAATAAAAATCGTTAAACTTTCAAATAAAGATGATAAATATTCACATGTCTTAGCTGGTGATATTATTTCTCCAAATCAAACTGAGCATGCGAAAAAAATAATGGTAAATTGGATTAAAAATTTGAAATAATGCTGAATTTTAACTTTTAATTTGTATATGGAATAGATGAATGGTGGAGATTTATTAACAAATTATTATTTTTATCTTTAACATAACCAAAAGTAAATTCTACTTTAACCTCATCACTACCATCAACACTTTGAAAAAAGTAATTTCCCATTGATAAAGCTAACTCCTTGAGAATAATTATTTTTCTTTCAGAAAAATTTATTTTTTTCCACGGTTTTAATGCAAAACCTTTATCTTCTGAAATATGACCACCAATGAAGTATGATAAGGCGTCATCATAAGTATAACGAAATTGCTTTTCTGAGGCTAATGTAGGTTTAAATAAAACATTACCTACATCAAAAGCATAAAATTGTTTAACAAAAACACTTGCTCTAGATTTATAATCTTCGTTTTTAGAATATAAATTTCCGATTTCAATAACATTTTGAGCCCACAATTCTTGAGCATTAATAACTTCTAATTCAGTTATATTAATTTTATCTTGGATATTTTTCATGATAATAAATTTATTAATATATTAGATGGTGATCCCTAGGGGATTCGAACCCCTATTGCAGCCGTGAAAGGGCTGAGTCCTAACCATTAGACGAAGGGACCACTGAATAAGTTATTAACTATAATTTAATTAAAAATCAAGTAACATCTGCATAAATTATATCATCAAGCATGAACTCAATAGTTTTAGAATTATTCCATGTATCAATAGTTAAAGTACCTAAAAAATCAAAATTTATATTTTCATAATTTTTAAATACTTTATCCAAATCACTATTTAATAAATTAAATTTCTTTACTCTTAGTTTTGTTGAAGATCCATCATTTATATAAAATGAAGCATGCTCATTATTAGAGCCAAATCTTTTAAAAGAGGATATCTTAGAATTAGGAACTATAAATTTTGGTTCCTCCATTCCCGAACCCCACGGACCCAAATTTTCAAGCCATTCAGCTATCTCTAAAGTACAGGCCGAAATTGGAATAACAGAAGTTACAATATAAGAAAATCTTGGAACTCCCTTTTCCATAAAAGAACTTACCTTATCATTTAAAAAGTTGTTAAAGTTATTTATCTCAGATGGATCAATTGTAAATCCAGCAGCCATATCATGACCACCACCAGTTTTAATTATTTTCAAATTTAATGCTTCTAAAATTATTTCTCCTAGAGGAATGCCATAAATTGATCTACCTGAACCCTTGCCAATTCCATCTTTAATTGAAATCAGGCATACGGGTCGGTTATATAATTCTTTCATTCTACCAGCTACGATGCCCGTTATACCTTGATGAAAATCATTGCCATTTATAACTATTGCGTTTGGAATTCTATTATAATTATTATTTTTAATTTTTTCTATTAATCCTATGGCTTTACTCTCTAATTCAGCCGTTAAAAATCTTCTTTTTTTGTTTAATTCGTTTAATTTGCTAGCTTTTTTTATAGCTTTACTCTCATTATTTTCTTTAAGAAGATTTACACCAAGTTCACTATTTCCAATCCTACCACCTGCATTAATTCTTGGTCCCAAAGAGAAACCTAAAGATTGGGTATTTGGCGCACTATTTATTTTACTAATATCAGATAAAACTTTGATTCCAATATTCTCTCTTCTTTTCATTATGTTAAGTCCCTGCTTTACAAGGGCCCTATTTAGCTTACTTAAAGGAACCACATCACAAACTGTCCCTAAAGCAACCAAATCAAGAAATTGAAACAAATTAGGTTCAGCTCTATTTTTAAAAAAATCTTGTTTTCTTAATTCTCTATTCAAACCAATTAAGAAAATAAAAGTTACACCAGCCGCACATAAATCTTCATATCCTTTTTCAGTATCAATTCTTTTTGGATTAATAATAGCATATGCTGGAGGCAATTTAATATCGGGTATGTGATGATCAATAACAATTACATCAATATCAACAGAGGTCATTGCTTGAAGAGGTTCAAAAGAAGAAATACCACAATCAACAGTAACTATTAATTTAGAACCTTTTTCATGTAGCCCTTTTAAAGCTTTTTCATTTGGCCCATATCCCTCTAAAAACCTATCTGGTATATGTATAAACGTTTTACAGCCACATTGTTCTAAATATTTTGATATAATAGCCGCAGACGTAGCACCATCAACGTCATAATCACCAAAAATACCTATAGGTCGCGATGCAATTACTTCTGAAGCTAATCTTTTTACTCCTTTTTCTAAATCTTTAAATTTAAAAGGCTCTGGTAATAAATTTTTAAGCTTAGGAGCAAAAAAGTTATCAAATTCATCTAAATTAACACCCTTATACATAAGATAAGGTGTAATAAAACTTGGCAACTTATATTTTTGGTGCAAATAATCCACAGACCTTTTCGTAAAATCATTTGAAGCAATTAAATGCCAGTCCGCATTATTTACTGATGGATTTGAGTTATATAATAATGTTTTTTTCAAGTTAACTGCTTATAATTATTAGGAATAAATACTTAAGCAAACTGGCTTTGTAATTACTCCATCTAATATTGATATTTTTGATAAAGAATCGTTTAGCACAAAACCTTCAGCCTCATGAGTAATAATTACTAATTCAGCAGTTTTGTCTTCTTGATTAGATTTTTGAATAAAGCTTTCAATTGACAAACCATAATCTTTAAAAATTGATGTAACATCAGCTAAAACACCAGATTTGTCTACTACATTTAACCTCAAGTAATACTTAAATTTATTTGTATAAGGTATTGTATTAAAGTTGTTTTTAATATCATTTGAATTTCTTCCAAATGAAAATAACTTTGTTTCATTAGCATAATCAACTATATCTGCCAAAACAGCAGATGCTGTAGGTTCTCCACCAGCCCCAGCACCTGTGATCATTACTGAGCCAGCTAAGCTTGATTCAATTTGGACAGCGTTTAGCACCCCAGCAACACTTGAAAGGCCAAGATTTTTTTTTATAAGCCAGGGCTCAACAGAACAACACAACTCATCTTGACCATTTTTATTTTTAGATAACATGGAATTACCTAATAACTTTATTTTATATCCTAATTGATTGCAGTATGAAATATCATTCAATGTGATATCTCTAATTCCCTTAATAGTAAGATTATTAACATTTGGCATTTTACCATAGGCTAAAGCTGATAATATTATGGTTTTATGAGCTGCATCTATTCCATCTACATCAAAAGATGGATCTGCTTCTGCAAAACCTTTTTTTTGTGCTTCTTTGAGAACATTATCAAAGCTTTTTTGTTCTTTTTCCATCTCGGATAAAATATAATTTGCGGTTCCATTTAAAATGCCTGTGAGTTTAGTAATTTCATTTACTATTAATCCTTCTCTAATGAGCTTAAGAATTGGGATGCCCCCTGCTACTGAAGCCTCAAAAGAAAAGAATAAATTTCTTTCCTCAGCTATTTCGGCTAATTCTTTACCATATTTTGCAATTAGTGCCTTATTAGCAGTAATAACTGCCTTATTATTTTTTAAAGCAGAAAAGCATAAATCTTTTGCAACACCCTCGTCACCACCGATTAATTCAACAATAACATCAATATTATTGTCTAACACCATATCTGTAGGATTATCAAAAAACTTAAGATTATTTATATCTACTTTTCTTTTTTTGTTTTTTGACCTAGCTGAAACAGCTACTAACTCAATCTGGAATAAATTTTTTTGAACTCTGAAACCTTTAATTAACTGATAAGCAACCTCTTCACCAACATTTCCTAGCCCTGCAATTCCTATTTTTATAGGTTTCATTAAATTTCCCTCTCATTTAAAAATAACAAAATATTTATAAACTAAATTTAAGATAAAAAAAGGTGTGCATTGCACACCTCGTAAATTAAATAATCATGCTCATTTCTATCTTTTAGAAAATTGAAAGCTTTTTCTAGCTTTAGCTCTACCATACTTTTTGCGCTCAACAACTCTAGAATCTCTGGTTAACATTCCAGCAGATTTTAATGGCTTTCTAAGATCCGGTTCAAAAAGACATAAAGCCCTGCTCAAACCGTGTCTAACAGCTCCTGCCTGTCCAGACAAACCACCACCTTTTACAGTTGCAATAACATCAAACTGATCTTTTCTTTCAGCCACGTCAAAAACAAAATTCAATTGCATTTGAAGAACTGGCCTAGCAAAGTAATTTACCATTTCTTTACCATTAATAGAAATCTTTCCTGTGCCTCGTTTTACCCAGACACGAGCAGTTGATTCTTTTCTTCTTCCAGTTGCATAAGACCTTCCAAGAGTATCAATTTTTGGCTCATTAATTATAGCCTCTTCTTTGTCATCAACTTTCAATTTAGATAAATCGTCAATACTATTTGTTTCTTTATTTTCTTCAGCCATGTTTAAAACCTTTAACTATTTTTTCTATTCATAGATTTTACATCTAATGTTACTGGCGATTGAGCTTCATGTGGATGATTATTGCCTGCATATATATGTAGTTGCCTCATAACTTGACGTCCAAGTGGACCACGAGGAACCATTCTTTCTACAGCTTTACGAATAACTCTATCTGGAAATCTTCCTTCTAAAATTTTATCAGCTTTTCTTTCTTTTATACCTCCAGGATAACCTGTATGCCAATAATATGTTTTTTGTGTTCTTTTGTTTCCAGTCAAAACAACTTTCTCACAATTAATAACAATTATATTATCACCACAAGCCATATGTGGAGTGTATCCAACCTTGTGTTTGCCTCTTAATCTATTTGCAATAATTACAGCCAAGCGTCCTAAGACCAACCCCTCTGCATCTACAACAAACCAATCCTTAT
>CACNWE010000028.1 GCA_902623995.1 uncultured SAR116 cluster alpha proteobacterium | reverse complement strand
GTTTCAACTGTTTCCTCTGTACTTGCAATTAAAAAAGAGCAGTTAACAGTGAGATGAAAATAATTTGATAATGAATAAATTTTTAAATGTTCTAATTTTTTTAATAATCTTTTCCTTACTTAATTTTTCAGCAAGTTCTAAACAAGAAAATTATTATTATGAGGTTCAGTTTGGAAATTTAATTGTTGGTAAAGCAGAAGTTTTGTTTAGATCAACGTCTCAAAATTTAAATATTGATATTAAATCACAAACTGCTGGTATTTTAGACGTATTATACGAGTACAATGGTGTATTAAAATCGTCATCAATAAAAAATAAAGGTACTTGGTTACCAAATAAATTTTCAGCTGGCGGAGTATTTAATAAGAAAAAGCGGACTACAGATATTACATGGGTCAATAATTATAAAACTGTAAGTTATGTAAATATTCCTACTATAGATCTTAAAAAATACCATGAAGTTCAAAAGTCAAGTTTGATTAATGTAATTGATCCAATAACAGCCTTTATGAGAGTTATTGAAAAAATTAATGAAGAATATACTTGTGACCAAAACTTCAAAGTTTTCGACGGCAGAAGGCGATATGATTTGGAAATTAAAACAATTGGAAATAGCGCAATTGATAATGATAGACCTAAATCATATAAAGGTAATGTGCTGATATGTGGATTGAGAGTTTTCCCAATAGGTGGTCATAGACTTAAAACAAAATGGAAACCAAGTGAAGATAAGATTTCTGATATCAAAGTATTTTTTGGTAAAAATCAGAATAAAAATTATGTGCCCGTTAGAGTTCAGATAGAGAGATGGTTTGGAACAGTTGTTATACGTCTTATCCGAAAGACCCTTTAGATTATGAAAATTGGATTAATAGGTAACAATATTTCATCCTCAAATGCTCCGGATATTCATATCCGTCTTGCAAAAATATTTCAAATCCCCTTAGAGTATTTATTGTTTGATTTGAAAGATAAAGAAGAAAATTATTTTGTAGTTTTGTTAGAAGAATTAAGAGTTGCAGGGTTCAAAGGTGTGAATATTACATTCCCTTTTAAAGAAAAAGTAATTAAGCATGTAGATTATATATCTAAGAACTCAAGAAATCTTGGATCAGCAAATACACTTATTTTCAAAAAAAAAGTTACAGCTCAGAATACTGACTATACAGGTTTTTTGAAAACTTATAATTTTCATTTTGGTAAAAATACTCCAGGAACAATTCTAGTGTTTGGTGCTGGTGGAGTAAGTAGGGCAGTAACTTTTGCCCTAGCTTCTCTAGGTGCAGAAAAGATTTTTTTAATTGATAAAGATAAACTTAAAGCAGGCAGCTTATCCAGAGATTTAAGTCTTTTAAATATAAATTGTGTTGTAACAAAACCTGATCAAATAGAAAAAATTATATCCAGTTTTGATGGTATAATTAACTGCACGCCAGTTGGTCATTATGATTTTCCAGGATGTCCATTAGGAAATCTAATGCCAAATAATAAACAGTGGATTTTTGATGTAGTGTACACTCCAGCTAAGACCGATTTCATTAACAAAGGTGAACGAGTTGGAGCAAAAATTATTTCAGGAATTGATCTTTTTATTTTTCAAGCAATAGATGCTTTTTTATATTTTACTGAAAACAAAGAAAATAATCACGATCTTACAAATCATATAAATAAGTTAAGAAAACATTATTTCGATAAGCTATTTATTTGAATTAAGACTTGTTTTCAAAAATAATTTCATTTTCAAAAAGTCTATTAATTCCATCTTTTGTATAACCATTTTCTCTCAAGACTTCTCTTGTATGTTCCCCAATAATAGGTGGTTTATGTTTAACGCCTACTGCTTTAGATCTACTAAACTTAATTGGTGAAGAAACACCTTTGTAATCCTCTTTTGAGATGGTCATTTCTCTTTCTTTTGTTTGAGGATGATTTAAAGCTTCCTCTATATTCCTTACGGGCCCTGCGGGAACGCCTGCTGACAATAGCTTTTCTGAAAATTCAACTCCATCTACATTACTAAGAGCATCTTCTAAATATTCGGTTAGTTCTATTCTGTTTTTTACTCTATCACCATTAGTTAAAAATCTTTCATCTTTTGCAAGATGGTCTAAATCTAAAGCTTTACAGAGTCTTACAAAACCGGCATCGTTTCCAATTCCCATAAAAATCTCATTAGTTGCTGTTTTGAATTTATCATATGGAGAAATATTTGGGTGTGCATTTCCAGTAGCTTTACCTGGTTTTTTTGATAAAAAATAATTGCCAGTATGTGGATGCATTAATGCTAGTGCTGAATCATAAAGAGACATATCCAAAAACTGACCTAGGCCAGATTTTTCTCTTTCTTGCAGGGCCATTAAAATTCCTATTGTTGAATAAAGTCCAGTTCCCATATCTACTACAGGAGCACCAACTCTTACATCGCCTCCGTCAGCATGACCATTTACTGACATCATACCAGTCATAGCTTGAACTATTGCATCATAGCCTGGTGCGCCACCAAGTGGACCTTTAGCTCCAAATCCTGAAATTCTACAGTGAATTAATTTAGGAAATTTTTCTTTCAAAACTTCCTCATAACCCAAACCCCATTTTTCCATTGTACCAGTTTTGAAGTTTTCAATAACTATATCTGAGTTTTTTAGAAGTTTTAAAATTATTTCCTTACCTTCTTGTTTGGTAAGATCGATTGCTATAGATTTCTTATTTCGATTAACGTTTATGAAATAAGAAGCCATATCGTTTATAAAAGGTGGTCCCCAAGCTCTAACTTCATCACCAATCTTTGACTCTATCTTAATCACCTCAGCTCCATGATCTGCAAGTATTTGTGTAGCGTAAGGTCCTCCAAGCACTCTTGTAAGGTCTAAAATCTTTATCCCATCTAATGCATGGTTATTTTTATTTTTTTCTATCATTATATTACTTTCTTAAAATTAATAAGATTTTGGTAGTCCAAGAACACGTTCAGAAATATAATTTAAGATCATTTGAGCGCTAACAGGAGCCAATTTTGGGATCAAAGATTCTCTCAACAACCTCTCAACATGATATTCTTTAGCATATCCCATACCACCCAAAGTGACGACTGCTTGAGTGGCTGCTTTAAAGCCAGCTTCTGCTGCAAAATATTTAGCTGCGTTAGCTAATCCTCCTGCGTTTTCACCTTTATCATATTGATAAGCTGCTTTTGCAATTAGTAGTTCCGCAGCTTCTAATTCAATCCAATTTTCTGCTAATGGGTGTTGAATACTTTGATTTTTCCCAATAGGTCTATTAAAAACCACTCTGTCATTTGCGTACTTAACTGCCCTTGACAATGCATTTTTACCTATTCCTAAAGCTTCCGCGGCAATAAGAATTCTCTCAGGGTTAAGACTATCTAATATATATTTAAATCCCTTACCTTCTTCACCAATTCTGTCAAATTCAGGTACTTCAAGATTATCTATAAATATTTGGTTGCTATCAACTGCTGCTCTGCCCATTTTGGAGATTTCTCTTACTTCTATTTTTCCCCTATCTAAATTTGTATAAAACAAAGTTAAACCGTCTGTATTTTTTTTACATTCTTCAATGGGACTTGTTCGAGCTAATAAAAGTATTTTATCAGCAATTTTAGCAGTTGATGTCCAAATTTTTTGACCATTAACTAAATACCCATTATTTATTTTTTTGGCAAAAGTTTTTAATCTACCAGTATCTAAACCTGCATCTGGTTCAGTGACACCAAAGCAAGTTTTTTCTTTTCCTAATATCAATGGTGGTAACCACTTGTCTTTTTGTTCTTTAGTTCCATATACTACAATTGGGTGTGGTCCAAAAATATTAATATGTATTGAAGATGCGGCTGCCATACCGCCTCCTGTTTCAGAAAGTTTTTGCATAAAAATTGATGCTTCACTCACACCTAAAGCACTTCCTCCATACTCTTTAGGCATACAAATACCTAACCATCCCCCATTAGCTACCTCTTCATAAAATTTTTGGGGGAATTGACTTTCTTTATCGCACTGAAGCCAATACTCATCATTGTAGTTTTTCATAATATTATTCACGGAATCAATAATAGATAACTGAGTTTGATTTAGATTGAATTCCATAAACTTATCTTGCTAAATTATGATAATTATTATTTGGTTCCATTTCGGTTGCGGAAGCTAGTCTGTTGGTCATGTTAAACAAACCAACAATTGCACTAATGTCCCAAATATCTCTATCTGTATATCCAACATCCCTTAATTTTTTCCTATCATTTTCACCAATTTCAGATGGGTCTTTTGTTAACTTTTTTGTAAAATTAAGTAATTCCTCTTGTTTTTTTGGCAATTCTGCAGACCTGAAGTTTGCTGCTATTCGTTCTCCTAATTGAGGGTCTTTTGATAATTCTCTAACTGCAGATCCATGAGCTACTAAACAATAAAAGCAATGATTTTCTGAAGAAACCGTTACGGCAATCATTTCTCTTTCTAATTTTGTTAAACCAGACTCACCTAACATTAAAGCATTATATAATTTAGTAAAACCTTCAAATTGTTTTGGAAATTTTGCAAAGGCAGCAAGAACATTTGGTATAAAGCCCAGTTTTTGTTGAACAATTTCTAAGTAGTTCTTTACTTGATCTTCTCCATCTTTACTGCCTTTATAATCTAGATCTAATTTAGTTAAATTACCCTTTTGGCCTTGCTTTGTTATCGTTGCCATTTACTTCTCCATTAACCAATTTGGTTTTCTCTTCTCAAAAAAAGCATTAATTCCTTCTATTGCCTCAGGATTTTCCCATACATCTGCAAGAGCTTCAACAGTAAATCGAATAGTATTTTCGTCTATTTTTACAGATAAATTTCTTACTAGTTTTTTTGAAGCAGATAACGCAGCAGGCGCATTTTTTAAAAAGGGTAAAATTTCGTTTGTTATAGTGTCATCTATTTTATGACTTGTAGTAAACGATTTTATCAAACCAATTTTTTGTCCTTCTTGAGGAGAAAATGTGCGGGCACTGGTAAACATGTCTATGGCATTGCTCGATCCAACTTTCAAAATCACATATGGACTTATTGTTGCTGGAATTAATCCAAGCTTTGCTTCTGTAAGTGCTAATTTTATATTGTCTAGAGATACTGCTATATCACATACAGATATAATGCCAATGCCGCCCCCAAAAGCATTTCCTTCAACTTTTGCAATTAAAGGTTTTGGAAAATTATACATTTTAAAAAGAAGCATTGCTAATTTTTTAGCTTCTTTAATTCTAGTTGATCTATCTGAAAAAATTTGTTTTTTCATCCAATCTAAATCTCCTCCAGCACAAAAAGATTTTCCATTGGCTGACAAAATTAACACTCGAGTATTTTCATCTTTTGATAGAATTTCAAAAGCATCACTTAATTCTTCAATCATTGTTGGTGATAAAGCATTATGTTTATCAGGTTGATTTAAAATAATGTAAGAAACTCCGCCCTTATTCTGTAATATTATCGATTTTTTTTTAATTTCAGTCATGGTTTTAGTTTAAGATTAATTTCTGCGCAATTTCACTACATTCTTTTAATTTATCTCTATCAAGGTTCGTTTCGTAACCTTTAGATAATAGTAATTTGTTAACTTTTTCGGTTGCTACATTTCCTTTCGCTCCTGGTGAATATGGACAGCCACCTAATCCCCCTACAGATGCATCAAATGTTTTTATACCATTTTCTATGCAGACATTGATGTTATCAAGAGCATTTTGATAAGTATCATGAAAATGGCCAGCTAATTTATTTGCTGACAAATATTTTAAGCATTCTTTTACTACCTCTAGTGTTTGGTCTGGTGTTCCTTTGCCTGTCGTATCACCAAGTGAAATTTCGTAGCACCCCATTTTAAATAAATCTTTTGCAATTTGACCTACTATTTTAGGATTTACAAAATTCTCATAAGGGCAGTGAGTTACGCAACTAATGTAACCTCTAACAGGCATATTTAATTTTGAAGCTTTTTCAGTTATTGGAATAAATCGTTTAAGACTTGTTTCAATGTTGCAGTTAGTGTTTTTTTTGCAAAATGTCTCAGATGCTGCAGTAAAAATTGCGACTTCATCGACATTAGCATTTAAGGCGTCATTAAACCCTCTTTCATTGGGTGTTAATGCGGTGTATTTGGTGTTTTTATTTCTATTAATTCTTCTAAAAACTTCGGCTGCATCAGCCAGTTGAGGAACCCATTTGTGACTCACAAAACTAGATGTCTCGATCTTCTTAAAACCACATTGAGATAGTTGGTTAATTAAAAAAACTTTTTCATCAGTTGAAATAAATTTTTTCTCATTTTGAAGGCCGTCTCTTGGGCTCATTTCAAAAATATTTACTAAATTTCTCAAATAAGTACCTATTATTTTATTTTTTCTAAATTTAAGAGTTTAGAATTTTCAGTGACCTGTTCACCGTTTTTACAAAATATCTCTTTAATGATTCCGTCTCGTGGGGCAATTAATGAATATTCCATTTTCATAGCTTCTAATTTTAATAATACATCGCCTTTTTTAACACTTTTTTTTATTTTTAAATTATTAATTTTTATTATTCCATGCATA
>CACNWE010000027.1 GCA_902623995.1 uncultured SAR116 cluster alpha proteobacterium | reverse complement strand
ACATCATTTCAAAAGGTAATTTCACTTAACCCTAATTGTGCTGACGCTTACAGCAATATGGGACTATCTCTACACAGTCAAGGTAAAATGAATCAAGCAATTGCAGCATATAAAAAAGCTATAAATATCAAACCTAACTATGCAGAAGCATATAATAATCTGGGTAATAGTTTGAAGGTTCAAGGTAAATTGAATGAGGCTATTTCTGCATATAATAAGGCAATTAAAATTAGACCAGATTATGCTGAAGTATTCAATAATTTGGGAGTTGTTCTCCAAGATCAAAATAAATTGAAACAGGCCATATGTTCATATAAAAAAGCAATCTTATTCAAATCTGATTATGCTGAGGCATTTTTTAATTTAGGTAGTGCTTTTAAAGATACAGGTGAATTGGACAAAGCTATACAAGCATATAATAAAGCACTATTAATCGACCCTAATTATGCTGAGGCTTATTGCAACATGGGCGTTGCTCTTCAAGTTAGTGGCAAATTGGAAAAATCTTTAGAGGCTTATAAAAACTGTATTTTACTTAAACCTGATTATTCAGAAGCATATATTAATTCTGGTAACGCTCTACAAGATCAAGGTAAATTTGAAGAAGCTATTAAGGCATACAATGTGGCACTCTCACTCAAACCGAATAATGCAGAAATTTATTATAATAAAGGCTCTGCTCTAAGAAGTATTGGTAAATTGAAAGAAGCTATTGATGCTTTCGGCAAAGCATTCTTTCAAAAACCCGATCATGAGGCAGCCCAAGCACTCTATCTTAATCAACTAGCTCATATATGTGATTGGTCATCGATAGCAAAAGATAGAAAATTAATTCCATCGCTTGGAATTTCTAAAAAGTCTGTCGATCCATTTTCAATGTTTTGTTTAGAGGACGCTCCTCAACGTCATCTCATCAGATCTGAAAACTACGCAAAAGAAAAATTCAAACAAAAATCAATGCCATTTCCTGTTAAGCAATCAAATAAATCAAATCGCATTCATATCGGGTACTTTAGTGCTGACTTTCATAACCATGCCACTATGTATTTAATGGCAAAGGTCTTTGCAACACACGATAGAAAGAAATTTAAAATTCATGCTTACTCTTATGGTCCTGTTAAACAAGATGAAATGCGCAAGAGATTAATTAGTGATGTTGATATTTTTCACGATGTAGTTGATATGGATGACATGAAAATTGTTAAATTAGCTAGAAAGGACAAACTTGACATTGCAATTGATTTGAAAGGATTTACAAGAAATCAACGTCTAGGAATATTTGCATACGGTCTAGCACCTTTGCAAATAAGCTATCTTGGTTATCCTGGTACTTTGGGAACTAAATTCATAGATTATATTATTGCAGATCCTATAGTTATACCAGATAATAAAAAAGAGCATTATAGTGAGAAGATTATCTACTTACCTAATACTTACCAACCTACCGACAACACAAGATTTATTTCACAAAAAAATATTACAAAAGAAGAAATGGGTTTACCAAGCAGCGGGTTCATATTCTGTTGCTTTAATAGTAGTTATAAAATAACGCCTAGAGAGTTTGATATATGGATGCGTTTACTTGGTAAAGTAGAAAAAAGTGTTCTTTGGTTACTAAAATCCAATCCTTGGGCAATAAATAATTTAAAACGAGAAGCTGAGGCAAGAGGTATTAGTGCAGACCGTATAATATTCGCAGATAAAGTTTTACAAGAAGATCATCTTGCGCGACATAAATTCGCAGATTTATTTTTAGATACATTCAATGTAAATGCTCATACAACAGCAAGTGACGCACTCTGGTCAGGTTTGCCCGTCGTTACAAAAATTGGAAAAGGCTTTGTGGCGCGCGTTGCAAGCAGTTTATTAAACGCCGTTGGCCTTCCCGAACTTGTAACTGAAAGTGAGTATCAGTACGAAACCCTGATCTTAGAATTAGCTAATAATCCTAAGAAACTTTTAAATATAAAAGAGAAACTTCAAAGAAACAGATCATCTTTTCCGTTATTTAACACCGAACTTTATACTAAACATTTAGAAAAAGCATATCTAACCGTTTATGAGAACTATAATGAGGCAAATCTTCCTAAAACTATACATATCAGGTAGTACTTGAGTAAAAATAGTTAGAATTTATACAAAATGTCAAATATTTGATTTTTTTGACACTCATAGACAAACATAATCGTTAACACAAGAAAATTATTGATATAAAATTTTTAAGTTAGTTTATTGATATGTATTTTGAAGAAATTCAGATCAATAAAAAATATATAAATATAATTCCTAGACCAAAAGATTTTAGATATCTGAAACCAAGATCATTTTAAAATATTTGAAAAATATTGAATTATATAAAGTTTATTCTTAAATAATTATAAAACTTCTAAAATTTTATTTGAAATAAGATCAATCTCATCATTAAGCATTTGTGGGTACATGGGCACAACAAGATAAGATCGTTCTAAATCTTCCATATTTTTGAATCTTCTTTTTTGTTCACCAAAAACAGAATATCTATCATTACGATAATGGACTTGCGCACTTTCAATCCTATTTTTTCTAAGATGATTCATTAAGTCAATTCTTTTATCTCCACAGTTTAATGTTAAAAGCCAAGGTGTAAAACTCCTATTGTATTGATAATTTTCAAAGATTTTATGCTCAATTTTTTTAAGATTGAATCTATAACGATTAAAAATTTCACGTCGTCTTTTTAATGTTCTTTCTATTTCATCTAAACTTGCGAGTCCTATTGACGCTGCTATATCATTCATTTGATATTTAAATCCAACCTCTAAAATATCATTTTCCCAAACACCTTGCTGTTTTTTTTGTCTATCAATTCCAAACCAACGTATTTTTTTTGCTAATTTTGTATCTTCCACTCTGGAACAGATCAACATACCACCGTCCCCTGTTGTCATTGTTTTAATTGCCTGAAAAGAGTATATGGTAAAATCAGACCACTCGTGAATTCGCTTGTCTTTAAATTTGCCATCAATACAATGTGCACAGTCACTAATAAGCTTAAGTTCATATTTATCACAAATACCTCTCAATTTTTCGTATTCGTTTGGAACACCTCCGTAATCTACAACAATAATAGCCTTGGTTTTTTCTGAGATTAGGCTCTCTATTTCATCTACATTTAAGTTAAGATTATTTTTGTTAATGTCACAGAATATTGGTATGCCACCTTGGTATAAAATTGGAAGATTAGTGGCTGTACAGGTAAAAAGTGGACAAATCACTTCATCATCTTTTTTAATGTCTGAGAGTATATACGAGAGATGTAAAGCCGCTGTACCACTATTGACAGCGACACAACCTTCTTTTGCTTTTACGAATTTAGCAAACTTGTTTTCAAAACTTTTTACTTTAGGACCTTCTCCAATCCATCTCGAGTTTAGAGTGTCAGTAACATATTCAATTGTATTTTTGGGAATGTAAGGTTTGAAAAGAGGAATACCTTCATTTTCATTCATTAATTTAAATTCTTCCATTTGCATTTTTTTAGCCTCAAATGGTTCCAACAATTTTATTATTTGGTAATGAATTCAAATAACTTGAATAAGAGCTTTTAGAATATTTTTTACTAATTTTTAAAAGTTCTTCGTTGCTTATCCATTTTTTCCTCCATGCTATTTCTTCTGGGCAACCAATTTTCAAACCTTGGCGTTTTTCGACTGACCTTACAAATAAAGATGCATCAACCAAGCTTTCATGACATCCGGCGTCAAGCCATGCATCTCCACGACCCATAAGTTCGAGGTTAAGTTTTTTATCTTTATGATAACTCTTAAGCACGTCTACAATCTCATATTCTTTCCTTTTACTTTCTGAAATTAATTTAGCTCTCTGAGCAACTGTATTATCAAAAAAATATAAGCCCGTTATTGCATATCTGGAGGCTGGTTTTACTGGTTTTTCAACAAGTTCAATAATTTTCTGTTTTTCATCAAATTCAACAACACCAAAATTGCTTGGATTCTTAACTGGGTAACCAATAATTGAATTATTTTTTGATTTTGATATACGTTTTAGAGTTTGTGATAGATTATGACCATAAAAGAAATTGTCTCCAAGTATTAAACAACAAGGATTATCACTAATAAAATTTTCTGCTATTATTAATGCGTTAGCTATTCCTATAGGTTTAGGTTGTTCAGCAAATAAAAATTTAATTCCAAGATTAGTAGTTTTTGTAAACAACTTTTTATATATGGGCAAATCCATAGAATTGCATATTATTAAAATTTCTTGTATATCGGCCAACATTAGAGTTGATAGAGAATAATAAATCATAGGCTTATCATAAATAGGCAAAAGATGCTTTGAAGTGGAAGCAGAACTTGGAAAAAGCCTGGTACCTTCACCACCGGCCAAAATTATACCTTTTCTCTTCATGACAAATAACCTTCTGTTAAATAACTTGAAATAGTTAATCTTAATGCATCTTCAAAAAGAAATTTTGGTTTCCATTTGGTTAAGGAAGTCAATTTTAACGGACTAACAGAGTATCGCCTGTCATGCCCTGGCCTATCTTGAACTAACTTGATTAACTCTAAATATTTTCCTGATTTAATTGGCTGCAATTCATCAAAAACAGTAGCAATTTTTCTTACGATTTCTTTATTTGTAATTTCATTATTAGCACCAATATTCAAACAAATTTTATTTTCACGAAGCTTTAAAATAGAAATCAAAGCTTCAACATGATCGTCAACATATAACCAGTCACGAATATGTAATCCATCTCCATAAATTGGAACTTTTTGCCCTTTTAAAAATGATTTTATTACTGTAGGAATAAATTTTTCAAAACTCTGATAAGGACCAAAATTATTTGAACATCTAGAAATTTTATATGGTATTCCATAAGTATTCCCAAATGCGTGTATCATGTGTTCACAAGCAGCTTTACTGGCCGAATAGGGATTTTGTGGATTTAAAATATCAGTCTCAATAAACGGACGTTGATTTTGATCTGCACTTCCATAAACTTCATCCGTAGAGATTTGTAAAAACTGAAAATTTTCTTGATTGCAGCTGTTGGATAAGTAAAAATCCTTAATTTCCTCTAAAAACATTGCTGTTTCATAAACGTTATTAAAATATGTATCTGAAGGACAAGATATGGAATAATCTACATGAGACTCAGCTGCAAAGTTTATTATCATATCAGGCTTATGTGATTTGAGAATGTTTTTTATTTCATTTCGATTTCCAATCGAAACCTCATAAAAATTATTTTTATTATTGATAATCAAATTATGTTTTTTTATTTTTAATCGATTATTATCAACACAGATTAATTTATTGGTATTAATCTTATTCCACTTTTTAATAAAATTAGTGCCTATGAATCCAAGACCACCAGTGACTAAAATTGTCATTTAAATTCCTTTCCAAATAAATTAAAAAATATTTGAAATTTTGCCTCTAACTTTTCTGCTATATTTCTTTGAACATTTAGAGCATTTAGCCAATATTCTTTATCAGAAAGTAATTTCGTAATAATATTTGGAAGAGTTTCAATATCTCTAGTAATAGTCATCCCAAGTAGTTCTTCTACCTCTGGATATTCGGAAGTAACACCTACTTCTCCAGTGTAAATAGTTCCAGTATTTGCACAAAGGCAAAATCTAAACATATTGAATATTGCATCATTATCATGATAGTTTATATCTATGAATAATTTTGATTTTTGGATATATTGAAAAAGATCGTTTCCAAAAATTTTAAAACCTATTTTTATTTTTACACCCTGGTTTTGTAATATAGTGAAGGCTATTTTTCGGCGCTCATTTATACTCCCTACAAAAAGAACATCCATAACTTTTGTGTCACTTATATTTGATTTATAAAAAGGAGGCATGGGTAGCAAATTAAAATTTGTGACATATTTTTTGGATTTTTTGGAATAATCTAATACTCTGGAAGATTTCAACAGCGACATATAAGAAGCATTAACTTTTTGCCATTTTTTATTGAAAATTGGCTCACAATTAACAAAAATATCGTTATCTTTTTTATTGTTTAACCAAAAAGTAGGATTTGAGTGAGCACCGAATATAATCCTTGAGTTTTTGTTATTTGATATCGGGGTATCATTAAAAACCTTAACACCCTGGTTTTGAAGATTTTCTGCAAATTTATTAGCTAATGGTAAAAATATAGCATTAAAAGGATTGCTATTATCAATCGTAAAACCTATTGCCATTTACTAACCACCAAGCTTATATATATTATGGTAAAGTTAGCAAGTACTATGCCAATCAAGTAATTAAAGTAAAATTCGTTAAAGACTAATAAATGCACAATTACATGACTTTTGCATATGAATTTCAGTTTGTTTTAGACAAGGTTTAACTAAAATAAATATTTTGATTGAAATTAAATTTGTATTTGAACAAGGTAACATTAAAGTTAAAAAACATTTATTTCAATTTTTAAAATAAACTTTAATTAAAAAAAATTAATTGTTTATTGTATTGCAAAATAAAATTTTAGTATTTGTCAGTTTATTGTGAAGTTGAATGTACAACTGTTATGCTAATTCTAAAGTACCAGTTCCATTTTGCTGCGCAATGATTCTGATATGTTCATCTTTTCACTACTTATCCATTTTCTAAAAAGCTACACTCTGTTTTGCCGGAAATTAAATTTTTAGTATTATGCACAAATATTATTTAATAAATTTTTGCAAAGCTATACCACCTATTTTGTAGCCACACTTTTCATAAAATTTCAAATTATCTTCATTGCTTTCAAGTGTAACTTTGTAACAATCATTTGCTTTTGCTACATCAAACAAAGCATCTAATATACCCTTTCCGATATTTTTTTTTCGAAAAATCGAGTGTGAGACTATATCTTCGATGTGTCCCTTTTTTCCTCCTCTAATTTTTGTCTCAATTACAATAGAGCCATAGCCTACTATTTGACTATCCATAACTGCCACTAAAGAATGAACATTAGATTGCTTATTAAAACTTTCCCATATAGAAGAAAAACAGGATTTTGAGGGTTTGAATTCTGAAATTGATTGGAGTAATTGAATTACTGCATTCATATCACTTTGAGTTATAGCTCTTATAGAGATTTTTTTTTCAACATCCATATATCTTTATCGCTATTATGCACTCTGTTAGTTTCTGTGCTTTTAAATTCACTTTCTAAATTTACAGTAAGAAAGTAACTAGAGGCAACATAAAATATTATAGTTTCTTAGTGCTTTTTAAATACTTATTAAGAAATCAATAACTTAACTTAAACATTCTATTCGTTCCTAAGAGTTTTTGCATAGAATAACTATATCCATTTTGATAAGTCTCCGATATATATAGGATTCGTAATTTAATTTTTAGCACAGAAATATAGATGGGAATTTTCTTTTTTTAGTAATAAATTAATTTACATAATTGTTTTTATTGAATTTATTATAGTTTTTTTGTTATGGAAAAAGATCGTTGATAATTTGAGGTTTAAATTAAAACTTATTAATTATTTGAAATGTTCAGTCATTTATCTGAATTT
>CACNWE010000026.1 GCA_902623995.1 uncultured SAR116 cluster alpha proteobacterium | reverse complement strand
ATGAATATGTATCACTTAACTATAACACTATAAGTGTAATCCTACCCCACACGACAGCCACCCCACCCTTATGCGTATAGTATTCATAAGCTCTGCAGCAGATGGGGTGTAAATAGTGTTAACCATTTTAATGACTCATACAGAGTCATACAGCAGGACTAATGTAATCAGAGTCAATTGTGCATCCGATGTGCTTACAGTGGCTGTGTGAGTCTGTATGAGTCAGGGATGGCTTTGGTTAGATATATATAGTTAGAGTGTGCAGCAGATGGGGTTTTACAATTGGTATAGTGCGTAGATGAATATTACTGTTAGACCAAGCATGAGTACGAACTTTATATATACTTCAATCATAATAATCTATTATGTTGATAGCTCTTGTTGCTGCTCTTTTAATAGTCATACCATGGAAAAAATTTTGGTTGTCTGCCATCATTTTTCCCAATAACTCTTGTCCTTTCTTATAGGCCACATCATCTTTATACTCAAAAATTTGTGATATTGCATATCCACCTTGTTTATTCCAAACCCTATTAAACCTCCATCTAATTAGTCCAACTTTTTTTAAACTCTTGTAAAAGTCATCAGCCATTTTTTCAAATTTACTAATATATAATTCCATGTCAGATTCACTTGTAAAATCAACTAAGATATGACTTATGAGTTTAGCGCTAACAATCTCAACCACTATTTTCTCCTTTTTTAGACTAAAATTACACCAGAAACAGCATACATTTTCCAACCTTTATCTGTTTTGGTAAAGGCATAAAATGCAGTATATTTTTCTATTACTGATTTATCTTTTCTTATCCTTGTACCACTACTAATAACATGACTTTTTTCAGAATTCACACCGTGCACATAAGTCTCTGTATCAATGGTAGTATCCCATTGTTTGTTTTCCATATTTATCTCGCTAATCAAATACCTACAAAGTAAATATATAAACTACCAAACAATAAAATATCAATTATGACAATTTTCATAAAGCTATTTATGCTAATAGTTTAGTCCACAGAAACACTCCTCGTAAAGTATTAACCAATTTAATTACTCATAAAGAGTCATACAGCAAAGTTAATGTAATCAGAGTTATTTATATATGAAATATAGTTAAAGTGGCTTTATGAAACTTAGTACGTCAGAGATTAGTAAAACTACCTCTAATTAATTTCTTCTACTATTTTAGAAACAACACCTTTTTTGAATAAGTTTCCATATTTATATTTTTCATCAACTGAAAACATAGTTAAGATTGTGTTTTTAGTAGTATTAATAACATTAAAAAATCCACCATGACCTGTCATAGTTAATGTTGGTACGCCATTTACTTCGTATACCCAAAACTGATATCCGTATCGTACACCATCTCTTTTTGTTTCAACTGCATTTTCAATACCTTCTTTATAAAATTTACCTAAACAAGTATTATTTATTATTTCGTCATGTATAAATTGACCAAAGTTTGACCAGTCTAATGCACTCATTGTCAACCTAGCTTGGGCAACTGTAATTCCTTTTTTATCTGAAACCCAATGCATGAATTTGTTTTTGCTAAATTTTTTAAAAGCATTTTCATAGAAAATTTGACTTGCTGGTTTGTTTGTTAAATCAGTAATCATAATAGAAAGAGCAAATGGGTCTGATGAAAAATAAAAATGTTTTGAGCCTTGTTCTCTGTCATTACCCTTTAAAATTGAAATAGCCTTAAGCATACTTGCTTTTCCTTCATATTTTCTCATGCCCATTGCCATTTGATTCATCTTTCTTCTTAGCTTATAATCATTTTGTATTGGTGCAACTCCACTATTCATCTGCAGTGTGTTTCTTATGGTTATTTTAGAGTATGGAGTTTGCTTGAGTGAAGGGGAATATTTACTTAATTCATCATCTAATGACTCAATTTTTCCGTTGCAAACAAGACTACCAATTGCCGTAGACAATGCTGTTTTTGCCATAGACATACCGTGCAATATTGTATTGCTATCAATATTTCTTTTTTTATTAAATCTTGCATACACTAAATCATTATTTTTTCTTATTAATGCAGCTAAATTATTTTTATCTTTAAAAATATTATCATAATTTTCTTTTTTGAAATTGATACTATCAAGATTTTGTTTTTCACCATAACTATGAATATTTATTTTAAAAGGACCAAACTTTTTCGTTTCATGAACATTAAAGTAAGGCTTTATTTGCCTTTTCCACATTTTTTTAGGACCATGGTCAGCATAAGAAATAAAGATAAATGAAAAATAAATTGTTATAGATAAAAATAACTTAAACATAAATAGCCTCAAACACAATTAATTAATATGTTCATAATTAACATATTAACTAAATTGTAAACCGAAAAAATAGGCACAATATGCTTAACACTTTGTTTTACATCTCAATTTAGCGTTCTTATTACAAACAAATGGGTCACTAAATATGTATAAATATATCTAACTATAATGAACACTCATATGTATCACTAAAAGTGTAATACTAACCCACACGAGTGCTACTACCCCCTTGTAGGTATGGTATTTATGTGCTCTGCAGCAGACAGCTATTTTATAGTTGATAAAGTACGTAGATAAATATTACTTTTAGTCCAAGCATTAATAATAGTTTATTATCTACATTAAAAAAATAATTACTTCATAAGAGTACATTGATAATAGGCCAACTTTTTATTTTTTGACTTTGAATTGTAAGTATTGACCGACATCCTACCAGTTGGTTTATGAAATATAATAGACCTGAATAAGGTATCATTATTTTGATATGAAACTGTATCCCAATAAATGAAGTCAATTTGAACAGAATATTTCTTTTGTTCACCCATTCCAATCATAACAGTTTTATTATTATGATTAAATAAAACATAAAGTTTACTTTTATTTTCATTACAAGAATAGATTTTATTGTCAGTATCAGCGAGCAAGACATTTGGGAAAAATAAAAAAATTATAATAAGTATTTTTAACATCTTTTTATCATAATCTAGCTAAAGACCCCTAATAAATTTTTAAACAATTTAATAATTTATACTGTGTCATTTAAAAGGGTTTATGTAATCAAAGTCAAATAATGTATGAAGTGTGGTTACAGTTGCTGTGTGTGTATTTATTTGTAAAGGTTAGTAGAGCTATGGCTAAATATGTATAGTTAAGGTCTGTAGCAGATGCATTTAATATTATTTTAAAATGCTTAAAAATTACTCAGAATATAAATTTATTCCAGCAAAAAACAAATTTAACTTGTTAATAATGTGTAACAAATAAGAATTAATATTAAGTTTAAATTTTGTGAGGTCAAAAATGAGCGATACAAACTACGTTATTTTAACAGTTGCATCTGTTAATTTTAGTTATAGGGAAACCATGACTAAACTTATGTCTCAACATTCAAAAGATTTAATTGCAAACGCGGGAGCTAAAGGAACTCGTTTTGGTTCTATAGGAACCGGGGAA
Organism: uncultured SAR116 cluster alpha proteobacterium; assembly: GCA_902623995.1. GTDB lineage: Bacteria > Pseudomonadota > Alphaproteobacteria > Puniceispirillales > Marisalimonadaceae > Marisalimonas. The sequence continues at coordinate 5,066 of CACNWE010000026.1, read as the reverse complement.
CATGCTGGAAGCCTAATCTTTATCCAATTTTATGATGAGTTAAAAGACTATGAAAAAGCTATGGACTTTCAAGCTGAGTCCCCTGTATTTAAAGAAATTATGGATAGTGGAAAAGTTAATGTCTATTTAAGAAATATAGCAACTTCACTGCCAACAAAATTTGATAACAGTGGCGAGCATCCTAAATATATTGTTATATCAAGAGCAGAAGCTTCAATGTCTGATAAGACTAAATTTCTAGATTGTATTAATGATACTGTTTCCTGTTTTAAAGATAATGGCGCAGTAACATTGAGGTTTGGTAATTTACTAACTGGCTCCAATGCGGGTAATTTCCTACTTGGAGTAGGTTACCCATCAATGGAGGCCATAGAAAAAACTTATGATGAGTTATTGGTCCATAGTTCTTATAAAGAACTCATGACTTTTGCAAAGATGAATATGAGAAATATTATTAAAATTCTCTAACATTAATAGATTGGTTGCAATAAGTTGAATTTAACATTTTGATATTTCCATCTACATATGCTGCTTTTTTGGATTATTATAAATGTTTTTAAATTTATTTTTCTCAACCCTACCTCTTTTTGCTCTAGTTTTTATTGGGTACTCCTTAGGGAAATTTTCACTATTTAATAACACTGAGGCAAAAGTATTTTCTAAACTTGTTGCGATAGTTGTAGTACCTGCTTTTGGAATTAAAATAATTGGAAACTTCAATTATGAGTTCATAAATTGGAAATTATATTTTTCCTACCTTTTAGCGCAAGGGATAATCTATTTTATTGGATTTATTATAGCAAAAAAAGTGTTTAATAGAGAAAATCCAGAATGCATCATAATTGGAATGACTGCATCTTTTGGAAACCATCTCTTTTTTTTATATCCTATTTTATTGGTTGAATTTACAACTAAAGATATTGTACCAATTGAGACAGTTATTGCTGCTGACTTTATAACAGTTGGACTAAGTGTATGTGCTTTAGATTTTACTACTCAACAAAAAATAGATATTAAAAAAGCGATTTTAAAACAGATAAAAAATCCTGCTTTTATAGGATTGGGACTTGGATTAATAATTTATCTTAGTTCTGCAAATCTTCCAGAGAGTACTAATAGATTAGTAAATTTTATATGTGCCTCAGGTGTTCCATTAACTTTATTGGCGATGGGTATCTTACTATCTTACAAGACAGATACAACACAAATACAATTATCCTTTTTAATTACATTTTTAAAATTGTTTGGTTTCTTGATAATATTAACTTTAATTGTTTGGTTATTAGATATCACTTTCACGGATGCAAAAACAACTTTAATGCTCTCTGCAACACCCATTGGTGCGATGGGATTAGTATTTGCTTCCATTTATAAAGTAAAAACAGATGCAGTTGTAAGGGCAGGTATTATGACATATACAACAGCACTGTTTTTAATACCGTTTGTAGGTAGTGTATTTTAAAAAATTAATAAATGAATATATCTTTTAAATTTTAAAATAAGAAGGAATATGATGGATACAATTATACAAAAAGATAGAGACGAAATGGAAATCATAGCTAAATCAAATAATGATTTTCCAGTTCTTATGATTAATCAAAATAGATATTTAAAGGGTGAATTTCCAAATGGTGACCTATATTCAAAATGGAGGTCAATTAATAAAAAAATGATAAGTGAGGTTAAAGGAGAAGTTATATGGTCTCTGAAAGTGTATGCTCCATACTTAATTAACGGAAATTTAGAACCATTAGATGAAATATTAGCTTTTTGGTATCCGTCTCATAAAGCTTTTTTATCAATGATTAATAGCCCTCATAGAAAAGATAATTTTGAATTAAGAAAAAAGTTAATAGTCTATGCTGTAATTCATAGATGTGATGGAAGAAACGCTCCACAAATCAAGTAGACTTCCATAATGAAATACTAATAGTGTAATCAGTGTCGTTGGTACATTAGATGTGGTTATAGTGTCTGTATGACTATGTATGAGTAAGGTATAGATAGTTACTTTTATTTAAAAACAGCAGACACATCTCCAAACAAAGATGATGTAACTTCTATTAACTTTTTATCATTTATTGGAATTGGTGGACCATATGCTCCAGTTAAAATCAAGTTTCCTTTTTTTAATATATTATTTCTTTTTGCCTGTTCTAAAACAAACCATTCTATCTCTGACAACATATCATGAGGCCATTTTTTTTTGTCCAGCTATCAATTTTTTCTTTATCATAAATTAATTTAAGGTCTGTAATTTCATTAATGTTAGGCTTGTTAACACCAGTTCCACATACAACTCCGGCATTTATCGCATTATTTGAAATATGTTCGGCACCATAAGGCTCTTTCCCGTAAAATACTTTATTGTGTATTTCAATTATTGGATGGATAGTATCAATTGAATCTAATAAATATTCATAATTAATCTGATTAGGTTCCAAATCACGATTTAATATAATACCAAACTCAGCTTCCATAGCTGGATTTGAATAATCTTTTTTATCTAATTCTACACCATTTGTATGCAGTTCACTTTCCCATAAACGTCCCCAAGCTGGATGAGAAAAACCATATTTTTTTTGTGTTTGTTTTGAAATGCTACCAATTTTATAACCAACTACTTTTTCACCTCTCTTTGTTCTAAGGTTAGTTACAATTGATTGAATTTTATAAGCGTCTACAACACTTATGTTGATATTATTTTTAAATAAAATACTAGGATTTTTTAGGTCATAATCGTTTAAAATTTTCTGAGCATAACTTTCTAATTCATTTTCAGTTAATTCTGCCATAACATCATTCCCTACTCATCCACATTCTATCTCTATCTCTCCATTTAGAGTGTTCACTATCTGCATTAATTATGTCATCAACTTCAATAGTTCCGTCACTATTATTGATAGCCTTCTTATCTTCATCAAGTCTTATTTTACCATGAATAACTTTTTCAACTAAATCTCTTTTTTCACTAAGACTTGAATTAAACCTCTCAAAGTATGCTCTTCTCATGGCTTCTTCTAAACCACCTTTATCACCAAATCCATGATGCATTACAAAACTATCATGTATAGGTAACGCAGGTGCATCCGAGTTGGCAAATTGAAGCATCACACTTTCAGCTATACAACTATCTTCAAATTGAAGCTTGTTACCAAGTCCTTTAAAGAATAAATCTTTTATAGGTTTATGTGCTTTTAAGATTTCTTCTTTTAATTCTTTCCATGTCATTCCTATTGCATCTAATTCTATTCCGTCAGGCTTTCTATCAAGAGTTGTTTTTGATTGAAACATTGCATTGAAGGCTTCCTTTACAACATCACGATGTTCTATACCAGCAACTCTGCTGTAGGCATCTTCGCTTCCTAACTCATGATTGTATCTGTCATAAATCATGTTTGGGTTCATTTGTGAGAAGTCATATTCAGTTACATTCTTGCTGTCTATGGTAATAAACTGTCTGTACTCTTTTGGTACATTTTGCCACCATCCTCTATAAAATCTTCCACCTTCATTGAAAGTGTTATTAGTAAAGATACGAACTAAGACTTTATGGGTTAAGTCTATCGGCTGTTTGTCATTATCCAATAAAAGTCTTTCTTGTAATTCACTAACTTCAGCGTCTTTAATTTGTAAATCAAGAATGTGTTTTGAAAAACAGTGGTTAATCTTTCTAAGATTTATTCTCCATTGTTCTGTATCTTTATCTTCATCATAAGGAACTATCTGTTTTCTTCCATTTACTTGATTTCTTAGTAAAATAGTTTGAATATCAATATTAGGTTTGAGTGTTATTGCAGGATGACCTTCTAGTTCTTCAAACATTTCAGTAAGACGATGAGTAGCTTTATATCTTGTTAAACTACCTTCCATTTTAATACGGTCATAGTAACCATCTTGTACAACATAAATCATGTCTAATTTTTGAAGACCATCAAAAGCATGAATAGCCATACGGTATGTTAAATTTGGGTCACGATATTGTTTTAATGCTGAGTAAAAGTTCTTATTCTTTTGCATTGATAAATGATTATCTGGATGTGTGTGATGCTTCTTCCATAAACCAATTAAAAGATATCTAACTGCATAATCAAAGCGAAGTTGTTCATCATCTTTCCATGAACGCTTTAGAACAATATTATTTGCAACATCTTGAGTTAATTTTTTACATAGTTCGTCAAATGAGTTCATCGTTATCTTAATCTTTATGGATTGAACAATGTTATTCTGAACTATGATTGAAACCAGAATGATGCTTTTTGAATTTGGCACCAAAAGGAGTTAGTGCATCAATTAAATCTTGTTTAGAGTTGCCAAAAACTAGCCATTCTTTAATGTCAATATGATTCATTACTTCTTCGGCTATAGGGCTTGACATATGGTTGTTTAAACGTTGCATTGCCCCGTCACTGTCAATAAATGACTCTACTAATGTTGCTTCTGAATTATCATCAGACAAATACCATTCATAACTTATAGTTTTTTCCTCCTTTAAATCAAATACATACTTTGTAGCACGTTCATTTGCCCATTTTCTAAATTCGTTAGCATCAGACTTGATACTACATTGAATAGTAAATATTATTTTTTGTGATTTTGTATTAAGTTCACCCATCATTTTTCCTCTGTTAATTTAAATTAATTATAAAAGTACATGATAAGTAAATAACATATTTAGATGGAAATTATTTAATTTATATCAAAAAATATAGCTCTACTCTTTTACCATTCCTTCAGCTGTTCACGCTATATATAGATAGCCTACATAACTAATCCCTGACTCATACAGACTCATACAGCCACTGTAACCACATTGGATGTACAATTGATTCCAATAAAAGTAATGACTCTGTATGTCTCTCTATGACTTATTCAAATGGTTAACACTATTTACACCCCATCTGCTGCAGAGCTTATGAATACTATACGCATAAGGGTGGGGTGGCTGTCGTGTGGGGTAGGATTACACTTATAGTGTTATAGTTAAGTGATACATATTCATGTTCACGTTCTCTATACTAAGAACGCTAATTTTGTGTGTAACATTTAGGGTAGACCATTTTGTG
>CACNWE010000025.1 GCA_902623995.1 uncultured SAR116 cluster alpha proteobacterium | reverse complement strand
AGATTAATCTCATCTACGACTGTATTTCTACTAAGTGTTAGAATATAAGTTACCGTAGATGATATATCATGTATGTTAATAGCATTTTCTTCATCATTTCCTGGCTCAAAATTTAAAGTTTCAAAAAAATCTGTTCTAACCATGCCAGGGTTTATTATGCTTACCCTGATATTTTTGTTTGAAACATCCTTACTTATAGACTCAGAAAAACCTCTTAATCCAAATTTTGCTGTACAATAAAGACTTCCATTTTTAGCTCCTAATAATCCCGCTTCAGATCCAATAAAAATTATGTCTCCCATTTTAATTCTTTTAAAATGAGGTAATAAAAGTTTTGTTATGACCAAATGTGAAGTTAAATTTGTTGCTAAGAAATTATTGATTTGTAAAGTAGAAAAATTTTCAATAGGACCAAAATTACCATACCCTGCATTACTTATTAGACAATTTATTTCAGGATGTCTTTTTATAATTTGTTTCATAATTATTTCTAATTTTTCATTAACACTTACATCACAATTATATTTTGTATAATTCTTGTTTTCTAAATTAGATTTATCATGGTTTCTAGCTATCCCAATTACCTTTGCTCCTAAATCTAGAAGTTTTGAGGTTATTTCATAACCTATTCCACTTGAACTTCCAGTAACCAGAACGCATTTATCTTTCATAAATAATTACCAATCAATTTAGATAGAGCATTTAAATATTTGATCTTCATTTATATACCTTAATGATAAGTTTTTACAATATGAAGTCATTTCTTCCTCTATCTCAATGTCATATGAAATCATTTTATTGTTAAGAGATAATGGACTAGTAAATAATGGTTCATTTGGATAAAGTTTAAAAATGTCTTTGAACATTCTCTTAGGAAATCTTAATGTGCCAAAACTAACAGAATGTAAACAATCAAGTGAAATATTTTTATATATATTTTCTAAGAGTTCTTGATACAATTTTTTCCAGTTTTTGCCATGAATCAATGGATCAAATCTTAAACCTATCTTCCAACCTTTTGAAGCTAATTCAGAAATAACACGAATACGTTTTGAAATTGAAGGTGCTTTATTATCTAACGAATTTGACATCAATTCTGGCATTAAACTATAAGCCAATATGACATTAGGCATAGGTTTTACAGACAAAAATGGTTCTTTTTGAATACTTTTTGTTCTAAATTCTATTTCGATTTGAGGATATTTTCTAAAAATTGGTAAAATATGTTTTGCAAATCCAGTAACATTCTCAAGTGCAAGTGAGTCACAATCATAACCAGAAAAAAAAGTTACTTTTGAATCTAAATTATTTTCTATAATTTTTTCAATTGAAATATCAAAATCTTCAAAGTTGACAAAAATAATATAGTTAGCTGAAGAATACATTCCCTGGAGAAAGCAATATCTACAATCATAAATACAATTATACATATGTGAAAAATAAAAATTTTTTGATGAGCCTAGCCCAAATCCTTCGGGTGCTGGTAATACAAAATTATCTTTTTTATGAGCGAGGATTAAACAAGGATTGGCTTTTTGTATTCTAAAATTTTGATTTCTTTTATTAAATATTTCTCCATATTTATTTATTGATATAATTCGGGATTTTTTAAATTTATTTAAAATAAATTTTGTTTTAGGGTGGTTTTGAATTGCATCTTCAACATATATTGTTTCAATCAAAATTTACTCCAATTTACTAAATTATTTTTTATCTTCGTATTTAAAACATTAATAACAGAATTAGATGTTTCACAATTTTTAATTATTTTTTCTATATCTTTTTTATTACAAAAAATTTCAATACGCCTGAGCAAATTCTCAAGTCTGTAAGATTGTGTTGCTGAAAAATGCCATTTTGATTTAATTTTATTAAATAATTTAGGCTTATCAATTATTTGAAACTCTTCTTCAGACAGTCTTTCATAATATGAAATTACATCAATAATCTTCAAAAGATTTTCTTTCATTAAATTACTTATTTTTGACTTTGTTATTTCTTTAATATTATCTTCTGGGCCATCAGATATTACCTTCATCAAACAAATAAATTCTTTTGGTGTTAATTTACTAGCAATATCAAAAAAAGCACTCCCTTCCATGTCAATCAACTCATAAGTTGAATAATCTGAAATAGGAATATCAGATGTAAATAAATGCATCTTTGGCAAAGTTGCCTTTGGTAGTGTTGATGGATAAGTACTTTTTCTTTTTTGATAAGTTGAAATTTTATCTACAAGATATAAGTCTCCATAATTACCCTTACAGGATCCAGCAATTCCTATATTTATCCATGATGTATAGTTTGATGCGTTACTATATGCATAAAGATAAGCAGTTGAGGCCGCTGCATTATTTCGACCAATTCCACATATAATTAACCAGTGTGTTTCTTCTTCATTCTTATAAATTGGGTAAATAGTTTTTTCATTAATAGGCTTTAGTTTGTAATAATCTAGAATTACTTGAGCTTCTTCCTTTAAAGCTATGACCCATCTAATAGAATTTTTTGTTTTTTTTAAATTGTTCATTTTTAAAATTATCTAATTCTAATGACCAGTAATTCAATTTGTCTTTATATTCTCTATAGATTTCTTTATTATCTCTTTTTTTTGCTCCATTTGATATAATAGATAATTTTTTAATAAGTATATTCAAAACACTTTTTTTTTGCTCTGCAGTAAACCAGTCATTTTTTAAATTTTTTTCTAGAGATTTAATTCTAAATCTATCCATTCCCCAATATTTTTTTGAAAGTTGATCATCATGTCCTCCATATTTTACTACCAATGGATTATCTAAAAAACCAACCTCTTCTTTTGATGTTATTCTTATCCACATATCATAATCTTCACAAACTTCTAAACTTTCATCAAAAAACCCATAATCATCAAAAACTTCTTTTTTAATAAAAGCACTACTTGGAGAAATACAACATAGTTGAAGAGATTTTTGAAAAATATCTCCACCTGATTTTTCATGTTTTTTTAATTGATTTTGAAATTTATTATTTTTATACCAAATTTCATTCGTATGAATAAGCCTGTATTTTTTGTTGTTATTGTTTGAGAAAAAAATTTGTTTTTCTAATTTTTGTGGTTCCCAAGCATCATCAGAATCTAAAAAAGCAATCCAAGTTGAGTGACAATTTTTTATTCCTATGTTTCTAGCAATACTTACACCTTTTCTCTTTTCATAAATATATGTTATTTCAGGAAATAATGAGGATATGATTTTATAAGTATTATCTGTTGATCCATTGTCAACTATAATAATTTCTTTAACATTAATAGTCTGGTCTAAAACAGAATTTATAGCCCTCTTTAACAATTCACATCTGTTATATGTGGGTATTACAATAGATATGTCCGCAACATTTTGGATATTTGACATAAATAATTTTTGCTTTAAGGCCTTTTATCAAAACATTTTAAATTATCGTTTATATGATGAAATTTTTGTTTATCAATTGTAAAAATTGCTATTTTAGGATCAAAAATTGACGGATCATCAAACGTACCAACTTTCAAAATTATTGATCCTGGTCTCATTGGATTTCTTGTGCCAATTGCAGTTCCACATTTATCACAAAAAAGTCTAGTAACAGCGTTTTCTAAATCATTTCTTTTAAACTCTTTAGGTTTTCCACTTACAAATTTAAATCCTTCAAGTGGCATTATCATAATAACGTTAGGATTGCCACCAGTTATATATTGGCATTCTCTACAGTGACATTGTATAGAGGCTTGAACTTCTCCTTTAGATTCATATCGTATCGCACTACAGTAGCATCCTCCTGTTATATTCATAATAATTAATCTCCTAACTTATTATCTTTTCAAGACTATAACTTTTTAACTTCTAAAACTTCAATTGATTCTTTATAATACTTTATTTTTTGATCTTTATAATCATGAGGTAATTTTGTTAGCTTTTCAATTGGTAATGTGACAACCCAAATTAAAAATTTAATTTCAACATTTGCAGGATTATTAAATGGTAATTTATTTTCAATTTCTAATTCATCATTATACACTATATTAACTTCTTTAATTTCTCTAAATGATCCTTTGTTTGAATCATTGTCATAAAATGTAACCTCAAATCTTACATTCCAATCATTTCTATTTGATTGTTGCAATTTGAGATAATTACTAACTTTCAACTTTTAATTTTTGTTTTTTTTCAGTAGATCTAGCTAGAGCTGGAGCTGGTATCTCTTCAGTAATTTCAGCTTTATGACACGTTAAAAGGTTCATAACCTCTTCAGCTTTTTCCCTTCTGCTCCATGTATGTACAACATGATCTTCCAAGTCCTTATAAAGAAACCAATCTTTTTCACTTTTAGACAACCATACTTTTATTGCATAAACTGACATAACAAACTCCAAAGCTTATAATGTATCATTTTAAGATAATACGTCATTAAACTCTTTTTATGTAGCATTATATTAATTATTAATAATAATTAAGTTAGTTTTATTTTAATATAGTAAAATTATTTCAGTGTTTATTTTGTTTAAACATATTAAGGTGATTTTATGAATAAAAATATAAAAATAATAGTTGGATCAGTGGTTGCCTTATATAATTAAAATTTTATATCAATTGGCAGGAATTAACTTACTTTAGTTATTTTAAATTATACAACATTTTTAATATTTAGAATATGATTTTTCTTTAATATTTTTATATTTAAAAATTTTATTTATGTTTCTTTTGATTTTTGAACGTTCATCGGTAGTGAATTAAATATTTCTAGCCAATTTTATAAATTCTTTCTCAAAGTTTTTGTTTCGTTCTTTATTACGAATTTTATCCTCTATATCCCAAAGTTTTTTGTAAATTTCTTTAAGATTATTAAAAAGATCTCTAATAATTTCGTTTTCTACAAAATTACTACTACAAATTGTATTAAGTTGATCGTGTTCTGTTTTAACGTTCTTTAAAGCATTTTTTTCTTGAGATTTTCAATTTTTATTTGAAGTATTATAATTTTTATCAAATAATATTCCTCAATAGATTGGTATTAATGGTGGCTTCCTTTAATTCTCTATGTTTGTAATATAAGTAGTTCTAAGTCTCTTTTGATTGCCTTAAAAACATTGTTCCAATCACCTAGCTCTTTTTGGCGATATAACTTAATGCTAGGGTACCAAGGACTATGATTTTGTTCCAACATCCATCTCCAATCTGGAACTTTTTTAAGCGCAACCCAAGTAGGACATCCTAATGCTCCGGCTAAATGAGCTGTAGCAGTGTCAGAGGTAATAATTAAGTCACAATTCATCATAATAGCAGCTGTATCTTCAAATGCGTTTTCTCCACTATCAAAATTATTACCTAATGTTGTTAAATCAAAGCTAACATCTTTAATTTGTTTCTCGCCTTCACCTTTGTGAATGCTTATAAGTTCAATATTTGGTAACCTAGATATATCTTTAAATGATGTTAGAGGAAAAGATCTACCTGAATCAATCTTGGCTTTACTACCTTGCCAACATATACCAACTTTAAAGGTACCTTTTGTTAGACGTTCACTCCACGACTTAACTTTGTAATGATCAGCATAAAGATATGAAACCGTTGATGGTATTGTGTTTAGATGAGTCTTAAACAAATAAGGAAGACTCATAAGTGGTGTTTCAAAATCGATATTATTTTGGTCTGGATCACTATCAATAAGAATTATGCCATCATCTAATGTTTTTAAAAGAGCGTGCATCTTTTTTTTAACTCTGAAAGTAATTTCAGCTCCTTTTTCCTTTAATAAAAGTAAATATCTAGAAAATTGAATAGTGTCTCCAAGGCCTTGCTCCTCATAAACAAAAAAATTTTTTCCTAAAACAGACTTTTCCCTATTCCATATCAAAAATTTTCTGGGTGTTCTGGCAATAAATCTCTTCTCTCTTAGTCTCCATTCATATAATTTAAACCCGGTTTGTAAATCTCCTTTTAAATTGTAAGTAAATGATAAACTATAATAAGCTTCAGCATAATCTGGTTTTAATAAAATCGCTTTTTTACAAGCTTCTATAGCTTCAGAAAGATTACCTTGATCTCTAAGTATAGCTCCTAAATTATTATAAGCCTCGGCATAATTTGGTTTTAACAAGATAGCTTTTTTACAAGCTTCTATAGCTTCAGAAATATTACCTTGATCTCTAAGAATAGCTCCTAAATTATTATAAGCTTCTGCATAATTTGGTTTTAAAATTATAGCTTTTTTACAAGCTTCTATAGCTTCAGAAAAATTACCTTGATCTCTAAGTATAGCTCCTAAATTATTATAAGCCTCGGCATAATTAGGTTTTAATAAGAGCGCTTTATTACAAGCTTCTATAGCTTCATTACTCTTTCCAAGTTCTGAAAACAAAGCACCCAAATTATTATAAAATAAAGCGTTATAAGGATTATTTAATATTGCTTTTTCATAAGCTTTTATTGCACTATAAGGTTCTCCTTGATCTCTTAATACAATACCTAAGTTATTGTAAGCATGTTCATATTTAGGGTTTATTGAGATTGCCTTTTTGTAAGACATTATTGCATAATCAAATTTTTGTATTTCATTAGCTGCTACGCCAAGTAGGTTCCAAATAATAAAAGAGTTTGGATAATTCTTTATGATAATTTCAGCATGTTTGAAAACAAGTGAATATTTACCTTTACCCAAAAGACTTTTTAATTGATCAATTTCCTCTTGTGGTGGATGTTGATTTATATTCATTGATAAGCTTTACTATAAAAGTATTAGGTAATCTATTAAAACACAACAAAAGCTAACTTCTAGTATTGATGGTACAGTAACCATCGCTAATTACCAAAATATTCTTACCAAAATTCTACCTTAATAGGACTCTATTTTCATTTAAGTATGTTTTTTCAAAGTGTAACATCTTTACTACAATTACTTTAAACTTTATGAAAAATCCTGAGTTTCTAAAATTATAACATATGAGGTGAGGCTAATTATTCAAGGCATAAATGGTAGCGGAGGAGGGACTTGAACCCCCGACACCCGGATTATGATTCCGGTGCTCTAACCAGCTGAGCTACTCCGCCAATTGATAAATATTTACTAAATATAATTTATTTTGTAGTCAAGTAATTACATTCATTATTATATTTTATAATGAAATAACTATATCCCTAAAATTATCTTTGAGTTTTAACTTAAAAATTGAAGGCTCTTCTTCTGTTGCCATTAAAACTGAAACATATTCAATTTCACCAAAAGTTTTAAAAAAAGTATTAAAATGTTGTTGCGACTCTGAAAGCCAAATCTCAAAGCTAATTAGTTCAAATTGATTTTTTTTCATTTGATATATTGGTTTTTTACTTTTCCAAGAAATTAAATTAGGTATGATTCCAGCTTCTATAATCTTACTTTCTAAAATATTATTTTTAAAAGTTGGCATTGCAAATTGCCATATATAATTATCACGCGATGCTAAAAAAAAAGGATCATAATACTTATTAATGCTCATATCAGTATTTTCAATAACATAACCAATAATTTGCGGTGATTTTTTTAATTTAGATTGTAAACTTGAGTTATCTAGGTTGAACCATTTTCTTTTATTTAAATTGCTTATTTTAGGATCAATTGCAATTACTTCTAGGTAAACCCTTTCACTAATTCTTATCACTCTATTATGAGTTCCCATATCTTTGTGATAACCAATATCACTTAGCTTGGCTTGAAGTATATTTTCAACGAATTCAGTTCCTTCTTCTAAAGTGGAAGCCCCAAACACAATATGATCTAATTTATGCATTATAAAATTTAATATCGGCTGATTTATTAGGAGCTTCTGTTATCCACCCACCACCTAATATATGAGAACTGTCTTTAATATTGTAAAATACAGCAGCTTGTCCAGTTGAAACACCAAATTGAGGTTCATCAAATGTTAGATAAACAAGACTATTATCAAAATTAACTTTAATAGTTCCAATTACTGGTTGCGAAGAATTTCTTAACTTAACTAACACTTCAAACTCTTTTTCATTTACTAGATCAATTAGCCAGTTGCAGTCAGATATTTTAATTTTTTTACACGATAAAAACTCTTTAGGACCAACGATTACATTATTTTTTTTTGTATCAAGAGCAATTACATATAAAATACTATTATTGTCATCTACCCCTTTTCTACCCCCAATACCAATCCCTTTTCTTTGACCAATGGTAAAGTCAATTATACCATTATGTTTACCTAAAACATTTCCATTTACGTCAATTATATTTCCTGGCTCAACACTTCCTGGCCTCAATTTTCTAACTACCTCTGCATATTTACCTTCAGGAACAAAGCATATATCTTGGCTATCAGGTTTATTAGCAACATTTAAATCATGACGTTTAGCAACAGATCTGGTTTCATCTTTTGTTAACGACCCAAGAGGAAATCTTACAAAATCAAGTTGTTTCATAGTTGTAGCAAATAAAAAATAGGATTGATCTTTTGAAGGGTCTACTCCAGTATATAGGCTTAGATATCCTTTTTTGGTTTTTCTTCTGATATAATGTCCAGTGGCCATCGCGCTAGCACCAAGGTTTTTTGCTCTATCATACATATCTGTGAATTTAACTGTCTGATTACATCTTACACAAGGAATTGGAGTTTCACCTCTTAGGTAAGAATCTGCGAAGTCATTCATAACTTGATCTTGAAAAATACTCTCATAGTTCAAAACATAATGAGGAATTCCAAGCTTACTTGAAACTAATCTAGCATCATTAATATCTGAACCTGCACAACATGCTCCCTTTTTTTGAAGAGCTTTTCCATAATCGTATAGTTGCATGGTTAAACCAACCACTTCATAACCCGCTTCAACAAGCAATGCTGCAGTTACGGAAGAATCCACACCGCCAGACATTGCTACAACTACACGATGATTAGATGGATCACCCTCTAAATCCATTTCTTTTATGATTTGGTTAATATTGATCATCAACCTTACTCTTCAGGAATTGAAACTCTTAAACCATCAAGTTTATCAGTTACTTCAATTTGACACCCTAATCGAGAAGTTGGTGTTAATCCAACAGCTAAATCTAGCATATCTTCTTCATCAGGATTAGGACCTCCAACAACGGGAAACCATTCTTTATCAATGATAACATGACAAGTACAACAGGAGATTGATCCTCCACAAGTACCTTCAATACCTAAATCATTATCTCTAGCGACTTCCATTAAAGATAATCCATTTTCTGCTTCTACAGATTTTTCATTGCCATCTGAATTAACAAATACAAGTTTTGTCACATTAGACTCCATATAATTATTTTGCTTGCAAATTTGACCAACACTGGGCCAACCTATCTAATTCTTTTCTAGTTATCAAGTTTTCTAAATTTAAAATAGCATCATTTGGAGGAAAAGAAAATCGTACAGAGTTTGAAGCAAGATTATCATATCCCATTGCGCTAACAACATGACTTTTAGAAACTTTACCAGAACTACAAGCTGAACCAGAACTAACTGAAAATGATTCTAAATCTAATTTCATCAATGCTAAATCTCCAGGTATTTTTGGTAGAGCCATTAGAATTGTGTTTGCAACTTTATTAGCTTTTTCTCCAAAAAAAATTGTTTCCGGACTTGAAGTCTTTATTTTTTCTTGAAAATAATCTCTAAGAGATTTTACTTTTGAACAATTTTTTTCAGTTGAATTAATAATGAATTTAGCAGCTTCACCAAATCCTCTTATTCCAAGAATATTTTCTGTTCCTGCTCTCATCCCTTTTTCTTGCCCACCACCTAAAATTTGTGGTGTTAAATCAATGTTGTCATTATAAATCAAAGCTCCTATCCCAGTTGGAGCACCGATTTTGTGACCTGATAGTGTTAAAAAATCTAATTCTATTTCTTCAAGATTTATTTTAATTTTACCAAGAGCTTGTGCAGCATCACAATGAACTAAACATCCAAATTTTTTAGCAATTTCAACAACATGCTCAATTGGCTGTATAATGCCTGTCTCGTTATTTACCCACATGACGGATACCAGTATTTTTTTATTGTTTTTAACTAATTTTTTTAGATATAATTCAAGATAACTCAAATCTACTACACCATCTTGATTTACAGGAATTATATGATCACTTTTGGATGAAGATAACACTGCAAAGTGTTCTACAGAACTTACGACAATGGTTTCAAAATTACTAAATAGCAGATTAATAGCTTCTGTTGCAGAGCCAGTAAAAATTATATTATTCTTGTTTGTATTAATTAATTTACTGATGTTTGTCCTTGCAATATCAATTATATCCTTACCTTTTCTGCCATAATAATGAATTGACGATGCATTCAATGGCCCAACGTTCATACAATCTATTAAGGATTCTTTTACTTCCTTTAATAGTGGAACAGTTGCATTATAGTCTAGATAAATTTGTTTTTTCACAACTAAAGCTTGAAACCTAAAACATTAAAAGTTTTTAATTTATTTTTTTTAAATTTTATTTTTTGTAACTTTTTTGTTATCCAAAGTCTTCATTTTTTTTTCTAAATTTTCAACTTTTTTAAGTAAATCAACTAATATCTTTTCTCTTGGATCAGTATCATTTGCTGATATTCCGTAGGCTTTAAAAGTTTCTTTTTTCTTTGATCTTGCAAATTCTCTTGCAGGCACTCCTGCTACAGTGATATTAGGTGGTACATCTCTTGTAACAACAGAATTAGCTCCAATTCTTGCATTGTCTCCAATTTTTATTGCTCCTAAAATTTGAGCACCAGAACCGATAATTACATTGTTTCCTATTGTGGGATGCCTTTTTTGATTTCTTTGTAATTCACTTTCTATTGACGGCATAATACCACCTAAAGTAACACCTTGATAAATAGTTACGTTTTCTCCAATTTCAGCAGTTTCACCAATAACTATACCTAAACCATGATCCATAAAAAAATTTTTTCCTATTTTAGCTGCTGGATGAATTTCTATGCCCGTAAAAATCCTGGCAAAATACATAATCATCCTACCAAGAAATTTTAAATTGTATCTCCAAAAAATATTTCCAAACTTATAGAAAAACATCACATGAAAT
>CACNWE010000024.1 GCA_902623995.1 uncultured SAR116 cluster alpha proteobacterium | reverse complement strand
ATAATGGTTTAATTTATGAATAATTTACCACAGATTTTCTTTAAAAATTCAGAATTATATGAAAATAAACCACTATTTGGTTTTAAAATAAATAGT
Source organism: uncultured SAR116 cluster alpha proteobacterium (assembly GCA_902623995.1). Taxonomy (GTDB): domain Bacteria; phylum Pseudomonadota; class Alphaproteobacteria; order Puniceispirillales; family Marisalimonadaceae; genus Marisalimonas. Next base: position 11,232 of record CACNWE010000024.1, on the reverse strand, counting down.
AATTGGGAACACCTTTCTTGGAAAGACACAAAAGATTTAATTCTTAATATAAGTTCTGCTTTACATGAAATAGGTGTTAAAAAAAATGATAAAATATCCATTATTGCTGATAATAGTTATAAATGGTGTGTTGTAGATTTGGCTACAATATCATTGGGAGCAATAACTGTTCCTGGTTATACAACAAGTAATGAAGAAGAAATTTCTTATCTCTTATCTCATTCAGACACCTCAATAGTTTTTGTTAATGGAAAACTTCTATCACTAATTTTAAATATACTACCAAGTTTGAATAAAATTAAACATGTAATTTGTATTGACGATACAAATACATCAAAATTCAAAAAATTTAATATAGGTTTTTATACATTTAATGAGCTTTTAAATCTTGGTTCAAAAAGTGATGAGAAATTTAAAATTATAGAACGTTTTGTTTCTAAAATTAATGAAAATGATGTTGTTTCAATTATTTATACATCTGGAACTAGTAATAAGCCTAAAGGTGTAATGTTAACTCATAAATCAATTATATCTAATATAGTTGGAGCAAATGAGTTGGTTTCTGAAATCAAAATTAAAGATCATAAATTTTTATCTATTATTCCACTATCACACGCGTATGAACATACTGCTGGCTTTTTCTTGCCCATATATATTGGAGCAGAAATTTATTTTAATGAAAATCGTGATCAAATAGTTAATGATTTATTAAGTGTTAAGCCTACATTAATGACCGCTGTGCCAAGACTTTATGAAGTTTTATATAAGAAAATAAATAATCAACTATTAACAAAAAGTAAATTTTCCCAAAAACTGTTTGAAAAAACAATTAAACTAGGGACTAAAAAATATAAAAAAATAAAATTAAGTTTTTTAGAAGAACTCCAAAATATAGTTTTAGATAAATTAGTAAGAAAAAACTTTCAAAAAAAGTTTGGTGGTAATTTGCAAGCTTTTATTTCTGGAGGAGCTGCACTGAATGAACAAGTTGGTTTGTTTTTTCAATCCCTTGGAATTAATATTTTACAAGGATACGGTCAGACAGAATGTTCACCACTTATATCTTGTAATCCAATCAGTAAAATAAAAATAGACACTGTGGGCGTTGTTATAATGGGGCTTCAGGTTAAAATTTCTAATGAAAATGAAATTCTCGTAAAGGGAAGTTCTTTAATGAAAGGATATTGGAAGGATAAAAAAAATACAGATAAAGTTTTGGTAAATGGTTGGTTGCATACAGGAGACCTGGGGTCAATTGATAATGATGGATACTTAAAAATTTCTGGAAGAATAAATGAAATGATTGTTAATTCAGGTGGTGAAAATATAGCTCCTATTCCAATTGAAAACCTTTTACTATCATATGATGAAATTGAGCAAGTAATGATTTATGGACATAACAGGCCCTTTTTAATTGCTATAATTATTCCGAATGAAACGTTATTAAGTGACAATGATAATTTTTTAAAAGAAAATCTTCAAACTATATTAAACAATGTAAATAAAAATTTATCTCAAACAAAAAAAATTAGAAAATTTATTTCTTCAAATGAAATTTTTAGTACTGATAATGGTCAATTAACTCCAACACTAAAAATAAGAAGGCATATAATTGCAAATCATTATAAAGATGAAATAAATAACTTATACAAGAAATCCTTTTTTTAATTCAACTTAGGTTGCAAAATAGTGAGATTTGATTTTTTTAATCCGCAAGTTAGAGATAATCCCTTTTTATCACTAATAATGTTGGTTTTAGGGGTAATAATTTTATCTTTGCAGGATAGTTTAATCAAACTAATGTCTAGTGAAACAAGTTTTTGGCAATTGCAATTTATAAGATCAATTGGAAATATATTTTTACTTTTTTTAATAGCTAAATTTACTAACAGTATTCATCTACTGTTTCCACTTAACTGGAAGCCTGTATATTTCAGAGCTCTGATGATGACAACTTGCATGTTTTGCTTCTTTGCAGCATCTCCAAAATTAAGTTTTGCGCAAATGGCGGCTGGTCTTTATACATTTCCAATTTTTGTATCCTTATTAGCAATTATCTTTCTTAAAGAAAGAATTGGAATTTGGAGGGTTTGTGCTTTGATATTAGGGAGTTTAGGAGCTTTATTGATATTAGAGCCATGGTCTGAAAATTTTTTGCTATTACAAATATTACCTATAATGGCTGGTTTTTTCTTTGCTTGTAATATTATTCTTATTAGAAAATATTGTAGAGAAGAATCTGTAATGTCTCTTACATTGGCAGTAGGTGTAATGTTTTTCGTTTCTGCGTCTTTGGGAATATTATTTTTTGAGTATTTTTATATAGAAAACATTTACAGAGAAGAAAGTCCATTTGTTTTTATAGGATGGCCTTTATTAACTTTTATCGTTTTTTCTTTTTGTTTATCATGTTCAATCTTAAATATTACAGGTAATATGCTTTTAGCTAAAGCTTATCAGACAGCTGAAAGTAGTTGGTTAGCTCCAATGGATTACTCATATTTAGTTTTTGCAACCATTTGGGGAAAACTGTTTTTTGGAGATTGGCCTAGTTATTCAAATATATTAGGAATGTTTTTAATAGCTTTTTCAGGTATTTTGATTGCTTTTCTTGAACAGATAAAAACAAAAAATCAACTAGAAAAATAATCTTCAATATTTTGATCAAAAACCACATCAGAAACATTTATTGCTCGAGTTAAAAAAAGACCATCTAAAGAAGTAACTCTACTTAATGCTACATATGTTTGACCGGGAGCAAACGAGCCTTTGTCTAAATCTATTATAGCTTTTTCAAATGTTTGTCCTTGGCTTTTATGTATTGTAACAGCCCAAGCTAGCTTAATAGGGTATTGAGTAAAAGTTGCTACAACTTCATGCGTAACTTGACCATCTTTAATTATATAATCAAATTTTTCCCATGTATCTTGTGTAATTTTATAGATTTTATTTTTAATTTTTAAATGAATAGAATTTTCTGTTAACTGAGTAACTATACCAATTGATCCATTAACCCATCTTTTAGGAGATTTTAAATCATTTTTAATGAGCATTACTTGAGCTCCAACTTTTAACTCAAGAATTTCGTCAGCTGGCTTTTCTTTGAAGTCACCTGTTTCAGATGAATCATAAGAAAATGTTTCACTGTTTATATTTTGAAGGTTAACATTATTTATAGTATCCACTCTTTTATTTGTAGGTGACAATATAATTGCCTCTGAAGGTATATCTAAACTTTCATTAACGACCCTGTTGTTTAATATAAAAAGATCATTATCGTTTATGTTACCAGATCTAATATTATTGAGTATATTAATAAAACCTTTATCTTTTTGTCTATAGACCTTTGTTAATTCATAGGTTTTAATATCACTTTCCTTAAAGCAATTCGCATTAAAAAAATAATGACCAAGTGGATAAAAATTATTGAAAATTTCTCTTTCATTTTCCCTTATTACTGGTGGAAGTTGATGCAAATCTCCTAAAAGAATAATTTGAATACCGCCAAAGCTTTTGCCACTATTTCTATTTAATCTAAGTGATTGATCTATAGCATCAAGTACATCACATCTTATCATAGAGCATTCATCAATTAAAATAGTATCAATTTTGCTTATTATTTTGCTTCGTAATCTTTTGATTTTTTCATTTATTAATATTCTTGGTGGAAATAGAAAAAAAGAATGAATAGTTTTTCCTTTAGCTTTTATTGCAGATATTCCTGTTGAAGCTAATATTACAAAATTTTTTTTTGAATTAAGTCTAAAATATTCTAATAGGGTAGTTTTTCCTGTGCCAGCTTTTCCAGTGATAAAAATATTTTGCCTGGTAAACTCCATTAGATTAAAAATTTCTTTAAATTCAGAATCAAATTCAATTTTTTCAGGTATATCACTGTAATTATTTACTTTATTTTCCATAATCAAACTTGTTTTTAATAATAGAAGTTAAATGTGATGTCGCTTCTTCTGGTGTAAGAGTTTCTTCTAATGTTATGCAGACATCTGGTTCTTCCAAAATAGCGAATTGGCTATTAACTAGACTGTTAGGCATGAAATGATCTTTTCTATTTTCGATCCTTGTCTTTGCAGTCTTTTTAGTAATTTTTAAATAAACTAAATAATCTTCTTTAACGTGTAATATTGACCTATGTTTTTCTTTTAGAGCAGAGCATGCAACAACTAAATTTTGAAAACTTTTTCTTTTATCGATTTCTTCTTTTATTCTAATAAGCCAATCATACCTGTCGTCGTCATTAAGTGGAATTCCCGCACTCATCTTATCTATGTTTTTTTTACTATGGTAATCATCTGCTTCAATTAAAAATGCATTTATTTTTTTTGATAACAACTTTGCAATCGTTGTTTTCCCAGAACCAGCGACACCCATTATAAGTATAGTAAAAAATTTTTCTTTCATAATTTAGTCCAATAAGGATTTATCTTATTTTTCCCTTTTTTGTCTTTAATTGGATGAAGGCCAAAAAAACTTCTTTGTAACTGTATTGTTTCACCAATTAAATGATTTGAAAACATTTGGTCATAATATGCCAGATTAGAAGATAAAACAGGGCAAGTTATTCCCATGTTTATTGCACTTGAATTGAATTCTCTAATTGATTTTAATTGATCTGAACAATTTCTTTTAATTAAATCATGTAAATATTGTGGATCAATTTTTTTTCGTTTGGTGAATTCTTTTGAAATAATATCTAGGTATCTACCTTGTAAAATACATCCAGCACTCCACGCTTTAAAGATATCTTCGATTTTAAAATTAAAAAAATCCCATTTATTTGATTCATTTATAAGGTTTAGACCTTGGTATATAGAGCATGCAAAATTAAAAAAAATTATTTGTTCAATAGAGATTTCATTATATTTATCATTTGGATTATATTTTTTATTATTAAAATTTTGTTCAAAATTATATTTAAAATTTTTTGAATTAGATCTTGTGGATACAGCCTCGTATATTGATGGAATTCCAACCCCTAAGTCTAGAGCGGCTTTTATAGTCCAAACACCTGTTCCATTTTGTCCAATTACAGGGTCAACCTCATCTATTAAATATTGATCATTTTCATTTTTAGCATTTATTATTTCAGAAGTTATTTTTAATAAAAATGAAGAAGAGTTTGTTTCAAGTAAATCTTTAAATTTTTTTGCTATTTTATCATTATTTAGATTATAAACTTTATTTAAGATATTAGTTACCTCAGCTATTCCTTCCATAAGTGCGTATTCAATTCCATTATGGACTAATTTCACAAAATGTCCTGAGCCAGCGCCACCAAAAAAACAACAAGCACTTTGATTGTGATTTTTGGCTGCAATATCCTCAAATATGTGTTTAGTTTTGTTCCAAGCTTCTTTTGAGCCTCCAACCATTATTGCTGGACCATTTTTAGCCCCTCTAGGTCCACCTGAAACTCCAACGCCTAAAAAGTTTATCTTATGACTATTTAACATAGTATTTCTTTCTATAGACTTCGAATAAAGTGAATTTCCAAGGTCAGCGACAATATCTTCAGGTTCTAAAAAAATAGTTAATTCATTAATTACCTTGTCTACTTTATCAGCTGGTAAGCTGAGCATAATTATTCTAGGCGATATAACCTTGTTTAAGAGCTCATTTATAGATTCTGTTAGAAATAAATCTGTAATTTTATTTTTTTTGAGGTCGTTATTTATTTCTGGATTTTCTTCATATGCATAAACTTTATATTTTTTTGATATGATATTCTTAGATAAATTTAATCCCATTGAGCCAAGTCCAATTATTCCAATGTTCATGCGAAGATTTACCTTTTTGATGTGAATAACATTTTTATATCAAGTTGAAATATTTTTTCTATAAGATTGTTTAATTTCTTTTAAATTTAAAAAAATTAGAAATTGGAGAATAAAAAATTTCTAATATTACAAATCCAGTTATTGCAAAAATTGCAATTAACTGATTAAGAGTAATTTCATCTTCAAGAATAAAAAATGCTAAACCTAAAGCAATTACAGGTTTCAAGAAAAACAAATAATTTCCTCTTGCTACGTCAGGAATTTTAGATAGCCCCCACAGCCAAAGTATGAATGCTATGCAAGTATTCCAGACCCCAAGAGTTATTATGGACATATACTCAACATGTGTTCTATCAAAAATATCAAATGGATTTACCCATATATTCCAAATAACACCTATGGATGGATATAAAGCTATAAAGCCTAGTACAAATGTGTATGTAGTCATTCTTATAGGTCCATATACTTGAACATAAGGTTTAACCATAACAAGATAAATTGCTCCAACTAAAGCGCATCCAATAGACAAATAAATTCCCAAGATGCTATCACCAGCACCACTGAGTTGTTCTAAGTAGCCGTCGGTAAGTAAAAAAACACATCCTAGAAAGGCACCAATTCCACTTATTATTTTGGGGGGTGTTATTTTAGTTCCTTCAATTATACGAGCCACAAAAACAACTCCTATTGGCATTATTGTAACCATAGTAGCAACTTGTACAACAGAAGCAAAGTCTAAAGCCCAATGAAATAAAAACTGCCCAAATGCCATTCCAAAAACTGAAAGAATAACAATGGGGTAGGGGTCTTTTTTAAGAGGTTTTATTAAGTTTCTAGATGATGGGTTAATTAAGCACAATATTAATAAGGCAAAACCTCCTAAGCCAAATCTCCAAACAGACACTTCCACTCCAGAAATGCCTGAAAGTTTAACAAAAAATTCAGAACTAGCATGGCCGCATACACCTAAAAATGCAGAAAAATAAGCTAATATTATCAAAGTTTTATTACTTTGATTCATTGATCTGAATAATAAAACCTATATCACAGTTAATTACCTTCGATAATCTTCAACACTTTAGGTGGCGACATTGGAAGGCTATACGAACGTTTACCGATTGCTTGATAAACTGCGTTTGATATAGCTGCCAAAGGTGGCACTAAGGGAACTTCACCTACACCTCTAACCCCTTGCGGATGTTTTGGGTTAGGAATTTCGATTAATACAGTGTCTAACATAGGTAAATCTGAACATACAGGCATTCTATAATCCAAAAATCCAGTATTATCCAAATGACCATCTTTATTGTAGATATATTCTTCGCTTAGAGCCCAGCCAATACCTTGTACACAACCACCATGAAGCTGGCCCTCTACATAATCAGGATGAATGGCCTTACCAACATCTTGTATAGATGTGTATCGTTTTACCCTTACTATACCAAGATCCATATCTACTTCAACATCACAAATATGAGTTGCAAAGCCACCTTCAGCACCTTCAGTGTTGACCTGGTATCCAGCTCCAATTGGACCACCGGTTGCGGTAGCTTTTTCTGCTAATTCAGCTAATGTAAGTGGGGCAAATTTTCCTGCATTATCACCGGCAGGTCTAGCTTCACCATTTTCCCACTCAATTGCTTCTTCATCAATACCCCAAATTTTAGCTGCTCTTTGTTTTAATTGTTTAATTACTATTTTAGCAGATTCAGTTACAACCATTGCAGAAGCAAATAATACTCTACTTCCACCAGTAAGGTTGCTGTATCCAATTGTTGCTGTGTCGCCAATTAAAACCGAGACTTTATCATGATGAATACCTAATAATTCAGCAGTAATATTGGCTATAGATGCTCTGGAACCTCCAATATCCGGATGTCCTGTGGTTACAACTACATTACCGTCTTCAGTAATGTTTAACTGTGCGCTTGATTCTCCACCAGCATTAAACCAAAAACCACTTGCTACACCTCGACCTTGATGCTTGCCTATAGGAGCTTTATAGTGAGGATGGTTTATTGCAGCTTCAACTGTTTCCAAATATCCCATTTGGGGATAAGTAGGGCCGTGAACTGCTTGGGTTCCTTCTTTTGCAGCATTAATTTTTCTTAACTCCAAAGGACACATGTTAAGTTTTTCAGCAATTTCATCTAATACACATTCGACCCCATATGCACCAATAGGAGCACCAGGAGCTCTGTATGCAGCAACTTTACATCTATTAGATACAACGTCATATCCAAAAGTATGGGCATTAGGAATATCATAAGGCGCAAGGGAGCATCCTACTGCACCTCTAATAGGTGAACCGGGAAAAGCTCCTGCTTGTAAATAATATGTTCCTTGTGCCGCAACAATTTTTCCATCCTTAGTAGCACCAATTTTTATTTTACTTTTAGATCCAGATGTAGGCCCGGAAGCTCTCATTGTATCTTCTCTGTTCATAACTATTTTAACTGGACGACCTGTTTTTTGTGACAAGATAGTAGCTAATGGTTCTAAATAAACAATAGTTTTGCCTCCAAATCCTCCACCAATTTCAGCAGGTATTGCTCTGATGTTACTCTGTGGTATACCAGTTAAATATGAGGTCATTGCTCTAACCATAAATTGACCCTGGCTTGAGCTCCATATGGTAGCTCTGCCGTCTGCCGCAACACTTACTAAACATGAATGTGTCTCTAGGTAACCTTGATGAACCGCTTCAGTTTTAAATTCCCTTTCTATGATTACATCAGCTTCTGAAAAACCTTTATCAATATCACCTTTTTTATGCTCAAGCGTGCCAGCTATATTAGAGGGCTTTCCTTCAAATTGAATGTGATCATGTAGAATGGGGGCGTCAGTTTTTATTGCGTCGTCAATTTCAATGGCCCATGGTAAAATTTCGTATTCTACTTCTATTAATTCACATGCTTTTTCTGCTATTTCTTCAGTTGTTGCTGCAACTGCTGCAAGTGGATGGCCATGAAAAAGAACTTTGTCTCTAGCCATAACGTTTCTACACATCCATCGCATATCTTGGATACCAAGTATTACTGGCGTATCAATAGGAAAGTCGACAACATCTTTGGATGTAATGACTGCCTTGACTCCTTCTAATTCCTCAGCCTTTTTTGTGTTAATAGACAAAATTTTAGCGTGTGGATGAGGACTTCTTAATACATGACCCCATATCATACCTGGCATTGTTGTGTCTGATGAATATTGAGCTCGACCAGTAACCTTATCTGCGCCGTCTGGTCTAATAGTGTTTTTACCAATCCATTTATTGCTAATTTCATTCATTATGCACTCTCCTTCATTTCATCAGCAACTTCTAACACAGCTTTTACAATCTTGTCATATCCTGTACATCTACATAAATTGCCAGCCAGCCAATATCTTACTTCAGTTTCTGTTGGTGAAGGGTTATGGTCTAATAATGCTTTAGAAGCCATTAAAAAACCAGGAGTACAAATACCACATTGAAGTGCAGCTTTTTCAAGAAATTTTTGTTGTAAGGCATGCAATTTGCCACCCTCAGACATTCCTTCTATCGTTTCAATGCTACTTCCTTCAGCTTCTGCAGCTAACATTAAACATGAGCAGATTAATTCTCCATCGAGGATAACACTGCAGGATCCGCAATCACCTGAACCGCAGCTTTCTTTTGAACCAGTTAAATTTAATTGGTTTCTTAAAACATCTAACATAGTATCATGTGGTTCACACAAATACTCAACGTTTTCATTATTAATTTTTGTTGAAACTTGAATTTTTGTCATATCCTTAATTTCCTCTAATTCTATCAGCTGCTAATTTTGCAGCTCTTTTAAACAAAACGCCTGCAACTTTCGTTCTGTAATCAATGGTTCCTCTTTTGTCATCAATAGGATTGCATGCATCCATACATATTTTGGAAACTTTATTTAAAGTATCATCATCAAGCTTTGATCCAACCATAATATCCGATGCTTCCTCAATTAATAAGGGTGTTGGTGCAACAGCACCTAAAGAAACTCTCGCGTGAGTACAAATATCGTTTTCCAATGAAATATTCACACCACAACCAACAACAGCAATATCCATCTCAGTTCTAGGTGTCATTCTTAAATAAGCATCCGCAGAATTTGATATACGTTTAGGAAACTTTAAACTCACAAGCATTTCTCCATTTTCTAAAACGGTTTTTCCTGGTCCTAAATGAAAATTTTCAATTGGTATATCTTTTCTTCCTTTTGGACCAGCAATAACTGCTTTACAACCAGCTGCAATTAAAGCTGGAACACTATCACCGGCTGGTGATCCGTTGCATAGATTTCCTCCTAAGGACGCTCTTCCTTGTATCTGTTCTGAACCAATTAATCGGAATGCCTCTAACACACCTGGCCAGAGTTTAGCAAATTTAGAATTTCTATTTAAATTAGCACCTGACACTGAGGCGCCAATTTCAAACTCACCATCTGAAATTTCATTAATGGAATTTAACTCGACAATTTTTTTAATGTCTATAACTAAATTCGGCTTTCTAATACCGCTTTTGATTTGAACTAACAAATCTGTTCCACCAGCTAAAAACCGTGCTGTTCCATTTGCCTTCTCGTGAGCATTAACTGCTTCATCAATAGTTTTTGCAGCTAAATATTGTGTGTCTGACATTTTATCTCCTAAAAATTAAGTTTGAATATGGTTTAAAAGAATTATACTAATTAAATAACAACTAATTTTTTTTTATTCAATATATTTAAGCGTATTAAATCAAAATTTATGAAAATTTTAACTAATCCTCATTTTCTATTAACGCTAACATCAATATTTTGGGCATTTAATACTGTTGCTGGAAGAGCAGCAGTAGGTGAAGTTTCACCTTTATTAATAGTTAGTGTGAGGTGGTTTTTTGTTTCAATAATTTTATCAATTTTATGCAGAAATCAATTAATCGAAACTTGGAGCATATTAAACAAAAAAATCAAATGGCTAATATTCATGGGTTTATTTGGTTTTACTGGTTTTAATTCTGCGTATTATGTTGCAGCACATGATACAATAGCTATAAATCTTGGTTTGGTTCAAGGAACAATGCCTGCCTTTATAATTATAATTGCATGGATATGGTTAAAAGATAAAATCAATTTTACACAATTCTTAGGTGTTTTGATAACTTTTATAGCAGTATTAATTGTTGTTTGTTCTGGTAAATTTAATGCCTTAATTGAATTAGAATTAAACAATGGTGATATCGTGATGATATTTGCTTGTACCTTGTATGCAATTTATGCAGTTGGTTTAAGAAAAAAACCTAAAATTAGTCCTTTGCCTTTATTAACTTTTTTTGCATATATTGCATTTTTGGGCTCTCTTCCAGGTTTAATTTATGAGACTTATCATAATCAATTAATTTTACCTGGCCAAAAAGGTTTCATGATATTGGGTGTTATAATTATCTTTCCATCAT
>CACNWE010000023.1 GCA_902623995.1 uncultured SAR116 cluster alpha proteobacterium | reverse complement strand
TTTTCATTATTTTAGTAGCATCACTTTTGTTTTTAAAACATGAAATCACAAACCCAGTAGTTTCAGAAACTCTAAAAACTTCACAACTTAACTGGCCATTTTTTATATTTCTGGGTATCATGACATTTTGAAAAAAGGCTATTATCATGTCACAATTAACTTTGGAAGTTGATTGGAATTCAGCTATTCTAGTGTACATTTTTACCTCTTGTTAAATGCATACTTAGTATGTAATTGTATTAAGATAATTAAATTGCTTAACATAATAACATGAAGATTATATTTATATCATTTTTTATTTTTATTTCATCACAAATATCTGCACACGAATGTATTTTGCAAGGTACTTCTGCTGAAGAAATTACAATTTACAATACATGTAAAGCCGACCAAAAAAAACAAACTCCTAGTAAAAATTTAAATAACTCTTTATTAAAATTAAAAAATAAAGAACTAAAAAATGAAAATAAAAATTTAAAAAATCAATTATTAGACTTGAAAATAAGACTTAACTCTTTGCTGCAAAGAGTAGATTCTTACTTAAATTAATTAGAGTATAACAAATGAAAAAAGCTTTAGTCATAGGTGTTGGTCCATTGAATGGTTTAGGCGGACAATTATGTAGAAAAATTGCAAATAATAATTTTGAAGTATTTGTAGCTGGGAGGACAAGGTCATCATTAGATAATGTAGTCAATACTATTTTAAATGATGGGAATAAAGCTATACCAATAGTTGTAGACGCCACTGATGAAAATCAAATAAAAAATATGATCAATGAAATTGGTCCTGGATTAGATTTCGCTGTTTATAATGTTGGTAATAGTAGACCTGGTAAAATTGTTGAAATGGATGCTAATTATTTTAGAGAAAGCTGGGAAAGTGGCTGTTTTGGAGGATTTTTATTTGCTAAAGAAGTTATTAAAAAATTTTTAATAGAAAAAACAGCTGGCACCCTTATTTTTACTGGAGCTAGTGCATCTTTAAGAGGTAAATCTAATTTTGGTGCTTTTAATTCTGCTAAAGGAGCCCTTAGAAATTTAGCTCAGGCCTTAGCAAAAGAATATGCTGAAAACTCAATTCACATCAGTCATGTAATTGTAGATGGAGGTTTAGCAGGGGAAAGAATAAAACAACGATTATCTGATTTTGAAGAAAGAGTTAAGGAAGGTAAACTTATTAACATTGAGAATGTTACAGATGCTTATATGTTTCTCTATAATCAGAGTAAAGATGCATGGACATTTGAATTAGATGTTAGAACTTCTCAAGAAAATTGGTAGATCATAAAGGAGTGCAATATGAAATTATTTAATCTGACTGATAAGGTTGCATTAATTACAGGAGGTAATGGTGGTATAGGTTTTGCGATGGCAAAAGCAATTGGAGAAGCTGGCGCAACTGTTGTTATAGCAGGAAGAAACGAAGACAAAAACAAAAAATCAATTGAAGAGTTGAATTCTCTGAGTGTTAAATGCAAATCTCTAATTGTAGATGTAGTAAACGAGAACTCATGTAATCAACTTATCGAAGATGTAGTTCAAACATATGGAAAGCTCAATATTTTAATTAATAATGCTGGTACAAATATTAGAAAACGACCTGAGGAATATGAATTAAAGGAATGGACATCAATCATAGATACAAACTTGATAAGTACGTTTACTTGTTCTAAAGCTGCTTTTAAATATTTTAAGAATATTAACAGTGGAAAAATTATTAACATTGGATCAATGCATTCTTTATTTGGCGCACCTCTTGGAAGTGCATATTCTGCAAGTAAAGGAGGTGTAGTACAATTAACAAAAAGTCTTGCAAATACTTGGGCTAAAGACAACATTCAAGTGAATGCGGTTTTACCAGGATATATAGATACCACTTTAACACGACAAGCTAGGGTTGATATTCCTGAACTTCAAAAAAGAGTTGAAGAAAGAACTCCTGCTGGGCGTTGGGGAGATCCGGATGATTTGGGAGGAATAGCCGTGTTTTTATCTAGTGATGCTTCTAATTATGTTACTGGCACTGCTATCCCTGTCGATGGTGGTTATTCAATTAACGGGTAAATTAATCTAGGAGGGTAATTTGGAAAATATTTTTAAAGGTTGTATGCCAGCTCTTATGACGCCATGCAACGAAGACCTCTCTCCAAACTTTGATTTACTTGTGCATAAAGCTGAAGAGCTTATCAATTATGGGATGTCCGCTGTAGTTTATTGCGGTTCAATGGGAGATTGGCCTTTATTAACAGACGAAGAAAGACAAGAAGGTGTTTCTAGGTTGGTTAAAGCTGGTGTTCCTACAATAGTAGGAACTGGTTCAATTAATTCAAAAAAAGCAACTGGTCATGCTGTACATGCCGAAGAAGTAGGTGCTTCAGGTCTGATGGTAATTCCAAGAGTTTTATCTAGGGGACCTTCGCTTTCAGCTCAGAGAGCACATTTTGCGTCTATTTTAAGCGGAGCTCCTAAACTTCCTGCAGTTATTTACAATAGTCATTATTATGGGTTTTCAACGAGAGCAGATTTATTTTTTGATTTACGAAAAGAACATCCAAATTTAGTGGGTTTTAAAGAATTTGGAGGTGCTAAAGATCTAAGTTATGCAGCAGAACATATTACTTTTAAAGATGATGATATATCCTTGATGATTGGCGTAGATACAACTGTATATCATGGCTACGTAAATTGTGGCGCAGTTGGAGCTATAACTGGAGTGGGGAATGCATTCCCAAAAGAAGTATTACATTTAATTGATCTATGTGAAAAAGCAGCAAACGGTAACTCTTTAGCAAGAAAAAAAGCTATGGAACTTGAGAGTGCACTCGCGGTTTTATCATCTTTTGATGAGGGGCCAGATTTGGTACTTTATTATAAATATTTAATGGTTTTAAATGGAGAAAAAGCGTACAAATTGCATTTTAATCCAACTGATAAGTTGAGTGAGAGTCAGAGAAAATACGCTGAAAGTCAATATACTTTATTTAAAAACTGGTATCTAGATTGGAATAAATAACGGCCAATAATTAAATATTATTAATCTTCTTATTTATCATGACTTAAATTTTCATTTATGGATTAATTGTTTACAAGATTCTCTATGGACAAGTCCTATTAATATTCCGTCAGTCAAGCCTAAAGCAGCACCTTTTATTAGTCATAATCCGAACAATCATATCTCCTTTTAAAAAATGGTGAAAGCGAGAGGATTCTAACCTCTGACCTACTGCTTAGAAGTAAAGGGGTTTATCCTATTACTCTACTAAAAACCTAGTAAATACAACACCTTACACCTTGTTAAAACCAAAACTTTACATCAAAACACTATTCACATATCATTCACATATAAGGTATTTTTGTGAAAGGTAATCTCCATGAAAAGATGTTCAATATATGCCAGAGTTAGTACTGATAGTCAATCTACTGATAATCAACTTTTAGAACTTCAGAGGATTGCAGAACTCAAAGGATATGTTGTTACTCAAATCTTTACTGATGAAGGAATCTCAGGGGCAAAAGGTAGAGATTTTAGAACTGGTTTTGACAACATTATCAAAGGTGCAATCAAAAAGGATTTTGACATTATACTTTGTTGGTCAGTTGATAGACTTGGAAGAAGTCTTCAAGACTTAGTTTCATTTCTTAATGAGATACATTCAGTAGGTTGTGATTTGTATATTCATCAATCTGGAATCGATACTTCTACACCATCTGGAAAAATGATGTTTCAAATGTGTGGAGTGTTTGCAGAGTTTGAAAGAGGTATGATTAGAGAAAGGGTTATATCTGGACAGAACAGGGCAAAATCTCAAGGGAAACATATTGGTAGACCAACCAATCTTAATGAGGGTCTTACTCATTCTATCAAGTATATGAAAGAACAAGGAGTAGGTATTAGGAAGATTGCAAAAGAACTCAAAGTAGGAGTTGGTACAGTTTACAAAGTCTTAGATGAAGTTGCGTAATGAAGATTACAAAGTTCATTGAATATTACACAAACTTTAGGAAAAGATTTCCAACATTAAAGGAACTTGAGAGAAGAACTATTAGAGAAAAGCAACTGATAAAAGAAGTCTCAGAAGCTGAACTTGATGACATAGATTGGAATACTAAAAAGGATAAAAATGACAAAGTTTGAAATGAACCAAATTGATGTTAGAGGAGATGGTAAAGTCATTCTTTATCATAGACCAGATGTTGTTTCTAATCCCAAATGGCAATGTCGAGTAAGTGTTGATGGTTCTTCTGGTTACAAAGTATTTTCAACTAAAACATCTGATAAGTCAGAGGCTGAAAGAATAGGTTTAAACAAATACTTTGAGTTAAGAAACAAAGTAGAAAAAGGTGGAAGTCTAAAAGGTAAAACTATCAGACAAGTTTTCGAAGAATGGAAAAAGTATGTACTTAGTAGAATTACAAATAGAACTACAAGTAACATAGAAAAGAATACAATATGGGTTGTTGAAGATACTGTTGTTGAGTTCCTAAAAGGTAAAAGAATTGATGAGATAAAAAACTCAGACATTCAAGATATGATTGTCTGGAGATATTCTGATGAGAAGTACAATGAATCTTTTCAGAACAAAAAGTATAATTACTCCAAGAAATCTAAAGCCAAATCAAATGGTAAAAGTAGATACTCAATCTCTACAATGAGAAGTCATAGAGGTGCGATAAATCAGTTTTTCAAATTCTGTAAAGAAAGAGATTATATTACTCAAGATTTTATCTTTGATATTCCAAAAGGAAAATCAAATCCAAGACCAGAGTTTTCATTAAAGGATTGGAGAAAACTAACAAACTTTATGAGAAAATGGGTAGATGAAGAACTCAGTTATTCTAAAGGGAAAGGGTATGTAAGTCCTAAGATTTACAGAGAGAGATTCTACCTACAACATTACATTTTGATTTTGGGTAATACTGGATTGAGAGTTGGAGAAGCTCGAGGATTGAGATGGGTAGATTTAGAATCTGTTTCACTTCTAAATGAAGAGGAAAGATTACTTTTGAAAGTTGATGGAAAAACTGGAAAAAGAGATACGATTGCAAATCCAAATACTGAAGAATACTTCAAGAGATTATTTGATTTTCGATTGAAAGAATTAGGTATTGATAAAGACAAGTTTGATTTAAGAGAACATATCTTTTGTCACCCAGATGGAAAACCAGTTCAATCTTATAATGTTGGATACAAAACATTATTAGATAAATGTGGATTAAGAGAAAATAATGATGGTGATTACAGAACCATTTATTCGTTAAGACATACCTATGCAACTATGAGAATTAACCAAGTTCCGATATATCAGTTAGCAGTAAATATGGGTACAAGTGTAAAGATGATTGAGGACTATTATTCTCATGCAAAAACAAAAGACCCAGAGTTTGCTAAAACAATCACAAAAGGTAATCAGATAGGCTCAAGTAAAGTATTACCTTTCTAATTTTCGGACAATTTTAAGGACTTTTCGGAACTATCGGAAACTTAGGTTATAACTACTCTCAGTAAGAGTAAACTATCCGTCAGAACCCCTTAAATCACCCCCAATCACTATATAAACGATATATATTCCAAAAAGGTTTAATAAACATATATCCGTTGTGTTTAGTATTTGTTGTTTATCAATTTTAACTTTGAATTTCGTTAAAAAATATAGGGTGTTGCATTTTCAAAAAGGGTATGGCAAAATGTGTTTATGTTTGTAGATATCAAGAAAATCAAACCACACCCTAAGAACCAAGAAATATATTCATTATCTAATATTGATGATTTAAGAACATCTATTAGGTCAGTTGGTTTGTTAGAAAAGATTATTATTGACCAACATTTTCAAATCATAAGTGGTCATAGAAGATATTTAGCAGTCTGTAATCTTAATTGGAAAGAAGTAGAATGTGAACAAATAGAAGTAAATGAATCAGACGCAATAACTTATTTAATTCATCATAATAAACAGAGGATAAAAACCTGTAGAGAATTATTAAATGAAGCTAAAGTATTGATGGAAGAACATAAAATTGGTCAAGGAAAAAGAAGTGACCTTATATTATGTGAAGAAGTTTTAACTTCGGTAAATCTGAACCGAAGTCGTACCAGAGACATAGTTGGAGATTTGATTGGCATATCTGGAGTCCAGATAACCAAATTATTATTCATTGAAAAACACAATCCTGGGCTGATTGATTTGATAGACAATGGATTGTTTACAATTAACCAAGCCTATATTCAGACCAGTAGAGACAAAAAAGAACAAGATGCACAATTAGAAAATAGAAAAACATCTAAAAAAACATTTAATGATAACTTTAGATTTTTCAAAAAATGTTCTTCAAAAATGAATGAATTATTAACTGATGAAGTTGATTGTATTTTTACATCTCCACCATATTGGAACAAAAGAAAGTATTGTGAGAATGGTGGACTGGGTAATGAAAAAGATTCTGATGAATATGTTTCTAACTTAGTAAAACATCTTAATGATTGTAAAAGAGTTTTAAGTGATACTGGTTCATTTTTCTTAAATCTTGGAGACACATTTCATCAGGGCAACCTTATGAATATCCCACATAGGGTTGCCATTTCTTTACAAGAAAAGGGTTGGATATTAAGAAACACAATTATCTGGGCTAAAACAAATCCCAAACCATCATCATCTAAGAATAACTTATGTCCTACATACGAGTTTATATTCCATCTGGTTAAATCAATGGATTACAAATATAACCACACTCTAATACCTCTAAAAGAGGATACAAAACCATCTCATGCACCTAGACATAGAAATTTAAAGTGTTCTTTAACTATGCAAACACCTTACATTCCTAGAGAGGGTAAAAATATGGGTGATTGGTGGAATGAAGATATTGTTAAAAGTGCAGTAGTTAATCAAAAGTCATTTGGTGAAGTTGAACACCCTGCTCCGTTTCCTCCTAAGATAGTAACATTACCAGTCCTACAAACTACTCAAGAGGGTGATTTAGTCCTTGACCCTTTCATGGGTAGTGGAACGACTGGTAATGTCGCTAATCAATACAATAGAAGATTTGTAGGGTATGATGTTCAAGTTTATTAAAAGAAAGGTTTCATATGAATTTAAAATTACCTGAAGATACTATAACAATGGAAAATATTCAGCAGATATATGATTATGTGTTTGCTCCTTATGTAAAACAATTAAAATTGTCTTTTTTAAGTATTGAAGAAGGAAAGGTTGTCGCAAGATTAGAAAATTCTAAAGATTATCAATTTGTTACAGGTGCTTTATCTGGACAAATTTTGATGTCAGTAATTGATACAGTTATGTCTATTGCAATGAATACGTCAACCAAATCTCAAAGAGGAACACTTTCTCAAAACAATAATTTTATAAGACCAGCTTTTGGAGATTATTTTATAATTGAAAGTGAGGTTCAAAGGTTTGGTAGCACAATAGCAATTGGTGAAACAAAAATTTATTCAGAAGAGAGTAGAGATATTCTGTGTCATGCTACATCGACATATCCATTAAAATAATATGATAATCAAATATAGGTGTTCTAAAGTCCTCTTAATAAGAGGATAAAAAACTCCCAGAAAACCTACACTTTTGAATCACAAAAAATGATGTTCTAAAGGAGTTACTTTGGAACACCATTTATCATTACAAGATTTCAGTGATAGTATTAATTTCAAGGTTTTTTTGATAAAGCGCTAGCGTAAACTTTTTTTATTTGATTTTCTAAATATTTACTAAGATCTTTTCTGCTAGAAAAATCTTTTGCATTTACTTTGTCTAAATATATTATTCTTGCTTTTATAGATCTTAAATGTGCTAATACTGACAGGTGAGGTTCAAGATCCATATTACCATACCATGCTATTAAAGGTCTTAACCATCTATTAATTGGTATTCCATTTAAGTCCGAATAAACTATAACTATTGGCTGAATGATAAAATTTTGACCTTCTACAGAAGAAAAAGAGCTTGATTTGAAGTCTAATACTCTGTTCCCATCAGATGTTGTTCCCTCAGGAAAAATAAATATTTTCTCATCAGAGGATAATGATTTAAGAATATTATTTTTTTGATAAAGGCTGTCAGACCTATTTCTACTTATAAATATTGTTCTACCTAATCTAGCTAAAAATCCAAATAATGGCCAATTCTCCACTTCAGATTTTGCGACAAATCTTACTGGGTATATAGAGCCTAATATAGGTATGTCTAAATATGATAGATGATTACTGATATATAGATTACAATCATTTGATATATTTATTTCACCTTCTAATTCAATACGGACTGATAAAAGCCATATAAGTAATTTATGAAAAATAACAGGTAACCATTTTCCAAAAAGGGGAATTATTTTTCCCAAAAGGAGCGTCATAATTATAAGAATAATAGAAAATGATACAAAAACAATTAACTTTAGAATAAAAATGAAATTGTCTAAAAATGATAGAGTGTCTATTGGACTATAATATGTATTTTGCTTAACTGTCACAATCAATCACTTTAATTTAAGAATTTATTCTTGTATTTTTCATCTATGTTCTCTGTTTGGACAACCACACAAAGGTCAATTGTATTGAAATCATAATCGACAAAAACACTGTCACTTATTCTCCCCCCAACTCTGAGATATCCTTTTATAAGTGGAGGTAATTTTGCAAAAGTTCTTAAATCACTCTCATTAAAATGATTTTTATAAAGAACTGGATAATTGTTATTGTCTAAACTTTTAACTGACATCTCGTCTGGTAGAGAAAAATTACTTCTTAAATAAGAAAATTCCCTTGAAAATTTTTGAACGTCTGTTCCTGGAAAACTTGCACATCCAAATAATATATTTATGTCATATAACTTAATATATTCAGCAATCGCCTTCCAAAGAAAATTCATTGTAGTTCCATTTCTGTAATCTTTATGAACACAAGATCTTCCTAATTCTAATATTTGTGGATGATTGTATGAATTAAGTATATTGGTAAGGTCAAACTCTGATGATGTATAAAACCCTCCAAAATGTGAAGCTACGTCACCACGTATCAATCTATACGTACCTACAATTTTGTTTTTAATTCCTTTTCTCTTCTTATCTATTACAATTAAGTGATCAGCGAATTTATCAATTTTGTCATAATCTAATCTCATCATCTTTTTTGGAAATGTTGGCCTAGCTTTTTTTTCTTTATAAAAAACAGAGTATCTTAGAGCCTGGGCTTTCTTTAGCTCTGATTTGGTATCTACTAGTTTAATGATGAAGTCTCCAAATTCAATTTTTGGAAATATTTTATTTTTTATTAATGGTTTTATTTGAAAAATTTTATTTTTAAAAAGAAAATTTATATTTTGATCGTTTGACAACTTAAAATTTAAATTTTCACGCACCTTTTCAAGTAACATTTTTATACCTATAAAATTAATTAAATAGTTATAATCATAACTAATTATTAAATTTATTTTACATTTGTATTAAGGTATTTTTACATTTGTATTGAGATATTTTTACATTCTTATAGTGAGATTGGTTTTAATGTAAAGATTTGAATTAAGAGTTCATGTAGAAAAAATAATAATGAGAGAGCAAAAACAAATGTATGTTTTTTTTCATCTTTTTTTTAATTATCCGATTATTAAAGATTTACTGAAAAAAGCGGATTATTGTCGGATTGTTGTTTAACAATTTTATAGTTATCAATCATATCCTTCAAAGACTTCCGACATAATGATGATATTGATATCATTTCTTGTGCCATGAGGGTGGTTTTGTTTTTACATTGTAATTAAATTTTTAATTTATTTTTTTTAATGTTTTTTTAATGGTTTAGATTATAATAATCTATGACATTAAATTTAGATAAAAATACTACCGGACTTTTATTAGTAGACCCTTATAACGATTTTTTATCAGAGGGGGGTATTTTATATCCACACATAAAAAAAGTGTCCGAAGAAGTTAACCTGATAGAAAATTTAAAATCTATAGTTCAAAGTTGTCGTTCTAGAGAGATCCGTGTGTTTTTTGTGCTACATAGGAGATGGCGAAAAGAACGTTATGAGAATTGGAAAAATTATGCTCCGACCCAAGCTAAAAGTAGAGATATTAAGTTATTTGCAGATGGTGAATGGGGTGGTGAATTTCATCCAAGTTTTCAGCCGCAAAATGAAGATGTAATAGTTCAAGAACATTGGGCTCAAAGTGGCTTTGCTAATACCGACCTAGATATGTTATTAAAAAAATTTGGTGTAACAAAAATCATTTTAATTGGTCTTCGTGTTAATACCTGTATTGAATCAACTGCAAGATTTGGCATGGAGCTCGGCTATGAAGTTGTCTTGGTTAAGGACGCAACTGCAGGTTTTAGTTGGGACGAGATGAATGCATCTCACGATATAAATGCACCTACATATGCTCATCATCTTTTAGATACAAAATCATTGTTAAAAATAATTACATGAACAGAAAAGATTAAACTCCATAAAGTCTTAAATGGATATTCACATTTATGACAATCTCTCATTATGGAAACATTCCTTTTGACACATTACTAACAGTCTTTTTTGACTTACTTAAATATCTTCCAATTTTACTTTGAAGTATTTGTCTGTTAGTTCCACTTATTTCATCATCTTCATATTCTGTTGAAATCTTTCTTCCAGACTCATCAATATAAGTGTCTACTTTTTTATGACTGTCTGGGTTCAAGTTGTATCCACTAAACTCATCTTCTGGTGTTCTAGGTTTCCTATCTCCACTTATACCAGATTCATATTGATAAACTGCACGAGCTACTCTTATAGAGTTTCCAAGGACTATTGTTTTCTTCTTACCTCTATAAACTGATACTCTAGTTTCTGGTTTTATGTTTCTATATTTCCAACACAATAAACTTAGTCTAATGGCTTCTGTCTTTGGTCTTTTAGTTGTTAACGGAAACTTCTGTTTGGAACCTTTTTTTTCTAATCCAAAGAGTTCTTCCCATCTTTCTTCCCACCACATATCAAACTTTTGACCAAGAATAACATTACTTCCACCCCACCCATTATACTTACTCCAATCAACTTGATATCCTCTATTTTTTTCAGCTTCTTGTAAGAAGTTATACCAATAAAGATACAGTCTTTTCCTATAAGGAATCCACTTTCCATTTCTGTATCTAATGTAATCAGAAACCTCTTTTTTTTCAAAGTAAACCTTAGGCAATCCCTTATCTCCACTAGAGTTTATGGCGTGTGGCATCACACGTAAAAACCCTTAAATTAATAGAGTAAGTTAAAGAAAGGACAGAATCAAATGAAGAAAAAAGAACAGATTAGATACTTTGATAAAAGAGGTTTTGATTTGGAAAGAGAAAGTAAAAACTTCATCTGGAAACATAGAATACATGGAGTAAAAGTTGTGACTGCAAAAACTCCGTCAACTAAGAATTTTGAACAACAAGTTAAAAAACACATAAGACAAGCATTTACTTATAGAGAAAATGTCTTGTTACAAAGAGTAGCTTAAATGAATAGTGATTTAACACATAAGGAGTACATGGAATCTATCACTCTCACTAAGAGGAGATTGGTAGTAAGGAAAAAGTATTCTCCTTATCTGGTCAACAAAGATTTAATAAGAAGATTTTGTAAATCAAAAAATCTAGAGGGAATCTTATTCTTAAATAAGTTGAACTTTTATATGGGTAGAAGAGTGAAGTTAGATAAACAATATCACTTTGATTATTTGTTGAACTCTCCAGTAACACATAGGGATTTCTTAAAATGATATACCCCCATAAAACTGAAAAACTAATGACAATCTATAAATGTAAAAAAGATGTTTTGGAAAATACCCCACCCCCCAAAATCCTGGGGGATTATGTTCACTTAACCAGTAGAAGTAACAAAGAACTAGAGTTTATGGCATGTGGCATCACACCTAAAAAGACTTATATTAATAAGGTAGGTTAAAGAAAGGAGAAAATATGATGAAGTTACTTTTATACGACATACAATTTTAACCACAGATAATAGGAGAAATAATATGTCTGTAAAAACTAAAGGAAATGTGGATTCCTCAAAAACCACAAATGTAGTATCCGTTGATAAATAGAAAGATTTTGAAAACTTAGTTGAGGATACTAAAACTAAAGTTACTGAATTATATTCAGATGGTTTAGTAAAATCAAAGTTCTCAGTTGGACGAGAGTTGAGTAAAGTAAAAACTGAATCTCAAGTTTATGACAAAGGTGCATACGATAAGTTAGTTGATGATTTACCTTTTGAAAAAGGACAAGCTGATAAGTATGTTTCAATATATTCTTGTGAATGGGCAAGAGAGTTAGTCTTTGGAGATTATGGACATAACTTCCCAGATACTTTCACTACCTTGCATAAGTTAACCCAAAAGAAATACTCAGAGTTAGAATTCGTTAAGGAGTTTTTAGTTGATGTTTTTACTACTGGTGTTTGTGAAGTTGATGGTAAACCATTTAAGAGTTCTCATTTAACTTCATCTCAGTTCGTTGATGTAGTCCAAGTTTATAGTTCAAACTTTGGAAAACCTTTGAATGAAAATGAAAATCCAGAAGTTCCAACTGAAGATGAATCATCTGAAGATGAAGATACTGTTACAGTAGTTGAACAACCAAAATTGAAAGTATTAGAGGTTACTGTAAATCCTAAAACTTTTGAGGAAGATTTCGAGGGTTGGGAAAAAGTAGTGAACTACTTAAAAAAGTTAAAGTGTAAAGAAGTTTCATTTACTTGGAATGAAAAAGAAGTGAATCAATTTACTAAAGAAACTAAAGCAAGGACTGCTGAAAAAGAGTTTGATGAAAGAAGAACTCCTAACTCAGTTTTTTCCAAAGCTAGTTAAATCTTAATCTCTATGAGAGGGAACTGTATCCAGTTTCCTCTTATCAAGAGTACTCCTCAAAAAACAGATTTTTATAAATATACAGTAAATAAAGGGTATATATTTGATGGAATTTTTAGAAGAAGATTATAGTTAACAAAACACTTCAAGGAACAATCCAAAGTATTTCAGTACTAACTCAAGTTATAAACAGAACTGTTATATTAGAGAACACTTGAAAGACTTAATCTTATACCAGTTTGATTGGAGATACTGGGT
>CACNWE010000022.1 GCA_902623995.1 uncultured SAR116 cluster alpha proteobacterium | reverse complement strand
TTAATGGTGTAATTTTTTTAATCCCCTTCATGTAGGGCACAAGAACATCAGGTACAACTACAGATCCATCGCTTTGTTGGTAATTTTCTAATATGGCTATTATTGTTCTACCGATTGCTAAACCAGATCCATTAAGTGTATGCAAGAAGTCTATTTTATTTTTTTCTTTGTCCTTAAATTTGGCATTCATTCTCCTTGCTTGAAAATCTCCACAATTAGAGCAAGATGAAATTTCTCTGTACATGCCTTTTCTAGAATTTTGTCCAGGAAGCCAAACCTCTAGATCAAATGTTTTCTTAGCTGAAAAACCAACATCTCCTGAACATAACTTCATAATTCTATATGGTAATTCTAATTTTTTTAAAATAGTTTCTGCACAAGTAACTAAGTTGTTCAATTCTTCATCAGAATTAATTGGATCTGTTATAAAAACCATTTCAACTTTTGAAAATTGATGTTGACGTATCATTCCCCTAGTATCAGTACCAGCAGCCCCTGCTTCAGATCTAAAACATGGAGTATTAGCAACAAATCTTAATGGTAAACTATTTTTATCAATAATTTCATCCCTTACAATATTAGTTAATGGGACTTCAGCGGTGGGAATTAACCATCTGTTGTCTGTAGTGCAAAATAAATCTTCAGTAAACTTAGGAAGTTGACCAGTGCCAAATAGTGCATCATCTCTTACGATATAGGGAGGAGAGATTTCTTCAAAACCAAAATTTTTTACATGATTGTCTATCATGAATGCAGATAATGCTCTTTCTAGCAGAGCTAATTTTCCTCTTAATAAAACGAACCTTGACCCTGATATCTTCACACCTGTTTTAAAATCAAGTTGCTGTAGTTTTTCACCAATCTCAACATGGTCTAGAGGTTCAAAAGAAAACTTAGGTATTGTTCCCCACTCTCTAATGAATTTATTTTCATTTTCATTATCCCCATCAGGAACATCATCATCTAAAATGTTTGGTAAAACTTTTAAAATATCATTTAATTCACTAGAATATTTTTTTATTTCTTGATCTATTGTTGTTAATTCAGACTTGAAATTAGACATGTTTTTTTTTAATTCTGATACATCTTTCCCTTTAGATACTAGCTTTCCAATTTCTTTTGAACTATAATTTCTTCGTTCTTGTATAACTTGTATTTCAGCTTGTTTTTTTCTAATTGCTTCATCAATTTCGAGAATAGAAGAAATGTCAATTTTCAAACCTCTACGATGCATTTGTTTATGAAATTTTTCAGGATTTTTTCTTATAAATTTTATATCATGCATCAAAAAACTCTTTTACTTAGATTTACTTAGGAATTTAGAAAAAATTATTGATACTTCGTATAAAGCGATGATTGGTAATGCTAGTAAAATTTGTGAGATAACATCTGGTGGTGTAAGTATCGCTGCAATAACAAAAGCCGTTAAGATTGCATACTTTCTCTTACTAGCCAAATCATCTGGTGTAATAATACCAGTTTTAACTAATAATAACAAAATAACTGGTAATTCAAAACATAATCCAAAAGCGAAGATCAGTTTCATAATTAATGAAAGGTATTCTGATATTCTTGGTTCCAATTCTATAGGTAAAGAACCATCTACACTATTAACTTGAAAAGATAGAAAGAAGTCCCATGCTAGAGGTATGACAATATAATAGACCATAGCTGCGCCTGCTATAAACAAGATAGGTGTGGCCAACAGAAAAGGAAGAAAAGCTTGTTTTTCATTTTGATATAAACCTGGGGCAACAAATCTCCATATTTGAATTAAAAATATAGGTAAAGAAACACATAAAGATATAAAAAAAGCAACTTTGACCTGTGTAAAAAAACCTTCATGCAAGGCAGTAAAAATCATTCTACCACCATTTTTAAGTATTTGAGAAGCAAGTGGGGCTTGCAAAAATACATAAACAATATCTGCAAGATTTTGATTGTCATCCGTAAATTTGATGAAGCAGAGGAAAAATAAAAATAAAAATGCACAAAATGATACTAATAGTCTATTTCTTAGCTCAATAAGATGGTCTAATAATGTCATATTTTGTTCAGGATTTTTGACTTTACTCATATTATTTAATATTATTAATTTTTGATTTTTAAATTAGATTTTTTATCTTTTTTTGAATTGTTAGCAATTTTTATATCATTGACATCATTTTTTATAGATTTTATATTAACATCATCCTCTAATTCTTTTATATCACCTACATGATCCTCGATTAGGGATTTTTTATCAATTTTATTAACTTCCTTTCTTAAATCAGAAATTTCTGCTTCATTTGCTAAATCATCAATTCCTGAATGAAATTGTGAAGCCATAGATTTTATTTTTCTTATAAAAGATGTAATTGACCTTAGAACTTTAGGCAAATCTTTTGGACCAACTACTATAAGCAATACAAAAGAGATTAAAAGAAACTCTGGAAAACCAATATCTAGCATTAAATATAACTTTACTTATGATTTCTTTTTAACAGCTTGTTTCTTTTTTGCTGTTTTTTTAACAGTCTTTTTTTTAGGTTTAGCTTTTGTTTCAGCAATAACTTCTATTTCTTTATCATTTTCTTTATTAGACTTAACCTGATCTTTGAAATTTTTTAAACCTTTACCAAAATCTCCCATTATACTTGATAATTTACCTTTTCCACCAAATAAAATTAAAACGACAATTAGTACAATAATCCAATGCCAAATACTAAATGCACCCATGATATAAAATCTCCTATTTAAAATACTTTTAAATTAAAATAACATTATAATTAATTTATTCTTTTTATATACAAAAATTATTTATTGCTCAAAGATAAAAATTTGTGTTGGATCAGTTTCAACAATTACTTTTTCATCAACTTTAAAAAAATTAAGTCCAGGAATTCTAGCATGAATATGAAAACTTGACTCATCAACTTTTAATGATAAATGAACTAAACTTGAACCAGCAAGTAATCTTGCTTCCATTACAAATCCATAATATGAAGATTTTACAAAACTTGTTTTATGTTTTATGTTTAAATTAATTTTAGTTGCTGAAAACAACTTAATTGCTTCGTCTCTTACAACAATTTTTACTTTTTTATTATTAAATCTTTGAGAACAATTAAAAGTACCA
This sequence comes from uncultured SAR116 cluster alpha proteobacterium, assembly GCA_902623995.1. GTDB lineage: Bacteria > Pseudomonadota > Alphaproteobacteria > Puniceispirillales > Marisalimonadaceae > Marisalimonas. The sequence continues at coordinate 11,758 of CACNWE010000022.1, read as the reverse complement.
AGTACAGTGCTAACTGAACCTTCTTTAACAATTCCCTCAAGTATATTTATTTCTCCAAAGAACTCAGCTATGAAAGCTGATTTTGGACGTAAATATAGATCTATTGGACTTCCAAATTGTTCAATACACCCGTTATTTAAGACACCTATTTTATCAGACATAAACATTGCCTCTTCTGGATCATGAGTTACTAATAATGCTGAAATTTTGTGTTCCCTTAAAATATGTAACATTTGATCTCTAATTTTTTCTTTTAATCGAGAATCTAAATTTGAATAAGGTTCATCTAAAAAAATAATTTTGGGATCAGAAGCCATAGCTCTAACTAAAGCAACTTGTTGTTGTTGACCACCTGATAATTCATGAGGATAGTTGTCAGCCAAATTAGAAATATCAATTTCATCCATTAATTTTTGAATTTTTTTTGAACTTCTTTCTATGCGATTTTTTTTTATTCCAAAGAAAATATTTTCCATTACAGTTAAGTGAGGAAATAATGCACAATCCTGAAAAACATATCCAATTTGTCTTTTATCTGAATTTAAATGAAAATTGAAAGAGGAAACAATTTCATCATTTAATTTGATTTCACCATTTTGAAGTTTTTCTATTCCACTTGCTAATTTAAGTAATGTTGTTTTTCCACAACCAGAAGGACCTAATAAGGAAACAACTTCTCCTGCTTCAAGTTTCATAGAAAAGTTATTCAAAATTATTTTATTTTCATATTTATGTGAAATATTTAAAAATTCTAACAATATTTAAATCCCAATAATTATTTAGATTTAATCAACGGATTGATCATTAAATATAACTTTATTTTTATCAAGTAACCCGGAGTTTTTAAGATCTTCTATTCCTGGAAGATCATTAATATTTTTAAGACTGAAATAATCTAAAAACAAATTTGTAGTTTTCCATGTAAGTGGATTTCCTGGAGATGATTTTCTATGACCAGGTTGAATCCATTGTAATTCTAGTAATACATCTAGGGTTCCTCTACTGAGAGAAACTCCACGAATATTCTCTATTTCTGAACGTGTAATAGGTTGATGGTAAGCGATAATTGCTAGAGTTTCAGTAGCTGCACGTGATAATGGTTTTGGAACAATTTTTTCAATATTTAATAATTCTGAAACATCTAAAGATGTTCTAAATGCATATGTATCATTGATAACATATAAATTAACTCCGCTTGTGGAGTATTTTTTTTCTAAGTTCTCTAAGATTTCATTTAGTATATTTTTGTCTATTATTCGTTTCAATAATTCTTTATAAGGCACAGGATCAGAAGAAGAAAAAATTAGAGCTTCAACTATTTTCTGCTTTAAGACAAAATCATAATTTTCATTATTCTTTTCTTTTAATTTTTTCATACGTTAACCTAAAATAAGAATTTAAATAATAAAAATTTAAATTATTTTGGATGTAATAAAATTTTATTATTAAAACTTTCTTGCTTTAATTTCAAGCTACCTTCTTTAACAAGCTCCAGAGATGCAACGAAATGAGAAGCCAGAGCAGATTTCCTTTCTAACTTATTTCTAAGATTATTTGGAATAAAATCTAAAAGATTTTTCCAATCTTTTGAATATTTAAAAAAATTTTTCAAAGTATTTAACGCATCTTCAACTGAGTATAATAGAGGATCTGCAATAGTGATAGATTGATTTTTGTTGTAAGTAATAATTTCACCATAAGTTTTAATCAAATCATATAAAGTTGAGTTATATTGATTTTTTTGGTTTATACCAAAAATTTCTGGGTTTCCTCTTTTAAAAAAATGTGTACCTAATTTATGCCTTTTAAATAGAAGCTTTGATGCTTTTTGCATTCCTTCTAACCTTTTCATTTGAAATTCTAATAATTCCGACATTTCTAAAGAAGTCATAGACTCCTCTTCTTTATCAACAGGTAATAAAAGTTTTGATTTCAAAAAAGCTAACCACGCTCCCATAACTAAATATTCTGCTGCAATATCAATATCTTTTTTTATAATTTGATCTAAAAATTCTAAATATTGCTCAGCTAATTTTAGTATTGATAATTTAGTTAAATCGATTTTATGATCCCGAGCCAAGCTCAACAAAAGATCGATTGGACCTTCAAATCCATCTAATGAAAGGTTAAGAATATCCATATTTTTATAATTAAATTCTGACATTTAATTTCTTTTATTAACTTGAAGAATACACACTATTTTTTCTTTTTTAAATTTTTCACATAATATTAAACCATTATCTTTATTCATCGATGTTGTCCATACTCTATGAAATAATAGATCATCATTATTAGTATAAGAAAAAATTTCTAGCTTAGTTTCTAATAACAGTTTTGCGTATTTTTTTTCAATATTTTTCTTTGCTAATTTAGCTTTATTTAAATCTCTAAATGATCCAAATTGTACTCTGTACAAGAGTATATTTTTATTTAATTTTTTTATATTTTTTTTAATTACTTTGGAATTTAATTTTTTTTTCTCAAAGATTTTTGAATCATTTAATAAATTTTGATCAATACTTTTCAGTGTTTTTTTCTCAATTGGGACAACTTCTAATGGTAAAAGTTCAGGTTTTGTTGGCTTGGGTCTAATTTTTTCATTTTTAATTAATGCATCTTTATTATTTAATATTTCAATATCTAGATTTGAAATTTTCTTACCACCTGGATCTTGCGGTTTAATTATAATGTTTTCATTATCGGGCCCCAAAACTATTAATTTATCATTATCAGTTTCTTGAAAAAATATTTTTAAAGCAAAGAGACTGATTGAAAAAAAAATTCCAACACTTAAAAAAAATAAAGAAAATATCTTCAAGTAATTGTTCATTAATCTACATCTCATAAATAGGTTCAATTTTAAGAATACTTAACCCTTTTCTTATTGTTAAAGCAACAGCTTTCACTAATGATAATCTTGCATTTGTTAATTCCAAATCATCTTCAACTATAAATTTTATATTATTATCTTTTCCTTTATTCCATAGACTATGGAAAATGCTTGATAATTCAATTAAGTAGTAACAAATCCTGTGAGGTTCATGGTTTTTAGCAGCAAGTTCTAAAATTCTAGGCCATAAAGCTATGAATTTAATAAGTTCAATTTCGTGGACATCTTTTAAGCGTTTTGGATTTTTTAAAATTAGTTCTCCCTCTTTAACTTTTGAAGATCTAAAAATAGAGTTACAACGTGCGTGCGCATACTGAACGTAAAACACTGGATTTTCTTTTGATTTTTCCATTACTTTTTTAAAATCAAAATCTAAAGATTGGTCGTTTCTTCTAGTCAGCATAATAAACCTTACAACATCTTTACCAACAGCATTTATAATGTCAGATAGACTTACGAAGTTACCTGCTCTCTTACTCATTTTAATTGGTTTTCCGTCCTCCAAAAGGTTTACTAAAGCACAAACTTTTGTATCAATTGAAATGGTATCATTTGACAAAGCTCTTACAGCTGCATTTATTCTGGAAATATAACCTATATGATCTGCCCCTAAAACATTGATCAAATCACCTTTGGTTCTATTAATTTTATCTAAATGATAAGCCATGTCTGTTGCAAAATAAGTCCACGTACCGTCTGATTTTTTAAGAGCTCTATCAGAGTCATCCCCATACACAGATGACTTAAATAATAATTGTTCTCTTTTTTCCCAATTTTTGGGGTCTGTACCCTTAGGTGGATCTAAAACGCCATAAAAAATAAGATTTTTACTTTCAAGAATTTTAAAAATTTCATCTAATAAATATCCCGAAATAATTTCTTTTTCACTAGTAAAAACATCCATTTCTATTCCTAATTTAAGAAGGTCATTTTTAATCATTCCCATTATAACTTCTAAAGAAACAGATCTAACTTTTTCGAAAACTTTTTCTTTATCATCTAATTGTAATTCATCTCTATACTTTTTAAAAAGTGTTTTACCTACTTCTTTTAGATATTCACCTGGATAAAGACCATTTGGGATATCAATTGACTTATTAGTTATTAGTTCATTATATCTTAACAAAGAAGAGTCTACTAATTTTTCAATTTGATTTCCTGCATCATTAATATAGTACTCTCTAGTAACTAAGTACCCAACCTCAGTTAAAAGAGATGCAAGAGTATCTCCAAAAACAGCACCTCTAGCATGACCAGCATGAAGAGGTCCAGTAGGATTAGCAGAAATATATTCGATGTTTATGTTTTTTCCTTTTCCTATTTCTAATTTATCCCAATTCCCTGAGTTCTGAAGCATCGTGCACAAGAAATCTGACCATACATTTTGTTTAAATGTAATATTAATAAACCCTGGCCCAGCTACGTTAACATTGTCAACACCTGGAAAATTTGAAATATAGACCATAAAGTTTTCTGCAATTATTTTTGGGCTTAGTTTTAAATCTTTACTTAAAATCATTGCTAAATTTGTAGACATATCTCCATTAATTGAATTTTTAGGAGGTTCTAGAGTTAATTTTTTAAGAATTTCTTCAACTATGAAAGAATATTTAAAATCTGATTTAAACTTCTCAACCGCTTCAATCAAATGGTTAAAGTAAAATTTGTAAATATTCATTAACTCAAAGTCTTTCTATGTGTAAAATTTATCATATTCTCTTTTCAAATAATTGTCAGTCATACCAGCTATATAATCAGCTATGACTCTAAATTTTTCTTTTTGTGAGAGTTCCGATAAAATTTGTCCATTAAAATATTTCCATTGTTCAGGAAGTTTATGAATATCCTTTATAAATAATAAAAATAATTTTTCTATCATAAGTGCATTATTATCCAATTTTTTTATAACTGATTCATTTCGATACATTTTGTTAAATAAAAATTTTCTTATTTCTTCCATTGACGATGAAGCATTGTTGGAAAGTTTTACAGTTTTTTTTCCATAATCTTTTATTTCATTTACATTTTTAAAATTATTTTTTTTTATAATTGCTAGTGAATTTGATACGACATTGTTTATAAAATAACTAATTAGATGCCTTATTAATTGATGAATTAAAATATCATCCTTTATATTGATAAAATTATTTTTGATATTTTTTAAGATATAATTAATAATATCTATTTTACGAAGATCATTTAAAGAAAATAATTTTTCACGAAGACCATCGTCAAAATCATGCGTTAAATAAGCTATATCATCAGAAATATTTGCTACTTGACCTTCTAATGAGCTGTGTGTTCTGAAATCAATATCTAAGATAAGACAAATATCTTTGATAGTTCGTGGTATTTTATCCAAATCTAAAAAAGGTCCATTATGTTTAATCAATCCCTCTAAAGTTTCATGAGTAAGGTTCAAACCATCAAAATTTGGATATTTTTTTTCTAAAATTGTTACAACTCTTAATGATTGTTCATTATGATTGAAACCACCTACATTAGACATTATTTTTTGGAGAATATCTTCTCCCTTATGACCTAGAGGTGGATGTCCTAGATCATGTGCAAGGGCTATTGTCTCAGTTAAATCCTCATTAATATTTAGAGCCTTAGCAATTGATCTTGCAATCTGTGATACTTCAAGAGTATGAGTCAGTCGAGTTCTATAATGATCTCCTTTATGGAAAATAAAAACCTGAGTTTTGTCTTTTAATCTTCTAAAAGCTTCAGAGTGAATAATTCTATCCCTATCTCTTTGATATTCTGATCTACCAAGAATAAGTGTATCATCTTTATGGACTCTGCCCCTACTTTCAGAACTATGACATGCAAATGGACTTAAATACCGGTTGTCATTATTAACAAACATAAAAATTTCCAATAAATTATTCATTTATGTATAAAAATATGTTAATTTGCAATTAAACAATTGTAATAAATTTCAAAATTAAATGAGGTTTTTTTAAATGAATGAAAGTAAGGATTTCAATCAAGACTTTAGTCTATCAAAAGAAGCCTTAGAAAGAGTAAAAATTTTACTTAAAGACGAAGAAGGTTCATATTTTAGAATATCAGTTCTAGGAGGTGGATGTTCTGGCTTTCAGTATGATTTTTCATTTGACAAAAAACCTAAAGACGATGATATGATCTTCAGAGAAGATGGAATTGATTATTTAATTGATAAAGTGTCTATTGATTTTCTTCGTGGAAGCACTTTAGAATATGTTTCAGAACTAGCAGGATCGTATTTTAAAATTGAAAATCCTAATGCTACAGCAAATTGTGGCTGTGGAACAAGTTTTTCTATCTAAAATAAATTTAATACAATGTCCTTTAAAATAGCTAGTTTTAATGTAAATTCTATAAAAATGAGACTGCCAAATGTATTAAGTTGGCTAGATAAAAATAATATTGATGTCATTTTAATGCAGGAAACTAAGACAATGGACGATAATTTTCCTTCATTAGACTTTAAACAAAAAGAATATAACGTAATATTCAATGGACAAAAATCATATAATGGTGTTGCAATAGCATCTAAATTTAAAATAAATGAAATTACCAGATCATTACCTTTTTACAATGAGAGCATTGATGAAGATATTCAAGCAAGGTTCTTGCACGTAAAAATTAGTGATGTAAATATCATTTGCTTATATTTACCTAATGGTAATCCTGCTCCTGGTCCTAAATATGACTATAAAATTAGTTGGATGAAACGTCTAGTAAAATACACTAAAGATGTTTATGACACAAATGAACCTCTGATTTTAGGAGGCGACTTTAATGTAATTCAGGAAAGTATTGATTGTTATGATGTATCTAAATGGCAAAATGATGCATTATATCTGGAAACAACCAGAAGGCATTTAAGAGAGTTAATAAATATTGGTCTAGTTGATGCTTACCGCATAAAATATCCAGTAGCTAAAGAGTATAGTTTTTGGGACTATCAGGGTGGAGCTTGGCAAAAAGATAATGGAATAAGAATAGATCTTTTTTTAATCTCACCAGAGATAGTTGATAATCTAATTGATGTAGGTATGGACAAAACACCAAGAGGTGAAGAAAAACCCAGTGACCATACACCTATTTGGATTCATTTAGAAAAATAAACTTTATGATTTGTGTATATTTTTAGGTATAAACCCTGAATCTTCTACGCCTCTAGGATTAGGAACCCAGAGTTCTCGATTAGGATGCATTCCAGCTCCATAGGTTGCTGAAACAGCAGAGTTTCTCATTCTATTAAGCAATCTCGTGTCTGCGTCTCCAACTGCTGGATGTGTTCCACCATTAGTTTTGAAAATTTCTTCCCAATTACTTTTTCTAAACTTGAAAATATTAGTATCATTCAATTGGGAACAATTAATCTCATTTTTATTTAAATCAACTATAATTTCATCTCCATCCTCTATTAGGGCAATAGGTCCACCTATAGCCGCCTCTGGACCAACATGACCAATGACAAGACCAACAGAGCCACCAGAGAAACGTCCATCAGTCATTAATCCTACAATTATATTTCTTTCTCTGCACAAAGTGGTTATTCTTGAGGTAGAATCCAGCATTTCTGGCATTCCTGGTCCGCCAACAGGTCCTTCATACCTAACTACAACCATATCATTATTATTAAAGCTATCTGGTTCATTTTCTAGAGTCCAAAGAAGTTTTTGTTCTCCATCAAATATTCTAGCTTTTCCAATAAAAACATTATTTTCTAAACCACCTTCAACACCAGCTAGTTTTAATATAGAACTGAATTCAGGAGATAAATTTCCTCCTAAAAGTCTAAGTCCACCAGTTTCTTTATAAGGTTTTTTTACAGGATATATTACTCTTCCGTCAGGTTCTTTAGGAGCTAATCGATCAACTTGTTCAGTTAAAGTTTCACCTGTACACGTCAAAGTTTTGCCATTCAAAAGGCCTGTATCCAATAAATCCTTTATAAAAACCTGCACACCACCTTGATTATCGATATCAACCATTGAGTATTTACCAAATGGTCTTGCATCAACTAAAACAGGAACTACTTTTTCGGATAAATAATTAAATTCATCTGGAGACATAATATCTTCACAAAAACTTTTATATCCTGCAGCTCTAGCTAACTCTGGTGCATGAAGCATGACGTTAGTTGATCCTCCTATAGACATTGCTACTATTAGAGCATTTCTTATAGAGTCTCTCGTAACGATATCCCTTGGCTTAATATCTTTTTTAACCATATTATCTAAATAATTAATGAGTTGGTCAGGGAAAACATCTAACCTTCTTTTATCGTCTGAAGGTGGTGAAACCATATGTAAAGGTTGCATGCCTACAACACCAATAAACGTCTGCATAGTATTATAAGTAAACATCCCGCCACAACTTCCATATCCAGGACAAGCTTCGCATGCAATTCTTCTTTTCAGTTCTTCATCTTCACTACCTGCAATTTGATAACTTGAAATAATGTCCAATGGTTCATTAGTAACTGAATCAATTCCAGGTCTTATTGGACCGTCAGACATTATAATAGCAGGTCTGTTGTGCTCTAAAATTGCAGACAATGTTCCTACAGGTGGTTTGTCACAGGCAACAACAGCAATTGTACCTTCTAAACCCGAAGCGCTTAAATGTTCGCATAATGTATCATTAGTTACTTCTCTTCCAATTAAAGAATAACGCATCTCTTTAGTACCATTTCTTATACCATCAGATGTCGCTACGGTGTACTCAGGTTGTACTAATCTCATCCTAATATCATTTGGGTTTTGGCCTATCCTTAGTCTTAATTTTTCATGTATTGTTTTAACTTTTTGTTCAACACCAAGATAACATTGAGAGTCCCCTTTATTACCAACCACCCCAATTGAAGGTTCATGTATTAAATCAAGGTCAGTATTTAAAATTCTAGCAATACCAAAAGTTTGAGAACTTCTTCCAGGATTTTTGTCAATTAAAACTGTTTTTGAATTCTTCATATTTTTCTCCGATTTTCATTTAATATTATAAATTTAATAGGGCCTTATTTATTTCTGATTTTCTTTGATCGAATATTGTTTTTTTAGTTTTCACTTCCTCTATAACCTTTGGCGGTGCTTTTTCTATAAATGAAGGGTTATTTAATCTTTTATCTATTATTTCAATTTCATTGGTTATATTTTCAAGCTCTTTACTTAATCTATTTTTTTCTGCTTCTATGTCAATTAGTCCATCTGTTGGTATCATTAAAATTATCTCATCAACAGTTGTAACAATAGATTTTTCATTTTCTTCATGTTGTTCAGATAAAAATTTTATCTTATTTAATTTTGCTAAATTAAGGATTAAATTATTATTCTCTTCAATAATAATCTTTTTTTCTTGGTTTACATTTTTAAATAAAATTGTAGGTCTAGATTTATTTGGAATATTTTTTTCAACTCTAATTGATCTTATCGCAGACACAATATCAATTGTCAGACCTATTCCATTTTTTAATGAAGTTTCAGTTTCAATTAATCTTGGCCATGAAGATGATATTGCTAACTTATTAGATTTAAACAAGTTTTCAAAAATTTCTTCTGTCACATATGGCATTATTGGGTGTAACATTAATAAAACATTTTTCATAATTTTAATAGAGACACTTTTAGTCTCTTTTTGCGATTCAATATCTTTAGCATTATTCAAAATAGGCTTGATAAACTCTATATACCAATCACAATAATCTCTCCAAATAAATTGATACAAGGCATCTGCAGCATCATTAAATTTGTATTCAGCTATAGATTTTTTAACTTTTGAATTAAGTTGATTATAATTTTCAATTATCCATTTGTTGATTTGTAAATTTATAGAATTGAGATCAGTATCTAGTTCTGAAATGCATTCATTAAATTCAAGAAATTTACATCCATTCCATATTTTTGTACTAAAATTTCTATATCCTGCAATTCTTTCTTCTGACAATTTAATATCCCTTCCTTGAGCGGCCATTGCTGTAAGAGTGAACCTTAATGAGTCAGCACCATATTTGACAGATAAATCAAGAGGATCTAGAACATTACCTTTTGATTTTGACATTTTTTGACCCTTATCATCTCTTACTAGAGCGTGTATATAAACTTCTTTAAATGGAACCTCGTCATCCATAAAATGCATGCCCATCATCATCATACGAGCCACCCAAAAGAAAATTATGTCAAAGCCAGTTACTAAAACATTAGTTGGATAATATTTCTTTAGATCTTTTGTGTTATCAGGCCATCCTAAGGTTGAAAATGGCCAAAGTGCGGATGAAAACCATGTGTCCAGTACATCTTCATCTTGTATTAGTCTAACTTTTTTTCCATAATGTAATTCTGCTGCTTTCTCAGCATCTAACTGGTTATGTTCTACAAAAATCTTATCATCAGGTCCAAACCAAGCAGGTATTCTATGACCCCACCATAATTGTCTAGAAACACACCACGGTTGAATATTGTTCATCCATTCGAAGTATGTTTTATCCCAATTTGCAGGAACAAACTTAGTTTTTTTATTTTTAACAGCTTTGATAGCTGGTTGAGCTAATTTAAATGCATCAACATACCATTGGTCCATAAGCCATGGTTCCACAACTACGTTAGATCTATCTCCATGAGGAACCGTATGTACAATTTTCTCTTCTTTAATATATAAATTTTGAGCTTTTAAAATCTCTAAAACTTTTTTTCTAGCTTCAAATCTGTCTAACCCTTGGAAACCTTCTCCACCATTTTCATTTATCGAAGCATTAGCATCAAAGATATTAATCATATCTAAACCATGTCTTTTCCCTACTTCAAAATCATTAAAATCATGAGCTGGAGTTATTTTAACAGCACCAGAACCTTTTTCTGGATCTGAATAATTGTCAAAAATAATAGGAATACGTCGATTTATGATTGGTAATATTACATATTTACCTTTTAAATGAATATATCTTTCATCATGAGGATTTACAGCTACAGCTGTGTCTCCTAACATAGTTTCTGGCCTGGTTGTAGCTATTGTTAAGAATTCGTCACTATTTTCAAGAGGGTATTTGAAATACCAAAATTTTCCTTCAACTTCTTTTTGTTCTACTTCTAAATCAGAAATAGCTGTTAATAATTTTGGATCCCAATTAACTAATCGCTTATCTCTATAAATCAATCCTTCTTTATATAATTTAACAAATACAGAAATTACGGCTTTTGATAATCCCTCATCCATTGTAAATCGTTCTTTTTTCCAATCAGGTGACGCTCCTAAAGCTCTTAATTGATTTGTAATTTCACCACCTGACTTTTCTTTCCACTCCCAAACTTTTTCAATAAACTTTTCTCTACCTAAGCCATGCCTTGTTAAATTAGATTTTGCTAATTCTCTTTCAACAACCATCTGAGTAGCTATCCCAGCGTGATCTGTCCCTGGTTGCCAGAGAACATCTAGTCCTTGCATTCTATGAAATCTTATTAAGATATCTTGAATAGTAAATGTTAAAGCATGACCAATATGTAAAGAACCAGTTACGTTTGGAGGTGGCATCATTATAACATATGGTTCTTTTGGTGATTCATTGTTAGAAGCAAAGGCACCACTTTCCAACCATCTTTTATACCATTTTTTTTCTATGTAATTAGAATCAAACCTTTTGTCCATCATATTAGAGTTCCAATAAATTTTGCTTAATTAAACATCCTACGATCTAATATGTTAAAATCTAGTTTATTCTCTTTCAAATCATATTTAACATCCAAATCTTTATTAATATCTTTAATTGACAAGCTTCCTAGAATAGACTTTATTTGATAAATACTAAATATCTCATCAGCTTGACTTTGTATCAAGTTAGAAGATGCATTTAAAAAATCAACTTCTGCATCTAGCACG
>CACNWE010000021.1 GCA_902623995.1 uncultured SAR116 cluster alpha proteobacterium | reverse complement strand
ATGAGATTTTGAACACACTAAAAATTGCCTCTAAAGATAAAGAAGTTAAAGTTATTATTATAGAAAGTGATATAAATAAAATATTTTCTGCAGGTCTAGATTTAAACCTTTTATTAAATAAATCTGGATTAGAAATTAGAGAGTTTTTAAAACGCCTTTACATAGATATCTGGGATATTCAATATAACATGGGAAAACCTACAATTGCATCAATTAATGGTGCTGCAAGAGGTGGAGGTATGACTTTAGCTATTTCATGTGATATGATAATAGCATCAGATATTGCATCCTTTGGATATCCTGAAATAAATTTAGGTCTATTACCAGCCATCCATTTTAATCATTTGCCAAGAATTATTGGAAGGTACAAGGCCTTTGAATTACTTTTTTCAGGTAGAACTTTTTATTCAGATGAAGCTTTGACTTTAGGATTGATCTGTAAAAAAGTTCCATCTATTCAAATTAATGAAAAAGTTATTGGTATAGCTGCAAGCCTATCACAAAAATCACCAACAGCTATGAGTTTAGCAAGAGCAGCTTTTTTAAGAACAAATGATTTTGATTACAGAAGAGGAGTTGCAACTGCAGTTGAAGATTTTTGTAACGCAGCAACTACTCCAGATGCTCAAGAGGGTTTAAGAGCTTTTATAGAAAAAAGACAGCCTATTTGGGGATAAACATCTTATATGAGAATAATTAACATGAAATTGACATTATAAAAATTAAGGTGATAAGATTAAGTTTTTAAGACAGGAGTTATGATGGCAACTTTTTTAATACTAGGAACTTATACAAATAAAGGCGCAAAAGGACTTGTAGAAAAAAACTCAGATAGACGAGAAGCTATGAAAACTCTAGCTAGCAGTGTTGGTGCCAAATTTATAGATTACAGCATCACAAGAGGGATTTATGATTTTTGGATACTTGTAGAGGCTGATAACTATGATAAAATAGCTGCAATAAATTTAAAGGCTAAATCAGCAGACACAATTGATAAGGCTGATGTTTTGGAAACGATTGACATTAATAAAATAAGACAAGAAGCTAATGATGTTAATTATATTCCACCAACAGAATGAATTAATATTTCCAACGAGTTATTTTTAAGAAAGTTTTAGTTCATTAAGATTTTATTATGAAATGAGAGATTAAGCAGGTTATAATATGAACCTAAGCAGTATGTTAAATACCCGCAAAAAGCTCCAAAAACCTGTCAGAGTTGGCTTGATAGGTGCTGGAAAATTTGGTTCTATGATTTTGTCTCAAGCACGTCATATCGAAGGTTTGATTATATCAGCAGTGGCAGATCTTAATTTTGAAAAAGCAAAAGATTCCTTTAATCGAGTAGGTTGGGATACCTCAAATTGCTTTACTACAAGTATTAACGATGCAATGGTATCTGGAAGAACATGGATAACCGAAAATGCTGCCGATATTTTAAAAATTCCTGAAATTGATTGTGTTATTGAAGCAACTGGTGATCCTCTATTTGGAGTTCGACATGCTCTTATGGCGATTGAAAATACCAAGCATGTCATTATGGTTAATGTTGAAGCCGACGTTCTATGTGGTCCCTATCTAAACCAGAAAGCAATAGAAAATAATGTTGTTTTCAGTATGGCCTATGGAGATCAACCAGCAGCAATATGTGAACTTGTTGACTGGGTCAGAACAAATGGATTTGAACTAGTTGCAGCTGGAAAAGGAATGAATTTTCAACCTCATTATCGATATTCAACACCTGATACGGTATGGGATTATTTTGGTTGGACAAAAGAGGAAGTATCAACCGGTGATTTTAATCCTAAAATGTACAATTCTTTTACAGACGGAACTAAAGCAGCAATTGAAATGGCTGCAGTTGCTAATGCTACTAGTCTAGATTGTCCTGAGGACGGACTTTCATTTTATCCAGCTGGTATTCACGACTTGTCAACTATTTTCAAACCAATTGCTAATGGAGGCAGACTTACAAAATCAGGTCTTGTGGATATTGCTGCTAGTCGAGAACCTGATGGTAGAAATGTCTATAATAATATTTGTTACGGTATGTTTGTAACATTCAAAGCACCAAATAAATATACTCGTGACTGTTTCCGTCAGTATGGATTGTTAACAGATGAGACTGGATGGTATGCATCAATGTGGAGACCTTTCCATATGATAGGATTAGAAACAAATACTAGTATTCTTTCAACTGTTCTGAGAAATGAGCCAACAGGTTCTTCTCTTGTTTGGAATGGTGATGCTGTTGCCACCGCCAAACATGACCTTAGTATGGGAGATATTTTAGACGGAGAAGGAGGATATTGTGTTTGGGCAAAAGCAATTCCTGCAAAAGTATCTTCTAGAATTAGAGCTTTACCAATTGGTCTTGCACACAATGTTAAATTAAAAAATCCTGTTAAAAAAGATGAAATAGTAAGGATAGATGATGTAGAACTTCTTGATGTAGACGATATCATATCTTACAGAAAAAATATGGAAACGCTTCTTATTGAAGATTAATGAGCATTAAGGATAGATAGTTCAAAATGAGTTGGGAAAAAGAATTAGAAGAAAAAGTTAGTCGAGAAAAATTGTCTGAAAATCTTGGTGGTAAAGATAGAATTAAAAAGCAACATGATGCTGGACTTTATACAATTAGAGAGAGAATTGATATACTCACTGACAAATCTTCGTTTAATGAGGTTGGGAAATTAGCAGGACATGCAATATATAATGAAAATAATGATTTGATAGATTTTAAAGGATCAAACTTTATTTTTGGAAAAGCAAAAATTGATGGAAGAAACATTATTGTTGGTGGGGATGATTTTACATTAAGAGGTGGTTCTGCAGACGCTTCCATAAAAGAAAAACATCTAAAATGTGAACAGATGGCACTATCTTTACAATTGCCTCTAATCAGAATAGTTGAAGGTTCTGGTGGAGGAGGATCCGTAAAAACAATAGAGACTTCGGGTAGAGCCAATGTGCCAGAGGTAGAAGGATGGAATTTAGTTGTAGAAAGTATGGGGACCATACCCAGAGTTGCACTAGGTCTGGGTTCTGTTGCAGGTCTTGGTGCAGCTCACTTAGCTTGTTCTCACTATTCTGTTATGGTCAAAGAAAAGTCAGCTGTTTTTGTAGCAGGACCACCTGTTGTGGAGCAGATAGGGCAAAAGTTATCAAAAAATGAATTAGGTGGTTATGAAATTCAATTAAAATCTGGTGCAGTCGATGATGCTGTAGATACCGAAGAAGAAGCTTTTGAAGCTGCGAAGAAATTTTTATCTTATTTACCAAATTCTGTTTATCAGTTAAGTGATCAAATAATTAGTAAAGATGATCCAAAAAGGACTTTAGAATGGTTAATAGAAGCAATTCCAAAAAACATCAAATCTGTTTACAAAATAAGACCTATTATTGAAGATTTAGTTGATAAGGATTCTTTTTTCGAAATTGGTAAAGAATATGGGAAATCAATTGTTACTGGTTTTTGTAGACTTAATGGTTGGCCTATAGCATTAATGGCTAGCGATCCATACTCATACGGTGGTTGTTGGACGTCTAATACTTGTAAAAAAGTTCAAAAATTTGTTGATTTAGCCGAAACATTCCATTTACCAATTATTTATTTAGTAGATTGTCCTGGATTTCAAGTTGGTTTGGATGCAGAGAAAAGAGGAACAATTAAAGAAGGTGTAAGAGCAATGTCGGCAATCTGGCAAACTACTACACCGTGGATGTCTATAATTATTAGAAACTGTTTTGGAGTAGCTGGTGCCGCACATAAAAGAGGAAGTAGTTATATTTCAAGATTTGCGTGGCCTTCTGCACGATGGGGATCTTTACCATTAGAAGGAGGAATAGAGGCTGCATATAGATCAGACATTGAAAATGCAAATGATCCTAAATTAGAACTTCAAAAAATTACTACAAGATTGAACAAGTTGAGATCGCCTCTAAGGTCTGCTGAGTCTTTTTTGATAGAAGAGATTATTGATCCAAGACATACACGTAGAATTATGTGCGAATTTGCTGATTTATCTGGACCATTAAGAAAAACAGGTAAAACTAATAGAACAATGAGACCATAATTTATGAATAGGAAACTAAAATGATTTATTCAGAAGTATCAGGAACTATAAGTGAAATTTTAGTCACTCATGATCAAATTGTAGAAAAAGAAACTGACTTATTAATAATAGAATGTATGAAAATGCTTATTCCAGTAACTACTAAAAATAAAGGTAAAATTATAAATATTTATGTTAAAGAAAATGACATTATAAATGAAGGAGACAAGTTGATAGACGTGAATTATGATATTTAATTCTTAAATAATAAAAATATCATAATGACACTAATTTATGATTATCTGATTTGGTACAGTAAATTTAGATTTTTTTAAATAAGAGCTATAATGAAATTAAGACAACTACACAAAAATATTGGTATTTCCATCGAAAATGTAAATCTCAAAAATATTGATGAAATTACTTTTAAAAAAGTAAAAAAATTATGGATGAAATATTTAATTATTGTTTTTCCTAACCAAAATATTTCTGATGAAGATCATATTAATTTTGGAAAAAAATTTGGTGAACTTGAAGTTCATCCGTCTTTATCTCATAGGTCCTCAAAAAATCCTGAAATCTATCGTGTTTCTAATGTAGATGAAAAAGGAAAAATTATTCCAAATAAAGAAACATCATGGCAATATTTGAAGCAATCTTGGCTATGGCACACTGATAGTTCATTTAGAAAAATTCCAAGTAATGGTTCAATACTGCATGGAATATCAACTACTAAAAAAGGTGGGAACACCTTATTTGCAAACATGTATAAAGCATATGAAGATCTTAATAAATCAATAAAAGAAAAAATTAAAAATTTAAGTGTTCTCCATGATCACGACCATATAATTAGCCTATCAAAAGAGCTAAGTAAAAAGAAAGATAAAGGTAGTTATGATAAACTTGATCCAGTTGCTCATCCTCTCGTAAGAAGACATCCTGTAACAAATAAACCAAGTCTTTTCCTTTCACCACATACAATGGTAAAAATCATAGATTATGACTATGATCAAGGAAGACAATTATTAGATTTTTTAATACACCATTCTATTCAATCTAAGTATGTATATAAACACACTTGGAATGATGATGACATAGTTATGTGGGATAATAGATGTACTATGCATTCTGTTGAACCTTTTAATAATAATACCATAAAAAGAATTATGCATAGAGTTACTCTGGTTGGTGATCAAGAACCAATTATGGCCTAAAATTAATTGGTCGGGGCGGAGAGATTCGAACTCCCGACCCTCTGGTCCCAAACCAGATGCGCTACCAGGCTGCGCTACGCCCCGAATAAGCAAACTTATACGTTATAAATTCTCAAAAGCAAGTAAATGTTTAAAATTTTTTAAAGATTAAAAGTTTGACCGTACAATTGTTAATAATATAACGTTAAATTTGGAGTTAAATATGAAATTAGGTTTTTTTACTAGACCACTACACCCACTAGATAAAAATTGGCGAACATGCCTCAATGAAGATAGAGAAGCAATAATTTTAGCTGACAAACTTGGTTATAGTGAAGCATATATTGGTGAACATTTATCAGACAAAGCCGAAAACATAACTTCTTGTATTGCATTTATAGCTTCATTAGCCTACGAAACAAAAACAATACGATTACGTACAGGCACAGTAAATATTCCTAATCTTCATCCAGTACATATAGCCGGACAAGTAGCTATGATTGATAATATGCTAAATGGAAGATTCAATTTTGGAATATCTCCAGGAGGATTAATATAAGACGCTGAGTTATTTGGTAACTTGAAAAAAGACAGATTAGCAATGTTTTTAGAGGGTATAAATACAATTTTGAAAATCTGGTCAACTGACGCACCTTATAAAATTAAAGGTGATTATTGGAATGTTAGTACAGAAAACACTCTTATAGAAGATATTGGTCAAGGATACATGACTAAGCCTTTCCAAAAACCTCATCCACCAATAATTGTAACTGCAGTTGCTCCATACTCAAAAGGTATTTCTGAAGCAGCCGCTAGAGGATGGAAACCAATTAGCGCTGACATTATTATGCCTATTGGGGTTAAAACGCATTGGGAAAAGTATGTGGAGGGATGTAAAAAAGGAAAATTGATGCCTTCAAAGGATGACTGGAGAATTGCAAAGACGGTTTTTGTAGCTGAAGACCTAAAAAAAAGCAAAGGAGTATACATTAGGCCCTAATAGTCCTTATGTATTTTATTTCAAACAATTATTTAAGATATTTGTAGCTTTAGGAAAATTAGAATTGTTTAAATCTTCTTTGGACCAACCTGATAGTGAAATAACTTTAGAAAAAGTATGTGAAGAATTAATTATCTGGGGTACACCCGAAAAGGTTTTTGATGATATATCTGCATTTAGGGATAAAGTTGGAGACTTTGGTATGTTAATGTACGCAGGTGTTGATTGGCTTGATCCTGCACTGGCTAAAAAATCCATGTCTTTAATGGCCGAAAAAGTAAATCCTCATTTGTAATTTTTATATATTAAGTTAAAAGTTACATTTTAATTTATTACCAATTTGGAAATTTTTTTCTCCAGCATTCATTTCGAGCACATATTTAGCCTTTTCTTTACTTTTAATGTTTGTCTCATCAAATGCTCTAGCATTTTTATAAATTTCAATTATTTCACCGTGATTATTCAAAAAAAATAAATCTAAATTAAAATGTGTATTTTTCATCCAAAAATTTCGAATTTGGCTATCTCTCCAAATAAATAACATTCCTGAATTAGGTCTAATATCCTTTCTATTCATTAATCCATAAGATCTTTTTTGCTCATTGTCAGCTATATCTAAAGATAACTCTTGATGATTATTTTTATTCAAGTAAATAGAACAGATAATTTGTTTAAAAACTGGTTGGTTACTTTCAGCTAGTACTATTTCTGGTAAAATTATTAGGAAAAATCCTAATAAAATTGTTTTTATTTTTTTTAACATAATTTTTTGATCTTTAATATTTCATCTACTAGAGAAAAAATTTCATCTCCTATTGGATAATTTTTACATTCATCTCTCCAAGTGCTGATCCATTTATGAGGGATCCCATTCTTAACTCGTCTATTATGCCAACTTAATGATTTAAGAAAATCATAACACTGTGATTTCATTTCATGATTTAAATATTCCTCTTTATCATTAATTAAAACCCAGTTTCCAGCCCACGCCTTAGCTGTTAAGTATGGATTATAACCGCCACCACCCAAGATTATGACATTTTCATTAAGAGACTGAACATCCCTTACCGCTTTCCAATATGCATTATTAGTCAAGCTAATTCTTGATTGAGGGTCGCCATCAAGCATATCAGCTCCAGCTTGGATTATTAAAAGATCAGCTTTCTTTGTTTTTATAAAAGGAATAATAACTTTGCATACTACATAATCCATTTCATTATCATTAAAATCCTCGTTAACAGGAAAGTTAATTATATTGAAAAGTTTATTATCCTCAAACTTACCAGTTTTTGGCCATCTGTTTTTTTCATGAATTGATATGATTGAAACATTCTCATTCTCAGAAAAAACATCTTGCACTCCATCACAATGATGAGCATCTAAATCTACATACACGATATTTTTAAAACCTTTTTCTAAAGCTTTTAGAATTGCCAAAACACAATCATTTAAGAAGCAAAAGCCGAAGGCTTGAGATTTTCTTCCATGATGAGTTCCACCAGATATGTTTAATATTTTTTTCGCTTTTTTATCCGCTATCATTTCAACAGCCCTTATTGAGGCTTGAGCAGCTGTTGCAGGTCTTGAAAAAACCTCACTAAATATTGGATTGTTTCCAATACCAATATTAAATTGCTTCTTAAGTTTGTCAGGAAGAGTTAGATCTTCTTCAGCTCTTTTTAATGCTTTAACGTAATCTAAATCATGAAATTTAATTAACTCACTAATTTCTGCTGGAGAATTTTTAATAATTTGATTTTCATTTATCCATCCCATTAATCTTATAAGTTCAACACTCGGCCAAACTCTGTCCATATCTAGAGGATGGCCTTTTTCATACCTAGAACCTCTAAAAATATCACTTGTAAATAAATAATTCTGCATTCTTTTCTATTTAATATATATAATTAATATAAAATTAATTTCACAAAGGTTACAATGATTAGAGGAATATTAATTGCAACAACTATTTTTGTGATATGGGAGATAAGCTGTTCATTTTTTAATTTACCTGCATTTATGCTCCCTCCTCCATCAAAAGTATTTGCATCAATTTACGTTAACTGGGATGAACTCATAGTTCACGCATCATATACGTTAATTGAAATATTAGCATCCATAGCAATTGGCTCTCTTATTGGAATAACAACAGCTTTGATAATTTCTTCTTCGGTCACATTAAAAAGATGGATAATGCCTATATTGCTTGCTAGCCAATCAATTCCAGTTTTTGCTTTGGCGCCATTGTTAATTTTATGGCTTGGTTATGGAATGATTAGTAAAATAGTAATTGGAGTTTTAATAGTTTTTTTTCCAATTACATCAAATTTCACAGATGCTTTAAATAAAGTTCCTCAAGAACTAATTGATGCCGGTAAAACTCTAAACCTCTCTAAAATTCAATTGTTCTGGAAAATTAAAATTCCATCTTCTTTACCTGGATTATGTTCTGGGCTTAGGGTTGCTGCTTGCTTTGCCCCAATTGGTGCAGTTGTAGGTGAATGGATAGGTGGAAGCACTGGGCTTGGTTCATTTATGATATACAGTAATGCAAGATTACAAACTGATAACATGTTTGCGGCTCTATTAATACTTATTTTTATGACCATTACCATTTATAAAATCACAGATTATGTTCTTAGCAGATATGTATGGTGGAAATAAAATATTATTGATTTTTTCAATATTTGTTATAAAAATAAATTGCCAGGGGTGCTTGACATTCGTCTTGCTGAGAAATTAACCCTTATAACCTGATCTGGTTAAAACCAGCGGAGGGAGACGCAGATGTACACAATATTCAAAATAATTTTAAGTTTTTTCCTTTTAACAATTACTTGTAATGTTAGTGCTTCATCTCAAAAGTTAACTATAGGACTTGATTGGTTTATTAATCCTGATCATGCTCCTCTAATAATAGCCAAAAAAAGAAATTTTTTTAGAGATCTTAACCTTGAAGTTGAGATGATTGAACCAGCTGATCCGAATGATCCTCCAAAATTAGTAGCTGCAGGTAAATTAGACTTAGCAATTTCATATCAACCACAATTACACATTCAAGTTGACCAGGGTTTACCTGTCGTTAGAGTTGGAACTTTAGTAAGTGTTCCATTAAATTCACTAGTTGTCTTAAAAGATGGACCCATTAAAACAATTTCAGATCTCAAAGGAAAGAAAGTTGGATTTTCAGTTGGTGGATTTGAAGAAGCTTTACTCTCTGGAATGCTTCAAAAATATAACCTTAATATGTCTGATGTAGATTTAGTGAATATTAACTTCTCATTATCACCCTCTTTAATAGCAAAGAAGGTTGATGCGGTTATTGGAGCTTTTAGAAATTTTGAGCTCAATCAAATGGACATTGTTAATCATCCAGGTAGAGCTTTCTATCCAGAAGAGCATGGCGTGCCAACTTATGAAGAACTGATATACATTGCAAATCAAAAGAATAAGAATAACCCACTTTTTGACAAGTTTTTTAGTGCAATTCACAAAGCTACTTTAACAATTATTAATGACCCAGTTTCTACGTGGAAAGACTTTTCATCTTACAGAAAAGGTTTAGATGATGAATTAAATAAAAGAGCTTACAAAGATACAATATCTAGGTTTGCTCTGAGGCCACAAGCACATGATTTAAAAACCTACATAAATTTTAGTAAGTTTTTAGAAAAAAAGGGGATTATTAAAAAAACTACAAAAGTAGGATCTTTTGCGAAGCCATAATTCAACTAAAACTGTTATTGAAATTAATACTAACATTGGGTAAAAATTAACGATAACTTAATTAAGGCTTAAATTAATGAAATCATTTATCCTTTTTTTTATATTATTTTCTTTGTGGTTATTGATGTCAGGACACTACAACGTACTAATAATTAGTTTAGGTATAATTTCATGTGCATTTTGTGTTTATGTTGCTAAACGCGGCAAACTTATTGATGATGAAGGTCTACCCATATTTTTTATGCCAAGACTTTTAAATTATCTCATATGGTTATTTAAAGAAATATTGAAGTCAAATTTAAGTACTGCTAAAGTAATTATTAATGGGAAAGTTGAACCTGAAACGTTTACTGTAAAAACTTCTCAAGTCACCGATGTTGCAAAAGTTACATATGCCAACTCAATCACGCTAACACCAGGAACAGTTACAACAAAAATACAAAAAGGTGTTTTTGAGGTGCATGCTCTAAATTCTGATTTCGGAAATGACGTTCGAACTAATGAAATGGATAAAAAAGTAACTTGGTTAGAGGGCAAGAAATAATGTTTTTAGCTGGTTTAATTGCCTGTGCAATTACAGGGATTTTAATTTTAGTAAGAATTGTTTTAGGCAAAACAACATTTGATAGAATTTTAGCAGTTAACAGTCTTGGAACAGTAATAGTAATCGGCATTTCTATACACGGGTTCTACTCAAATAGACCAGAATTTTTAGATATTGCTATTGTATATGCATTAATTAATTTTATTGGCACAGTTGCTGTTTTAAAGCTTTTTAGTACTGGATCTTTAGGTGGAGATAAGTAAGCGTGGAATTGATATTAGATATCTTCACTAGCATCTGTTTTTTTATTGGTTCTCTATCAATAATTATTGGTGCCTGCGGACTTATTAAGCTACCAGACGTATTTTCAAGGATCCATGCCGCAGGTATGATTGATACTGGTGGTACTGCGTTTTTTATTTTAGGGATGATATTTCAAACTGGTTGGTCATTAATAACCGTTAAGTTAATACTAATTGGTGTGTTTATTTTTTTTACCAGTCCAGTTACAAGTCATGTAACTGCAAATCTAGCGAGGCAAAAAAATATACTTCCAGTAGGGAAAAAGATTGGAAAAATGTTATGATTTCTGAATTATTAATTAATGCTTTTTTAGTCACAATTATGCTTAGTATTGCTATAGCACTAATAAGAACTAGAACTGTTATATTTACTGTAATTTTGACAAGTGCTTACTCTCTTGTAGCTGCATTAATGTTTATAACATTAGACGCAGTTGATGTTGCATTTACAGAAGCATCAGTTGGTGCTGGAATTTCTACTATACTCTTTCTTGCAGCTATGGCGTATTTACCCAAAAAAGAGGAAGAGAGCATTAGTAGTGAATTTGTTCCGGCACTATCATGCATAATTCTTGGGGGAATATTAATCTGGTGTAGTTATGATTTGCCCGAAATTGGTCAGTTAACAGCTCCAATACATCAACATATTGCACCTGAGTATATTAAAGGATCCAAAGAGGATATTGGTATCCCAAATATAGTTACTTCAGTTTTAGCAAGTTATAGAGGATACGATACATTTGGTGAAACGATAGTTGTTTTTACTGCTGGAGTAGCTGTGCTAGCACTTCTCCAGAAAAATCCTGCAAAAAAAAATAAATCTCAACCTAAACAAAAGATTAGAGAAAATGCATAATAATCCGATTTTGAGAATTTCTACCAAAATACTTTTTGCACCCATCATACTTTTTGGGCTTTATGTTCAATTTCATGGAGATTTTGGTCCTGGAGGGGGCTTTCAAGCCGGAGTAATTGTAGCAAGTGCGTTTATCCTATATTCCCTTGTATTTGGAATTGAAGCAGGAAAAAAATTATTCCCGTCTAACATTAATTTAATTTTACTAGCTTTGGGTGGAATCATTTACGGTGGTGTAGGCATTGTTTCAATGTTATTAGGAGATGAATTTTTAGCCTACAATATACTTGGATCTTCGCCACAATCTGGTCAGCACATAGGCATATTATTAGTGGAATTTGGTGTTGGCTTAACAGTTTCAAACGTTATGATTGCACTATTTAATGCCTTTGCTAGTTACGATAAGATAAAAGAGAAATAAAATGATTTCATCAACAATTGGCATTTGGAATTACTGGATAGTGTTTTGTTTGATGATGATTGGTTTGTTTCTGGTAATAGGTAGAAAAAATTTTTTAAAAAAAATCGTTGGACTTACTATTTTTCAAACATCCGTGTTTTTACTCTATATAACTTTTGGAAAAATTAAAGGGGGAACACCTCCAATTTTAAATGAATCTATTGATAGCATTTACTCAAATCCCCTTCCCCATGTATTGATACTTACAGCCATTGTTGTTGGTGTTGCAACAACAGCTCTTGGGTTGTCGTTAGTGTTAAAAATAAATAAAGAATATGGCAGCATCGAGGAAGATGATATATCTGCGCAAGATCTTGTAGATTATCACGATGATATTGAAACCAGAAAAAGTGTGGATTTGAAGTTTAAGCAATGATAGATATTTTAACAAAAAATCTTCCAATTCTTGTTGTTTTATGTCCATTAATTACATCTTTATTCGTAGTGCTTATTCCTAATATATTTTTTTCATGGATTTTAACCACTTTAAGCACCTTTTTAACATTTTTATTTTCAATTTTATTATATCAAGAAATCCAAATTCAATCTCATATTTCTTATGCCTTAGGCAAATGGATGCCTCCAATAGGGATAGAATATATTATTGATAAAGTGGCAATTATTCCGATTATTATAATTTCTGGAATAAGTTTTATCGCAACTATCTTTGCTTATAAGATGATTCCTGATGAAATTGAAAAGAAATCAATTTCAAAAGTCTACAGTTTGTGGCTTTTAGCTATAGCTGGATTGCTAGGCCTTGTTACAACAGGTGATGCATTTAACCTCTTTGTATTTTTAGAAATATCGTCTTTAGCCTCCGTTGCGCTTGTGGCAATGGGAGCTCAAAAAGATAAACAAGCATTAGTTGCAGCTTATAATTACCTCATTATAGGTGCAGTTGGAGCAACTCTATATGTCATAGGTGTAGGATTATTGTACGGAATTACTGGCACTTTAAATATGGAGGATCTAACAAATAGAATATCTGATCTTAATAACAACAAAGCATTAATTGCAGGTTTTGGTTTTATGATAATAGGGATTATGGTTAAAGCTGCTCTTTTTCCTTTACATATTTGGTTGCCAAGAGCGTATGCTTATGCTCCATCTGCAGTTTCTGTTTTACTAGCAGCAACAGCAACAAAAGCATCTTTGTACATATTAGCTCGCATATTATTTTCTGTTTTTGAAAATTCAGAAAATTTAATAAACAATACTTTATTGTATGTTATTCTTCCGCTCTCAATCATAGCTATGTTTGCTGGTACAATTATGGCTATTTATGAAAAGGATATTAAAAGGCTACTTGCTCATTCTTCAGTTGCACAAATAGGATATATTACTCTTGCTTTTGCCATTGGAACAAAAGCAAGTATAGCAGCTGGATTTATACATATGTTTAATCATGCCATGATTAAAGGTGGTTTGTTCATAGCTATAACATCCCTTGGTTTTTTTATTCAAAAAAGAGTTACTATAAATAATTTATCTGGTCTTGGTAGGGCAATGCCCATCACTTTTTTTTGTTTTGTTCTCTGCTCACTAAGTCTAGCAGGTCTTCCACTTACAGCTGGATTCATTTCTAAATTATATTTAATTAAAGCAACTATCAGCTCAGATGCTATATGGATAGCAATACTTATATTAATTAGTTCAGCATTATCAGTAGTTTATTTGTGGAAAATGATAGAAGTCATGTGGATGCGAGAGGGAAGAAAAATCGTAGTAAAAGAAAACCCTACAATTTATATATCTCTTATTATTATAACTTTTTTTAATGTTTATTTTGGTTTAGATGCCTCATTGGTTGTGAACGGAAGTTTTGAAGCCGCTGAAAAATTAATTGGGGATCTTAAATGATAACAATGGAAAATTTTATTTTAATCACAATTTTGTCTCCTTTAATTGTTTGTATTTTAACTCCATTTATTTCTAAAAGTACAATTTTAAGAGATTTCTTGGGACCAATTGGAGGTATAATTAGTTCTTGGGGTGCGTTTAATATTATGAGCTTAGCTCTTAATAATCAAAACATCACTTTAGAAATTATAAAAATTGCTGAAGGAATATCAATAGGTTTTGAAATTACCCCATTAGGAGCTATTTTTGGACTAGTTGCGTCATTTCTATGGATTTTTGCAGCTATCTATTCAGTTGGCTACATGAGAGGAAATATAGAAAAAAATCAGACAAGATTTTATACCTTTTATGCAATGGCTGTTCATGCCGCTTTATGTATTGCTTATGCTGGTGATTTATTAACATTATTTATTTTTTATGAAGTTCTTACATTCTCAACATATCCTCTAGTTACTCATAAGCAAAATGAAATGGCACAAAAAGCTGGTCGATTATATATGTCCATACTGGTTGGATCTTCTGTGATATTACTTCTTCCAGCGATTATTTGGGTTTGGGTTACTACAGGTTCTCTTGAAATGTCCCAAAATGGTGTATTAGATGGCAAATTGGATGTTGCTTATGCTCCTCTCTTATTGGCTATGTTTGTTTTTGGAATCGGAAAGGCAGCACTGATGCCAATTCATAAGTGGTTGCCTGCTGCTATGGTTGCCCCAACACCTGTATCTGCCCTTTTACATGCTGTAGCAGTTGTAAAAGCAGGAGTGTTTACAATGTTAATAGTACTGACAAATGTTTTTGGAATAGATTTTTTAGCTAAAACTGGGGCTTCAGAATGGTTAATTTGGCTAGCATCCTTTACTCTTCTAGTAACAAGTATAATAGCTATTTACAAAGATGATTTGAAAGCAAGGCTGGCATACT
>CACNWE010000020.1 GCA_902623995.1 uncultured SAR116 cluster alpha proteobacterium | reverse complement strand
AAAACCATTTCTTGAGTCCATTCTCCTTCAACTGCAGTTGCTGTAAGATTCTCCAATACACTCAAGTTTGTAAATGCTCTTCTACCCTCTGGCACAAGGCCGATACCCAATTGAGCAATTTTATAACTTGGATGATTTATGATTGAAATATTTTTAAATTTTATCTCACCCTCATAACTACTTATTAAACCACAAATTGATCTGATTGTGGTTGATTTGCCCATGCCATTTCTACCAAGAAGGGCGACAACTTCACCCTCATTTATTTCTAGATTCACATCAAAGAGAGCTTGACTTAAGCCATACCATGACTTTAGTCCATTTATTTCAAGAAGTTTTTTCATTAGATCTCATAGCCTAAATAAACATCTCTCACTAATTCATTTTTTCTTATCTCATCTACAGTACCTGTAGCAACTATCTTCCCATAATTTATTACTGAAACCCTATCAGCTAATGCAAAAACAGCGTCCATATCATGTTCAATTAATAAAATTGGCGAGTTAGTCTTTATTTTTTTGAATAAATTAATCATCATCTTTGTACCACTTTCATCCAAACCAGCCATTGGCTCATCAAACAAAAAAACTTTTGGATCCATAGCTAAAGCTAGGCCAACTTCGAGTTTTCTTCTATCACCATGGCTTAAGTCAGATGCTGAAATGTCACTTTTTTCTAATAGTTCAATTTCCTTAAGAATTTTTTTGGCATTTGAATACAAATCTTTATTATTCCTTATACTTTTGAACAATTGAAATGTTTTACTTGATTTGTCTAATAGAGATAAAACTATGTTATCTATTGCGCTAAACTGAGGAATAATAGAAGAAACTTGGAATGTTCTTGAAATTCCAATTTTAGCTCTTTCAACATCAGTTAAATCAGTTATGTCTTCTTGATCCAAGATGATCGAACCTATATCATGTTTTACGCTTCCAACTATTTGTTTAATTAATGTTGATTTTCCTGCTCCATTAGGTCCAATTAAAGCATGTATTTCGTCAAAATGAAGGTCTATTGTAATTTCATCGGTAACTTTAAAAGCGCCATATGATTTTGATAAGTTTTTAATATTTAAGATTTTATTTTTCATATTTAAATTTTTTTTCAAACAAACTTAAAATACCTGTGCGTACATATAATATTTCTAAAATAAGAATTAATCCCAACCAAAACTGCCAATTTTCTGTATAACCTCCTAACGTTTGTTCTAAAACAATAAAGAAAGCTGCACCAACAATAGGCCCATAGAGCCTTGCAATTCCTCCAAGAATTACAAATATCATTATTTCTCCAGACATCTGCCAATTAAGAACAGAAGGACTTATGAACCTGTTTAAGTCAGTATATAAGGACCCCGCTAATCCAGTAATTGTTCCTGAAATAATAAAAACTAGTAACTTAACTTTAAAAGTTTCAATACCAACAGATTTTACTCTCTCTTCATTTTGCTTAATAGCCTGAAATGCCATACCAAAAGAAGAATTTATTAGTTTAGCAGAAATAAAAATTACTACTAACAACCAAAAAAGACATATAAAATAAAAGGTCAATGGGTCCATTGTGTTAACTATTGGTAACGAATTTCTCATATATATAGATAACCCATCTTCACCTCCATAGTTTGGCCAGCTAATTGCAAAAAAGTATAACATTTGAGCAAATGCAAGGGTAATCATTATAAAGTAAACACCTGTAGTTCTTAGTGATAATAAACCAATAATTAGAGCTAAAAATGCACTTGACAATATTACTATTGGCCAAATTACTAACATATCAGAACTACCAGAGGAGACAAAAGGCCAACTAAACATTAATTCTGAGTTAAAAGCATGAAAAGATAGTATTCCTGTTACATAACCACCTAATCCAAAAAAAGCGGCATGACCAAAAGAAATTAAGCCACAATAACCAAGTGCTAAATTTAATCCTATACCGGCTATACCAAGAATGACAACTTTTGTAGTTAAAGTTATGTAATAAGGCTCTTCAAAAACAAACCCAAAAACTGGAATTGTAAAAAGAAAAAGCAAAATCCACTTATTAAAAACTTTTTCAATAATCATTTTAAGTTTTTCCAAATAATCCAGATGGCTTTATTATAAGTATTAAAGCCATTAATATATATATTAACATTGAACCTATTGAGGAACCAACAGAGGTTGCACTAGCTGGCTCCATAAAAACCTTTAGAAATTCCGGTAAAAAAATTCTACCAATTGTGTCAGTAACACCTACTAAAATAGATCCAATTAATGCCCCTTTTATTGAACCTATTCCTCCAATTACTATTACTACAAACGCTAAAATTAAAATAGGCTCACCCATTCCAACTTCAACTGATTGAATGGCTCCTATCATCGCTCCAGCCAAACCAGCTAAGGAAGCCCCCAATGCAAATACAATCGTATAAAGTTTTGATATATCAATACCAAGTGCTGATATCATTTGGCGATCATTTTGACCTGCTCTTATTCGAACACCTAAACGTGTTTTTGTTATGAGAATGTATAGCCCAGCGGCTATCAAAAGACCCATAAATATTATAAATAATCGATATTTGGAGTAAATTATATCATCTAAAATCGGCAAAGTACCATTAAGATTTTCTGGAATATCTAAATATAAGGGAAAAGCTCCAAAACACCATCTAACACCTTCAGATAACAGCAATATTAATGCAAATGTTGCTAAAACTTGATCTAAATGGTCTCTTCTATATAGACGTCTAATGATAAAAATTTCAATCAATACTCCTGCAATCGCAGCACCTGACAAACTTGCCAATAATGCAAGCCAAAAAGAGCCCGTAAGACTTGCTATCAAAGCAGCACTAAAAGCTCCAATCATATAAAAAGATCCATGAGCCAAATTAATTAGACCCATTACTCCAAAAATAAGAGTTAGTCCAGCAGACATAAGAAACAACATAGTTCCAAATTGTATGCCGTTTAGTAATTGTTCAAAAAATAGTATAGATGTCATTTAAAAAATTTAGAATTAGGTGATTTCTAAATTAGAAATCACCTATTAAATTTTTACATTTTACATTCAGAAACATAAGCGTTTGAATGATCCTTTAATCCAACTGAAACAATCTTATTAGTAAGAATTTTACCTTCCTTAATTACTTCACGAACATAAATATCCTGAATAGGATGATGATTTTTATCAAAACTAAATTTACCTCTTGTTGACGAAAAATCAGCTTTTCTGAGAGCATCTCTAAATTGATCCTTATCTTTAACTTTAGCTTTTGACATTGCCGAAATTAAAAGCTTACCAGTATCATAACCTTGAGATGCATACAAAGATGGTAGTCTGCCGTATTCAGATTGAAAATCTTTAACAAATTTTTTGTTTGCATCATTGTCAATATCTTTTGACCACTGAGAAGTGTTTTTAACACCAAGTGCTGCATCACCTACAGCTTTAAGAATACCTTGATCAAATGAAAAAGCTGGGCCAACTACAGGAAGTTTTATTCCAGATTGTGAGAATTGTTTCATAAATCCAATGCCCATGCCACCTGGTAGAAAAAAGAATACACTATCAGCGCCTGATGCTCTTATTTGTGCAATTTCTGCTGCATAATCTTTTTGACCTAGTTTTGTATAAATTTCACCAGCTAAGCTTCCTTTAAAATATCTTTTATAACCAGTTAATGCATCCTTACCAGCAGGATAGTTTGGAGCTAGTATAAATGAATTTTTAAATCCAGCAGAGTTAGCATAACCTCCTGCTGCTTCATGTAAATTATCATTTTGCCAGGCAACGTTAAAATAATTCTTATGACATCCTTTACCAGCTAATTTTGATGGACCAGCATTTGGTGACAAGTAAAATTTACCTTGATTTACAGTGGCAGGCACAACAGCCATTGCTAAATTTGACCAAATTATACCTGTTAACACATCTACTTTGTCAGATTGTATCATTTTGTCAGCTAATTGAACTGCAATGTCAGGTTTGCGCTGATCATCTTTAGTAATTACGGATATATTTTTATTACCTTTTACAGCCAGCATAAAGCCATCTCTTACATCAATGCCTAAACCTGAACCACCACCTGATAATGTGGTTATCATACCAACTTTTACCTTATGACCGTCTGCAAATGATGATGTGGACCCCAATATCATCAGAGCCGCCAATGTTGTAGTAAACTTTTTCATGTCTAATCCCCTAATAATCCTTTAAATAAGAATCAGGAGTATATAACAATTTACGTAAAGGCAAAGTATAAAATTTTTTGTTGATACGGTTAAAAATCTATTTCAATACCATTAATAGTGAAAGTTTTTCCATTAAAACCTTGATCCATTTTTTCAATATCTGTCATATTTTCACTATCAACTCTTTTGTAGGGATTTTTTTTCATCTGCTCTAATCGAGTTTCTTTTTTTACGTAAACACAATTTTTTTTTGATTTGAAATTTTTAATCCATCTAAGCATTTTTTACTATATAACTTTCTGGCTTGCCATTTGACAATGTGTAAGTCTTTTAAATCTGTAATTTGCAAATAATTTATAAGTGATTTTAGCAATTGAGTATACGACAGGAGTTTTTACTAAAATAGATAAGATTTTCCAATACTTAAGTTGTGCCCATATTAGAATGAAGGCATCTACACCAATTTTTAAATTAGATTTTTGGTCGGTCGCGTGTAAATACATCAATGCGTCATATTGGGAAACGTGAAGTTCCTTCAATTTTTCCGGATTTGAAGCTATATCATGCCATTCAAAAATATTTTTAGGAGCTATTCTTTTGTAATAATTAATTTCTTTACTACATAGCCCACATTTTCCATCATAAAAAACTTTAGTTAATTTCATAATTAAACCTAATATTGTTTTGAAATATTTACTGCAAGACTAGAACCAGATCCAATTAAATTTGACCAAAATCTTTCAAAACCAGTATTCTTTTCATTTCCCTTTTGGAATTTTGCATCAATTTGATGTTCTACTTCCTCATCACAACACTTTTCTAACACTCTTAGTAGTTCAAAAGAAGTAGAGTTTTTATACAAAAAATCAATTTGTTCTTGGTAATGTTCTTCGACAAAAGTTTCCACTGATTGAATTGTTACACAAAAAAATCTATAGCCCAATAATGCAGAAAAAAATCCTAAACCAAATCCTAATATTCTCCATAAAATTAAGAGTTTACTTTGACTATTTTTAGGTACTATGTGACTCATCACAATTAGGTGATTTTTTTCAGTTTCATAATGTTCTTTAGTCATATTTTGAATATTTTTATTCCAAAATATACATTTGGCACCCATATAAATCCAAACTGCACCTGTTTCTCCAGCATGATTGGATCTCATCCAATCTAACATAGAGCTCGGAACATTAATATTGAAAGCATTGTATTTATTTATGATGTTATAGTCAGGCATTGTTAGCAATTTTTTAGTTGTAATTACATATAATTATTTAAAATTAATTTTTAAATTTTCAATGCGTTACAAGCTTTATTTTGATTTTTTTATTTTCTCTAAGAGTATGTATGGCATATCAATTGCAAATTTAATCTAATTCTAAGGAGTTAAATTTGGAACCGTTATCAATATTTTCTGTAATTTTTCAATTAGCTAC
This sequence comes from uncultured SAR116 cluster alpha proteobacterium, assembly GCA_902623995.1. Classification (GTDB taxonomy): domain Bacteria; phylum Pseudomonadota; class Alphaproteobacteria; order Puniceispirillales; family Marisalimonadaceae; genus Marisalimonas. The sequence continues at coordinate 19,416 of CACNWE010000020.1, read as the reverse complement.
AGCTACACCAAACATTTCTAAAGTTTTCATGAAAGAAGAAAATTCTGATCCTACAAGAACAGAAATTATTGAGCTTTATAGAAATAATATGATCTCAAACTTTCAAGATAAACCTAATAATTAAATTCATCATTTAACTATTAACAAATTCATCATTTAACTTATTGTAGTGCTTGACTCGTAATTTTAATTCGTAATAATCAAACTATTCATTTAGTAAGTAATTTGAAATTTCTAAGTTGCTATAATGTTGAATGGGGTTGAGTATTTAATTACTCAAGACAATACTATTTTAATGGTATTTCAAGCCAGCATTAGCTGGATAATCATTACGGAGGAAAATAAATGATTAAATCTAAAACACTTTTTAAAGTTGGAACTAGTCTGGCTGCAATAGTATCAGCTATTGCTTTCACTACTACTCCTACTCTAGCTTCAAAAAAGCCTGCGATTGAAGTTGTTACTCATGCGGGAGCTGGCGGAGGAACCGACGTCAACTCAAGAATGATGATGCTTCGTTCAAGAAGAACTCTTAAGCAAGATATGGTTGTTGTTAATAAAAGAGGTGGCGGTGGTGCAGCTGCAATGAACTACTTTATGACAAGACCTGCCGATGGCAACACTATTTTAACATTTACTGTTGGTCATGCAATCACAATGGCAATGGGTAAAACAAAGTTAAAAGTTGAGGATATGGCACCAATTTCAAGAGGTACTAATGATCCACAAATTTTAATGGTTAATTGTAAGAAAAGTCCTTATAAGACACCTGAAGATTTTGTTGCTGGTATGAAAAAAGGCGATAAAATTACTTTTGGTGGCACACACACTGGCACTATTGACCATATAACTGTCTTTTTATGGGCTAAGAGACTTGGCCAAAAAATGCCAAAATACATTCCTTACAAAGGTGGTGGAGAATTAGCTACAAGACTAGTTGCTGGCGAAGTTGATGTAGGAACATTAAACTTATCAGAAGCTGCAGCACCTGTTGAAGCTGGAGATATTTGTCCACTTGTTATTTTAGCAGAAAACGGTATGGCTCCAATTCCAAAAGCTAAGACAGCTAAAGAATTGGGCATTGACCTTGTTTTATCTACAACTAGAGGATTTGTAACACATGCTGGTGTAGATAAGGCTAGAGTTGCTGAAATGGAAAAAGGTATTCAAAAAGCTATGAAACATTCAATGTATCAGGCTTACCTAGCTAACTCAGGATTGGATAGTACATCACCACAGCCATCAGGTCCATGGGGTAAGCAAATTGCATTTATGGTGGGTGAGTTTGGTCCTGCCTTAAAAGAAATGGGCTTATTAAAATAAAAATAGAAAAAGAAGATAAAGACCTCTCAATTATGAGGGGTCTTTTATAAAAATTATGAAAAATATCTATTTAGTTCCATTAATATTATCCATTTTTTCGCTTGCAGTTATTGCAATTGCCTTACAGCTTGATACGTCACCTGAAATGATTGTTGGTGATAGCATGCAGGCTAGATCATTCCCAATATTTTTGATGATTTTGAAACTGATTTTAATCGGAATTTTGAGTTTTCAATTTTATAAAAACAATCCAAAGCCTGTAGCTTTAGAGAAATATCATACTTGGGGAAGTATGTTTTTATTTCTGCTATTTTATTTGTTAACTGTTTATACAGATATGTTTATTGGAATTTTTGTTGTAATTTTTTTAATGAGTATTTTATGGGGTGAGAGAAGGATTTGGGTTGCTTTTTTGACCGCCACAATAACTCCTGGGTTGGTTTTTTTATTATTTGACTATGTTTTAAAAATCAGATTTCCAAGGGGTATATTAATGAATTTGTACTATGGTTAGGAAAGATATTTATGTTTGAGCAAGCAATATCTGCAATGGCATCAGTTGTAGTTGATCCATATTTATTAGGATTGATCTTTGCAACTACAATATTAGGAGTTATAATTGGTGTACTCCCAGGATTAGGTGCAACAACTGGCGCTGCGTTACTCCTTCCATTTACATTAACTATGGATCCTGTTCATGCTATTGCCGTTCTAGCTACTATTTATGTTTCTGCCACGTTCGCAGGATCAATTACGGCAATTTTGATCAATACTCCTGGCACTTCTGCAGCAGCAGCTACTACTTTTGATGGATATCCATTAGCACAAAAAGGTGAAGCAGGTAGGGCTCTTGGTATTGCGGTAATTTCAAGTACAGTTGGAGGTATATTTTCTGTTCTAATTTTATGTTTTGCTGCTCCATTATTGGCAAGGGTTGCTTACGAGTTTAGATCACCAGAATATTTTGCTTTAACAGTTTTTGGATTATCAATGCTAGCAAGTATTAGTGCGGGTGGTGCTGTGAAAAATCTTATTGGCGGAATATTTGGAGTTTGGCTTTCAACTATAGGTGCTGAACGTGTTACCGGCATAGAAAGATTTATGTTTGGTAATTATGAATTGTACGAAGGTTTGCACTTTGTTCCAATATTTATTGGTCTTTTTGCTATATCTGAACTTTTAGTTCAGTCTAAAACTGTTGATAAGATCATCAAGACAGTAAGCATGAAAGCTGTAAAACTTCCAACCTTAGAGGATTATAAAAAGATTTGGAAAACAATACTTAGATCTTGTGGTATTGGAACATTTATAGGTGTCTTACCAGCTGAAGGTGCAACTGTTGCATCAATGATAGGTTATTCAGAAGCAAGAAGATGGTCAAAAAATAAGAAAGAATTTGGTAAAGGTTCTATTGAAGGCATTGCTGGCGCGGAGGCTGCAAACAATGCAGCAACTGGTGGAGCTATGGTTCCTACAATGGTTCTTGGTATACCTGGTAGTGGGACAACTGCAATAATACTTGTTGGACTTATGGTTCATGGGTTGAGACCTGGTGTTTACTTGTTTACTGAGCAAGTAGAAAAAGTTTATCAAATCTTCGGTTCAATGTTTGTTGCAAATGTAATGTTTATGTTGATGGGCCTTTATGCTGCTAAGTTATTTGCTAGAGTATCACTAGTTCCAACACAGATTTTGTGGCCTATTGTTTTTGCTTTATCAGTGATTGGTGCATATGCTTTTCAAGGACAACTTTTAGATGTTTGGTTAGCATTGATTTTCGGAGTTATTGGTTTTTTTGCAAGAAGACATGGTTTTTCAGTTGCTCCAATTGCTGTCGGTCTTATTTTAGGAGAGATGGTAGAAACAAATTTACAACATTCTCTTAAAATGTTTGATGGAGCGTGGTGGATGATACTTACTCAACCACTTGCACTTATGTTTTTAGTATTTGCCTTTTTAGGTTTATGTGGACCTATGATTTTTTCTTGGATAACTAAGCAAAAAGATTAAATTAATCTAAAATTTTACTAATAATAATTGCATTCCAAAGAAGGTATATTGCAATAGTTGTAAGAGTTGCATTTAAAATAATTTTAAAATATTTACTTCCATATTTTACTAAAATTTTTTTTCCTAAAAAAGTTCCTGCAAATCCACTTATTATCATTAAAAAAATAAGTAAAAAATATTCTAAGTAAGCAAAACCAACAAATCCAAATACCACTGCCTTAATTAAATGTTGTATAGACATTAATGCTGAATGTGTTGCTAGATGTCTTACTGGTTCAAGATTTAGTGTTTTCACCATTCCTGCTACCAAGGTTCCCGATGCTCCAAAAAACATTGTCATAAAACCTGAGAACGCACCACCAATTGTTATTTGTTCTGATCCTATAATTGGAATTTTGCCGTATACTGACCATAATATAAATAAAGATATTGATAACTGAAGCAACCACGCATTTATTTGAATAAAAATGGAACCTCCAATTATAGAACCAATAATAGTCCCAATAGTAAATGGAATTAAAGTTTCCTTTTTAATGTCTTTGAAAAAAATTATTGTTCTTCCAAGGTTAGAACCTACTTGAACAATTCCATGTATTGGCAATAATGCTACAGGTGGAAGTTTGACAGCTAATAATCCTAATAAAATTGCTCCTCCTCCAATTCCAAAAGCTGAAGTAATAAATGACGTAGCCATACTGGCAAAAATTAAAAAATATGCTGTTAAGTTTGAGATTGACTCAGGAAACTCAAACATTTTATTTTTTAAGAGCGTGAGGAGGAGGGGCAAAGTAACGAGGCATTTCTCCAACTGATGCTACATTTACCTCTACTAATACCGGACCATCAAAATTTACAGCCTTCTTAAGTGCCTTTTCTAAATCTTTTGCATAGTCTATTTTCTTATATTTCATTTTGGCTGCTTTTGCTAAATCTTCAAAATTTGGTACCATTAAATCTGCAAAAAACTTTCTTCCAGCATACATACTATCTTGTATGTGTTTTATAACACCATAACCGTTGTCATTCATCACTAAAAATACAACATCACAATTGGTTTCAGAAGCAGTCCACAAATCTGGAACATTGAGCATAAACCCTCCATCCCCACACATTGCTATTGTTTTTTTTCCCTCACTAGCAATTGAGGCTCCAATAGCCAAAGCCATCCCAGGCCCAATTGCCGCTCCAACAGGATAAATATTTTCAGTAGGATCATTTATATACATCATTCGGTTGCCCCACATACTGTTTGAAATAGTGACGTCTCTAACCCACTTTCCGTCTTTTGGGAGAATATTTCTTATTATTTCTGGAAAATCTTTATACGCACCTAACATGTTTTTATAATCAAAATAAATTCGATTTTTTAAATCACTAACCTCATCTATCCACTCATTATCTACAGAAATCTTACCGTCTAATCTTTTAGCTAATTCGGCCAGAACCTTTTTAGCATCTCCACAATGAAACTGATTTGTTTTGTAAGTTCTATTTTTAGCGCTTGGATCTATATCAATTTGTACTAAATTCTTTGGTAACTCTAATGACATATCTCTAGTCTCATGACCTCTTAATCTACTCCCTACTACAAGCATTAAATCTAATGTTTTATAAAACTCCTCTATTAAAGGGACTGCATTGAAAGCTCCCAAACACATTTTATTTGTTTCTGAAACCACTCCTCTACCTTGAGTGCTTGTTACTACTGCAAAGCCCATTTTAATGAAAAGATTAACTTCTTCAGTTGCGAACTTAGCTCCATTTCCTACCCATATAATTTTTCTCTTTGAAGACTTTATATAATTTTCTATTTTATCTAGAGATTTTGCATCACCTAATTCACCATTTATATGAGGTAAACTAATAGTGTCTAACAAAGCAGGTCTTTTGATTTTTTTTCTTTGAATATCTATAGGTATCTCAATTGAAACTGGTCCTTTTGGAGATGTAAGTGCAATCTTACATGCATAGATTAATTTTTCTAAAGCCTCATCTTCATCATCAATTCTAATGGCCTCTTTAGAAATTGAACTAAGCATGCCTAATTGATTAGGGACGTCATGGACTGTACCTTGATTTTTATCTAAATTTTCTGTTGCAGTTTGGCCTGTAAAGTGCAAAACAGACGAACCAGCAAAACGAGATTCAACAATTGCACCCGCAACATTAGCTGCACCAGGGCCGGTACTTGTAAATACAACACCAAGTCCATTATGTGCTCTAGCATAACCATCAGCCATATGGCCAGCTCCCATTTCACCTCTTGCAGGGATCATTCTAATATGATTCCTTCTACCAATTGCATCTAGCATTGGTATATTATGCACAGAGACCACACCAAAAACATCCTTAACATCTATTTGATGCAAAAACTCCGAAACCAAATCTCCCACATTGTAGTCTTTCATGATATCCCCCATTTTGACTATCCTTATCAAAAAACATATATTAATTTTTTAAATTATTAAATTTAAATCAATGGTTGTGTTATTTGATGAATAATTTTGTAGAAGCCAAAACAGTAAAAAGTTGGATTTCAGATGAAAAAGAATTAGCTTTTATTGATGTTAGAGAGACAGCTCAACACACTGCAGGTCATCCATTGTTTTCTATTTCAATTCCATTTAGTGAATTTGAAATAAATGTTGAAAAGCTATTACCTAACAAAAATGTACGAATAGTGTTGTTTGATAATAATGACGGAATTTCAGAAATAATTTATAAACTAGCGAAAAATTTAAAATATATAAATATTTTTATTTTAAAAAATGGCGTTGATGGTTGGAAAAAGTCTAACTTTCATCTGTTTGACGGAATTAATGTGCCTAGTAAAAGTTTCGGGGAATTAGTTGAACAAAAATTTAATACACCATCCATAACATCATCTCAATTATCTCAGAAACAAAAAGAAAAGAAAGATATCATTATATTAGATGGCAGACCGTTTGATGAATATAACAAGATGAGTATACCTGGAAGTATCTGTTGCCCAAATGCTGAAATACCCTATAGAATTTCTGAATTAATAAAAAGTTCAGATACTGAAATTATAATTAATTGCGCGGGCCGAACAAGATCAATTATTGGCGCTCAGGCACTGATAAGTTTTGGTATTAAAAATAAAGTTTATGCATTAGAGAATGGTACACAAGGATGGTTTTTAGCTAATTTAAAATTAGATCACAGAAAAACAAAATTTTTGGACAAAACACCAAAGAATGAAAAAATTTATGAGCTTAGAGAAAAGATAATAAACTTATTAGAAAATAAAGTTGAAATCGTTGATTTTAATCAAGCCCAAAAACTCATTAATGATAAGAACATAACTTCATATGTTTTTGATGTAAGAACAAACTCAAATCAAAAAAATATATTATCTAAATTAAGAAACGTACCCGGTGGTCAATTAGTACAAGCTACTGATAAATATATAGGCGTATTAAAATCACATGTAATTTTGTTTGATGATGGTGATCTAGTAAGAGCAGGTATGACAGCATTATGGTTAAAGAAAATGAACTATCATTGTTATGTTATAAATGAAAGCCCTAAAAAAATTAAAAATATAAATCTCATACATAATATAAACTTTAAAACTAGCCCCATAAATTTAATTAAATTAGAGAATTTAAAAACTTTAAAAAATATTCCTATATTTGACATTCGAAACAGCGTTGATTATTGCAAAAAAAGAATAAAGAAGTCAGTTTGGACTAATAGATTGATAATAACAAACGAGGTGCCGCACAATGTTAAATCTATCATTCTAGTAAGCAATGATTTATCTAAAGCAAGTCTAATTGTAAGTGATCTTCAAGAAAAAGATCCAAGGTATGTAGTTCAAGTATATCATTGGAATGAAACAGACATTGAAAATTATTTAGATTATGTTGATACAACAGAAGTTGAAGTGGATGAAAAATTTATTGATTTCAATTTTCATACATACCTTCGTCATCAAGGAAACAAAGAACACGCAAAAAATTACTTAAAGTGGGAAACGGATTTAATAAAAAAAATGGATGAAGAAGAAAGGGGATATTTTAGGTAATTACTCTAATATTAGATCTTTTTATATTATCCAAGTTAGCCCCTTCAATCCTTAATAATCTAACAGGATGCTTTCTAACTGGTGAATGGACATGCCCTACATCATAAAAATGCACATCACCTGCTTTCATAATATATGTTTTTTTTAGTTTAACATTTACAACGTCATCTGAATTATTTTTTTCAACAATTTCCCAATCAGTCATTTCTGTTTCGCCAGAGGCTTGTCCATAAATAGCCCAGCTTGTTCCATGGTCGTGAGGGCTTCCTATCGCTTCATTATCATGGACATGACCACAAACACAAAAACCTGTGTCTTTATCTTCATAAAGTATTTGCCTGGGTAATTCACCATTTGCTCTATCAGGAAGATTGTCAGTTATAAAATTTTGATCCATTAGGGCTTTTGAAACAAAATAACAAATTTTGTCTGAGCCATCTGGCATTTTTTCAGTATTAATTATTTCTCTAATATCTTGGACTAAATCATCTAAAGTGTAAGGCAATAGTTCCTCCAATATTATTTTATAAGTATTTTAAATTTCATTTTCCCCAGCTTAATGCAATTGGATCATATTTCTTAATTAATTTTATTAATCCTGCCTTTGTTTGTTCTTCTAAAGGCGGAATTGGATGTCTACAAAAATCTGAATTAATAACGCCTCCTTCTTTCATAATGACTTTAGTTGCCCTAAACCCACATTGCCTATTTTCATAATTAATTACAGGTAAAATATTATTATATTTATCTTCAGATTTATCAAATTCTCCGTCCAAATAGTCTAAAACAACTGGTCTAATTAAGTCTGGTATCATTGCTGAACTCATATTGCCAGTTGCACCAGCTTCTAAATCAGCAAACAATGTTATTCCTTCTTCACCGTCAAATGGCCCTTCAATAGCATCACCACCTTCAACTACAAGTTTTCGTAGTTTAGAAGCCGCCTGTGCACACTCAATTTTAAAACATTTTACTGTTTCTATTTCTTTAGCCATTTTAATTAAAAGAGGAACAGGCAAATCAGCTCCCGATAATGGTGCGTCTTGAACCATAATGGTTACGCCTGCTTCACCTACTTTTGCAAATTGTTCAAATGTTTGTTGAGAAGTTCCCCTCATTAGGGCGCCATGATATGGGGGCATCATCATAAGCATTTCGCCACCAAGTTCTTTCACTAATTTAGCACGTGAAAGTGCAATATCTGTTGAGAAATGACTCACAGTTGTAATTACAGGAACTCTACCAGATACGTGTTCAATACATAGTCTAGTTAAAATCTCTCTTTCATCATCTGATAACAAAAACTGTTCGGAGTAATTCGCTAATATACAAATACCATCAACATTTTGATCCAGCATGCAATCTAGAACTCTTTTCATGCCCTCTATGTCGAGCTCACCATTGTCTTTAAAAGGTGTTGGAGCCACAGGCCAGCAACCTTGAAATTTATTATTAGCCATTCTGACCCCTTCATATTTTTATTTTAATTATGATAATTAAATATTTTTATTTTGCCAAGTATCTATCGTAACCCCTTCTTCTCTTAGCTTGTTTTTTTGGATCTTACCTGTTTGTGTTTTTGGAAACTCTTTCATTACTCTTATATATTTGGGTATGGCAAACTTGGCTAAGTTTATTTTTGTTTTTTCAACTAATTCATCAAAATCTATATTGGTTTTATTATCAGTCATCAAGGCTACCATTACTTCATCTTCCATTCCCTCACCTCCATCAGCTGAAATTGCATATGCAGCTGCTTCTGTAATAAATGGAATTTCTAAAAAAGCTTGTTCAACTTCATATGACGAAATATTTTCACCTCTTTTCCTTATGCAATCCTTAATTCTATCCACAAATACAAAGTGACCGGACTTTTCTCTAATCCCTGCGTCACCAGTATGAAACCAGAAATTTCTCCAACTCTCTACAGTTTTCTCTGGCATTCCTAAATAACCAGACATAAAACCATATGGTTGTTTTGGTCTCACAACTATTTCACCAACCAAGCCGTTATTAACAGGTGTATCTTTCTCAGGATCCCTTATTTCAACCTCAAAATATTTTTCATATAGTTTTCCACATCTACCATTACCCATTTCATTTTTTAAACCATATATTGGAATATTAACTTCTGTCATGCCATAAAGTGGTAATACATATTTTACACCAAATCTATTTCTAAAAATTTTTTCAGGTTCACTTGGCAATGGAGCTGAACCAATTACTTCTAAATTATGATCTTTATCATATTTAGTAAAAGGTTGTGCAACAATAAACGCGGCTATAGCACCTAACATATTAGTATGAGTTATGTTATAATTTCTAATATCATTAAGCCAATTTGAGGCTGAGAATCTAGTTCTTATAACTGCTTTTGCACCAGTCATAATACACGCTAATAGTTGCATAAATAATCCATTAGCATGGAATAAAGGTAATGAGATGTAAAATATGTGATAATCTTTTAAGTTATAATTTTCAATTGTTCCAATAGCAAACAGAACGCAATGTGCGTTGGGCATCATAACTCCTTTAGAGGGACCTGATGTTCCACTTGTAAACATAGTACAAACGTTGTCACTTAATTTGCCTAAAATAATTTCGTCTTCATTCAAAAGTTCTTTGTTTTTTAAAACTTTACAATTTAATATTTCAACTTCTAATTTATGAAGATTAACTAAGCTTTTTACTTCATGATAAAATTGATCTTCAACAAGAACATTTTTTGATTTAGATGTCTTTATTTGGTGTAATAATACATTGCCTTTTATAGCAGTATTGATAGCTACAAACATAACTCCAATAAAACTGCATGCTATCCAATATAATATGAATTCTTTTGGGTCTTCTATTAAAACTGTTAAATTGTCACCTTCATTTAAACTCAATTCTTTTAAAATTTGAGCTTTTTCTAAAGATTTAATTTTTAGGTCATGGAAAGTCCATTTTGGACCATTTATAAATTCGATAATTTCTCTTTTTGGATATTTTGTACATTGATCTAGGATAATTTCAGAAATTTTCCAATGATCTGGATTTTCAGTTTTATTAAATAAGAAGTTATTTTTTTCGTTCATTTAATCTACAAAATCCCTATTTGAAAATTATTTTAATTTTGAAAGAAAAGAATTTATTATTGAGTTTAATTCCATAGGCCTTTCAGATGGAAGAAAATGACCGCAATCAAGAATGTGAGTTTCACAATTTTTTATAAGTTCTACAAATTTTAAGCCTGATTTTAATGGTGTCATTTGATCATTTTTTGCTAAAACAGCCAATGCAGGAACTTTGATATTTTTTGCAGCATCTATTCCGTCTGAGTAATCATTACAAGAGTGTAAATCATACTTTAAAGCTGTTGGTTTGTTCATACACATTATATTATTACCTTCTCCATAATGGGAATGTCCTGGCCATTTATTAATTGACATGTCACCATCAATTCCATGTCCCCAAGTCACCATCATTTGACAAGCTTTTTGTGGCTTTTCTTTTGAAAGATCTAATAAGAACTGATTAACTGGAATTTCATTTGATCCCGCAACAAATATTAGTGCTTCTAAAGAACTTTTCAAAATCCTATTCAATTCTAAAGCAACCAAACATCCTTGAGAATGTCCGATAACAACCACGTCGTTAAGTTTTAGATCAACTAGTAGGTCATTTATCCATTCTGCATTTTCTTTTATTGATTTGCAGGGATTGCCATCAGAAAATCCATGGGCCGGCATATCGGGCACAATTACAGAATACCCTTTATAAGCAAAAAAACGAGCCTGCTGAACGAAACTCAAATGATTTTGACCGGACCCGTGTAAAAAACACAATGTCTTTTTAGTATTATCTAAACTTTTACCACCTGTGCCTATATAGGTCTTAGCATCTTTGAAATTAATGATCATGATATTCCTATTTGTTAAGCTTTTTTACAGCCTTGAAACCTCTTTCAAAGTCTTTTTTTATGTCATTAATATCTTCTAATCCAACTGATAATCTTATCATGTCATCCGTTAATCCACCCTCTTTCATAGCCTCTGAACTCAAATGAGAGTGAGTTGTACTCCCTGGATGAATAAGTAGTGTCTTAGCATCACCAACATTTGCTAAATGTGAAGCTAATTGTACAGATTCAATAAATGCTTTTCCTGCTTCACGTCCACCTTTAATACCGAAAGCAACGATTGACCCAGATCCTTTCGGTAATATTCTTTTTGCTACTTCATGGTCAGGATGTGTCTCTAAATCTGGATGTTTTACCCATTCTACCATTTCATGATTTACTAAAAAATCTAATATAGAGTGAGTATTTTCAATATGTTTTTTCATCCTCAAAGGTAGCGTTTCAATTCCTTGCATTAAATGAAATGCATTAGTCGGGGATAAAGAAGGTCCAAAATTGTACATACCTTCTGCTCTTATTTTTGCTATTAAAGCAGATGGACCAAACTCTTCCCAAAAACTTATACCACCTAGAGCAAAATGTGGTCCTGAAATTGTAGGAAACTTATCTTTATCTCCCCAATCAAAATTACCACCATTTACAACAGCGCCTCCTATCGCAATACCATGACCACCTAACCATTTAGTAAGTGAATGAACAATAATGTTAGCTCCATGTTTAAATGGTTGCATTAAATATGGAGTATTAAAAGTAGCGTCTAATACTAGAGGAATATTTTTTGAATTACATATTTTAGCAATTTCTGGAACATCCATGATATCTAATCCTGGGTTACCAATAACTTCTCCAAATACTAATTTTGTATTTGGTTTTATTGCTCTGTTAATTGCTTCTGGATCGTTAGGATTAACAAAATCAGTTTTTACACCAAAACGTGGCATAGTATGCTGAAGCAGATTAATATTAGCTCCATACATTTTACTTGATGCGACAATATGATCCCCACTACTACAAATTGCAGAAACCACAAGATGCATTGCAGCCATTCCACTTGAACATGCAAGTGCACTTGCTCCACCTTCAAGAGCTGCTAACCTTTGCTCGAGTGCTGCAACTGTAGGATTTGATATTCTAGTATATAAATGTCCACCAACTTCCATATTATATAAAGACGCTGCTTCTTCTGTACTATTGAAAACGTAAGATGTTGTCTGATAAATTGGTACAGCACGTGAACCAGTTTCCTTATCAGGAATATGTCCAGCATGTAAAGATAGGGTGTCAAATTTGTAATTTTCACTCATTGAAATTCCTTTAAATAATTCACATTATTATAGCTTATTTCTTAAACCTTAAAAATATAAATTTACCTTATAAAAAAATATTAAAGATAAACACATTTGAGAGTCCGTAAAATTAATTTTAAAATATTAATTATTTTCTCTTAAATCTTTACGGATTATTTTTCCTGTAGTTGTCAAAGGTAATTGATAAACAAACTCTATAAGTCGCGGATATTCATGAGCAGCCAACCTTAATTTAACATGATTTTGTATAGATTGTTTTAATTTATCATTTTGTGTTAAAACATTTTTATGATTACCCGTCACAATAAAGGCCTTAATGATTTGACCTCTTAATTTATCCGGAACCCCAATTACCGCAACCATACTCACATCAGGGTGAGAAAGAATAGCGTCTTCTACTTCACTTGGTCCAACCCTATAACCTGAGGTATTTATAATGTCATCTTCTCTACCTTTAAAATAAAAATAACCTTCCTCATCCTTATAAGCAAAATCACCAGTATGGAGCCAACCATTCTTAACCTTTGCTTTTGTTGCCGCGTCATTTTCCCAATATTTTAAAAAAGATACAGGGGTATCAGATTTAACTATAATTTCTCCGTCTAAACCAGGTTCTTTAATAAGTTCTCCCTTACAGTTAACTATCCTAACTTCGTGTCCGGGAACGGGTTTGCCGATAGAGCCTTGTTTAGTTGGCATAATCGCACCACAATTTGAGACTGTTAAATTGCATTCTGTTTGACCATAAAATTCATTAATGCCAACCCCTAAAATTTCTTTGCCCCACTCTAGCAAATCTTCTCCTAGAGCTTCACCACCTGAACCAACAGTTCTTAATTTCAAATTTTTTACTGTTTTAGATGGATTAAATGATTTCATCATTTTTAATGCAGTAGGTGGCAAGAAAGTATTTTTTATTTCAAGCTTAGATATCAAATCGAAAGTAAATTCAGGATCAAATTTTTGAGATCTATAACTGACTACAGGAATACCAAAGTGCCATGCTGGAAGAAGTACATCAAACAATCCACCTATCCATGCCCAGTCAGCTGGTGTCCAAAATAAATCTGTAACCGGTTCAGATGATGATAAAAACTCATGAGGAATTTCTACTCCTGGTATATGTCCTAACAACGATCTATGAGGAAGCAAAGCACCTTTAGGCCCACCTGTTGTTCCAGAGGTATAAATTATTAATGCGGGATCTGATGCTTTTGTTTTTTTTGTAGAATAACTATCTGAAGCTTTTTCGATTAACTTTTTAAAATTAAAAACATTATTTTTTTCGTCATTACTATCTATGCAAATTATTTTTTTTAAATCTGGTAATCTATCTTTAATTTCAAAAATTTTATTTAAGCCAATATTATCGCAAATTACCAAGGATGCTCTAGAATTAAACAAACGATAATGTAATGCATCTGTTCCAAATAAATTAAATAAAGGTATTGAAATTTTTCCAGACTTGAAGCAAGCCATATGTGCAATTGCAGTTTCAGGACATTGACCTAAGATAATACCAACCCTTGCGTTGGCCTCAAGATGAAAATGATCAAAAACATTAGCAAGTTTGTTTGCATATCTTTTTATATCAACAAAAAACCATTCCTCTATCTTGCCGTCTTTTAAAAAATTAATTAATGCTACCCTATTTTGATAAATATCCTGGTCAACGGTATCGGATGCTATGTTGTAAAATTCTGGAATATTCCATTTAAAAGTTGAACATAGCTCGTCAAAATTATTCAATTTTTGAAGCATAAAAAATAATCACCTTTCCTAAAATTATTCTTACTACTTGTTAAAATCTTTTTAATTATTTAAATTATATATAAACAAAACTTCATAGAGTTAGAATTGAATTACATTGATAATATTAGATTAGACGATTGTTTTACTAAGGACAATGATTTAGCGCTTATGAATGGTGTTCAAGCATTAGTGCGTCTTTTAATTGAACAAGCAAAACTTGACAAGGATAATGGATTAGTAACTCATGGTTATGTCAGTGGTTACCCAGGTTCACCACTTGGAACACTTGATTTAGAACTTGGAAGATCAAAAACACATCTAAAAAAACATAATATAATTTTTCAACCAGCTGTTAATGAAGAATTAGCTGCCACTGCAGCTTGGGGAACCCAAATGCTCGGTTTATACGACAGACCCCAAATAGATGGTGTTTTTTCAATGTGGTATGGGAAAGGGCCAGGTTTAGATAGATCTATGGATGCTTTAAGACACGCAAACATGGGTGGTGTTTCAATGAAAGGTGGCATGGTATTAGCAGTTGCAGATGATCCAATTGGAAAAAGTTCTACTATTGCATATCAATCAGAGCAATCTCTTATTTCTGCAGGTATTCCAGTTTTTTATCCAGCAAATGTAGATGAAGTTATACCAATGGGTCTGCAAGCTTTTGCCTTGTCACGTCATGCAGGCGTATGTGTTGCACTCAAAATTACAAGTGATACAGCTGATTCAAATTCTGTGATTGACCTCGGGAAATTAAGACCTATTTCATCCAAGTTGGAAAATCCAATTAATGTTCATGTCAATAGACATGACCCAGCTTTAGATAGAGAAGCAGCGCTAATTAAAAGAAGAATACCTGCGTCTAAGGATTTTATTAAACAAAACAAAATTAATAATGTGATATTTAATCCAACAAAAAAAATATTGGGTATAATTTCTGTTGGAAAAGCTACTACAGAAACTATAGATGCTTTAGATAAAATTGGCATTAAAGATCCTGAAAGGAGTGGTATTGGTCTATTTGCATGCAAAATTCCCTGGCCATTAATAGACCAAGAAATAATTAATTTTTGTAAAAACTTTGAAGAAATTTTAGTTATAGAAGAAAAAGCTAGTATTGTAGAAGAACAAGTTGCTCATATTCTTTTTAATTCCAAATCAAGACCTCGATTATCTGGAAAGTTAGATGCTTCCTCTAAAGAGGAGTTAGTTCCGAAGATATCAGAATTATCCAGTGATATTATCGCAGATTGTTTGCTAAAAAAAGCTATCCATTCTTCGATAAGCATTGATATTCCCAAAACAAAATCAGAAGCAATTGGTGGAAATTTGCCACCAGTTGTTTCAAGAACACCTTGGTATTGTGCAGGATGTCCCCACAACTCAGGAACAAAGACACCAGATGAAGAAGTTGTCGGTATTGGCATTGGATGCCACTCTATTGGATATTTTCTCCATCCTGAAAAATTAACTAATTTCAGTCAAATGGGTGGTGAAGGTGGTCATTGGATAGGAAGAGCTCCATTTTCAAATCATAAACATACATTTCAAAATATTGGAGACGGAACATATGCTCACTCTGGTTCTTTGGCAATAAGAGCAGCCGTTTCAGCAAATGTTAACATAACATTTAAAATTCTTTACAATGATGCAGTAGCAATGACTGGTGGTCAAAAGGCCATTGGTGGAGCAACTCCATGGGCAATTTCTAAACAACTTGTAGCAGAAGGTGTTAAAAAAATTTATGTTGTATCAGATGAACCAGAACAGTTCAAAGAAACTAAGTTATTTGCAGACAAAGTTGGAATATTTCATAGAGATGAACTTATAAATATCCAAAAAGAAGTAAGAGAAATCTCAGGAGTTACAGCAATAATTTATGTGCAAACTTGTGCAACAGAACTTCGAAGAAGACGAAAAAGGGGATATGTTCAAGATCGAGATATTAAAATGTATATTAATCCTGATGTTTGTGAAGGATGTGGAGACTGTGCTGAAAAATCAAATTGCGTAGCTGTAAAACCTTTTGAACATTTAGAAGGAATTAAAAGACAAATTGATCAAAGTGTTTGTAATAAGGATTATTCTTGTAAAAAAGGATTTTGTCCAAGTTTCATAGGTGTGCAAGCTGGTAGCATTTCAATCAAAGAAAAAAAGAAGTTCCCAGATATTCCAGAGATAATAAATGACTTAAAAAAACCTAAGAAAAAATTAAATAATATTCAAAATATAATAATGGCAGGCATAGGTGGCACAGGTGTCTCTACTGTCGCTGCCATAATAGTTATGGCTGCTCGAATTGATAGATTATTTGCACAATCAATGAATTTTACTGGATTAGCCCAAAAAAATGGAGCCGTAACTAGTCAAATCAGAATTGGAAAAGAAAAATCACTTTATGATAGATCTGCAAGACTTCCAAACGAAACAGCCGACGTGCTTTTAGGATGTGACTCTGTTGTGTCAGTTTCTCCTTCTATTACCAGAACATTGAATCCTTTAAAAACACATGCCATAATTAATGGAAGAGTAGAGCCAGTTGGAGTTGCTGGTGTTCACATAGGTACAGTTGTCGATGATAGCTTATTAAAAAAGCATTTAGAAAATCATCTTCAAACTGAAAATATAGACTTTATTGATATATCCAACTTAGCTGAAGCTTTAGTTGGCGATACAGTTTCTGCAAATATAATGATGTTAGGAATAGCCGCTCAAAAAGAACTTCTTCCGATAGATATTGATTCTCTACAAAAAGCTATAGAACTCAATGGAGTGGCTATTGAACAAAACCTAAGAGCTTTCAATTGGGGACGATTATTGTGCGAACAACCACAATCAGTATTTAACTTAGCTGGCTTAAACTCAAAAAAGTCTGAAATTATATCAATAGATAAATATGTTGATAATTTTTCTGACATACTTGAAAAATATCAAAACAAAGAGTACTCCAAAATTTTTCTTGCTAATGTAAAAAAAGTAATTGAAAAAGAAAATCAAATCAAGAATTCAGAAAAAGAATTACCTCTATCCAGAAAAGTTGCTCTTACTTTATTTAGGGCTATGAGATATAAAGATGAATACGAAGTTGCTAGATTACATACTAGCGGGAATTTTGCCCAAACCTTTTTAAATGAAAATAAAAACGCGAAATTAGAATATTATCTAGCACCACCTTTGTTCTCTAAAAAAGATCCTGAAACAGGTCATCTACTTAAAAGAAGGTTTGGTCATTGGGTATATAAAGTTTTCAAAGTATTGTCTTATCTTAAATTTCTAAGAGGAACAAAATTAGATATATTTGGATATACCTCAGAAAGAAAAAAAGAACGTGCTTTGGCTCAAAAAACTATCACTACTATTAATAAAATATCTGAAATTTTAAATGATAATAATTATAAAAAAATTATCGAATTTCTTGATATACCTTTATCAATAAAAGGGTATGGTCACGTTAAAGAAAAACATATAAAAATTGCTGAAGAAAAATGGGATAAATCTTTTGATAAAATTCTAAATAACCAGAATTTAAAAAAAGTAAGTTAAATCAAACAAGTTTTGCTTGTTCTCTTAGTTTAAATTTTTGTATTTTTCCTGTGCTTGTTTTCGGAAGCTCAACAAAATTAAAATATCTTGGCACTTTAAATCCAGCTAATAGAGATTTACAATGATCTCTTAACTCATTTTCTCCGATTAAAGATTCTTCACTTAATTCTACAAATGCACAAGGTGTCTCACCCCATTTTTCGTCTTCTTTTGCGACAACTGCTACTGCAATAACATCCGGATGTTTATATATAGCGTCCTCTACCTCAATTGAGGAAATATTTTCTCCTCCAGATATAATTATGTCCTTTGATCTATCCTTAAGTTGTATATATCCATCATCATACCAAACACCTAAGTCACCTGTGTGAAACCAACCACCTTCAAAAGCTTCATCAGTCGCTTTTTTATTTTTAAGGTAACCTTTCATTGTTATATTACCTCTTATAAAAACTTCACCTAATGATATTCCATCCTTTGGAAGTTCTTTTTTAGTTTCTGGATCTACAATTTTCATATTTTCTTGTACAGAGTAAACAACACCTTGCCTTGCTTTTAATTTAGCCTGTTCAGAGGTGTCATATTGGTTCCACTCTGGATGCCATGCGCATACAACGGCGGGCCCATAAATTTCTGTAAGACCATAAACATGAATGACGTCAATACCACAGCTCTCCATTTTACTAAGAACAGCCTCTGGAGGAGGGGCACCAGCAGTCATCATTTTAATTTTTGATTTAAGAGATATTTTATTTTGTAATAAATAATCCGCTACCATTTGCATTACAATTGGAGCTCCACATAAATGAGTTATTTTGTGTTTTTGAAAAGCCTCCACAATTAATTCTCCAGCTGGTTGTCTCAAACAAACATGTGTGCCTGCTCTTTCAGTGATAGTCCAAGGAAAACACCATCCATTACAATGAAACATAGGAAGTGTCCATAAATACTTAGGGTGCATTGGTAAGTCCCATGTAAGCGTATTACCAATGGCATTTAAATATGCTCCACGATGGTGATAAACAACTCCCTTTGGGTTACCTGTAGTTCCAGAGGTGTAATTCAAAGCGATTGAATTCCACTCGTCAGTTGGCAAAACGTGTTCAAATTTAAAACCAATAAATTTTTCTAATTCTGTCTCAAAGTCAAAGCAGTTAAATTTGTTTGCAAAACTAGACCTTTGATTACCAGCAATTTTATCAACATATTCAATTAATAATGGAGGATTTTTTAAATTCTCTATAGCTTTCTCAACTATTTGGCTATATTCAGAATCATAAATAAACATTTTAGATTCTCCATGTTCAAGAATAAATCGAACGGTGAAGCTATCAAGTCTTGTGTTAATTGCGTTCAAGACACTAGTTGCCATCGGTATACCAAAATGACACTCCCACATAACTGGAATATTAGGTAGCATAACTGCGATTGTACTTCCGTCAGCATAATTTTTATTTCTAACAAGTTTTGCTAATGCGTCACATCTTTCACCAGCTTGCTGATAAGTCAATTTATAGTCTTTATAT
>CACNWE010000019.1 GCA_902623995.1 uncultured SAR116 cluster alpha proteobacterium | reverse complement strand
CAATGATTTAGGCATACAGAAAGTAAAGCAAAACCAATTTCATGCTTATGACTTGCTCTTAGACCCATCACAAAAGAGAAAGCTTAAGACACAATCATCGAATACCAAGATAATAGCTATGATAGGGGGTGCCATAGCTGCTGTATTCATAGGATTGTTATTCTCTGGAGTGTTGGATACAGAAACTAAATTAGATAGTAGTAAGATTGTCATACTGCCATTTAAAAGCCTAAGTGATACTAAAAAAGAAAAGTTATTAGCTTTAGGGATATCCCAAGACTTAGGATCAAAATTAACTAAATCATCTAAGTCATTGAATATATTAAATTTAAAAAAAATACCTAAAGATCTTAAAGAAGTTACTAAATCTACAAATGCTTCCTATTTAGTCGATGGAAACATCATGCAAATTGATAATATGCTAAGAGTTAAAGTTGATCTTATTGATGGCAAAAATATATCAAATATTTGGTCAGAAACGTATGACAGAGACTTAACAGGTAAAAACATATTTAAATTACAAGATGAAATTACAAAACAAATTATAAATGAGCTAGTTGGAGCAGGGGCTGTCTTATCCAAAGATATAAATCAAAAAATTGCTTCCTCCAGTACAGATGATATATCAATTTATGAATGTATAAACTTGGCTAGGAACTCTCAGACTGTAATAAGTTTAAGACCTAAAGCAATTGAATGTTTAAAAGAATCAGTCAAAAAAGATCCTAATTATGCTGATGCATGGATTTGGTTAGCTGAAAGAACAAGAAACTTATATGCCTCAGGGAACAAAGACAAAGTAAATGCTTTGTTAGAAGATGCTGTAAAATATATTAACAAAGCTCTTATAATTGATCCAGAGTCACCAAAGGGCTTAACAGTCAAAACAATGATTGAATTTCATAAAAAAAACTGGGAAACGATGTTTGTGACAGCTGAAAAAGCCTTCAGTTTAAATGCTGGTGATCCAAGTGTGTTAAGTAATTTAGCAGTAAATGTTGCGTTTGGAGGCGAATGCACTTTAAATGATGTTACCTCGCCAGATGAACAAGCTAAAAATATAAATAAAAAGCAATGTCAGTTTCATAGAGGTTGTTGGGATATGGGTTTAAAAGCTCATGAATTAGATACTGGTAATCTTGTTGTTATGGACAACTACATGTTGGCAGTATGTTACAACATAGTAAAAGATGGAGCAAATGCGTTAAAAATGATGAGCCCAATGCCTCACAAAAATAGATTTTTCTATGAAATACATTCGGGAGTAGCATCACACTTTGAAGGCAAATTTGAAATTGCACAAGATCATTTTGAAAATGTAAAAAAAACAATAAAGGGTAATAAACTTCAAAAAATTTACGATATTTTCAAAAAGTGGAATAATGAACGTCTAAGCTATCCTGTTTATGAAGAAGTTTTGTTGAAATATGGCTTTGAATAATTTTTAAATATGTAGAAGATAATCCTCTGTATCAAACACTGTTCCATTTATGTGTCTTATTGATCAAAATAATTCTCTGAAATTTGACTTAATTTTTTAAATTCACGGTTTTAGTTTTCAAGTTTAATCAGATATGTAAGGAAAAAAATCAGTAGCTACAATAATTTAATATATTTTAACTTTACTTATGGGATGTCACATCTTGAATTTAAATCCAGTTTTTTCTACTAATTAAGATTTTTATATTTAGATGTCTTTGATAAATAAAAAATCTGAAATATCACTAGGTATATCTTTTTCTATTGCCGAAGTTATTTGTACAATAACCATTGCAAGCATTGTAAAGTTTATTGCAGTAGAATTATCTGTATTTATGATTCTATTTTTTAGATATTTATTTTGCATACCTCTACTTTTAATTACGTCAATTTATCAAAGAAAATCAAAAGCTTTTTACGTTGTATCTAAATCAACTTTAGCAATTAGAATATTTACTGGATTAGGGTCATTTGGATGTTTATTTGCAGCATTACAATTTATAGATCTTAGTTTAATGACAACTTTACTTCAAACAATGCCTTTATTTGTTGCTTTACTCGCACCAATTGTAATAAAAGAAGTAGTTGGTTGGTATAGAAAAATAACAGCTTTAGTCGGGTTTATTGGTGTTTTACTAATACTGAAGCCTTTTTCAGAAGAATGGGAAAATTTTGGTGTTATGTTAGGTGTTTTATCGCCATTTTTTGGGGCTTTGATGACAATTTATGTAAGAAAGTTAAGTTTAACTGATCATCCAACAACTACAGCTCTTTGGTATAATGTTATTGGTACGATCGTATTTTTATTTATTTGTTTGTTTAATCAAACTGAGTTACCAAAAAATAATTCATTGATTATGTTTTTGGTATTAATTGGTATTATGTCAAGTTTTCAACAGTTTTTTTTAGCTTACAGTCTAAAGATGGCGCCAGTCAGTTTATTAGCTCCTTTAAGATATATATCAGTTCCCATTGGAATAGTGGTTGGTATTTTTATTTTTGATGAAGTTATTTCAACAACATTCTTTTTAGGAACTGTTATAATTGTATTTTCTTCATTTTTAATTATAAAAAGAGAAACTGTAAAAAAGTCAAATTAATGAACTAAATAGGAAATAATTGGTGTTGAAAAAGATAATTTTTACGATTTTATTTTCTTTTTTTTTAATTACTGACTCATATTCTGAAGAAAGTTTCATATCATTAGAAAAACTTAAAAATCATGATACGGACAAAGTTATTTTTTTAAGACATGCTTTAGCTCCAGGTAATGGAGATCCTCCAAATTTTAATGTTAATGATTGTTCAACACAAAGAAATCTTGATCAAGCTGGTATAGTCCAAAGTAGAGTGATTGGTAATGCTTTGAAAAAATTAGGTATTAAATTCTCAAAAATATACTCAAGTTTTTGGTGTAGGTGTAAAGACACTGCCTTAAATATGAAAATCGGAGAATTTGAAGCACATGAAGGTTTAAATTCCTTTTACGAAAAACATGCAGATAAAAAATTAACATTAATAAAATTAAATAGTTTAATTAATAGCTTTGATAAATCAGGCGGACCATATTTACTAGTTACACACTATGTTAATATTTTAGCTTTTACTGGTTTATCTACATCAAGTGGAGGTATGGTTGCATTTGATCTTAACTCACAACAATCAATTCATATCAAATTAAATGACTAATTTTTTTTATTTTCGCTATCTTTTATAACTTCATATTCGCCGTCAATTACCTCACTTGTTTGAGATTTACTCTTAAATCTGTTCATACTCTGTTTTAAATTTGTATTTGAAAATTCATTAAAATTATCTTTTTGAGGTTTTGTTGTATTTTTTGATTTCATTTTAAAATTAAGGATTTGTTTTGGAAAAATAAATAGAAGACTTGGCAAAGTAAACAAGATTGCAAATATCAAATGCCATTCTAAAACATTAATGATCCCAAAAAACACACCTATAGTTAAAAGTAAAAATGTAAACCTATAGAAAATACTAAATAAAATAATTACCCAGGCAAAAAAAGTTCCATATTGATAAGGTTCCATTAAAAATTGGATACCTAAAAAGCCAACAATCACATAGAAACAAAATAAAGTAATTATTATTCCAAGAGTAATTAATCCAAATTTAAGAAGATTTGTTTGTTTTAATATATACATATTATTACATCACTATTTTTTAAATATTAACTTTCCATTGTATTTTTTTAGATAAAAGACTTTTTTACCAGCCCAAAAACATTTTTTTTTGTCAGGAGCAGCTTCTACGTATTTAATTTTATCCTTCAAATGAAAAACTTGTCCACAACCTAAAAAAGTTAAGATCAGCTTTCCGTTTTGAAAATCTACTTTGTCTCGTCTGCCTTTCCTTACTGTTACAAATTTTAAATCACTTTGAAAACATTGACCAAATTTATTTTTTTTACAATTTGGTTCTTGACTGTCTACAACCGAGATATGTGCAGCAATATTATCATTAAATATAAACCCATCATTGTCTAACATACTACAATCATCAGTTGGTTTACTTGTTTTGCCAGAAAACTCGCATTCAAACCAAGCTCCTTTTAATTCTTGAACAGCGTAAGTTTTAACACTTAGAAGTAAGAATAATAAAATTACAAGGGTTAATAAAACATTCAATCTGATTAAACTCATAAATTCCTCTTTTTTAATTTTACAAGTCGTATTTTATAATTAATTATAAATAAATACTAATTTTTTTTCATTAGGATCTAGGAGGAGATTAAGATGAAAATACAAACAAGAGAAAACTTTCCAAACTTTGTAGGATTTGTCTCTGGGGTTGATTTAAAAAAAGAATTAAATGATGAACTAGTAAAAAAAGTTGACGAAGCAATAAATAAATTATCTGTATTAGTATTTAAAAATCAAAATATCAATGATGACGAACAAGTAAGATTTACTAGATATTTTGGCGAAATAGAAGCATCGGGAAAAAAATCAAACATTACAAAAGCTAAAGATAGAAGATTGTCTGCTGATTTAGCAGATGTATCTAATCTAGATAAAAATAACAAACCTTTTACAAAAAATGATCCACGAAGGATATTTAATTTAGGAAATAGACTATGGCATACTGATAGTTCTTTCAAAAAAATTCCAGCAAAATACTCTCTGTTATCTGCAAGGAACATATCTAAAGAAGGAGGTAATACTGAATTTGCTGATATGAGAGATGCATATGATTGTCTTGATAATAATACTAAAACAAAAATTAAAAATATGATTTGTGAACATTCTTTGATTTATTCACGACAAAGATTAGGTTTTGATATGACTAAAGAGTTATCTTCAGAAGAAATTAAAAATTTTACACCTGTTGAGCAACCTCTTGTTAGAATGAACAATTTGACTAAAAGAAAAACAATCTTTCTTTCTAGTCATATTGGAAAGATTAGAGATTGGATAAGACCTGACTCGATGTGTTTTATAGATGATTTAATTGAATATGCTACTCAAACACAATTTAAATATGTTCATAAATGGTCTCAAAATGACTTAATTATTTGGGATAACAGACAAACCATGCACAGAGCTAGAGCATTTGACGATTTAAAAGAGAATAGGGATATGAGAAGAACAACTGTTTTAGGTGAAGAACAGCTTATTTAATTATAAAGAGGTTACCTTTTAAATTTTCTCAAATCCAACGTTTAAATCTCCAATCAGGTCCTCAGTATCTTCACTACCTGTATAAATTCTTAAATAGTTACCTGTTGGAACATAACTGGATTTTAAATTTCTGTTTTCTGAAACATTCATTGTGGATAACAGACTAGAGTAACCTCCCCAAGAAGAACCAATTCCAAAAATTTTACAATTATCAGCTATTATATCAATAGCTTCTTCATATACATTATCATGAAATTCAATAGCAAATAGTCCTGATGCACCTTTGAAGTCCCTCTTCCAGAGTTCATGGTCTGGGTGTTGTTCAAGAGCAGGATGAAATACTTTTTTTATTATGTTTTTAGTTTCTAAAAATTTAGCAATTTCTAAACTATTTTGTGATGATTTTTTTAATCTTAAAGGAAGAGTTCTTAGACCTCTTAAAGACATATAAATATCATCAGGACTTACATAATTACCTGTATTTTTTGACCATCTTTGAAGTGCAAACAAATCTTCGTTATTACCCAAAACAACACCCATCATAATGTCAGAATGACCAGAGATGTATTTTGTAATTGCTTCTATTACAATATCTACTCCAAAATCGAATGGATTAAAATATATTGCAGTTGCCCAGGTGTTATCTATCAAAGATTTTAAATTATTTTTTTTACAAATTTTAACAACCCTTTTAATGTCAATTATTTCGAAAGTATAAGTTCCAGGGCTTTCTATATATATAGCTTTTGTATTATTTTTTATTAATGCTTCTAGGTGATCGAGGTCACGTGAATTATAAAATTCAAATTCTATGTCTAGTCTCGGAAATTCTTCTTGAACAAATCTTCTTGCTGAACCATAGACAGAATCAGGAATCAAAATGTGATCTTTTGCCTTTAAAACTGACATTAATCCAATTGTAATTGCCCCCATTCCAGAAGGAGCTAATATACATCCCTCAACTTTATAAAGATCTGAAATTGCACTAATTAGTGAGTCTGAAGTAGGGGTTCCATTTCTTCCATAGGTATATTTTCTTGTTCTATTTCTATAATTATCCATTTTAGGACTTAAAATTGTGCTAGTTCTATATAAAGGTGGAGCTGGGATTCCGTGATTTTCAGAAGGATTTTTCCCTGAGTGGGAGGTTATTGTCTCTGTATTATAATTTTTAAGATTTTTTTTCATTTATTATTTTCTGAATCTAATTCTTAGTTTTCAAAAATAAAAAAATATCAATCTTCTTAGTTTAAAGTAAAAATTTTTTTATTTTTATCTTGAAACTATACTAAATAAGAACGAAAGTACTACAAAATTCATGTTTAACATGGAAAACTTTATTAGTGGAGAAATGATATGAAAACTAAAATGCTTTTAGCAGGTGTAACTGCTGGAGTTATGTTTGCTGGTTCTGTACTTGCAAGCACATTAGACGATGTAAGAGCAAGAGGAAAGTTAAACTGTATTATTAATACAGGCTTAGCTGGTTTTGCTGCACCAGACGATAAAGGTAATTGGACTGGATTTGACGTTGATTTTTGTAGAGCAGTTGCTGCAGCTACACTAGGCGATGCAGATAAGGTCAATTACACAACAGCTACAGGTAAAACACGATTTACTAAACTAGCTGCAGGTGAAGGTGAGATTTTATCTAGAAATACAACTTGGACTTTTTCAAGAGATGTGGACTTATCCCAGACATTCATTGGTGTAAATTACTATGATGGTCAAGGATTTATGGTTCCAAAATCTTTAGGTGTAAAATCTGCTAAGGGATTAGACGGTGCTTCAGTATGTATTCAAACTGGTACTACTACAGAATTAAATCTTGCTGAATATTTTAAGGGTAACAACATAAAATACAACCCTGTACCTATTGAAACCAATGCAGAGGCTCAAGAGCTTTATAAAGCAGGCAGATGTGATGTTTACACTACAGATGCATCTGGGCTGTATGCTACAATGATGAGTTTTGATAACCCGTCTGATCACATGGTTTTACCTGAGATTGTCTCAAAAGAGCCGTTAGGTCCAGTAGTTAGGCATGGTGATGATCAATGGGCTGACATAGTTTCTTGGGTGCTAAGAGCAATGATGGCAGCTGAAGAAAAAGGTATTACATCTAAGAATGTTAAGGAACTAGCTGCTAAGGATAACAAAGACAAGGAAATAAATAGATTACTTGGTAAGGATCCTTTGCAAGGTTTATCAAAACTTGGATTATCTGCTGATTGGGCTGTTAATGTTATAAGTCAAGTTGGAAATTATCAAGAAAGCTTCGAGAAGCATCTTTTTCCTCTTACTATAAAAAGAGGCATGAATGCATTATACAGAGATGGTGGTTTACACTATATACCGCCAATAAAATAAACATAATTTTTCATTGCGCCTATATTAATAGGCGCAGTGAACCTTCCTTTATCCAAAAATGTAAGACTGTTTAATGACTTTTTTTTCTAATATTTGGCGAAATGAAAAAAGTAGAGAGATAATAGTCCAAATCATTGTTCTATTTTTTTTGGGATGGTTCATTTCCTGGTTAGTAATGAATGTGAATGCTAACTTTGAAGCTCTTGGAAAAGATATAAGTTTTGAGTTTTTATTCATTCCAGCCGGATATGATATAAACCAATATCTTATAGATTACGATAGTAGAGATAGTCATTTGAGGGCAGGTATTGTTGGTTTATTAAACACAGGCCTTGTTGCTTTTTTTGGGATTATTTTAGCAACTGTGTTAGGTATTGCTCTTGGTATTATAAGATTATCAAAAAATTGGTTAGCTAGTAAGATAGCTTATTGGTATGTTGAATTCACAAGAAATGTTCCAATTTTGTTACATATACTTCTATGGCACGGAATTATAATTAATACTCTTCCTCACCCTAGAAAAGCTATAAGTTTAGGTGAGGTTACATTTTTATCTAATAGAGGATTTTATATACCAAAACCACTTGCTGAGAGTGGTATTGAGCTTATTTATTTGTTTTTAGTCGTAGCAATAATATTTTCAATATTTTTTGCAAAGTATTGCAAAAAAAAGCAAGATTTAACTGGTATTCAATATCCTGTATTTTGGATTAATTTTTCAGTAATTTGCTTTATGCCATTAATTGCTTTCTTTCTTTCTGGCATGCCAATATCACTTGAAATCCCTGCATTAAAAGGTTTCAATTTTAGAGGTGGTATGCATATGAGTCCTGAATTAGCTGCTTTAACTTTTGCACTAGGGATTTATACTGCTGCTTTTATTGCAGAAATAGTTAGAGCAGGAATTTTAGCTATAGATAAAGGTCAAACTGAAGCTGCGGAATCAATAGGTTTGAAACCCTCAAAAGTTATGAATTTAGTTATACTTCCTCAAGCTAGAAGAGTAATAATTCCGCCATTAACAAGTCAGTATTTAAATTTAACTAAAAACTCTTCGTTAGCTATTGCTATAGGTTACATGGATCTCGTGGCGACACTCGGTGGCATTTCCCTCAATCAGACTGGAAGAGAAATGGAAACTATGCTTATTGTAATGTTAATTTATTTATCAGTTTCACTAAGCATTTCAGCTTTTATGAACTGGTATAATAGCAAAGTAAAATTGGTAGGAAGATAAGATGAGTGAAAAGATTTATAAGCCAGGAAGCTATCCTGATCTTCCTCCACCCCCTGGAACAGTTGGATTATATGGATGGATAAGACAAAATCTATTTTCATCAATAAGCAACTCCTCATTAACAATTATTTCAGTAGTGCTTCTATATTATTTAATTGATGGGATTATAGGTTGGTTTTTTTTAAATGCCGTTTTTGATGCTGAATCTAAAATTGCGTGCAGAAAAATAGATGATGGTGCTTGTTGGGCAGTAATAACTAGAAGAGTAGGTCAGTTTGTGTATGGGTTCTACCCTGAAGCAGAAAGGTGGAGAATTGATATAACATTTTTAACTATGTTTCTAGCATTTGCACCTTTACTTTATCCTGATATACCAAAAAGAAAGTGGTTATTATATTTTAGTGCTTTTTATCCATTTTTTGCGTTCGTATTAATTATGGGTGGTTATTTTGGTCTTCAAAAAATTGAATATAGTCTCTTTGGTGGCTTCATGCTTACAGTCATTTTGGGTGTTTGCGGTATTGTTTGTTCGTTGCCTCTTGGAATTCTATTAGCATTAGGAAGACAATCCAATCTGACAGTAGTTAAAACATTAAGTGTTTGTTTCATTGAATTTATGAGAGGAGTTCCCTTAATAACACTCCTTTTTGTTGCTTCTTCCATGCTTAATTATTTTCTTCCACCAGGAACTAATTTTAGTATTTTGGTAAGAGTTATAATTATGTTTACTTTTTTCTCTGCTGCTTACATTGCTGAAGTAATTAGAGGTGGTATACAAGCTATTCCAAAGGGTCAGTATGAAGCAGCAGATGCTTTGGGAATGAATTATTGGCAAAAAACAAGATTTATTACTCTTCCACAAGCACTTAAAATTTCAATACCTGGTATCGTAAACACATTTATAGGTTTATACAAAGATACAACTCTAGTGGTAGTTATTGGCTTGCTAGATCCATTAGGTATTGGCAGGGCAGCACTTGCTGATACTAAATGGAATGGTTTGTCTACGGAAACGTATCTATTTGTAGCCTTATTCTTTTTTGTAAGTTGTTTTGCGATGTCTCGTTATTCATTGTGGCTTGAAAACAAATTAAACACTGATAAAAAGTGAGTAAAAGATGAAAAAAAATAAAAATAAATCTTTAAAACCAGTCATTCAAATAAAAGAAATGCATAAATGGTTTGGTAACTTTCATGTTCTTAAAAATATTACTTTAGGTGTCAACCAGGGAGAAAGAATAGTTATTTGTGGACCATCTGGGTCTGGAAAATCAACACTTATTAGATGTATAAACAGATTAGAAGTTCATCAAAAAGGTGATATTATTGTAAATAATGTTGAATTAACCGGAGATTTGAAAAATCTTGAAGCCATAAGAAGTGATGTTGGGATGGTTTTTCAATCCTTTAATTTGTTTCCTCATTTGACTGTCCTTGAAAATTGTACTTTGGCTCCAATTTGGGTTAAAAAACTACCAAAAAAAGAAGCTGAAGAATTAGCAATGGAATTATTAACTAGAGTGAAAATTCCAGAACAAGCTCTAAAATATCCTGGACAATTATCTGGAGGTCAACAACAAAGAGTTGCTATTGCAAGATCATTATGTATGCAACCAAAAATAATGTTATTTGATGAGCCAACTTCTGCCCTTGATCCAGAAATGATAAAAGAAGTTCTAGATACTATGATAGAATTAGCACAAACTGGAATGACTATGTTAGTTGTTACTCACGAAATGGGTTTTGCTAAAAAAGTTGCAGATAGTGTCATTTTCATGGATGAAGGGGAAATCATAGAGCAGAATGACCCTAAGAATTTTTTCAATAATCCTAAAAATGATAGAACCAAACTTTTCTTAAGCCAAATTCTTAATCATTAGACCTAAGTCTAATTTCCAGTGTGTATTTTTTGTCCAGATGTTGCCCACTCTGTCCAAGAGCCATCATAAATAGGAATGTGCTCTTTACCTAAACAATAAAGTGCGACTGATATTACACATGCAGATACTCCAGATCCACATGTAGCAATTATATCCCCTGATTTATCAATATTATTATTAGAAAAAACCTTATCTATCTCTTCAATTGATTTTAGAAAACCGTCATTTGTTAGTAATTCAGATGAAGGTAAACTTTTTGAATTTGGAATATGACCAGATTGTAATCCCGGTCTTGGTTCTTTAGCTTCACCAATAAACCTTTCATAAGATCTTGCATCTAAAATCACTTTTGAATTATTTTTTGAAAAAGAAATCATTTCCTCTAGGTTTACAACTAAGTCTTTGTTTTTAATTTTACTAATAAAGTTACCTTTAGAAATAATTGGTTTTTTAACTGTTGTCTGACCACTACTTTTTTTCCAATTTTTTAAACCACCATTTAAGATTAAAATATTTTTATGACCAAAATATCTAAGTAAAAACCATGCTCGAGCCGAAGACAACAATGGTGAATTATCGTAAATAATAATTTCATCTTCATTGTTAATTCCAAGGTTTTGCATCATATCTGAAAAAAGATCTTTTGATGGGATCATGTGAGGTAAAGAATTTTTTGGATCTGCAATCTTATTAATATCAAAAAAAACTGAACTTGGAATGTGTTCTTTTTTATATTCTTCCTCAGCATTTAAAACAGAGTCTGGAAGAAAAAATGTAGCATCCAATATTTTTACATTTGGCTTGTTAATTTTACTTTTTAGTGTTTTAGGTTCTATGAATAAAGTATTTTTCAAATTTTATCTCCATTTACAGCCAATTAGGGACTACTAAATTCTTTGATTTTAAAAATTCAGGATTCCATATTTTAGATTGATATCTTTGTCCAGAGTCACATAAAATCGTTACAATAGTGTGTCCCGGACCAAGTTCTTTTGCTAATTGAATGGCTCCAGCTACGTTGATTCCACTTGAACCTCCAAGAAATAAACCTTCATCTTTTAGTAAATTAAAAATAATAGTAAGCGCATCGTTATCGCTTATTCTAAAAGATAAATCTAAAGGACAATTTTCTAAATTTTTAGTAATTCTACCTTGACCAATGCCCTCTGTTATAGAGTTTCCATCTGCTTTTATTTCTCCATTTTGATAATAATTGTATAAACCAGACCCAAAAGGATCTGATAAAGCTATTTTAATATTTTTATTTTTTTCTTTTAAAAACAATCCTGTACCAGATAAAGTTCCACCAGTACCAACTGCACAAGTAAAAGCATCTACTTTACCTTCTGTTTGCCCCCATATTTCAGGTCCAGTAGAGTTATAATGAGACATTTGATTTGCAACATTATCAAACTGATTGGCCCAAAGAACTCCATTTTCATGTGTTTTGGACAAATCTTCAGCGATTTGTTGTGATTGTCTTATGTAATTTCCAGGATTTGAATAGGGCAAAGCAGGAACTAATTTTAATTCACATCCAATCAATCTTAAAGCATCTTTTTTTTCCTGACTTTGTGTTTCAGGCATAATAATCAAGGTTTTATAGCCTAATGAATTTCCAACTAGTCCTAGGCCGATACCTGTGTTGCCGGCAGTTCCCTCAACAATTATACCTCCTGGCAATAATTGTTTTTTTTCTATTGCATCTAAAACAATACCCTTGGCAGCTCTGTCTTTTATAGATGAACCTGGGTTAAGAAACTCTGCTTTTCCATAAATTTCACAACCAGTAATTTCACTAGCTTTTTTTAATTTAATTAGTGGTGTATTTCCAACAGTGTCAACAAAATCAATTTTAATATTATTTTTCATAAATTTTTACTTAACTAATAATCAGTATTATATATACAAAAGCTATATTAATTTAATATAGAAAATTTAAAATGATTAATTTTAAAAATATTTACTTCTCTATAGGGGGAGTCCCACTTTTTGAAAATGCGTCCGGATTTGTTCCTACTGGACATAAGGTGGGTGTTGTTGGAAGAAATGGAACTGGAAAATCAACTCTATTCAAATTAATTTTAAATGAAATTATTTTAGATGGTGGAGTGATTGAGGTGCCAAAAAATTATAAGATTGGCTATGTTTCTCAAGAAGCCCCATCAACTGAAGTGACATTATTGGAAACAGTTTTAGAGGCTGATATTGAAAGGTCAAAACTTTTACACAATGCTCAAATAGAAAAAGATCCAAACAGAATTGCCGAAATTCACAATAGGTTGTCTGATATTAATGCATACTCTGCTGAAGCTAGGGCATCTTCAATTTTAAATGGTCTGGGGTTTAGTAAAGAAGATCTCATTAGACCATGCTTTAGTTTTTCCGGTGGTTGGAGAATGCGTGTTGCATTAGCAAGTGTATTGTTTTCTAATCCAGAATTACTTTTACTTGATGAACCCACAAACTATCTAGATTTTGAAGGTTCTGTTTGGTTAGAAAATTACTTACAAAAATTTAAAAACACAGCTTTGGTAATTTCTCATGATAGGAATTTACTTAATAAATCAGTAACTAGTATATTACATTTATCACAAAAAAAATTAAATTTTTATAATGGTAATTATGACTTTTTTGATAACGAAAGAAGAGTTCAGTTAGAGCAAAAAATATCTCAAAAAAATAAACAAGATGCTCAAAGAGCCCATTTGGAAAGCTTTATTGATCGTTTTAAAGCTAAAGCTTCTAAGGCTAAACAGGCTCAATCAAGAATTAAAATTTTAGAAAAAATGAAACCAATTATAATTGAAGAAAATCAGAAAGTTGTTACCTTCAATTTTGAAAAAAATACAAAATTTTCTCCACCACTAATTACTATTGAACAGGCATCAGTTGGATATAATAATATTCCAATTTTAAAAAATATCAATCTAAGTATTGATCCAGATGATCGCATTGGCCTTTTAGGAGTGAATGGAGAAGGTAAGTCTACTTTTTCAAAATTAATAGCAAAAAGATTAAATTCAATGAAAGGAAAACTAAATTATCCTAACAAATTAAAAATTGGATATTTTGCACAACATCAATTAGACGAATTAAGGCTAAATGAGACACCCTTTGAACATTTATATTCAAAACTTGATAATGAAGTACCTTCTAAGATTAGAGCTAGATTAGGTTCAGTTGGCTTTACACAAGACACAATGGATATCGAAGTAAAAAGATTGTCTGGTGGACAAAAAGCTAGATTATTGCTGCTATTAGTTATTATTGAAAAGCCTGATTTAATAATTCTTGACGAGCCTACTAATCATTTAGACATTGAGAGTAGGGAAGCGCTTATAATGGCTTTAAATGATTATACAGGATCTTTAATATTAGTAAGTCATGATGCTTTTCTACTAGAAAGATTAGTTGATCGTCTTCTTATCATTAAAGATGGAAATGTGTCTGAATTTTTAGGTGATATTCATGAATATAAAAAAATAGTTCTAAATAATAATACAATTAAAGGCAAACATGAGGAAGTTAGCAGTAAAAACACTGTTAACAATCAATCTAAGACATCTAAAGCTAAAGATTTAAAAAAACGTTTAACAAATTGTGAAAACAAAATTTTAAAATATGAAAAACAAAAAAGTATTTTAGAACATGAAATGTTGCTTGAAAATTTTTACGAAGCTAATAATCAAAAACGTATTCAGGAAGTTAATATTGAATTAAATACTTTGATAAATCTTATCACTGAAGAAGAAAAAAAATGGGAAGAATTAGTAGTTAAAATAGAAAAGCTAAAATAATGAATTCGTTAGAAGCTTATACTAGTCTTTTTATTTCTTCGTTTTTGTCTTCGACAATACTTCCTGGACATTCTGAAATAACATTAACAACTCTTTTTCTATTAGAAAAATATTCACAGTTTTTGCTAATTTTCTATGCAAGCCTTGGTAATATATTAGGTTCAATTGTTAATTGGGTCTTAGGATTATATATAACAAAATTTATTAAAAAAAGTTGGTTTCCTTTTTCAAAGAAACAATTGGATAAGGCTTCTTCATGGTATTTAAAATATGGTAAATGGTCTTTATTTCTTTGTTGGGTTCCTATAATTGGAGACCCATTAACAATTGTTGCAGGTGTATTTAGAGTTCCTTTTATTATATTTATAACTATAGTTTCATTCTCGAAAGTACTAAGATATATATTTGTAGGTTATATTGCATTAAAATTCTTATAATTAGAAATGTATAATTAAAAATGAAATTTTTTCTAATATTTTTATTTATTTTGTTTTCCAATTTTTCTGCATATGCAGAAAAAAACAATAATATTAATAGTAATAAGTTTGAAACAGAGTGTAAATTACTGGAAGCTGAAATAAGTTTATTGCTTTTTTATGCTGATAATAAATTTATGAACAAACCTGAATTAATTTCTAAATATCTTAAGGAAGTTAACTTTCATGAAATTGTAGATTCATGGGAAAAACTTTGTAAATAATGGTGCATCAAAGCATTTCATCATTACAACCTTAATAGATAATTATTTCTATTTCTAATATAATGTTGAATATTATCAGTCTTAAAGGAGTTTCATAATTTTAGGATAAACAAATAAATGAAATTAAATTTAGCATTATTTAATAATAGGAAATGATTTAAATAGACCTTTAGTTAAGGGGTTGTTGCCTATTTATTTGGCAATTCTAACTTATTCAACTACATCTATATCTTTTATTAAAAAAGTCTTTATTTATTAAATATTGTTTATTATATACGCCTTCATCTTAGTTTGTTTTTTTAAGGTTATTGCAATGTCACAGAAAAATAGTTCGTATGGAGAGTGGATTCTTAAATTCAGATTTCTAGTTTTGAGTCTTATCACATTTGTAACTTTGATTGCTGCCGCTGGAGCCCAATTTCTCTACTTTGACAATGATTACAGAGTGTTCTTTGGTAAAGAAAACCCTCAACTTAAAGCATTTGAAAAAATCCAGCAGACTTATACCAAGATTGATAACGTTAACTTTGCTGTTGATCCAATTTCAGGCAAAGCTAACGCGCCTGAGGTGCTAGCCGCTGTTGAGGAATTAACCGATATTGCGTGGCAACTTCCCTTTTCCATCCGAGTTGATAGCCTTTCAAATTATCAGCACACCGAGGTCGAAGGTGATCATTTAATTGTCAGGAATTTATATACTGGTGCAATGTCAATGAGCGCTAATGAGCAAGCTTTAGTTGATAATATTAGCACGACCGAGCCAGCTCTGGCAGGAAAAATTCATGATAAGCAACATCGGGCGACATCGGTAAATGCAACCATTCAGATGCCAGGCAAAAGCGCTGACGAGGTTGCAATTGTGGCAGCTGCTGCACGTAAAATGGCAACCAAGATAGAAGCCAAACATGATGTAAAAATTCGTTTAGGGGGTGTTATTTTTCTAAATAACGCGTTTCTGGAATCATCAATGTTGGACATGGCAACATTGGTGCCGGCTATGTATCTGGTCATTTTGATCGTTGCTTATTTATTACTTAGATCGGTAATGGCAACTTTTTTAGTGCTGTTTGTTGTTGTGCCAAGTATCATTGTAGCTATGGGCGCTGGTGGCTGGATAGGCATTGGCTTGACACCGCCATCGGCCAGCGCACCAACTATTATTACCACCCTTGCTGTTGCCGACTCAATCCATTTATTGGTGAGTATGTTCAACCGGATGCGGGCAGGGCATAGTCAACGCGACAGTTTGCTTTATAGTATACGAGTTAATGGTAAACCTATTTTTTTAACCAGTTTGACAACGGCTTTGGGTTTTCTGTCAATGAATTTTTCAGATTCTCCACCGTTTCACGACCTTGGTAATATCACAGCCATAGGAGTAATGGCTGCCTGGATATATTCAATAGTTCTACTGCCTATTCTTATTAGCTTTTTGCCTCTGAAATCAAAAGCCACTTTGGCAAAGCTTGATGATAAAATGGGCAAGCTTGGCGTCTATATCGCATCGCGTTATAAGTCAGTTCTAACTTTTAGTGTCATTATCTCAGTTAGTGTTTTATCGCTTATACCACTCAATGAAATTAATGATGACTTTGTTAAATATTTTGACAAGTCAGTCCAGTATCGTCAGGACACCGACTGGATCAGTCGAAATCTAACTGGTGTAAATCAGGTACAATTTAGTTTACCTTCTGGCGAATCGAATGGTGTTAGCGATCCAGCCTTTATTGAAAAAGTATCTAATTTTACTGCCTGGGCGCAAAATGAGCGTGTGGTAACTCATGTTCAATCAATTTCGGATACCTTTAAGCGCCTTAATCGTGATCTAAATGCTGGTGATCCTTCTTTTTATAAGGTTCCTGATACGCGGGAACTTGCTGCCCAATATCTACTTTTATATGAGTTATCCTTGCCATTTGGTTTAGACTTGAACAATCAACTTGATATTAGCAAATCATCAACACAGGTTATCGTCACGATTAACGATATGACAACAAATGAACTTCGTGCCTGGATTGCACGGGCTGAAAGCTACCTTGCGGATAAGCTTGATTTTAACCTGACAGCAGTCGGACCTACTGTGATGTTTGCCTATATTTCTGAACGAAATATTCAAAGCATGCTTTTAGGAACTCTTGTTGCCGTTTTTCTGATTAGTGGTGTTATCCTGATTGCCTTACGTGATGTCCGTCTTGGAATCATCAGTTTGATACCTAATTTGCTGCCAGCAGCACTCGCCTTTGGCCTTTGGGGTTTGCTTGTTGGGCAGGTTAATATGGCTGTCGCTGTTGTTGCGGGTATGGCGCTAGGCGTTGTTGTTGACGATAGCGTTCATTTTCTTAGCAAATATCAGATTGCTAGACGCGAATTAAAACTGTCTGCGCACGATGCTGTCATTTCGGCTTTTAATGGTGTTGGAACGGCACTTGTTGTCACAACCTTGATACTGACAGCTGGTTTTGGTATTCTAGCCCAATCAACCTTTGGCGTAAATAGCAATATGGCAATGCTAACAGGTATAGCCCTTGTCATAGCTTTGATTGCTGACATGACTTTACTTCCTGCATTGCTGATTGTCCTTGATAAGGATAAAAAAGAAAATGCACCTTTAATAGGTGCTAAAGAAGCATTACAAAATGCTTAAGTTCATGATGTTGTCCAAGGAGACTATGATGAAATTTGCAAATATTACCATGTTTGTCACATTAGCCTGTGCTATTATAACAACAATAACATTTGCCTCGCCTGAAAAGGGACTTGAGATTGCGATTGAAGCCGATAGTCGTGATAAGGGGTTTGGTGATTCAACTGCACAGATAACAATGATTCTTATGGACAAATATGGTCAATCAACTGAACGTGCTATCCGTAATAGAACGTTTGAAGGTGATAACGAAGGTGACAAATCTCTGGTGATCTTTGACAGTCCAGGTGATGTGCGTGGCACAGCTTTCCTATCACATACAAAAAAATCTGACTCGGATGACCAATGGCTATATTTGCCAGCTCTGAAACGCGTTAAGCGTATCGCTTCATCAAATAAGGCAGGTCCTTTTATGGGAAGTGAATTTTCGTATGAAGATATTGCGAGTCAGGAAGTTGAAAAATATACTTATAATTTCCTGCGTGATGAAGAGTTGAATGGGCTTGACTGTTTTGTTGTAGAATATGATCCAGTTGATCCCAAAAGTGGTTATAAGCGCCAGATCGTTTGGATGGATAAGTCTGAGTACCGCGTTCATAAGATTGACTTCTATGACCGTAAAGATGCACTTTTAAAAACCTTGACATATGAAGATTATAAGCAATATCTAGATAAATTCTGGCGGTCTAATCGTTTGGTTATGATTAATCATCAGACAGGCAAGAAAACTGAACTTTTGTTTGCCGATTGGAAGTTTCGGACTGGTATGACACAACGTGATTTTGAAAAATCTGCATTGAAACGGACACGATGATCACGTATTGTGCTCGCAGCTTTGCAATTTTTATTTTGTTAGTACAACCAGCTTTTGCAAGCAAGGTCAATGGCACGTTATCGTCACGGCTAGATTTTTATCCAGATCACTCTAAAGGCACGGCTTCAGAGGGGCGCTCAGCGGAAGTTAAGATTGATGCCTTTCATGATTTTGACGAAAGTAGAATTGTGGGTGAATTAATTTTCCGTTGGGATGAAAAAGATAGTGGTCGCCGGATTACTGAAGCTCGACAGGCTTATTTTCGCAGTCCTTTTGCCGGATTTGATGTATTTTTTGGAAATCGGCAAGAATTTTGGGGTAAGGCAGAAAGTAAAAATGTTGTTGATGTTATTAATCAGTCCGATGCAGCAGCAAATGAGGGTAAATCAGGTAAACTTGGGGCACCATCTATATCTGCTGAACGCTATCTAGATATTGGTGATTTGCAACTTTGGTATATTTCTAACTTTCGAGAAAAAACATTTAATGATAGTGACGCACATCCAAGTAATGGAGTTCTAGTCAGTTCTGCTCAATATGCTCGTAAAGATGGCAAGGATGCAGACGACTTTGCTGTACGTCTTTCCAGCTTTGCTGGAGATTGGGATCTAGCAGGAAGTATTTTTTACGGCACTGCTCGTGATCCTATTTTGTCTCTCAACAGCAATGGAAGTGCATTAAATCCATATTACGCTTTACAAAAATCAATTGGATTTGAAGCTCAATATACGGGCAATGTTACATTGATCAAATGGGAAAGCCTTCATGGCACCCAAAGCAGCTTAATTGGAACGCATGATTTTACGGCGGCCGTTACGGGTTTTGAATATACTTATTATGGACCATTTGAGACAACATGGGATATTGGCTTGATTGGTGAAATTCAACATGACGATCGCCCACAGGCCGCAGCCAATCAATTTGGTGTTGCTGGTATAAGGCTTATATTTAACGACATAGCAGATAGTAATTTCTTATTTTTGGCATCAGTAGATCGTAAAAAGGATCAGTCCTTTGTTTCTTTGGAAGCATCGCGACGGGTTAACGATGTCACCAGTGTCAAATTGACCAGCCAATTTTATAATGCACGTACAGCTACGTCTGCATTTGGGCAGCTATCGGATGATGATGCAATCACCTTAACGTTAAATATGTTCTTTTAGAACAATACGTATAATAGTAAACTTCAATCAAAAAAATAAGCGATGCTGTTTAATGTTCAATTTTATCCTTAGCTATAATTACACACAAATATATTTAAATTTTTAGACTAATCTAACAATTTAAACCAACTTATTTACAAATAATTCAATAAGTTTATATTAATAATTGTTTACTAAGCCAAGTTATTTTTCTTTTTAACGCGTTATGCTTTGGAAGTGTATGAATTTTATGGAAAATCTGCCCCCAAATTGAAAAGACTATATTTTAAACTAATATGATAATTTTTTCACTTATAGTACTGATAATAATAGGAAATATGGTTTATGCTTATCAATGTATTTTCCAAACACGCAAGTACATTGAAAAATATGGCTTTGGTGAAGACTGCGCAATTATGACAAGACTTGTTGGTACTTTTGCTGCCGGCTTTGCAATCACTCTAGCAATTGCTTTACTGACATCTATAGAAGGCGCTTGGTTACTATTTGTCTATGGTTTTGTGCAGGCATGTATTGGCGCTGTTGTTTGCTTTCAAACTATCCATAGTTATTGGGGTTCTGTTGACGGCGTAAAGACATCCGCTGAAGGGTACCTCGCACCTGCTATAATAGCATTTTTAAATTTAATGGTACTTGTTATTGGTTGGGACTTTCTGTTTAAAATATGACTGCTAATATATTAATAGGTGAAAAACTGATGCTGAATTTAACTGACTTTATAATTATATATATAAAAGTGTAACAGAAACAATGATTTAGGGATAAAAATGGCTCCCCGGGACGGATTCGAACCGCCGGCCAGACGATTAACAGTCGTCTGCTCTACCGCTGAGCTACCGGGGAATATATCGATTACTCATCTGTTTGTTTTTAATCTAATTATTGTAAAATGCAACAATTTAATAAAACAATTCAAAGAGTTGAAGATTAATTATTTTTTAAAATTTTTTTAGCTATTTTAGAAATTTCTGAATGACTTAAAGATTTAGCATTTATGAGTTTTATTATTTTTCGGTCATTTTTAATTGTATTAGAAGAGTAAGAAGGGTCATAATGGTTTTGTAAAAAACTCTCAGTAAGCTCTTCCCAACTTCTCCTTAGTATTAAATCTTTCCAACTATCAATTAACTGTTTACTCAGTCTTTTTTTTAAACCACTAAGTAAGGGATAAATTAGATCAGGGTTATTACACATATAATCATAATCCTTAACTAGAAAATTTGCTCTTAATTTTAGATCTGCTTCAATTTCAACCCTAGGTGAAATTATCATTTTTGCCCAAATTGACTTAGGTATATGAACATTACCAATTTTGCTGCTTTCTGCTTCAACATAAATATTTTTTTTAAGGTTAAGTTGTTTAAGTTTATTAAATAATTTACTTTCAAATAATTTTTGAGAAGGTTGATTTAAGCCTGGAATTTTTCCTAATAAGGATCCTTTATGATTGGCTAAACCCTCTAAATCTAAAATTTGTCCACCTAATTCATCAATATTTTGTAAAATTTTAGTTTTTGCAGAACCAGTTTTACCACTTATTAAAATTATTTTTAATTTGGAACCTATGTTTTCAAAAAATTTTACAACGGTGTTTCTATATTTTTTATATCCACCATCTAATTGGCATGTTCTCCATCCTACTTCAGATAAAATAATTGAAAATGCTTTTGATCTCTGACCACCTCTCCAGCAATAAATCAATGGTTGCCATGAACCTTTTTGTTCAAGAAAATTTTTTTCTATGTGGTCTGCAATATTTCTTGCAGTAAGTGAGGATCCTATTATTTTTGCTTTGAAGGTACTTTCTTTTTTATAAATGGTACCAACTTTTTCTCTTTCTTGATCAGATAATACAGGGCAATTGATAGCTCCTATAATATGGTCATCAGCAAATTCTGATGGAGATCTTACATCAATAATTGTATCAAAGTTTTTGCTTTCCCAATTTTTAATTGATTTATACTTTTTTACCATTTTTTTACGTTATTCTAATTTTATTATCTAAATTGTTTACAAATCCTATTTCAGTAAAATTGATTTTGTTTTCCTTTAAAATTTTAAATTGTTTAACTTTTTCTTCTTGTGGAATTATAAAGGCTAAACCTCCAACAGTTTGAGGATCATACAAAATTTCATCAATTAACTTTATATTTCTATCATAAACTAATTCTTTTTGTGCGGTGTTAAAATTTTTATCGAATAATGAAGATCTGACTTTTTTTGATAAAGCTTCCGTAACACCGTTAAATATAGGTATTTTATCTGGATAGATTGTTAGTCCAGTCTTTCCAACATCTCTTTTTATTAAGTTTAATAGATGGTTTGCTAGTCCAAAGCCAGTTATGTCTGTCATAGACAAAATTTTCAATTTATCTAAAATTTTTGAGAAATTAATATTTCCTTGTGACATCTGGTTAAGAACTTCAATTTGGTAGTAACTATCAATAATATCATTGTTTATACCTGCAAATATAATTCCAGATCCTATTCTTTCGGTTAATATCAAAATATCATTTACTTTTAATTTACCAAGGGTTTTATTACTTACATTTTTTTGTTCGCCAATTACAGAAAAACCAATTACTGGATCTTTATCTTTGCCAATCATAGTATGTCCACCACCTATAGAACAATTAGCTAACTTGAAAACTTCTCTTGCACCAGAGGTGACTTGTTCTAAATCTCTTGAATTTATTTCAGAATTTGAAAATGGAAGTTGTAAAATCATTAGGGCTGAAATAAGCTTAGAATTGACCGCAATAATATCGCTAATTGCATGATTAGCTGCAATTTTTCCTAAAAGATATGGATCAGATACTATAGCGCTAATCATATCTACACTCTGATACAAATTTGGATAATTTTTTATATTAATTGCATCTTCTGACGTTGTAATTATTTCTTTGTGTAAAGTTGTTTTTAGAGAATTAAAATCTACTTTTGCAGCACAACCTCTGCATTGCATTTGATAAGAAGTTATATTTTCATTATTTTTTTGAAAAATAACTTCAAAAACTTTAAATAAATTTCTAAATATATTACTACTATCTGTGTTTAAATCATTGAATTTTTTTACAAATTTTTGATCTATTAATTTTTTTAAAAGAAAACTAAAGCTTGAAGTAAATGTGAAATTATATTTTGTAGCAATGGCTAATCCATTTGATAATCCTATTATAGATAAATAATTTTTATTAAATTTATAAGGAACAGGTATTTTTTTTTCAATAAATCCTCTAATACTTCTAGCTAGAGGTTTTCCAGATTTTACTGCATAAACACCAGATTTCCTTAAATTTTGATTGTTAAAATCAACTATGTCACCAGCAGCAAAAACATAATTATAATTTGTTTGAAATTTATTATTGACAATAATAAAATTATTTCGATTTAAAATAATATCTGATTTTTTTATCCATTCTGGGGCCATACCATTTGTTGATAAAATTGACTTATCAATTTTCAATTTAGTTTTGTCTGATAAAATCAATGTATCTTTTTGTACTTCAATTACTTCTACTTTTTCAATCACATTAATTTGTGCATTTTGAAGAGTTTGTTTTGCTGCTTTTCTTGTTTTATTTGGGAAAGAATATAATAGTCCATTTTTGCCAGTTATTATACTTATTTTCAAATTAGATTTTTTATTTTTGAAACGTTTTTGCAAACCTAAAGCTAATTCTACTGAAGCAGGACCTCCCCCAATAAAAGCAATATTATTATTTGTTTTTATTTCAGTTAAAAAATTATTAGATAATTTTGAGATTGGTTTTACGGAAACACAATATTTAAGAGCACCTTTTATAGTTTTATTGCTGCTTTGTATGCCTGTGTTTATTGAAAGTACGTCAAATTTTATTTTTGGTCTGTTTTTTAAAATAATTTCCTTATTAATTGCCAGAATTTCTAAAACTTCTGAATGTATAAATCTAATATTTAATTTGAAACAAAGTTTATAAAGGTCTATGTGAGTTTCTCTCCAAGTGTACATTCCTTCAATAAAACCTGGAATCATACCTGAATAAGGAGTATCAATTTCATTACTAATTAATGTTATCCGGGTTCCTTCAATAGGTCTTTTTGAGAGTTCCATAATTAGCATTATGTGAGAATGTCCACCGCCAATTAACACTAAGTCATTGTTTATTGGGATTTCTTGTTGCTTAAACATTTTTATTACATCTAATAAATGGAGGCCCGAAGCGGAATCGAACCGCTGTTTACGGCTTTGCAGGCCGCTGCATCACCACTCTGCCATCGGGCCAGAAGTTAGGTGATTACTTCTATAACTCTTCAAAAGCATACAAGCAATTAAAAAAAAAAATATAGAATAATATTTTGTTTCAAAATTTCATGTTAATACTTAATTATTAACTAGAATTTTATTTTCAATCCGCTATTAAATTATATTTATGTTCATTTAGCATTTTTTGAGGTTTCAATGATTTCATTTTTTAAAAGAATTAAATTTTTTTATTTAATATTTTTCTGTTTTTTATTTTTAAATGCTTCAAAAGTTCTTAGTTCCGATTTTTTATTTGAAAATTCCATTCATGTAGCACTTAAAAATAGTTTGGAATTAAAAGCCCAAAATTATAAATTAGCTGCTACCAAAAATTCTTTAGAAGAATCTGGTTCTTCTAAAGACTGGACAAACTCTTTTACGACAACCTTTAAATCTGAGAATAAAGATAGTAATTCCCAAGGAACATTTGTAAATGATGAGACAACAACCTCTACAATCTCATTAAGTAAAAATATATTCGATGGAGGAGAAGCTTATGAAAAAATTTCTATAGCAAAAGAAAATATTAAACTTGAGCAATATAATTTAAATATTATTGAGCAAAAAATAATTTTGAATTCTATAAGAGCTTATTTAGATGTTTATTCAAATCAATCTGTAGTTAGTTTAAGAAAAAAAAGTTTAGATAGATTTAAAGAAAATGTTGATGCCACAGAGTTAAAATTACAAGCTGGTACAGTAACACCAACCACACTGGCCGAAGCTCAATCTAAATTAGCAAAAGCACAATATGATTTAATTTTATCTGAAGGAAATCTTGAAAAAGCAATTTCTAAATTTAAAAGTATTACAAAATTCAAAGTAATACCAAATAAATTTTCTTTACCCAATTCAAACTTCACACCTCCAGATACAAAAAATAAAACTGTTAAAATAGCCTTAGAGAATAACCTTGATATTATAGTAGCTAAATTGAAAAAAAATATTGCTGAAAAAAATGTTGCATTAAAAGAAAGTGATAATAGGCCAACACTTAAGTTAGAATTTTTTGGTAAAGATAGTGAATCTTCATTCAATACCTCTTC
The DNA here is from genome assembly GCA_902623995.1 of uncultured SAR116 cluster alpha proteobacterium. GTDB lineage: Bacteria > Pseudomonadota > Alphaproteobacteria > Puniceispirillales > Marisalimonadaceae > Marisalimonas. The sequence continues at coordinate 85 of CACNWE010000019.1, read as the reverse complement.
AACTGATTACCAAAGTTATGGTGTTAATCTTACTTTTAAGACACCTTTATTTTACAATTTATCCTCCAAAGCTTCTATAAAAAAA
>CACNWE010000018.1 GCA_902623995.1 uncultured SAR116 cluster alpha proteobacterium | reverse complement strand
TCAAGTGAATTAGAACCATTGACATACTGGAATGGTAAGATTTCTTAATTGAAATATTCCAAAAAAATTATAGGATCAAATAACAATTTAAAATTAGTGAGGAATAAATGGCAAAGTGGTTAAAAAATGGAAAATCTGAGAAAGAAATTGTAGAAGCGGATGCAGAGGTTAGACAAACAGTTGAAAAAATTCTACAAGATGTAGCTAAAAGAGGTGATGAAGCAGTTAGAGAGCTTTCAATTAAATTCGATAATTATTCACCTGACAATTTTATTTTAAGTAAAGAAGAAATAGAAACGGCAATAAGCAAGGTATCTAAGAGAGATATTGAAGATATTAAATTTGCACAAACTCAAGTAAGGAATTTTGCAAAAAAGCAACTTGAATGTATTAAAGACTTAGAAGTTGAAACTATGCCAGGTGTAGTTTTGGGGCATAAGAATATACCAATGAATGCAGTAGGTTGTTATGTTCCTGGAGGTAAATACCCAATGGTAGCTTCTGCACACATGTCAGTTTTAACAGCTAAAGTGGCTGGGGTAAAAGATATTATAGCATCAGCACCTCCGCAAGGTGGAGAACCTCATCCTGCTATTGTGGCCGCTATGCATATGGGTGGAGCAGATAAGATATTATGTTTAGGTGGAATACAAGCAGTAGCTGCAATGGCTATCGGCACCGAAACCATAAATGGTGTAGATATGTTAGTTGGTCCTGGTAATATGTTTGTTGCCGAGGCAAAGCGTCAATTATTTGGTAGAGTTGGAATTGACTTGTTTGCAGGTCCCACAGAGACACTTATAATTGCCGATAAATCATCTGATCCCGAAATATGTGCAATTGATCTATTAGGTCAAGCAGAACATGGACCTACTAGCCCGGCTATTTTGTTAACTGACACAGAAAAACTTGCTCGTGAAACATTAAAAGAAGTTGAGAGACAGCTAGAAATTCTACCAACTGCTGAAATTGCTAAAGTTTCATGGAAAGAATACGGTCAGGTTATTGTTTGTGATAATATTGATGAAATGGTTAAAGTTGCAGATGATTTGGCATTTGAGCATGTACAAGTAATGACCGAAGATCCTGATTATTTTCACAAAAATATGACTAATTACGGTGCATTATTTTTAGGTTCAAGAACGAATGTTGCTTTTGGAGATAAAGTTATAGGGACTAACCATACTTTACCAACTAAAACAGCTGCAAGATATACTGGTGGATTATGGGTTGGAAAATTTCTAAAAACTTGTACCTATCAAAAAGTTTTAACTGACGAGGCCTCAGCTCTTGTTGGAGAATATTGTTCAAGATTATGTGCACTGGAAGGTTTTTCCGGTCATGGTGAGCAGGCTAACGTTAGAGTAAGAAGGTATGGTGGAAGAAATATTGAGCCATATGCTGCTGCAGAATAGGAGAAAGCATGAATTATCCAAAATTACCAAGTTTTAGACTTGATGGTAAAAGAGCTTTAGTTACTGGTGCTGGTCGGGGCATTGGAATGGGCGCCTCCATAGCCTTAGCAGAATCTGGAGCTGATGTTACTCTAGTTTCAAGAACTGAAACAGAATTAAAAGATCTAACAAAACATATTAATAATCTAGGCTATAAATCTTCCTATGAGGTATTAGATGTTAGTGATGAAGATGAGGTGTCAAATTTCATAAATAGTAATTCTCCCTTTGACATTCTCATTAATAACGCTGGTACTAACAGGCCTGCAAAGTTAATTGATACAAAAATTGAAGATTTCGTTTACGTTATGTCTTTAAATGTCAGATCAGTTATTAACCTTACAAGCTTAGTAGTTAAAAAAATGTTAGATGCTAATATCAAAGGTTCAATAATTAACGTTTCATCTCAGATGGGACATGTAGGTGGCCCTAATAGAACCACATATTGCACAAGTAAGTTTGCTATTGAGGGATTTACAAAGTCTCTAGCCATTGAATTAGGTCCTGAGGGAATTAGAGTGAATACTATTTGTCCAACCTTCATACAAACCCCTATGACAGAACCTTTTTTAAAAGATGACGATTTTAGAAAAGCAACAATTGGAATGATCCCATTAGGAAGACTTGGAGAAGTAAAAGATCTAATGGGTCCATTTGTTTTTCTAGCATCTGATGCGTCTTCCTTAATGACAGGATCAAGTGTATTAGTAGATGGAGGTTGGACTGCAAGATAAACAAAATTTAATAAGGTTTATTTTATGATAGCAGTCACATTAAGTAATAATGGAGTAGAAATAAAAGAACTTCCTATTCCTGAAATCAAATCTGATCAAGTTTTAGTAAAAGTTTATACATGTGGCCTAAATAGATCTGATTTATTGGAAACTCAAGGTCAATCATTCGGTCACACTGGCGGAGAACATAAAATTATTGGTGGAGAATTTGCAGGTAAGATTGTTGAATTAGGCAAATCTGTCAAAAATTTTAATATTGGTGATAAAGTAATGTGTAGAGGAGGCTCTGGTTGGGCTGAGTATGCAGTAGCTAATTTTAAAAGAATTGTAAAATTTGATAATGATAAAATTTCTTGGGAGCAGGGAGCTTCAATTCAAGGCAGTCTTCAAACTATGCATGACGCCATTGTAACCAAAGGAAAATTTGTTAAAGGACAAACAGTTTTTATTCAGGGTGCAACTAGTGGCGTAGGATTAATTGGGATTCAAATAGCAAAATCATTAGGAGCAAGTAAAGTTTTAGGCTCATCAACAAACAAAAAAAAATTAAATAAGCTAAAAGAATATGGCGCTAATGTACTTATAGATACCTCAAGTGACAATTGGCTTGATGATGTCTTAAAAGCAACAAATGGAGAAGGAGTAGATATTTTAATTGATATGCTCTCAGGTGATTATGTAAATAAAAATATGGAAGCAACAAAAACACATGGTCATGTTATAAATATTGGAAGACTTGCAGGTATGAGTGGAAATTTTAATTATGATCTTCATGCTAAAAGAAGACTTCATTATGTTGGTACTACTGGTAGAACAAGGTCTCTTGAAGAAAATGAAATGGTAGCTACATTGGCAAATAAAGATCTTTGGGCGAGTGTTTTAGCAGGAAAAATTAGGCACGTAATTTATTCAACAATGCATTTAACAAAAGCAAAAGAAGCACTAGAAATTATGAATAAAAACAGTCACTTTGGTAAAATAATTCTTTTTACAGATGAATTTAGAAATAAAAATAATATAGTCAATTAATTATGGAAGTAAAATTATATGAATTATCTTGATTGCAGCTTTAAAATAAATGGTAATTTAAAAAAAATCTCCATAATTGAAGATAAAACTCTAATTTATGTAATTAGAGATGAACTTGGTTTAACTGGTACAAAGCTTGGATGCGGTCTCGAGCAATGTGGAAGCTGTGCTATATTAATAGATGGGGAAAAAAAACTTTCTTGTAATTTATTAGCTAAAGATTATCAAAATTGTGAAATTACAACTATTGAAGGACTTGAAAACAACGATGGCTTAAATAATGTTCAAAAAGCTTTCAAAGAGTTCAATGCAGCTCAATGTGGTTATTGCACAAGCGGCATTATAATCAGTATTACAGCACTTTTTGATAAAAACAAAAAACCATCGTCTCAAGAAATTCAAAATGCTTTAAATGGTCATTTGTGCCGTTGCGGTTCTCATTCTGTGGTATTAAATGCGATTGAAAGTTTAAAAGAAAATTAGTGTATGTAATATAATGAAGCAATTTAACAGTGGCCCAAGTATTAATACTTACAACAAATTAAGTCATTGGTTTGATTTTAGTAATCCTGGAATTTTAAGAGTTTACTCTGGTAAAATTGATATAGGTCAGCATATTAGCTCTACACTGGCATTAATTACCTCTAACATCACTGAAATTAAATATGATCAAATTGAAATTATTAAATTAAGTACTGATATTTCACCTGATGAAGGTATTACTGCTAGTAGTTTATCTGTTGCAAATTCAGGATCTGCTATTAAGGCTGCTTCTATTGCTCTTAAAATAAATTTTTTAAATTATGCACTAGAAAATCTTGAAATTAAAAATGAAGATATACTTTTTGAAAATGGAGTTATTAAAGATAAGAATTCTAACAAGACTATTTCTTATTGGGACTTTGCTAAAACTGATAAATTCAAAGATGTTATTATTCCTGAAATTTTTGATAAAAACTCTCTTAAAAAAATTAATTACCAAAATAATCAAAAAATAGAATTAAAAACTATCAATGAAATAGTTACAGGAAAATATAAATATGTGCATGATATAAATTTTCCTAAAATGTTACATGCTAGGATAGTAAGACCTCCTTCCTATCACTGCAAATTAATCAAAATAAATGAAGAATTTAAAAAAAGACTTTTTGAGAATGAGATTACACTTTTTGTTAAAGGCTCTTTTGTAGCAATTCTGTCGCTTGATGAATTTTTAGTTATAAAATTTTTGGAAATTGCAAAAAATAATATTTTTTGGGAAGAAAAGCATCAATTATCTAATAATAATATATTTAATTCTCTTGAAAAACATGAAAAGGAAACTTTGTTAGTTAAATCAGGAGGCGAGGCTTTTTATGAAGAGATACCAGAAAAAAAATCTTTTGATGATCCAAAAATTAAATCATTATCAACAATTTTTAAAAAGAGTTATTTAATGCATGGACCTATAGGACCATCTGCAAGTTGTGCTATTTATAATGACAATGAATTTACTGTTTTTTCCCATAGTCAATCAATTTTTGCTCTAAAATACTCCATTAGCAAGTATTTTAATATTGATCCAAATCTTGTCACTTTGAAATTTATGCCTGGCTCAGGTTGCTATGGTCATAATGGAGCTGATGATGTGGCATTTGAAGCTTCTGTAATTGCAAAGTCATATCCTAATCAACATATCTTATTAAAATGGACACGTGAAGATGAACATTCTTGGGAACCTTACGGAAGTGCATCTTTAAACAAAGTTTTTGGAGCTATTAATGATGATGGAGAAATTGTTTATTGGTCAAATGAGGCTTATTCGGATACATATTTGTCAAGACCATCAGATGTAGAATTAAATAATTTCACAAGTTATAAATTTTTAACTAATAATTTTGCAAAAACAAAATCAAAACCTAAAACGTCTGCTCATATGGGCATCCATAGAAATTTAGATCCAATATATAATTTTAAAGAAACTAGATTAGTAAAAAACTTAGTTCATGATTTACCATTGAGGACATCTGCATTACGGACTTTAGGTGCTTTCGCTAATATAACAGCGTCTGAAAGTTTTTTAAATGATTTGGCATCAATTAAAAATATAGATCCTTTTGATATTAGAATAAATCATTTAGATGATGAGCGTGCCATTGATGTTCTTGAGAATCTAAAAAAGAAAATGGAAATTTTTAAATCTAAAGAAGATAGCTTTAGAGGCATAGCATTTTCAAGATATAAAAATTCCGCAGCATATTGCGCAGTAGGTGTAGAATTAAATGTTACCGATGACTTAGACATTAAATTAAATCATGCTTGGATAGTTGTAGATGCTGGAGAAATTGCTTATGAAGATGGTATAAAAGCACAGGTTGAAGGTGGGTTTATTCAAGCAGCAAGTTGGACTTTATATGAAGAAGTGATTTTCGATTCAAAAGAAATAATTTCTAAGGATTGGGATAGTTATAAAATAATAGGTTTTGATAATATTCCTGTTTTTACTACAAGTGTAATTGACAAAAAAGGTTCTCCTTATTTAGGTGTAGGCGAAGTAGTAGCAGGACCTACTGGAGCTGCTATTTCAAACGCATTGTGTAAGGCACTTGGCCAAAGAATAAAAATATTGCCATTTACCAAGGATAATATTACCAAAGAACTATTAAACTAATCTGCATATTAATTTAAAAATTATTAAGGATCTATTAAGATGACCAAAAAAAAATCAGGCATGTATAAGAACCTAACAAACTATGGGGATAGTGAGTTTTCGATTTTTTTGAGAAAGGCCTTCATAAAAGGGATGGGTTATTCAGAAGAGATGCTTAACAAGCCTATTATTGGAATAACTAATACTTACAGTGACTATAATCCGTGTCATGGTAATGTGCCTGATTTAATAAAAAGTGTAAAGGCAGGGATATTATCTTCAGGTGCCATACCACTAGAGTTTCCTACAATAAGTATTCATGAATCTTTTGCTTATCCAACTTCTATGTATCTAAGAAACTTGATGTCAATTGATACAGAAGAAATGATGAAAGCTCAGCCAATGGACGCATGTGTTTTAATAGGTGGTTGTGATAAAACAGTTCCTGCTCAATTAATGGGTGCGTTTAGTGCAAATATTCCTGCAATACAATTAGTTACTGGACCCATGCTTACAGGCTCTCATAGAGGAGAGAGAGTAGGGGCTTGTACTGATTGTAGAGGTTATTGGGCAAAATTCAGAGCAGAAGAAATAGATCTTGCTGAAATTAATGAAGTTAATAATCAGTTAGTACCTACTGTTGGAACGTGTGGCGTAATGGGCACTGCCAGCACAATGGCACTAATTACAGAAGCTCTTGGCATGATGATATCTAATGGTGCTTCTGCTCCAGCTGTTTCTGCTGAACGAAAAAGAATTGCAGAAGAAACTGGGAAAGTGGCAGTTGAAATAGCCAATAAATCATTTAACCCAAAAAATTTCTTAACTATAAAAAATTTTAAAAATGCATTGACTGTTTTATCTGCAATTGGTGGGTCAACTAATGGAATAGTTCATTTGACAGCTATGGCTGGTAGATTAGGAATAGATATTGATCTTAATGAATTTGACAAGATGACAAAAGACACACCCATGATTGTTGACTTAAAGCCCTCTGGTTCTGGTTATATGGAAGATTTATTCAAATCAGGAGGACTTCCAAGAATTTTAAATGAACTTAAAAATTACCTTCACTTAGATGCTATTACAGTCACGGGAGAAACTATCAAAGAAATTATTAAGAAAAATAACTATAATTGGAAACAAGAAGTTATAAAAAAAGTTGAAACTCCTATTTTTGATAAGGGAAGTATAGCAGTATTAAAAGGAAATCTCGCCCCAGGATCAGCTATAATTAAACAATCAGCAGCAAGTAAAGAACTGTTAGCTCATGAAGGTATTGTTGAGGTATTTGAGAACCTTGAAGATTTAGCTAATAGAATTGATAGTGATGATTTAAATGTTACTAAGGATAGTATTCTTCTTCTAAAAAATATTGGTCCAATAGGGGCGCCTGGCATGCCTGAAGCAGGCTTAATACCTATTCCTAAAAAATTAGCTAAGCAAGGGGTTAAGGATATGGTAAGAATTTCTGATGGAAGAATGAGTGGAACTGCAGCAGGAACAATTATTTTGCATGTCTGTCCAGAGGCTGCCGCTGGAGGAACTCTAGACATCGTAAAGAGTGGTGACATTATAAAATTAGATGTTAATAAAAGATTATTAGAACTTAAGTTATCTGATGAAGAAATATCGACCAGAAAAAAGAGCAAAAAAAGAAATACTGAAATTAAAAGAAGGGGTTACGATAAAATATTCCATGAAAGCGTGCTTCAAGCAGACAGAGGGGCCGATTTTGATTTCTTAAGGCCTGTAAAATAAAATATTTATTTCGTTTTAATATATTTTTTCATATGAGGATAAGTTTGAAAATAACTTTTATGAAAAACATTAGTAACACTTTTAAATTCCTCTAAGCATTTTTCGTCAATAGTTTGGATTTTAATGTTTTCTGACTTTATTTTTTTAATTAAAATATCATCTTCATCAATGGCTAGTTTTCTTTGATAATCAGTTACTTTTTTTGATTTTTTAATTAAGAATTCCTTATTTAAATTTGTTAATTTATCGAAATAATCATTATTGATAACAAATAAGCAAAAACCAAGCGTATGTGATGTTAAAGTTACAAATTCCTGTTTTTTATAAACTCCAAAATTCCAGTAATTAGTTAAAGGATTTTCTTGTGCATCTATATCATTATTTTCGATAGCTATTTTAAAATCCCTTACGTCTAGAGGTTTAGGTGTAAATCCTAATTTTTCAAAAATTTCTATATGAAGTGGGCTAGGGGTAGTTCGAATTACCTGACCTTTGCAATCAGAGAGAGTTTTGATTAATTTTATTTTAGAACTTATGTGTCTAATACCATTGTCCCAAAAACCTAATAGTTTTAAATTTTTATCTTTTAATTTACCATCTATATAATTAAAAAAATGTGATTTTAATGAATTGTATGCTTCATTTCTGTTATTAAATAAATAAGGTAAATCTAAAATTTTGATTTCTGGTAATATTTTCTCAAAATAGCTAGATAACAGATAGTAAACATGTATTTCTTCGTTTTGTGTTTTTTCAATTAAACTTGAAGCTTTATCTCCGTTATTTGTGACATCCATAACAAAATCAATAACGAAATTGTTACTTATTTCACTAATAAAATATTCGACAGATTTGGTATGAAGTGATGAAGAGCCTTGATAACCACCAATAATTATATTTTGTTTCAAAGTAGACTACTTATTTAATTTTAAATAATGAGCATGCATTACCACCAGTAATCATTTCAATTTGATCTTTTGAAAGTCCTTCAGTTCCCATAACATGTTCTATGGGGTCATCTTCAGCCATATCATATGGGTAGTCAGTTCCCATAACAATATGATTAGCACCATATTTATCAATAAGATACTTTAGTTGGTCAAATGAAAACACTACAGTATCCAAATACATTCTTTTAAGGTAATCGGACGGCTTGTGCTTGAGATTATTACCTCTACAATCAGGTCTGGCACCCCATGCATGATCAATCCTTGCAGAATATGCCGGAAGATAACCACCACCATGAGCAACAAAGATTTTTAAATTTGGATTTTTCTCCATTGTCCCATCAAAAATTAAATGATGAAGAGCAGCTGTAGTGTCCATTGGATTGCCAATAATGTTAATAAAATAATGATCTTTTAATCTTTCACCTTCTGGATAACCATTAGGATGAAGAAAAATAGGGATATCTAATTTTGTGGCTGTTTCCCAAATGCCATCATACGAAGTGTGCGATAACTCTTTCCCGTCTTGAAATGTAATAATCTGAAAGCCTCTAATATCAAGTTCTTTTACACATCTTTCCATTTCTTTAATAGCAATATCACCGTTCTGCATTGGAAGAGTTCCTAATGCAACAAACCTGTCTTTTCGATTATTAGCTGTTTCTGAAAGTTTATTATTAATAGTTTCTATGGCTTTATATGCAACTTCACTTTTTACATTACAATAATGCTGGAAGGGAACAGGTATCAGAACTTGAAGATCAATACCTTGTGAGTCCATTTTTTTTAATCTAGTTTCAATATTAGTTAAATCCATAAATCTATCTTTAACCTGCTGAATATTTTGATTTGTGGTAATTGGGTTGGCATGTCTAAAAGCAGGGATGTCTTGTTGATCAAATAATCCTTGGACTAGGTCAGCCGCTTCTTGAACATGAAGATGACAATGGGCATCTACGGTTTTAGAAGAAGGTCTTATCTCTATACCTGGTTTTCCGTGTTTTCTTCCTGAAGTTGAACCATAAGGCTTAATAGACATTAATATCTCCATCTAAATTAAATTGTATACAGATTATATTATAAATTTATTAGACACAATTCATTAGAAATTTTTAAATTTTTTATTCAATTTTAACTTTGATTAAATTATATAATATATTGTTTTTATTTGTTTATATTTGTAGTTTTACAATATAATTGAAGTAGGTGATATGATATACTGTGTAATAAAAGAATTACTTTTGTCGCATAATATATATTATGTAATTAAATATTAATAACTAATCCGTCATATGCCGGATATGTATTTGGCGGACATAATTTGGTTACAACATCATGATCTGATTCAGGACTTAAATGAGTTAGATAAGCTACACCTGGATTTAATTTTGCAATCCATTCAAATGATAAATCAAAATGTGCGTGTGCCATGTGCGGTGACTGTCGTAAGCCTGTTATTATTAAAACTTTCATTTTACGTAAGTATTCAAAACTTTTTTTAGGAAATCCTACTACGTCAGTACAATATGCAAATACATCATTAAAAATAAAACCCAATGTATCGATTACACCATGATTTTGTTTAATAGCGTTAATTTTAATATCATTTATAGTTATTTCTTCAAAATAATCTATTTCATGCAACTCTAATGGTGGCTGAAAGTAAGACTGTGATGTCTCAGATTTGTTAAATAAGTAATTAAATCTTTTTAGTAAAAAGCATGATGTTTCGTTATTAGTAAAAATTTTTATTTTTTTTCTATTGTAAAAATAAAAAGGACGTAATTCATCTAACCCTGATACATGGTCCGAGTGACTATGGGTAATAAGTACTGCATCTAATTTTTGAATATTATGTTCTATAAGTTGGTTTTTTATATCAGGCCCAGCATCTACTAGTATAGTTGTATTTTTACTTTGTATCAGAACAGCACATCTTTGTCTTTTGTTTTTAGGATTAGATGGATCGCATTTACCCCAACCTAATTGACCTAAAGCAGGAATTCCAACCGATGTACCTGTACCTAATACAGTAATTTTTATATTTTTGTTCATTAACTAATCTTATCAAAAATTTTAAATGAATTCATGTACAATTGATCAATAAATGTAGAATATTCACATTTTCTAATATCAGCCAAATACTTTGCAGTTATTGAACAGTTTTTCGGTTCATTTACAGAACCTCTGAGTGGCGTTGGAGATAAGTAAGGTGCATCAGTTTCCACAAGAATTTTATCATCAGGTATTAACGTAGCAATCTCTTGAATTAATTTTGCAGATTTAAATGTAACAATTCCAGAAAAAGAAATATAAAAACCTAAATTAATCCCACATAAAGCTAGATCTTTTCCTGAACTAAAACAATGAAGAATTGCATTAAAAGGTCCGTTTTTGTATTCATTTTCTAAAATATTAATCATATCTTTATCAGCATCTCTAGCATGAATAATTAATGGTAGATTAGTTGTTCTAGATACGTTTATTTGAGTAATAAAAGACGCCTTTTGCTCTGCTTTATTATCATTTCCATAATGGTAATCTAATCCACACTCCCCTATCCCAACGCATTTTTGATTTTTCGATAAATTAAGTATCATTTCGTAATTTGAGTTATTTTTATCTTTTAAAACCTCATTTGGATGCACACCAACAGTATGATAAACTTCTTTATAATTTTTGGATATTTCAATTATTTTATCAATTTTATTAAGGTTTGTTGATATGGTGACAATTCTTTTAACACCATTTTCCAAGGCATTTTTTAAGACATCATCTAGTCTATTATATAATTCTGGAAAATCTAAATGTGCATGTGTGTCAATTAAATAATTTTTCATTTTAAAAAGGCAACTTTAAATTCTTGGAAATAATGGCTTCGGAAGTGAGATTTTAATATTACCATTTAAAATAAAACCGACAGATTTTAATTTACGTTGATCATGTGGTATTTTTATATGATCTAGTATTTTTTCAGCAGTATCTGGAATAAATGGTAGAAGTAAAATAGATATTTGTCTTATGGTTTCAACTAAAGTAAATAATACTACTTCCATACGTTCAAAGTTATTTTTCTTTAGTGCCCATGGTGCTTGTTCATCAACATATTTATTAGCATTAGAAATAACTATCCAAATGCTTTTTAAATACTGATCAAATTTTTGTTCGTCGATTAAACTTCTATAATCATTCAAGTTATTTTTGATTGAATTTATTAATGTTATATCTTCTTTATTAAAATTATTTGGTTTTAAAGGTATTTTTTCATTACAATTTTTAAAAATCATGGAGACAACTCTTTGAAATAAATTTCCATAACTATTAGCTAGGTCACTGTTTATTCTATTTATGAGTTGAGAATTTGAAAAATCACCGTCATTTCCAAATGGTACTTCTCTTAATAAAAAATATCTAATTTGATCAATGCCATATTTATTAACTAATTGAAAAGGATCAATTACATTACCTAAAGATTTCGAAATTTTATTACCTTCATTGGTCCACCAACCATGAGCGAAGACTTTTTTTGGCAAAGGTAAATCTGCAGCCATGAGAAATGCAGGCCAGTAAACTGCATGAAATCTAATAATATCTTTCCCAACCATATGTATATCAGCAGGCCAAAATTTTTTAAAAAATTCATTATTTTTTTCATTTGAATACTCACAAGCAGATAAATAGTTTGTAAGAGCATCCAACCAAACATACATTATATGATTTTTATCGTTTGGAACTTTTACTCCCCATGAAAAACTAGTCCTACTAATTGACAAATCTTTTAAACCACTTTTTACAAAGCTTATAACTTCATTTCTTCTAGATTTAGGAGATATGAACTCTTTATTACTTTCATAAAATTCAAGAAGTTTTTTTTCCCATTTTGAAAGATTAAAAAAATAAGATGGCTCTTCAACCCATTCAACAGGCGCGCCAGACGGAGCTTTTCCATCCACAATTTCAGACTCTGAAAAAAAAGCTTCATCTCGAACCGCGTACCAACCAGAATATTTATCTAAGTAAATATTTCCGTTGCTGAGAAGCTTTTCCCAAATTTTTTGACATGATTTGATATGTTTTTTTTCAGTGGTTCTAATAAATGAATCATTTGAGAAATTCATGCAATTAAGTAAATTCTTGAAATTTTCAGAAACTTTATCTACAAATTTTTTAGGGTTTACACCATTATTTTTTGCTGCTGTCTCAACTTTTTGTCCATGCTCATCTGTTCCAGTTAAGAAAAAAACTTCATATTCATCAAGGCGCTTAAATCTAGCAATTACGTCACACGCTAGCGTAGTATACGCATGGCCAATGTGAGGCACATCATTTACATAATAAATTGGTGTAGTAATATAATACTTTGATTTCATTTAATACCTTCTGAATAATAACTATACACCAGATAAATCTTTTAATGAGGCAATTAAAACATCTGATTTGTTTAAGTTTACTAGATGAGCCAGGTGCATATTTTTATTAATTTGAGAATGTAAATTTACAATCTGTCTAGTGTTTTTATTATTTGAAATTTTTTGTATTAATTCTTTTTCCTTATCAAGGGTATAGTCAATGTAATTTTGATGTTCAATATAAAAGATAGTTTTTTGAATTAAATCATTAATTACCAAATTCATAATATCAATTAAAAAAATATTATCTTTTGTATTTAATGCATCGACAATATTTTCTTTAAGGTTTAAATGTCTGGCAGAATTGACAAGATCATCCAATAAATTTTTATAAAAGACAAAAATATTATTTTTTATAATATTTTCTGCCATTCCAGGAGATCCAAAAGAAATATTATTTATAAATTGCAATTCTTCTGCTGATTTGTCTTTATATTCATCACATATAAATTTATTAAACTCAGATTTACATAATGAATTTACAAAGAAAGAAGCACATCTTGATTTTATTGTTTCTAGTATATTTCCTGGATTATTTGAAATTATAAATAGATATGAGCTTTTTGGTAATTCTTCTATTGTTTTCAAAAGTAAATTCTGAGAATTAAGACTCAAATCTTCAATAGTGTCAATAATTCCAATCTTTATTCTTGAAATTGAATCTGTTTTATAAAAAAAATTTTTAAATTTTCTAACATTCTCAATTGGAATAGTTTTACCAAATTTTTTTCCCTCGTCATTTAGGTAAAAAAAGTCTGGATGAGAATTATTGTCAAATAAATAAAAAGATTTTGTTGTTTCTAGTTGATCAAAATCCAATTTATTACCTTCAAAAAAATCTAAATTTATTTCTTTTGTAATTTCTAAGTTGCACAAAATAAATTTTGCTAATTTGAGTACAAAATTTCTTTTACCTAAGCCTTTTGGACCTCCAATTATAATAGTATTTATTTTTCTAGTGCATATAATCGCAAAAATTTCTTTTTGTATTTTTTTACTTAAAAAATATTTTTTATTTATTAGAGATTTAATCATTTATAGTTAATAATTTTTTTACATAAGAGCTAATTTCATTTGAAATACACTCTTTGGTATTATCTGCATTAATTTTAATGATACGATTTGGATCTTTTTTTTGTAAAGTATCAAATCCATTTATAATTTTTTGATGATAATTTAATCCTAAATTCTCAAATCTGTTTTCAACAATGTTTTGTCTTTTTAGAGTTCTTTTCAGACCTTTTTCCGGAGACAAATTCAAGAAAAAAGTTATGTTAGGATATAAATTGTAACAATATTTTTTGTGTAATTCTAACAAATCTTTTTCACTCACTTCTCCTACTAGTCCTTGATATACAATTGTTGAATCTATAAATCTATCACACAAAACCACAGAGCCATTTTTAATTGCTGGTAATATAATTTTATTTATATGCTCGCGCCTTATAGCATTAAAAATTAATGATTCTGAAAAAGAATCCCATGCATTTTTATCCCCAGTTACTAGAAATTTTCTTAATTCTTCTGCTTCTTTGGTTCCACCAGGTTCTCTTGTGGTCAAAACGTTAAATCTACTATTTATAAGATCTTTTCTTAATAAATCTATTTGTGTAGTTTTTCCAACCCCCTCACCTCCCTCAAATGAAATAAAAAAACCTTTTCTTGAATTTAAAGTTTTATTAATTTGCAACAATATCTCCATAAAGTAAAAACTTTAAAATAGATTTTACTCTAATTAAAGATGACATTTTACCTACATCCTCAGAAGAAATTAAATCTTCTTGAAAAGTTTGTTGCCCAGGTATATTTATGTAAATTTTTCCAAGAACAGAGCCTTTTGTAATTGGGGCAGCAATAGGGTTCATCCATTCTAGCTTGATTTTAGTTTTATTTAATTCAAAGGGTGAAATAATTTTTTTGAAGGGTTTGCTAGCAATTAAATTAACTTTATTTTTTTTTCCCAACCATACATTAGCCTCAACGAGACTTTTTTTATTACTAAATAAAGATAATAAAGTTGTTTCTCTAAATACTATGTTAAAGAGTCTTTTACTTTCAAATCTCCTTTTTTTCTTATTATTTAATCCATTTATAACAATTGTAACCCTTCTATCATTTCTTTTTACTGAACCTATCAAACCATATCCAGACTCATTTGTATGCCCGGTTTTAAGACCATCCGCTCCGTTCATGGTGTATAGTAATGGGTTTCTATTTGATTGTTTAATTTTATTATATGTAAAGATTTTCTCTTGATATAACTTGTATAACTCAGGAAAATCATCAATTATTCTTTTTGTAAGAATGACTAGATCTCTAGAAGTTGTTTGTAAATCAGGATGAGGCCAGCCTGTAGAATTGGTAAAATATGTATCTTTCATACCCAGTGTTTTAGCATAACTATTCATTTCTCTTGCGAAAGCTTCTTCATCACCTGAGATACCTTCGGCTAAAACAACAGCCGCGTCATTTCCTGATTGAACAATTAAACCTAGTAACAAGTCTTTTATTGTAACGTTACTATTTAATTCTAGAAAAGATCTAGATCCACCCATTCTCCAAGCTTTATCTGATACTAAAAAAGTGTCTGACATATTTAGAGAATTATCTTTAATTCGATCAAATACTATATAAGAAGTCATGACCTTTGCCATTGATGCAGGTTTCATAAGCTGATCTGCATTTTTTTCAAACAATACTTCGTTAACTTCATGATCATAAATAATCACTTGTTTTGCAGGAGATTTAATGTCTAATATTTTTGAAGAACTTTTTTTGATATTTACAAAACATAAAATTAGAAAAACAGAAATTAGAATGGTCGGTAATTTATAAATATTTGACATTTAAAACCTCAAGAGACTTATTCTATAATTATTTTTGCACCTTGCATTCCTTTTTGTAACAACAAGGAATGTAACTGATCAACTTTTTCTACACTTAAAAACGGACCAGCCTTGACTTGGTAAAGTGTCTTATTAAATCTATAAATTTTATATATTTTTACTTTATCAATATAAGATACTTTATTTTTCATTATTTCTGCATTTTTTTTTGAACTAAAAGAAGCTAATTTTATAAAAATTTTATATTCTTTATTTAAATTTTTAAGATTATAGTTTATTTTTTTTGTTATAATTTTATGATTTTTAGTGTCCTTAATTTTTACTGATACTCTGCTAGGGATTGTAATATTAGGTAATTCTGTTTCTTTTAAATCATTTATTTCTGGAAAAGATCCTTGTTTAGCAAGTTTTTCTAAATAAAGGCTCTTCTCCCTTAAAATTTGTACTCTTACAAGACCTGTACCCTCTCTTTTTAAATCTAACATGTCAGCTGCTTTTGATGATAAGTCTATAATTCTATCATTAACAAAAGGACCTCGGTCATTTATTCTAAGCACTATTGATTTATTATTTTTCAAATTAGTTACTTTTACTGCGCTAGGAAGAGGTAAAGTTTTATGAGCAGCTGTAAGGGCATATTGATTATATATTTCACCATTAGCAGTTAATTTACCATGAAACTTTGGCCCATACCATGATGCTATGCCTTTTTTATTGTAATAAAGATCTTTTTTGGGGTAATAATATTTGCCACCTACATTATATTTTTTACCAATTTTATAAATTGGTTTTTGTATTCTTTTTTTTTCTTCTTTTGGAATTAAATATTTTTTTCCTAAATTAGCAGCAACTTCTATATTTGAGGTGCAACCTTGGATTAGAATTAGAAAAGTAATAAAAAATATTTTTCTAGAATTTTTACAAAAATAAAATAATTTATTTGTTGTTGAATACATTTAATTATTTTCTTTTATAGAATCTGCTAAAGTTCCAACAGCTATAGCAAAATAATTAGATCGGTTCCAATTTAAAAGGGAGTCAAAATTTTTATAAACCAAATAACCATAATTCTTATATCCATCAGGTATAATAAGCCTAGCTTTTACTCTAACATTAGGTAATTTATCTTTATTTGATTTTAATATCCCCTTTGATGCCCAATAACTTAACAAATTATACTTTTTTTCATCTGTTTTGCCATCGTAATTTCCAATGAAAACTTTTCTACCCCATGTTATTTGATTAGACCACCCTACTCTTTTTAAATAATTTGCTGCTGACGCAAAAACATCTGGTTTAGATGTCCATATGTTTTTAGATCCATCTTTATCCCAATCAGTAGCATAATTAATAAAGCTAGATGGCATAAATTGACACTGGCCCATAGCGCCAGCCCAGGAACCTGTCATTTTATTAATAGTAATATGACCTCCATTTAAAATTTTCAACGCATTCATTAATTCTTTTTTGAAGTAATCATATCTTCTTCCATCATAAACTAAGGTAGTTAAAGCAGAGATAACAGAAAAGCCTCCAGTTAACCTTCCAAAATCAGTTTCAATACCCCACAAAGATACTATATATCGGGGTTGAACACCGTAATGTTTTGATATTTGTGCAAGTATTTTTTTATTTTCTTTGTACTTTTGATTTGCTTTTTTAATTCTAGTAGGTGTCACAACTCTCTTTAGATACTGATCAAGGGTTAATTTAAATTCTGGTTGTGATTTATCAAGCTCAATAACTCTCTTTATAAATTTAGTCTTATTTTTAAATTCGTTAATTACTTTGCTTGAAATTCCTTTTTGTTTAGCTTCTTTCGAAACTTGTTGAACAATTTCATTAAAATTAGCCTTTGCAAAACTTGAAATAGGAAATAAAAAAATGATAGTTATGAATAGTAAAAATTTAAAAAGATTTGAAAAATTCATAATTATACCCTTTAAAAACACTTTAATTCATAACTCATATTTTAAAAAGTTAAAAACTAATAATTGAAAAACTGTTTATTAATCATAATGACTATTTTAAGAAAATAATAACTTGCCTTCATTAATAACCTAGTTTAAAAAACGATTTTATGGATGGGTGACTGAGCGGTTGAAAGTACCGGTCTTGAAAACCGGCGAAGGTGAAAGCCTTCCGTGGGTTCGAATCCCACCCCATCCGCCATATTTCTAAAATTTCATATAATTAATTAAGTAAAAAGTTATAATAAATTATCCATTAATTACAATAACTTACAACTGTTTTACCTATAAATTGTTCCTTGCAGTCCGATTTAAACTGCGGTAAAATTGTAAATCAAATTGTGGGGCAGAAACTAAGAAATAAAAATAAGTGCTTATTTCAGTAAAATTAATATGTGATTTACATATTTGGTTATGTCTGACAAATTTAACTTGTCAGACATATAGTATTTGATTTTTATAATGAAGGTAGAGATGGTAGATCTTGACCTAACCATTTAAGTGAAATTTTATTAAGATCACCACCTAGTTTCTTATGAAGAATAAAAACATTTACCCATCTTAATAAATCCTCGTTTCCTTTTTTAACTCCAATAAAGCATGGACTATCTTTTATGATAAACTTTCTTTCTAAATCAAAATCAGGATTAGCCTCTGTTACAGAAGCTGCAACCGTATTTCCAGCAACAAGTACCTGAACTTGTTTTGACTTTATAGCACTTAATGTGGCGGCGTTATCACCAAATCTTGTGATTTTAGCACCCTTAGGAGCCATTTTAGTTAGTTCTAAATCTTCTAATGTTCCTCCTGTAACACCAATTGTAAGACCATCTAAATCAGCATATGAAGATACTTTGATTGAAGATGGAGCAAAAACACCAGAATAAAATGGTGCGTATGCGCTTGAAAAATTTATTGACTTAGCTCTTGAAGGATTAGCACCCATTGTAGATATCACCAGATCAACTTTATCTGTCTCAAGAAAAGGAATTCTTTGTTTTGAAACAACTGGTACAATTTTTAGCTTTACTCCTAAATCTTTTGCTATAAGTTTTGCTACATCAACATCATAACCTTCATGTTCTCCAGTTTTACCAACAGATCCAAAAGGCGCAAAAGCTTCGGGAACCGCTATTTTTACTTCACCATTTTTAAGGATTTCATTTAGGTTAGCAGCACTTGCTGAAAAATTTATAAAGAATAGACTTAATATAAATCCATATATCATTTTTTTTGAAAACATTTTTTTTCCTTTCAATTTATTAATTTTCAATAGAGTATTTTTTTTCTAAGTGTTTTGCATAAATAGCTAGGGGGTAACACAGGCAGAAATACAAAACTGCCATAATAGGAAAGATTATAAATGGTTCAGATCCAATAACAGGAGCATTTGCCCATCTTTTTCCTAATAACATTAAATCCTGGAAACCAATTATATATGCTAGAGAAGTACCTTTTATAATTTGAATGAGAAAACTTACTGTAGGCGCAATACTATATTTATAAATTTGAGGTATTATTATAAGTCTTAGTGTCTGTAAGAAATTTAGATTTAGAGCAGCTGCTCCTTCCCATTGCCCCTTAGGTATTGCTAAAATAGCTCCTCTCCACACTTCTGCAAGATATGCTGAAGTAAAAACTATTAATGATATACTGGCAGCATACCAAGGATCAAAGTCTTGTCCGATAAAACGTGGGATTCCTAATCCAATAATAAATAATAACATTAAAAGAGGTAAAGATTGAAACAACCATACATACGAAAAGCTAATGTAATTCAAAATTTTTGATGGATATATTCTCAAAAAAGTTATTAACAAAGCAAGTAATCCACCACCAACAAAAGCAATTAATGATAAATAGATTGTAAATCTAGTAGCCGATATTAATTGAGCTATAATTATTCCTAGTGGCTTATCAAAAATTTCAATCAATACATCTTGCATCTACATTCTCTTTTTTAATGTGTTATTAAAAATAATTTCTAAAAAGGTCTTAAATAATAAAGAAAGGGCTACGTATAAAATCGATAAAACAATAAATATTTCAAAAGTTCTGAATGTTCTGCTATCAATATATAAGCCAGCATGAGTTAAATCATTGACACCAATCTCAGAAATAATTCCTGTAGTTAAAAAAATAAAAATAAATTGGCTTGATATTGAAGGAAACATTTTAATCAATGTGTGAGGTAGTACAATTTTTCTAAATATTGTCATTTTATTTAAATTTAAAGAATAGGCAGCTTCCAGTTGACTATTAGGAGTTGAGTTAAATCCTGATCTAAGAATTTCTCCAAAATATCCAGTAAAATTTATAGTTAATGCTAGAAGGGCGTGTGCCCAAAATGGCCATACATATTGAAATATTAATGGTAAACCAAAGGTAACAAAAAATAATTGAACTATTAACGGGGTGTTGCGAATAAAATCAATCCAACAAATAGATAAGTAGTATAATGGTTTTAATTTCCAATAAATTGATGCAGCTAAAATAAATGCAACTATAAAACCAAAACCACCCGAAATGATTGTTAAGCTAGAGCTTATTAATATCCCATCGAGTATAAGATTCATATATTCTGAAGATCTATATATTTCAAAAAAACGAAAGTCAAACATCTAAAAGAATTAACCCAACTATTTAATATACATAAATGGATAATAAACAGACATTAAAGATATGTTATTGAACGTTTAAAGCGATTAAAAATAAGTCAAAAGGTGGTCATTCTTAATTTTTGATTAATTATTAGTCATAAATAACAAGGTTTTAATTATAAGCAGTTATAAAAAATTTATCTAATAAATTTTAAATCAATATATTTCATTGGTTGAATAATTTCTTACAAAATTTACCTATAGATATAATTGCATCCTCTGCATCTTTTAATATGTGTGCATTACTATGCCATCCATGAAACATATCTTCCCAAATTTCTAGTTTTGCATTCACATTTGCTTTTTTTGCTTTCTTATAAAAACGCCTGCTGTCATCTAACATTGTTTCAGCAGAACCAACTTGAATTAACATATCTGGTAATCCCGATAATTCACCAATAATGGGAGATGCTAAATAAGACATATTATAAGACTCAGGAAAGTATAGCTTTGCAAATCTATCAAGATATTGTTTACTTATAATAGGATCAATTTTTTTGTTTGTTACCATTGTATTTCCAGTTTGAGAAAGATCAGTCCAAGGACTTAAAGCTACAGCTCCTAAGGGTTGAGGAATATTATTTTCTTTAATTTTCAGTAATAAGGCTAAACATAACCCACCACCGGCAGATTGCCCGCTAACAATTATTTGTTCTGGGCTTATTCCTTCATTAATAAGCCATTTATAAGCAGAATATGTATCATCAATGGCTGCTGGGAAAGGATGCTCTGGAGCTAATCTATAGCTAATTGATAAACATTTAACTTTTGCTTCTGCTGAAATTCTTGCTACTGTTGCTCTTGTAGCAGCTATTGATCCTCTATAATAACCACCACCATGCATGAACATGAATATCCTATTTTCATTTACATCTCCACAAGTGATCCATTCTGCATTAACATTTCCAGCAACTACACTTTTGTTCTTTATATTTTCAGGAAGTGGAATTAAAGTTCCAGCGGTTTCTGTTTCTTTTCGAAGTTGATCAATAGTTTTGTTTTCTGAGTAAGGGTTTTTTCTTTTTGCGTCTATAATATTTTTGAGTATTTTCTTGTTATCCATTATAGAATTGCCCCTTAGTAATTTATTATTTAATTTGTAAATTAAAAACTAAACCCTCTTGCAGAAACAGGCCATAAATCAATCACTTTTGTATCTTTAATAACCACATACCAATCATGTAAATTACAAGTTGGGTCGCAATGCCCAGGAATTAAACGAATTTTGTCATTAATTTTAAGAATATTATTAGGGTCAGCTATTATTCCATGTTCATCAGAACATTTTATATATTCTAAATCTGAATTTATTGTTTTTGGCAATCCACTGTCAACTGCTATTGATTTTAGCCCTGCATCTACTACGGCATGTTTTTGTAATGCTTTGGACATTACCCCAGTAAAAATGAATAAAGAATTTTCAAAATCATTAGAGCTATTTAATTTTCTGTCATGTTTTAAAGATGAATAATGAGCATCCATAAAAGCATATGAACCAACTTGTATTTCATCATATACTTCTTCATTTACTTCTAAATCAAAACAACCAGTTCCCACACCAGTTATAAATGGTGAATGCTTTATGAAATAAGCTTTTAATTCTCTAATTTTATTGCAAGTATTTTTGACCTCTATATGTCTTATTTTATAATCTTCAATATGCTGAATAGAACCATTATAAGCTTGAAAGCCAATAAAATTTAAGTTGGCCATCTTTTTAATAATTTTAATCAGTTCATTTATTTCGTTAAATGATTTTATACCACATCTATTAGCGCCACAATCGTATTCAATATAAATATCAATTATTGAATCGTTTCTTTCTGCTGCTTTTTGGATGTTAATGATATTTTCTTTATTATCTACGCAACAACCTATCTTTAATTCTCTAGATACTATTTTAGCTAGTCTTTCTAATTTAAAGGCATCAGTTATCTGGTTGGTTATTAAAATATCTTTTATACCAGCTCTAACAAATATCTCTGCTTCACTAAGTTTTTGGCAACAAATTCCATGTGCTCCACCTTTATTAATTTGGTATTTAGCTACATCAACTGATTTATGCATTTTAGCATGTGGTCTTAACTTTACATTATTGTTAAGAGAAAATTCTCTCATTTTTAATATATTATTCTCAAAAATATTATAATCAATAATCAATGAAGGAGTTTGAATTTCATCAACTTCCATGCCTACCTTAGCAGGAATATTAAATCCTACCTCAAATGATTCTAAATTCATAAAAAACCTATATAAAAATTTATAACTTCAGTATAGTTGAAATATTAATTTTATGTATATATTATTATTAATTTAACTTAGTTTGGATTTATAATGAAATTTTTACACACCATGATCAGAGTTACAAATATTGAAGAATCTATAGACTTTTATTGCAATAAGCTTGGTCTTGTTGAGATTAGAAGAAAAGAAGTTCCAGAAGGAAGATTTACACTTATCTTTTTAGCCGCACCAGAAGACGAAGAAAATGCAATAAAAACTAGATCACCAGAAATAGAATTAACCTATAATTGGGATCAAGAAGAATATGGAAGTGGTAGAAATTTTGGACATCTTGCTCTTTCTGTTAAAAATATCTATGAAATATGCCAGAAATTAATTGATTCTGGAGTAACTATCAACAGACCTCCTAGAGAAGGAAGAATGGCATTTATAAAATCTCCAGATAATATTTCAATAGAATTGCTTCAACAAGGTGATAACCTTGAAATTAAAGAACCTTGGTCAAGTATGAAAAATGTTGGAACATGGTAATTTCTTAAATTGTTGAATTTAGTACTTCATTTTCCTAAAAAAATAAACTAAATATTATTTATAATTAAAAGGTTGTTATAATGTATAAAAGTATAATTTGTATTTGTGTTCTATTACTTATATCTAGTTGCAATAAACATTCAAATGTAACTCAACTAAAACAAAGTAAAACCAACAATTATCTATATCAAGAAAAACCATTTGAACTAAAATGGAAGATTGAAAAAAATTCTATTACAAACATTCCATTAGATGTTCATAAAAAAATTAAAAATGTTTGTAAAAAACATAATAGGTTCGTTTTAATTAAAATAAAAACTTTTGAAGATGATACAGCATTGGGCACTTTTGATTGCAGAATTTAACTAAGATTTTAAATCTTCTAATTTATCAATAAACCTTAATACGTGTTCTATTTTTTCCTCTCTATTCTCTAATTTTTTCTCCATAAAAAGCTTTTGATCTGGTCTAACTTTTATTTGTCCAGATGTTTTGCTAATCCAATCTAAGAGATTGTCTGTATTTTTGAAAAAATTATTTTTAAATCCCAATAAAATACCCTTAGGTCCTGCATCTATAAAACTAATATTATTTTTTAAACACTTATTTTTAATTATTAATGTTTGAAGCAGATTATTAACTTCTACAGGAGGAGGTCCAAACCTATCTAATAACTCTTCATTAAACTCATTTATCTCATCACTGCTTCTTAAGTCCCCTGCTTTTCTGTACAGTGTCAATCTAGTTGATAAATCATATACATAAGTATCTGGAATTAGCACTGCTAAGCCTAATGAAATTGTAGGAGACCAAACTTCTTCTAATGGTGCTTGTTTATTTTTATAAGAGTATACTGCATCCTTAAGCATATCTTGATACAACTCAACTCCTACTTCTTTAATTTGGCCTGATTGTTCATCGCCTAGCAAATTTCCAGTTCCTCTTATATCCATGTCATAGCTAGCAAGAGAAAAACCAGCTCCTAAATTATCAAGGGTTTTGATTACATTTAGTCTTTGTTGAGAGTTTTTATTTAAAACTTTACCTGCCTCGACTGTGAAATAAGCATATGCTCTTTTTTTCCCTCGTCCAATACGTCCTCTTAATTGATAAAGTTGGGAAAGTCCAAACATGTCAGATTTATAGATTATCATTGTATTTGCGTTAGGAATATCTATTCCTGATTCAATAATATTGGTAGAAATTAATACATCTGATTTACCATCTGCAAATGAATTAATCGAACTATCTAATTCATCTATATTCATTTGACCATGAGCAACTTTTATAGATAAATTAGGTGCCATTTTTTTTACTTTTTCATACAAGCCATCTATATCTTTTATCCTTGGGCAAACAATAAAAGATTGCCCTCCTCTATTTTTTTCACGGTTTAAAGCATCTAATAAAACAACTTTATCCCATTCAAAAACAAAAGTACGAATTGACAACCTGTCAACAGGTGGTGTGCTAATCAAACTCAATTGTTTTAGTCCAGACAAAGATAATTGAAGCGTTCTTGGAATTGGTGTTGCAGTCAGAGTTAACACATGAATGTTACCTTGTAATTCTTTAATTTTTTCTTTTTGAGCAACTCCAAAATGTTGCTCCTCGTCAACAATTAATAGTCCTAAATTGTTGAAATCAGTATCGTTAGAAAGCAAAGCATGTGTTCCAACTACAATATTTATATCACCAGATTTAAGATTGTTTTTAATAATCTTTCTTTTGCTTGCCATAGTCATTCTAGATAATGAAGAAACTTTTAGTGATGAATTTTTAAATCTTTCATAAAAACTTTTATAATGTTGTTTTACTAAAATTGTAGTTGGGGCTACTAATGCAACCTGATAACCAGCGTTTGCAACAATAAAAGAAGCTCTTAATGCTACTTCAGTTTTCCCGAAACCAACATCGCCACAAATAAGCCTATCCATAAGTTTTCCTGCTTCAAGATCAGATATTACATCTTTGATTGCTGAATCTTGATCATCAGTAAGTTGAAAAGGAAAATCATTAGAAAATTTATCATAATCATCTGTAATTGATAATTTTTCTGTATTAATGATTTCTCTTTGTGCAGCAACTCTAATTAATTTTTCAGCCATATCTTTAATTCTTTTTTTGACATTTGCTTTTCTATTCTGCCAATTGGATGCACCCAACTTATCTAAGTTTCTAATAATACCTGAATCACCAACGCGGCTTAATAAATTCATATTCTCAACAGGAAGAAATAACTTATCACCATCTTGATATAATAATTTCAAACAATCATGATCTATCCCATTTGTTGATATTTTCAATAATCCATCATACAAACCAATTCCATGATCAATGTGAGCTACTAAGTCACCAACATTTATTGAGTTTACATCTTTAAGAAAATTTTCAGTTTTCCTTCTCCATGATTTTCTTTTATTTTCTGGGAAGCCAAAAATATCTCTCGTGAATATAATGATATGATTATTGATTTCAAAACTCTCTAGGTATGGAGAATATGAAAAGTTAAAATTTGACAAATTTGGACTGTTAACAAGCTTTTTAATCTCAATTAATTCAAATATAATTTT
>CACNWE010000017.1 GCA_902623995.1 uncultured SAR116 cluster alpha proteobacterium | reverse complement strand
TTAGGTAGAAAATCAACTAAATCAGAATTAGAGTTTTTGAAATTACCTGGGAGTAAATTTTAAATATCATGGAAATTAATAATACAAAAGTTGGAAATAATCCATGTATTTCAATTGATTATGCAGGTCAAGGGGAAATGATTATCTTTTTGCATGGTATTGGTGGTAATAAAAAGAATTGGACAGAGAATCTTATTTTTTTCTCTAAAAAATTTCTTTCAGTTGCTTGGGATACTCGAGGCTATGGAGAAAGTGATGATTATGAAGGAGATCTAAATTTTGAGGACGTATTAGATGATCTAGTAAAAATATTTAAACATTTTAACAAAGATAAGGCTCACATTGTAGGGCTATCAATGGGTGGACAAATCGCAACTTTATTTTATGAAAAATATCCAAGTTATGTAAAATCTTTAATATTATGCGATACTCATTTTGGATTATCAAATCTAAGTCAACAAGAAATTGATAAATTTATAAACTTAAGAAAAGAACCTCTTATAAATGGCAAAGAGCCAAGAGACATTGCTCCAATCGTAGCTTCAACACTTATTGGAGATGTTGATAATAAATCAGCCTATCA
Source organism: uncultured SAR116 cluster alpha proteobacterium (assembly GCA_902623995.1). Classification (GTDB taxonomy): domain Bacteria; phylum Pseudomonadota; class Alphaproteobacteria; order Puniceispirillales; family Marisalimonadaceae; genus Marisalimonas. The sequence continues at coordinate 28,740 of CACNWE010000017.1, read as the reverse complement.
ACAATTAGTTAACTCAATGGACATATTGCATAAAGAGAGCTATTTAAAAACCATTGAAACATCAATGAGAACTGAACATCGTCATATCTTTAAAACAATCGATGTGCCAACATTTATTATGGTTGGAGAACTAGACACTTTGACGCCACCATCAATGTCTAATGAAATTATGAAAGAAATAAAAAATAGTAGATTAAGCATTATTCCTAATGCAGGTCATCTATCAAATATTGAAAATCCAACAGTATTTAATCAAAAATTGTTAGAGTTTCTAGATAGTTAAATGAAGTTAATTAAAATTAAATTATACATTTATCAATTAATCTATTCACAAATAAAGCATACAAAGCTTATGACCCAAAATATGAGAAGTCCAGGAAATGGCTTTTTAGGAAATATTGCTAAAGAACTAATGATCATATTTAACGAATTTGTTTATAATGACTCAATTAAAAAACTCAATGTTAAAAAAAATGATAATGTTATAGAAATTGGATCTGGTAATGGACAGGGAATAAAAAAATTACTAAATCTGACTTCCAAAAATATTATTTCGATAGAAATCAGTGATACATTTCGTAATAAATTAATTCAAAAATTTAAAAATCAAAATGTTACAATCTTATCTAATGATGCAAAAAATTTATCTGATATTATAAAAGATAATTCTTTCGATAAATTGCTAGCAGTTAATGTAGTTTATTTTTTACACCCTATAATTGACTATGCTAGAGAATTCTTCAGAATATTAAAAATAAATGGATTGGGTGTTTTAGTTTGCAAATTTGAGGGTATTAAAAACTTTGATGACAAAGTTGCTCCAAATAAGAATTTAGAAGATATAGTTAAAGCTTTTGAGAAAGCCGGGTTTGGAGTTAAAACAGAATTCATTAAATCCAATAATACACAAAAAGAATATCATGCAATTTATTTAAGAAAGAATAAGAATGAACCATAATTCAAAAATACAACCAAGAAGGAGTTTTATATTCACTCCTGGTCTGAAACCTGAGATGTATCCAAAAGCTCTTAAATCCGGCACAGACATGGTATGTGTTGAATTAGAAGATGGTATTGCCCCACATGATAAAGAAATAGCAAGAAACTTAGCTCTAAAATTATTTCAAGAAAAGCAAGAAAATGACGGAGTTGAGAGAATTTTAAGAATTAATTGTTTAAGAGAAAAGTTTGGAATAGAAGATGTCCAGTCTATTTTGTCAACTAAAAATCCTCCACCAGCTCTAATGATCCCAAAAGTAAAAACATCTCAAGAAGTTAAACTTTTAGATGATTTACTCTGTGAAAAAGGACACAACTGTAGACTTCATATTATAATTGAAACTAATGAGGGATTAGAAAATGCCTTTGACATTGCGAATTGTTCACAAAGAATAGATGCACTTTTTTTTGGAGGTGTAGATATGTCTGCAGAGTTAAGATGTGAAAATAAATGGGAACCCCTTTTATATGCAAGATCCAGAATAGTACATGCAGCAGCCTCCGCTGGTATTGATGCAATAGATGTTCCTTATCTTGATCTAGATGATCTAGATGGTATGAAAAAGGAAGCAATTAAAGCAAAAGAGCTTGGTTTTAGTGGGAAAGGATCAATACATCCAAAACAAATTTCTATATTAAATAATGTTTTCACTCCCTCTATTGAAGTTATAGAACGAGCAAAAAAAATCACATCAACATTTGAAGAAGCAAATACTGGGCTGGTTGTAATTGATGGCAAATTAATTGAAAAACCTGTGTTAAGAGAAATGTATAGAATTTTGTCTATAGCGAACAAATTAAATAATTAATAACCTTAATGCTAAAAATATTAAAATAATCTGAAATATATAAAAAAATAATTTATTGCTAATTTTATCTAGTAAATACTGCCCAATTCTGCTTCCCAAAAGTGTAGCAGGTATCATTAACAAAAAAGTATCTATATATTCTAAAAAAGAGAACCCAATCAAAGAGAACCCAATAATTTTTGTGAAGTTTCCGACTAACCCAAAATAACCTAAGGTTCCAACTATTGATTTTTTTTCGTTAATACTTTGCTTAACAATTACAGCTAATAGAGGAGCAATAACACCTACAAGGATATTTAAAATACCTGTAAACAATCCTACGATATAATACCAATTCGATGATATAATAAAATTTTTTATAAATTTAATATTTTGCAATATGAGTGCAATTATTATGAATGAACCAATTAGTTTTTTAATATCTTCTGCATTGATACTTTGAAAGATCTCAAGACCTATATAGACACCTAAAGGTATCATAAGAGAAAATTTTAATATTATGCTCCATTTTACCAATTTTCTTAAAAGCCATGTCCTTGCAATGTTCGAAGTAAATTGAATTACACCATGAACTGGAATTGCTTCAGATGGATTCATGAATTGTAACATTGCAGCTAGTAGCACTGTGCCACCACCTGCTCCAGCAATAGATGTCATCATTGCTGTGAAAAATGAAAGTAAGGTAAGAAGTAGATTGTCATAAATAGATAATTCAAGCATTGTTAAATTCAAATGATTTTAAGATAATTTATTCTTATACTTATTTGATATTTAATTGAATAAATTTTGTTTGAAGGGTCATCCTATTTTGAAGAAAAATACCGTAATATTATCTGTTAATAATGATGAAGGACACTTATGCGTTGATATATTTATTAGAGAAAATAAAACTTTTGGTTTTGAAGAATATAGAAAAGATCCTGAAAATATTGATGGGTGGTACAAAGTTGGAAATTACAGTTATAAAATATATAAGAACCAAAAAGAAGCCTATAAAAATGCATGCAAAAATATTCTGTGGTTAAAATATAAGCAATGAAGATAGTAAGCCTTTTCCCTGCAGGATCAGAAATAATATGTAATTTAGAGTTGTCAGACAACCTTGTCGCAGTAAGTCATGAATGTGATTTTCCTCTTTTTTTGAATAAAAAAATTAGAGTAACAAAAAGTATCATTACTAATAGTATGGATCAAAGAATGATTGATCAATTAGTTAAAAATGCGATAGAAAATAACTTTTCAATTTATGAAGTTGATAACAAAAAACTCCTTGAAATAAATCCAGACATAATTATCACACAAGGATTATGCGAAGTATGTTCAATCTCAGAAAATCAAGTTCAAGCTACTTTAAAAAATAATCTATGTACTTTAACAAGCAAAACTAAAATAATTTCGTTAAATGCTACAACATTTGAAGAAATTTGTTCTGAAATTAAAATGATTGGTAGAGAAGTTAACAAAATTGAAATTGCTGAGAGACTAATTCAGGATGCTAATAATAAAAAAAATAATCTAATTAAAAAAAAATTTAATAAAAAACTTTTACTCCTAGAGTGGATTGATCCTTATTTTAGCCCTGGTCATTGGATACCAGAACAAATTGAGATAGCTGGTTTTCAATCTGTTGTGGGAAAGAAAGGTGAAAAGTCAGTAGAATTGTCTGCTGAAAAAATTAATGAACTTAATCCTGACTATATCGGTCTAATCTGTTGTGGTTACAATCTTGAAGAAAATAAATTTTTTGCAAAAAAACTCTATCAAGATTCTAGAATTAATAATTTGGATGCTATCAAAAACGAACAAGTATACGCTTTTGATTCTAATTTTTATTTTAGCAGACCATCTTTAAGAATTATGGATGGAGCTGAACAACTAAGAGAGGCAATATTTTTTAAGAATAAAAATTATCATTGTAAAAGAACTTATTGATATATTATCGGAAACTCTTCACCAACAAGTTTTTCACCAGTTTTGAGCTTAATATTTTCGAAAGGCGGAGATCCCTTTCCTCCTCTATCTACAAAAAAAGCGTCATCCCCAACAATCCTAGCCGAAAAAATTCTTCTTCTGCTTAATTTATTAACATTTTCAGAAGCCCCATGAAGTGTTCTAAAATCAAACGCAATTGCATCACCAGCTTTTATCTCCCAGCTTAAAATCTTATAGTCATTTCTATTTGCGTTAATGTCAGGAACTTCAATTGATTTATCATTTTCATATAAATCATTTCCGTTAAATCTTTTAGGTTTATGAAGAACATTAGACAAATGCGATCCTGCGATACATTCTAAACATCCTTCTTTTGAAATATCATCTAAAGCTATCCAAAAACTTACTGATTGTTCTCCATCGACACAATAATAAGGTTTATCTTGATGCCAGGGGGTTTTTATTGATGAACCAGGTTCTTTTACAAGTACATGATCATGGAAAAATCTTGAACTTTTAGAATGCATTAATAATGAAGCATAATAGCCTAACTTGGAGTTAAATATAAAGTCATTAAATTCAGGTATTCTGTTCCAATTTACTAAATCTTGAAAAAACGGCGCAGTTCCATCTTCTGGTATATATGATCTTTCCCTAATGCTTGGGTTTGCAATTAATTTATCAACACCTATTCTTAATTTATCAACCCAATCAGAGAAAATTCCTTTACATAAAATTGCACCATCTTTTGTAAAATTTTCAATGTCATTATTATCTATAAACTCCATCCCATTCCTTTACAGCTTCTAATTTTCCATCTTTACCTAGTTTAGGTCTGTTTTTAGAGAAAGTGTTTTCTGAGCCTACTACACCATAGTCCATATACCCTAATCTTACTAAAGGTCTAGCTGCGGAGGCATTAAACAGCCCGTCTTTAATAAACTTATCATTGATATAAATTCCAACAACTTGACCAAATATAACATAGTTACCTTTACCTAATTTCCTGTCTACATTGGGCAAATCTATTGTTTTCCAATGCTTGCATTCAAGCGCAGCTGCGGCTTCAGAAACAAATGGTGCAGATACAAATTTACCAATTTGTGGCTGAAGTCCAGCTAATTCAAATTCATCGACCTCAGAACCTGCAGGCACAGAACTTCCATTCATGTGATCAAATAAATCTTCTGTTGCTAATGAAACTGTAAAATCACCAGTCTCTTCAATGTTTTTTACAGAATCTTTTATATCAACTGAAGAAAACATAACGAAATGAGGTCGATCAGCAATTGCATTAAAGTAGCTGTAAGGTGCTAAATTATAAACACCAGCTTTAGAACGACTTCCAATCCAACCTATAGGTCTAGGTGCAACTATTGCTTTAAATGGGTCATGTGGAAGATTATGTTCATTTTTAATAGTATCGTAGTGCATTTAAGTATCCAGTAATAATAAAAAGTTTATAATCAAATAAAACAATATAAATTAAAAGTATAGAATAAATTTTTTTAACAAATGAAGCGTGAAATTATGAATTTGAAAGAGATTAAAAATATTGGTTTTGTTGGTTTAGGGGTAATGGGAAGCCCTATGTGCAAAAATCTACTTAAAAATAAAAAATGGCACATTATTGTTAATGATTTAGATAATTCTAAAGAAAAAGAATTAGAAAAAAATGGAGCTTCAATTGCAAACAATCTTAATGAGTTATTTAATGTAGCAGATATGATCATCACCTGTTTACCTGGAGGTGATTTCGTAAGAGAAATCTATCTTGGAGAAAAGAAAATAGTATCTGAAATTAACCCAGATAAATTGATTATCGATATGTCTACTTCTCAACCAGATTTAATGATTGAGCTAAACAAACTAATAACAAAAAAAGGTTCATTCTTTGCTGATGCGCCTATAGCAAGAACAAGGCAAGCCGCCAAAGATGGAACACTAGCAATAATGGTAGGTTCTAAAAAACAAGTTTATAATAGGATATTTCCTATTTTGGAATATATGGGAAAAGATATTATGCATTGTGGGGACGTAGGAACAGGTCAAATGACCAAAATTTTAAATAATATGATACTATTTGAAACAGTTGTTGCTCTTTCAGAGGCTGCAAATATTGCAGAAAAATATGATATGAGTGTTGAAAATTTATTTGAAAATATTACTAAATGTTCTGGGGATAGCTTCGCACTAAGAAATCACGGACTAAAAAGTATAGCCCAAAATCACTTCCCTTCCCTAGCATTTTCTTCAGAATATGCCCTTAAAGATCTTTCTTATGCAATAAATTTAGGAAAAACACATAACTTAAATTTACCAGGAGCAAACTCAGCTAAAAAACTTCTTAAAAAATCAATCATGAATGGTGATAAAGATTTATATTTCCCAGTCATAAAAAATCATTTTGGTTAAGTTATCCTCTTCCAACAAACGGCATTTTATTCGCCATAACTGTCATGTCTAAAACATTTACTGTTACAGGTAAATTAGCCATATATAAAACAGCGTTAGCAATATGAATGGAATCAATAACTGGCTCAACTTCTGTTTTACCTGTGGCTTGTGGTACACCTTCTTTCATTCTTTCAGTCATTGGTGTTTCTGCATTTCCAATATTAATTTGACTACAACAAATATCATATTTTCTACCATCTAATGAAATAGTTTTAGTCATTCCAGTAACACCATGTTTTGTTGCTGTGTAAGGAATAGATCCAGGTCGAGGAGTTACAGAAGAAACACTGCCATTATTAATAATTCTTCCGCCTTGTGGAGTTTGTTTTCTCATTAATACAAATGCATATTTTGCACAGAGAAACATTCCATTTAAATTGATATCTACAACACTCTTCCAATTCTCATAAGGCATTTCATCAATAGATTGTGCAGGCACACCAATTCCTGCATTATTAAAAAGAACATCTATTCTGCTATGGTCCTTTTCTACAATTTCAAATGCATTTTTTACAGCCTGTGGGTCACTAACATCGCATTGCAAAACTTCAGTTTCGCCAGAGCATAAATTTTGAGTTTCTATTAATTTATCTTTTCTTCTTCCAATAAGATAAACTACCATACCTTCTTTTGATAAAACTTCTGCTACTCTTCTGCCAACGCCCGTTCCTGCTCCAGTGACGACTACTATTTTTGACATTTTTTCCTCTTATTTTTTAAACTTAGAAATTTTTGGTACAATAATTACTACTTATGTTATAAAATTAAAACAACTATTAATAATTTAACAAAGTAATCACTATGCCAAAAAAAGTCTTTATAGGTTGTGGAGCAGGTTTTTCTGGAGACAGATTTGACGCTTCGATCCCAATAGTAAAAGAGTTTAGAAATATTAGTGATCCTAAATATTTAATGTTTGAAGTTCTTGCTGAAAGAACTTTAGCCATTGCTCAACAATATAGAATTAAAAATCCAGATGAGGGTTATTCTCCTTTTTTGGATTCATATATAAAACCTATAATAGATGATTGTCTTAAACATAACATTAAAATTATCTCAAATATTGGTGCTGCCAATCCATTGGGGGCAGCTAAAAGAATACTCGAAATAGCAAAAGAGCAAAAAACTAAAAAGCCTAAGATTGGAGTTGTAGTTGGTGATGATCTTTTAGAATATATGACGAATGAAGAAATATTAGAAAGTCCTACAATGGAAGGATTAGATTTTTCTAATAATCAAATAACAGCTGCAAATGTCTACCTTGGTGCAAAACCAATTGCTGAAGCTCTTTCAAAAGAGGCTGATATTGTGGTGGTAGGAAGAACTGTTGATAGCGCTCTTGCTTTGGGACCATTGATTTACGAGTATAATTGGAAAAATGAAGATTTAGACTTACTTGGTTCCGGTACTATTTGTGGACACCTTTTAGAGTGTGGTGCTCAAGTAACAGGCGCTTATTTTGCTGATCCTGGGTTTAAAGATGTACCTAATCTAGCTAAAGTTGGCTTTCCAATAGCAGAGTTTTATCAAGATGGATCATTCGTAATTACCAAACCAAAAGATACTGGAGGATTAGTAAGCAAAGCAACAATAACTGAACAATTATTATACGAAACTCATGACCCTTCAAATTATCTTGTACCAGATGTAACTGCTGACATGTCAGAATTGATACTCGAGGATAATGGAGAAAACAGGATCCTTGTAAAAGGTGGAAGAGGTAAGAAAGCACCTCAAAAACTAAAAGCTACAATTTGTTGTGATAATGGTTTTATGGGAGAAGCGGAAATAAGTTATGCCGGACCAAATGCACTTGCAAGAGCAAAACTTGCTGGTGAAGTTATCAGTGAGAGAATTCAAATTCTTGGACTTCAAGGACAATTAAGGGTTGAAATAATTGGTGGAGGTTCAGTTCATTTTTCAATGGATGAAGCCTCATCATACGAACTTCCAAATGATGGAGATTATCGTGTTAGAACCTCTGCTATTTATCCTAAAAGATATCAGGCTCAACAAATGGTTGATGAGGTAATGTCTCTTTATTGTTGTGGCCCTGCTGCTGGCGGTGGTGGACGCGGATATGTTACACCTCAATCATCAACTGCTTCTATATTGGTTAACAGAGAAATAGTAAGCCCAAATGTTCAAATCAAGATTTTATAATAATTAAGATGTAATATTTATGACTAAATTAAATTTACCTATACATTCTATTGCACATGCTAGAGCTGGAGATAAAGGAGATGTATCTAACATATCTCTAATAGCTTATCTTGATAGTGGTTGGCGAATTATTGAAAAATCAGCAACTAAAGAAAAAGTCCTAGAAATATTTAAGCATATGGGAGCAACTAAAGTGGATAGGTATGAGCTTCCAAAACTAAGGGCACTTAATTTTGTTATACATAGTGCACTTGGTGGAGGAGTGAATAGTTCGTTAAGACTTGACAGACACGGGAAAACATTGTCATCTCATCTACTTCACGAATTGAAATTGCCAATAAGTAAAGACCTACTCCCAATTAATTCACCATACTTAAAAAAGTTTAAGGATTAAAAAATGCAAGAAGCTGGATCCCTCCTAGTTGAAATATTAGAAAATCAAAAAGTTGAAAGAGTTTTTTGTGTTCCTGGGGAGAGTTATTTATCTGTTATGAATGGCCTTCAAGATACTTCAATAGAAACGGTACTTTGTAAACATGAAGGAGCTGCTTCCATAATGGCTGAGGCAGACGGAAAACTAACTGGAAGACCTGGCATAGCTTTTGTTACAAGAGGGCCTGGAGCTACTAATGCAGCTGCAGGGATACATATTGCTCAACAAGATAGTACGCCTATGGTTCTTTTTGTAGGACAAATTGGTAAAGAAATGTATGGAAGAGATGCATTTCAAGAAGTTGATTATCAACAATTTTTTGGTGGAATGGCAAAACTCGTTGTAGAAGTGCAACAGGCTGACAGGTTGCCAGAGATTGTTTCGCGTGCTTATCATACAGCAATGTCTGGAAGACCTGGTCCAGTAATAATTGCATTACCAGAAAATATGTTGACCGAGTCAACTAATAACAAACCTGTTGGTTATATTAATAGTTCGTCATCAGCACCATCTACAAATGACTTGGCTCAATTTATTGAAGAAATAAAGTCTGCTAAAAACCCAATCCTTATTTTAGGTGGATCTGTTTGGTCAAACGATGCTGCAAAAGATTTAGAATCAATATCAGAAATGCTTGGACTAACAATTTTAACCTCACATAGAAGGCAAAGCTTTTATAATAATCTTCATGAAAATTATGGAGGTGATTTAGGTTTAGGTGTTAATCCAAAACTTATTGAGCGAATAAACAAATCTGATTATTTGGTTTTATTAGGTGGGAGATTAAGTGAAAATCCTTCTCAAGGCTTTTCTTTGTTTGGAATACCTGAACATAATAAGAGACTTGTACATATTCAACCAGGCCCTGAAGAAATTGGAAGAATTTACAAACCTCATCTAGGAATACCATGTAGTCCAATATCTTTTGCAAATGCTTTAAATAATGCGCTTAAAGGATTAAACACAAAACCATCATCTGAAAATCAAATAAACACAAACCAAGCTCATGAGGAATACTTAGAATGGGGTAATATGCCATTAGAGGCTCCAAATTCAGGTGTTGATCTTACTTCAGCATTTAGAAGTTTAAGAGAAAATTTAGAGCCAAATACAATAATTACTAATGGTGCTGGCAATTACGCTGTATGGGGTCACAGATTATTCAGATTTAAACAATTTCGAACACAGCTTGCTCCAATTTCTGGATCTATGGGTTATGGTCTGCCAGCCGCAATTGCTGCAAAATTAAGACACCCTAACCAAACAGTAATAGCTCTTGCTGGAGATGGATGTTTTCAAATGACAGAAAACGAATTTGCTACCGCTGTTCAATACAATGCAGCTGTTATTGTGTTTGTGATAGATAATGAAATGTATGGCACTATAAGAATGCACCAACATAAAAACTATAAAGGAAAATACAAACACACAGGGTTAATTAATCCAGATTTTAATAAACTTGCTGTAGCTATGGGTGGTCAGGGTTATACCATTAACAACACAGAAGATTTTATGAATATATTCAATGATGCTAAAGACTGGACTTCTAAAAATAATTTACCAGCTTTATTACATATCAAAACTGGATCTGAAATGGTCCTTCCTGGAAAACGGTTTAACTCACTGTAAGTTAAAATTTTTCAAGTTAAAACTTTCTTCTAACACAACTTTTTGTGATTTTAATTCTTTAATATTTTTGGCACAAATTTGTTCCATAACATTTGAGAGTTCATCTTTTAAAATATCATAAACATGGTTGGCTCCTTTATGACCTAAAGCAGCAATCCCAATGATAAATGGTCTTCCTGTCATAATGAAGTCTGCTCCAAGCATTAAACCTTTGCAAATGTCTTGTCCTGAATAAAAACCTGAGTCTATAATAATAGGAAATTTTGGTCCTAATTTTTTACGGACTTCAGGTAAAATTTGTAATGGACTGGGTGCAATATCAATTTGCCTTCCTCCATGATTAGATAAATAAATTGCATCGACAACCTTTGCTGCCTTAATTGCATCATCTAAATGCATCAAACCTTTTAAAATTATTGGTCCTTTCCAGATATCTCTTACCTCTTTGAGATAATCCCAATCTAAATATCTTTGCATTTGACTACCTGCAAAACCAGCTTTAGATTTAGCGTTTCCATGCCAAGTGCCGTCGCTATATTGATCCATTGTTCCAAATTTAGGTATTCCATTTATAAGTGTATTTATAGACCATGAAGGACAAATTGCAGCTTGGAAAATTGTTCTTAGATTAGTTTTGGGAGGGACAGAAACACCTGCCATTCTAAGTCTTTCTCTTCTACTTGAAGCAGGGATATCTGCAGTGATAATTAGTGTATTAAATCCTGAATTTTTTGCTCTTTTCAATAAATCATTTCGAATAGCTTTATCTGCTGGTGGATATAATTGAAACCAACCTATGCCATTTAAATGTTTTCCAACCTCTTCTACAGAGGTGCAGGCAACTGTTGATAAGGAAAAAGGTATATTATTTTGAACTGACATTTTTGCTAATGATACTTCTGCACCAGGCCACATAAGGCTTGTCATTCCAACAGGGGCCATGCCAAAAGGTGCGTCATATTCATAATCGAATAATTTTGTTTTCAAGTCAGGATCAACCGTTCCTTTTAAGTACTTAGGAACTAGAAAAATTTTATTTAATACTTTTCTATTATTCTCAAGAGCTTCATCATAACCAGTTCCTGCAAATAGGTATTCGGAAGCAAAATGAGGCATTCTTCTTTTTGCTAAATTTACCATGTCAGACACTCTTGGGAATTTATCAACCAAACTAGACAAAATGTACTCCATAAAATAATTAGTGTTTTCAATTTAACATGTTATGAATGAATAATTAATTAAATAAATAGATTATTGAGAAAAAAATGATAGAAAATCCACCCCTAATACAAATAAAAAAATCATCTAGTAGAAATAGACCTTCAATCAAACAGCTTAAAAAATTTAAGAATATCCCAACGGGATTCATATGTGATGCTTTAAACGGTTATGCGGCTCTGGATACAAATATCAAACCTCTTCATTTTCCGGGTAAAGTTAAACATATTGTTGGGCCTGCATTAACAGTTTTTTCTGGAGCAGCTGATGTGCTTGGGATGTCAATTGCATTAAGTGAGATACAATCGGGAGATATTGTTGTAAATGGTGTTAGTGGTTTTCAAGGCACCGCAGCAGTTGGTGACAGGATTGCAGGGATGATTAAAAATAATGGAGGAATAGGTCTTGTAACCGATGGTCCCATGAGAGACTTAGAAGGTATTATAGAAACTGGACTGAGTTGCTTTTGTACAGGATTAAATCCAAATTCTCCATATAATAGTGGTCCAGCAAAAATTGGATATCCAACTGAAATAGGTGGTAAAACCATTCACTCAGGAGATATAATTGTGGCTGATGCTGATGGAGTTACTGTAGTTCCGTTTAACAAAATTGACGAAGTTATAGAAAAGTTAGATAGAATTATTGAATTAGAAAATACCATGGATGAAAAGGTAAAAAATGGGCTAAAAATTTCTCAAAAAGCTCTTAACTATATCAACAGTGATCAGGTTATTTATGAGGATTAGATCACTGACATATATTTCCGTCCGTAACACTCTGAAGATATTCAATTGTTATATCTTCATTTAACTGAATTACTTTAAAACCGTCATCTGTTATATCTAATACTGCATAATCTGAATAAATTCTAGAAACAACTCCTGCTCCTGTAAGTGGTAACGAACACTTTTGAACCAGTTTAGGCTTTCCGTCTTTAGTCAAATGCTGTGTCATTACAAACACGTTTTTAGCTCCTGCAACTAAATCCATAGCACCGCCTACTGCTGGTATCCCTTTACCAGTTGACCAATTTGCAAGATCTCCTGTAACAGATATTTCCATAGCTCCAAGCACACAGTAATCAATATGCCCTCCTCTTATCATAGAAAAGCTGTCCGCATGATGACAAAAACTCCCTCCTGGAAGAATAGTAACCGGTTTTTTGCCAGCATTTATGAGATCTAAATCAATTTCGTTCTCATTTGGTGATGGTCCCATTCCCAATAAACCATTTTCTGAATGATAAATTATTTCTCTATCTTCTTTAATATATTGAGATACTAATTCTGGCATGCCTATGCCAAGATTTACATATGAGGAATGAGGCAAATCATTTGCTATTTTTGATGCAATTGTATTCCTATCCCATCCCTTAATTAAATCATTTATATTTATATTTATCATGGATATGTCATCCCTTCTTCAATAGCATTAGTTTCAATAATAGGATTTTCTATATTAATAAGACTTTGAACAAAAATACCTGGTGTAATGACATGTTCAGGATTTATTTCATTTGGTTCTAAAATATTTTTTACTTGAACTAATGATGTATCTGCAGCCATACACATTATTGGGTTAAAGTTCCTAGCAGTTTTATTGTATGTGAGGTTGCCATATCTATCAGCTGTTTCTGCTTTAACAAAAGCAAAATCTGCTTTTAAAGCTTCTTCAAGAATATATTTCTTTCCATTAAAAATTTTTTCTTCTTTACCTTCGGCTAAAGGAGTACCAACTCCGGTAGCAGTATAAAATCCAGGTATACCTGACCCAGCTGCCCTTATTCTCTCCGCCAATGTCCCTTGTGGAACAACTTCTAATTCAATTTCACCTTTATTATACAATTCTGGGAAAGTAACTCCTTTGGCAGATCTTGCAAAAGAACAAATAACTTTTTTGACTTGTCTTTGACCAATTAACGCACCAAGACCCACTCTTCCATTTCCTGAGTTATTAGCAATAATTGTTAAATCCTTCGTACCTTTATCAATTAACCCGTGTAATAACTCGATTGGGCTTCCCGCTTCACCAAAACCGCCGACCATTATTGTTGCTCCATCAAATACATCAGATAAAATTTCGGTCATATCTTTTTTTATTTTGTTGATTTGCATTCTAACCTTTCATATTGTTGTATTTCTTTGTTTAATGTTATAACAAATCTATACACTAAAATTTTATCAAACTGAATGGTAATTAAAAATGAATTTTGAATATTCTGAAAATGAAGAAAAATTTCGAACAGAAGTAAGAGATTGGCTTAAAGAGACACTTCCAGACTACTTGTCTGAAAAAGTAAGAAAATATCAAAGACTCACAAAAGAAGATTATGAATTATTTATGAATAATTTAAGTAAAAAGGGTTGGATTGCTTGGCATTGGCCTGAAGAATATGGTGGAACTGGGTGGAATGCAATTGAAAAGCATATATTTGAAGAAGAAATTGTAAAGGCATCAGCACCAAGAATTGTCCCATTTGGGGTAAATATGTTAGGTCCAGTGTTGATTGAGTTTGGATCAGAAGAACAAAAAAATTATTATCTTCCAAGAATTTTAAATAACGAGGATTGGTGGGCTCAAGGATATTCCGAACCTGGAGCAGGCTCAGACCTTGCAAGTCTGAAGACAACAGCAATAGATAAAGGTGACTACTATTTAGTTAATGGACAGAAAACTTGGACAACTTTAGGTCATCATGCTGACAAGATTTTTTGTCTCGTCAAAACTGATCTTAACGTTAAACCTCAATTAGGAATTTCTTTTCTTCTTATTGACATGGACTCTCAAGGTGTTGAAGTAAAACCAATAATAACACTTGATGGTGAACATGAAGTTAATGAAGTATGGTTCACTGATGTTAAAGTTCCTAAAAAAAATCTTGTTGGAAAAGAAAATGAAGGCTGGACATACGCAAAATATTTACTAACTTTTGAAAGAACCGGAATAGCTGGTGTCCCAAATTCAAAATCGGCTTTAAATCACTTAAAAATGGTTTCAAGAAAATCAATGAAAAATGGAAAACCATTAATTGAAGATCCTTTGTTTTCTTCAGAAGTTGCTGAATTAGAAATAGATCTATTAGCCATGGAAATTTTCAATCTTAGAACAGTCAGCGCAGCAGCTGAAGGCAAAGCCCCGGGAATGGAAAGTTCTTTACTTAAAATTAAAGGAACACTTGTGAGACAGAAAACAACTGAATTACTTAGAAAGGCGCTTGGACCGCAAGCTTTACCATATTTACCCGAACAATTTGACGAAGGATGGAATGAAATGCCAATTGGACCAGAATATGCTGGCTCTATTGCAAAGCAGTATTTTAATATGCGAAAAATTTCTATTTATGGTGGATCTAATGAAATCCAAAAAAATATAGTCGCAAAAGCATCATTTGGTTTATAGGAAATAAGAATGGATTTTTCATTATCTGAAGAAAGAAAAATGCTTCAGGAAACTGTAGCTCGTTTTTTTGAAAGTTGTTATAATGATATCAAAAAAAGAAGTGAATACCTAAACATGAATCATGGCTTTTCTAGGGAATTTTGGAAAGAAAGTTCAAATTTAGGTGTAATAAGTGGCTTGATTTCACCAAGCTTTGGAGGTCTAGGAGGCTCAGGTGAGGATATCAGCATAATATTTGAATTAATTGGAAAATCATTATGCATTGAACCATTTTTATCTTCTGGCTTATTATCAAGTACAATTTTGTCTTCTATAAAAAATCCTAAAACTGAATTAATAAATCAAATTATTGACGGAGAATTATTAGTATCATTTGCTCATATGGAAATGAATAATAGATATGAAGACCATTTTGTAGAGAGCAAAGCCTTTTTCGAAAATGAAAACTGGAAACTAAATGGGAGTAAATCTTTTGTAATTAATGGTGATTCTGCAGATAAAGTTATAATTTCTGCTAGAATAAAAGGAAAAATTAACGACAAAAATGGTATTGGTTTATTTTTAGTTGATAATAATCAAATAAATAATAGATCTTATAATACAATAGATGGTTATAGAGCTGCTGAGTTAAACTTTGACAATATAAATGCTGAATTATTATGTGAAGATGATCTAGCTCTTGAGTGTATTATCAAAGCAAATTCTGCAGGTGCACTTGCTCTTTCTGCAGAAGCTGTTGGTATTATGCAAGTATGTTTTGATTTAACACTCGACTATTTGAAAACTAGAAAACAATTCGGTAAGTCTATTGGTTCTTTTCAAAGTATACAACATAGAATGGTAGATATGATGCTGGAAATTGAACAAGTAAGGTCTGCAGTAATGTTAGCATCTTCTACATTTGAAACTAATTCATCAACACGAGATAAGAATATATCTGCTGCAAAAAATTTAGTAGGAAGGGTTGGCAAACTTATAGCTGAGGAATCAATACAACTACATGGTGGAATAGCAATGACTTGGGAGTATTCCGTTGCACATTATGCAAAGAGACTTATCATGATTGATCATTTAATGGGCGATGCTGATTATCATAGGGACAGATTTAAGTTATTAAGTTCGAATTAGTTATCTATTAGCAATTTAGAAGCTTTAGCTCTAAAATCTTCTGAAACAACCATTGATTTTCTTTTTTTTAAGTCAAATAAAACTGCAACAACCTCAATATCCATTATTACATCACCAGTACTATTATCCACCATGTGGTGAATAAATTTTAGTGATTTGTTTCCTATCTTTGTAAAGTTGGTATGCATTGTAACTGCCATCCCAAGTGGAGCATCTTTAAAATATCTTACAGAATAATCTAATGCAGCCGATCCAATATCATATTCGTTTCTCCAATTAAAATCTGCTCCACAATATGTAAATAAGTGAGTTGCTGCGTCGGAAATACAACCTATTTTAAATTGACTTGATCCCATTGCGTCATGATCTAAATCCCAAGTGTTAACTGCACTTTTATTGCTAATAAATGCATTTTTAGAATAATTTTGAGGTGGTCTATTATCAGTTAGTGGCATTAAATTTGAAAATTCTAATTCATTTAAAAATGTAGAGCAACTTGAAGAAAATAAATCTGAAATAATTTCTTGTAATTTTTTGTTTAAATCCAAAGAAATAGACGTCTCAAAATAAGCTGATACGTTTTCATGATCTATGCTGTAAACTTTACTTAATAATAAAAGTTTATTATCTTCAATGGATTTAACTTTGAAAACTATCTCTAGCACAGAATTTAAATGAACTTCACGACTAAAAATACATCTTTCATTTAAAATTTTATATTTAGTATTTTTTGTATAGAAGCTATTAATTTTATTAAAAAGGCATTTGATTGCGTCTGCATGTTTTCCAAAATAATATTGGACATTCATGTGAGACATTTGATCACAATCTTCTTTTCTTACCAAATCCTTAAAAGCAGAGTAAATACCAATTGAATTACTTAGATCAATCTTAAATGATTTATCAATATTTTTACTAATTAAGACCAGAGATTGCTTTGATATTATTTGATCTTTACAGTTAATATCTTTGTTTAATAAAAATAAATTGTGAGTTATTTTAATTTTATATTGAGATTCTAATTTAAGATCTGAATTAACATATATTGTCATATGCTCCAATATTGATGTATCAAAATATTCAGTTTCTAAATATTTTTCGCTATCTATTATTAAATCTTTCAAAACTGCTTTTGTAAAATGAGTTGCGTCTTCAAAAAATTTTGTAGAACTAGATTTCTTTAAAAACCCTGAATCACTGATATCATTTGATTTAACAAGACCTTTAAAGGTTTCTATTTGTTGAGTATTCATGATATAATTATTATTAGGATATTTCCTAATTTTTATCTCTCATCTCTAATTTTGCAACGCTCATATTATGAACTTCATCTGGGCCGTCAGCTAATCTTAATGCTCTTGCATAACCATATGCATAAGATAAAGGAAAGTCAGAGGTCACACCCCCTCCACCATGAACTTGTATAGCTCTATCAATTACTCTAGTAGCCATATTAGGCGCTACAACTTTGATCATAGAAATTTCTTTTCTTGCAATTTTATTTCCAACTGTATCCATCATGTGAGCAGTTTTAAGAACTAACAATCTTGCCTGCTCAATTTCAGCCCTACTATCAGCTATAGCATTCATTACAACACCTTGTTGAGCAATTGGCTTTCCAAAGGCAACTCTAGATTTTGCACGTGAGATCATTAATTCTATGGCTCTTTCAGCTTGACCAATCAATCGCATACAATGATGAATTCTTCCAGGACCTAATCGTCCTTGAGCAATCTCAAACCCCCTACCCTCACCCAATAAAATATTAGAAACTGGAACTTTGACATCTTTGAATTCAACCTCTGCATGACCATGTGGTGCATGATCATAACCAAAAACAGGCAAATGCCTTAGTACCTTTACACCAGGAGTATCAAAAGGAACTAAAATCATTGATTGCTGCTTGTATTTATCAGCATTTGGGTCTGTTTTACCCATAAAAATCATTATTTTGCACCTAGGATCCATTGCCCCTGATGTCCACCATTTTTTTGCATTTATAATATAATTATCACCTTCTCTTACAATGCTTCCTTGGATGTTGGAAGCATCTGATGAAGCTACATCTGGCTCAGTCATTGCAAAAGAAGAGCGTATTTCACCATTAAGTAAGGGTGTTAACCATTCTTTTTTTTGCGCCTCAGTTCCATATCTAACCAAAACCTCCATATTACCAGTATCTGGCGCAGAACAATTAAATACTTCGGCTCCAATTGGGGAACGTCCCATAATTTCACACAATGGAGCATATTCTGTATTAGTTAAACCAGCACCTAAGTCACTTTCTGGTAAAAATAAATTCCATAACCCTTGTGATTTAGCTTTAGATTTAAGATCTTCCATTATCTGAGGAATACACCACCTACCTCCTTCTTCAACTTGCTTTTTATAAATATCTTCACTTTCGTATACGTGTTCATTCATAAAATTTGTAATTTTTTCTTGTAAATCCTTTACTTTTTGTGAATTTTCAAAGTTCATATTTTCCTCTAGGTTTTATTAAAATACATTATTTGCTCTATTAATAAGAGCATCAATTCTTTTTCCAAAATTGGAAAATCTCTCATCCTGTGTCTGTCCTTTTTTATACCTATAAAAAATTTGTTGTAATATTACAGCAAGCTTAAATGCTCCAAAAGCATAATACCAGTTAATATTTTCAACATTGAAACCAGTCTTTTTAGAATAATAATCTACTATCTCTTTTCTAGTGGGATATAAGATTTTATCTACAGGCATTGAAGTTATTAATTTACAGTCTTCATTATCTGTTTCATCTATCCAATAATTTAACATATGACCTAAATCCATTAATGGATCACCCCTAGTGCACATATCCCAGTCAAATACTGCAATTGTATCAAATGGGTCTACATTACTCCACATAATATTATCTAACTTAAAATCATTATGTAAAATTGAAACAGTTTGTGGTTGTGGCAAAGTTGATCTTAAATAACTTATTAGTTTGTCAAATTTTGATTTTAAAACCATGTTATCTGTAGATTTTTTCCACCTTTCTTCCCAACCATTTAGTTGTCTTAAAACAAAACCCTCTGGTTTTCCCAAATCACCTAAACCAACTTCATCTGGGTTAATTTTATGTAAATTTGAAAGTACATCAATAATTTTAAAACTTATTTTTCTCAAATTATCTTTTGTTGGAGAAATATAAGGCTCAAATTGTTTTCTTATGACAAATCCATTTCTCCTTTCAATAATGTGAAATTTAGAACCAATAATTGTTTCCTCATCACAAAAATATAAACTTTTTGGAGCTAGAGGAAATAAGGTATTCAAACTTGATTGAACCCTGTGCTCTCTATACATATCATGAGAAGATGGAGCAACTGGTCCAAGCGGCGGTCTTCTTAAAACGTATTCTCTTTCATCTAATTTAAGTAAATAAGTTAAGTTAGCATGCCCTCCAGAAAATTGAAGAGACGTTAAATTATTAAATTCTAATTTTAAAACATTTTTAAGATATTGACGAAGTCTTTCTAAGTCTAATTGTTCATCTTTTCTAACATCTATAAGCTCTTGTTCTATATGGGCCATAATAATTTACGATATATTTCCAAATCATTTAAAATATAAAAATGCTATGATAATTTTATAACTTTTTATAATGTTAAATAAAAGGATAACTAGTAAATATTATAAACAAATTTTATTACTTTTAAGGGATAACATGAAAGACTTATTTAATGTTGAGGGCAAAGTAGCTCTTGTTACCGGAGGGTCAAGGGGTATTGGCGCTATGATAGCTGAGGGGTTTGTGAAAAATGGTGTCAAAACATACATTACATCAAGAAAATCAGATCAATGTAATTTAAAAGCAGATGAACTATCTAAATTTGGTGAATGTATTTCTATACCTACTGATTTAACTGATATGAATGAGATGGACAAATTAGTAAACCATATTAATGAAAATGAAAAACAATTAAACTTCTTAATTAATAATGCTGGTGCTGCATGGGGAGCACCTTTTGATACTTTTCCTGAAAATGGATGGGATAAAGTCATGGACACAAATGTAAAAGCCGTATTTTTTTTAATTCAAAAATTAATAAAAATGCTAGAAAGTTCTGGAGACAATTCTGATCCATCTAGAATAATTAATGTTGGGTCCATAGATGGAATAGGCATACCTAGAGCAGAAACATATTCTTATCCTGCATCAAAAGCTGCAATTCACCAATTAACTAGAGTATTAGCAAATAGATTGGCTAAAAGGAACATTAACGTAAACGCTATTGCCCCAGGACCATTTCAGAGTAATATGATGGCTCATTCCCTAAAAGAATATGGGGAACAAATCAAAAACTCAGTTCCACGTGGAAGAATTGGCATTCCTGAAGACATGGCTGGGACATCCATATTTCTTTGCTCAAAAGCAAGCGCTTACATTACAGGTTCAATAATCCCTGTAGATGGTGGTTCTCTTATAGCAAGAAGACATATGGAGTAAATGAATTAAAATCAAAATTAAAGCGTCTTTGAGCAAGATAGCTGTTAATGTTTGTATAGGTAAATCTTAAAACTAAACAAATACACTCTTATTATTTCTTTAAACTTAGATCTTGATCAAACTTAATGTAATTCATTTTTCCCGATAATTTTAAACAAATCATCTATCATATCTTTTTTTATATTTTTAGTAATAAAAACTAAACGTGATTGCTTATCATCGCTTGGCCATTTATCTAACCATCCTAAAGGATGAAAAATATGCTGAACACCATGAATAACGGCTGGACAGCTCTGTCCTTTTATATTCAAGATACCTTTGATTCTTAGTATATTCTCACCCATCTGACTCATTAGTAATTCAAGAAAAAAATTTACTGACGTCATACTTACTGGTTGACTGGTTACCATTGCAAAAGTTTCAATGTCATCACCATGCCGATTTACGTCATGTTCGTGATGATGATCATGATGATTATGCGAATAACTAGGTGATTTGTTTTTTTCAATCTCCAACCACTCTCTTACGTTCCAATCTTTATTTTGTGGGTTATAATCATTTAATCCCAATAACTTTGATGCTGGCAAAGAGTTCTTGTCACTTTTAATTATAGTAACTTTTGGGTTAATTGATTTTATTCTCTTGGTTAAAGCATCTACTGTTCCTTTGTCTGCAATGTCGGTCTTACTTAATATAATTATGTCTGCAAAAGCTGTTTGCTTTACCGCTTCTTGATGAGCATTGTATGTAGATGCACCATTTATTGAATCAACAACAGTAATCACGCCATCTATTGAGTAAATTCTTTGAAGATCCAAAGATGTCATTAGAGTATGAATGATAGGAACAGGATCAGCCAGCCCTGTTGTTTCGATTATCACATGATTGAAAGGTGAAATATCCCCCTTTTCCATTTTCTTTAGAAGATTGAGAAGTGTTGTTTTCAGATCACCTTGGATTGTACAACAAATACACCCATTTTGTAATTCAATGACCTTTTCATCAGTAGTTTCAATTAAATCATGATCTAAACCAACTTCCCCAAATTCATTAATAATAATAGCTGCATTAGCCATCTGTTTTTGTTTTATTAAAGAGGTTAAAACAGTGGTTTTTCCACTTCCTAAAAAACCTGTTAAAACTGATATTCCTATATTTTTTGGGAAAGAGGACATAATTGATTTAATAGTTTGCTTTAAAATTATATATGTTGTTATGTTATAACATTACTAGCAACTAAAAAAAAGTGAGCAAATGAAAAATAAATCTGAAAACTCTAACATTATTAAATTTAATCCAAATCCTTCTCGTGAAGAAGCTATGAACGCAGTCAAAACACTTATTGCTTGGGCTGGAGATAACCCCAACAGAGAAGGTTTAATCGAAACTCCTAAAAGAGTAGTAGATGCTTATAAAGAGTTTTTTGAAGGCTATAGACAAAACCCAGATGAGATTTTGTCAAAGACTTTTGAAGAAGTTGAAGGTTACGATGAAATGGTATTAATAAAAAATATTAGATTAGAATCTCACTGTGAACATCATATCGTTCCAATTCTTGGCATAGCTCATGTAGCATATATGCCTAATAAACGAGTTGTTGGAATAAGTAAATTAGCAAGATTAGTAGATGTTTATGCAAAAAGACTTCAAATACAAGAAACATTAACTTCACAAATTGCTGAGACAATTCAAAGAGTTTTAGACCCCTTAGGTGTTGCTGTTATTATAGATGCATCTCATCAATGTATGACAACTAGAGGGGTTCATAAACCTGAATCTAGTACAGTTACCAAACGGATGCTTGGAGTTTTTAAAAATGACGCAGAAATAAGATCTGAATTTATGCAGTTAATATCGTAGAAAAAGTTAAAATACTTAACTTATTTTATGCCCACCAAATTGGTCTCTGAGTTTGTTTTTTAATATTTTTCCAGTGGCTCCTAAAGGAATATTATCTGTAAAAATAACATCATCTGGTATCATCCATTTTGCAACTTTGCCATTATACATTTTTAAAATCTCTTCTTTTGCAGGTGATTTACCTGGCATTGGCTGAACAATTACTATGGGTCTTTCTTCCCATTTTTCATGTGGAACAGATATGACAGCAGCATTAGCTACGTCTGAATGTCCAACACAAATATTTTCTAAATCAATTGAGCTTATCCATTCTCCACCAGATTTAATTATATCTTTTGTTCTGTCTGTTATGGTCATAAAACCATGTTGATCTATTTTTGCAACATCACCTGTATCGAACCAACCACCATCAAGGAATCTATCTTTTTCTGTATTATCTTCAAAGTATTCTTTTAAAACCCAAAAACCCTTTGATAACAATCTTCCTTGAGTTTCTCCATCTTCTGGTAAATCATTTCCTGCATCATCAACAAGTTTCATTTGGTGTCCAAAAATTGTTCTTCCTTGAGGTAATTTTTGATCATAATACTCCGTTCTATTTTTTGGCTCTCCTTCTAATGAAGGCATATTAACTGTTCCTAGGGGGCTCATTTCTGTCATACCCCAGGCGTGTATCACTTCTGCGCCAAACTCGTCTTCAAACCCCTCAAATAATGTCCTAGGGCATGAAGATCCACCAATTATTAATCTTTTAACTGTATCTATTTTTTTACCAGAATCTCTCAAATAATTTAGTAATAAGAGCCATATTGTTGGAACCCCAAGAGAAATAGTAACTTTTTCTTCATTCATTAAATTTGTTAAACTTTCACCATCTAATTTAGCACCAGGGAAAACTAATTTTGTACCACACATTGGTGCTGCATAAGGTGTCCCCCAAGCATTAACATGAAACATAGGTACTACAGGAAGAACTACATCTTTAACGCCATAAGGAACCACATCTTTTAAATTCATCCCGTAGGCATGAAGAACTGTTGAACGATGAGAATATAAAACTCCCTTTGGGTTTCCAGTGGTTCCAGATGTATAACATAAAGACGAAGCTGTTCTTTCGTCCATTTGAGGCCAATCAAATTGATCTGAATGATCTTTAATAAAATCCTCATAACAAATTACTTTAATACTATCTTTAATATTAGGTTGAACCATATTCTTATTATCAGTCATTATTATAATTTGTTTAACTGTTTTAAAACTTTCAGATGCTTTTTCTACCAATGGTAAAATATTTAAATCAACACATAAAACCTTGTCTTGCGCATGATTTACAATATAAGAAACTTGATCGGGATGAAGTCGTGGATTTATAGTGTGGCAGACCAGGCCACTTGATGAAGTTGCATAATAAATCTCTAAGTGTCTATAACCATTCCAGGCTAAAGTCCCTACTCTATCACTTTCTTTCAAATCAAGAGACTTAAAAGCATTGGCTAATTTCTTAGTTCTTTTTCCCCAGTCAAAATAGGTATATCTATGAATACCACCTTCAACTGTGTTTGAAACAATCTCTTGCTTATTATAGTTTTTAACAGCATGTTCAAAAATAGTTGAAATTAATAGAGGGTGATCTTGCATTACACCAAACAAATGACTCTCCTATTAAGTTACATTTAAATATATAATCATCATAAATAATATATTGAAAGTAGTATTTCAAAGTAAATAAATATTAATTTATATCTTTTTATGTATATAAGTTGTGTCGTATTTTTTAGATAGATATTCACCAGCAATAATTTTATCTTTTTTTGATATTATTGTGTCATATTGTGGATTGAAGAAAAAAGGTATGGAAAATCGCTCTTTATTATTTCCATATACGCGGTGAGGTGTAGCCTTTATTTTTTTCTTAGACCAAAATTCTAACATATCTCCAAAATTGACTATGACTTCACCTTCCTTTGGGGTTACCAATTCCCACTCATTTGAAGGATTTTTAATTTCGAGTCCAGGATTATTATCCGTTAACAAAATTGTCAAACAACCATAATCAGTATGAGGTGCTATACCATAATCTTTGTTCGATAATGATGACCTCCTTGGTGGATAATAATTACATCTTAGCAACGACATTGGATTTTCAAATTTATCTCTAAAAAAATTTTCAGATAAGTCCAAAGAACGTTCAATAAATGATAAAACATGAATCCCAATTTGAGTACAGAGATCATAATAATTATTAACAGTATTTTCAAACAATGGTAATTGTTCAGGCCAAAGATTTTTAGCGTAATAAGTTAAGTCTCTAAATTCATCTTTAACTTTTTGATGAGGACCGGTATCAAAAATCTCTTTATAATCTGGGTTATAATCTGGGTTAACTTGTTCTCCTTTTGGAGCACCCCATCCTCTATTAGAAGAGGTTAAATCCATATTTACTCTATTTTTTTCTTCAAACGGAAGATCAAAAAAGGCTTTATAAGTTTTGAAGATATTATTTTTTACTTTCTTATCTATTGGTGTGTTTTGTAATAGCAAAAAACCATAATGAGAAATAGCATAATTAAATTTTTCTAATTCAGCATTAAAGGACGCATCTAATTGATTTGAAATTATTTTATAATCTACTTTTGGTATCGTTAATTGCATATTATTAAAGTCATAATAAATTTTAAAAATTCAAGATTTGTATTTATAATATTATTATTTAATTAAATAACTTTAAGTGTATATTTGAAATTAATAAAATAAAAAAAGGCATTTAAAATGATAGTAATAAAAAATCCTTCTGAAATAAAAAATTTTATAAACAAACCCCTTACACCTAGTGAATGGTATCACGTTACACAGGAGAAGATAAATAAATTTGCTGATGCAACATCAGATCACCAATGGATACATGTTGATGAAAAGAGAGCAGAACAGGAAATGCCAGACGGCAAAACAATTGCGCATGGATATTACATGGTTTCTCTTCTTCCAAAATTAGCTGCTCAAAATGCACAAATACAAAACACATCCAAAACCCTTAATTATGGGTCTGACAAAGTGAGATTTATAAACATGGTTAAAGTAGGTTCTCAAGTTAGGTTAAACAGAACAATAATTTCTTGCGAGGAAATGAAAAATGGGGGCTATAGAGTAGTAAATAAATGTGAATTAGAAATTAAAGATGAGATTAAACCTGCTTTTATAGCGGAAACAATATCATTAGTATTCCCATAAATTAAAGGATATAATATGAAAGCTATAGTCTGTAACGATTTTGGTCCAATAAAAAATATTAAGTACATGGATGTGGAAAATCCTGAAATTGACGATGAAAGTATTCTGATTAGTGTAAGATCTGTTGGTGTAAATTTTCCTGATGGTCTCCTTGTTCAAGGTAAGTATCAATTGAAACCAGAAACACCTTTTATTCCAGGCATGGAAGTCGCTGGTGAAATAATAGAGCTTGGATCAAAAGTTGTAGATTTTAAAATTGGTGATCGGGTTGCTGGCTTATCAAGACTTAGCGGATATGCTGAAAAAGCAGCAGTGAAATTTTCGTCTGTATTTAAAATTCCAGATAGCATGACATTTAATGATTCTTGCGCTTTGTTATGTGCTTATGGAACATCCCATTATGCTCTAAAACAAAGAGGCGAACTAAAAAAAGATGAAACTTTAGTTGTATTAGGTGCGTCAGGTTCAACTGGAATAGCAGCCATTCAAATTGGTAAAATAATGGGTGCAAAAGTAATTGCTGTCGCCTCAAATGATGAAAAACAAAAAATAGCAAAAGATAGTGGAGCAGATCTTGCAATTGGATATGATAATCTAAAAGAAAATTTAAAAGAAATTTCAAATGGTAATGGAATTGATGTTATTTTCGACCCTGTTGGTGGAGACACTTTCGATACAATTGCAAGAACAATGGCAAGAAAAGGAAGATTATTAGTTATTGGGTTTGCATCTGGGTCAATACCAAAATTAGCTGTAAACTTAGCCTTAGTAAAAGAATTCAGTGTAGTAGGTGTTTTTTGGGGTGCGTTTACTAGAGCTGAACCAGATGACTATAAGTTAAATATGATTGAATTATTTGATTGGTATCAAAAAGGACTTTTAAAACCTCTAATAGAAGAAAGTCATCCTTTATCTCAAGCAGCTTCAGTTCTAGAAAAAATCCTTGCAAGAGGTGCAAAAGGAAAAATTATTTTAAAGCCATAATTCTTATTCATTTTTTGCTATTAAACCAAACATATGTGATACAAAAAATAATATTGAACTGACTACTACAATAGATGGACCAGAAGGTAAGTCCATTTCAACAGATAAGTATATCCCAAAGACCACAGAAAAAATTCCTATTAAAGTTGCAACAATAACCATGCCTTCTGGTGAATTTACTAACCTTCTCGCTGTTGCAGCAGGTATTATTAACATAGCTGTAATTAACAATAATCCTATAATTTGAAGAGATAATGCAACAACAATAGTCATAATTGTTGTTAATAGAATATTAACATATAGAGGGTTAATGCCTTCAGATTTCGCTAAATCTTCATCAAGAGTTACTAATAGCAATGATGACCAATTCGATAATATTAATGTAATTGCTATGAGTACTCCAATATACATTCCCCATATATCAGTAATACTAACAGTAAGTATATCTCCAAATAAAAAGGCATGGAGATCAATTTTAATTTTATTAAATGAAATGACAATTATTCCCACTGCCAATGCAAAGTGAGCTAAAACACCTAGAAGTGTATCTGATGATAAAGCTTTGCTTTGTTGTAACCATAAAAACAAAATACCAAATAATAAACAAATAAAAACAACTCCAAAATTAATACCAATACCTATTAATATTCCAATGCCAGCACCTAGTAAGGAACTATGAGCTATAGATTCTCCATAGTAAGATAATCTTCTCCAAACAACAAAACATCCAACTAAACCAGATATTAATGCCACTGCAATACCAGCTACTATACCTCTTATTATAAACGGATCAGTAATGATTTTCTCCTAGCGGTTAGTTGTTTTCAAAATTTTCTTTGTTGGAATGCTGATACACTGCCATTACTTCTGCCATATCTTTTCCAAACATTGACAAAAATTTAGGATCATTTGTAATTTGTTTTGGTTTACCACAGCAACATATGTGATTTGAAAGACATATAACTTGTTTTGTTGAAACCATCACTAAATGCAGATCGTGAGAAACCATCAATATACTTAATCCCCTTTTTGAATAAATTTTTTGCAGAAGTTTATAAAAAAGCGTTTGACCAGAAACATCTAAATTTTGAGCTGGTTCGTCTAATATTAATAATTCAGGATTGTTCAAAAGACTTCTTGCAAGCAAAACTCTTTGCATTTCTCCACCAGATAAAAATGATAGTTGTTTATCAAGTATATTTTCAATTTGAGTTTCTGAAATTACTTTTTTTAAAGAAATTTTATCAAATTTTTTTTTAATAGTAATAAATAGTTTGGCCTTCATTGGAATAGTTTTAATTACATCCAAATTTTGAGGCATATAACCAAATTTTAAATTTGGTTTTGTTTTTATGGCCCCAATATTAGGTTTATAAAATCCCATCAAGCATTTTAGAAGCATAGATTTCCCAGCACCATTAGGACCTATTATTGTAGTGAAATCGTTTTTATTGATATCAATACTAACATCATTTAAGATATTTTTTCCTGACTTAATAACACTAATGTTTTTAGCAGAAATTAGAGCGTTCATTATGTTTTTTCCAAATAGAGTATTTTTATTCAATTACATATTTATACTATATTGCTCTTGACTTTAATAGTTTCAATTAATAAATATGGTATGTTATAACATTACATTCCAAATTCAAATTAATAAGAGGTTATTGATGACAAAATTCATAATTTTTTTAACAACATTTTTATTTTTGCACTTTAAAGCTTTAGCTTTAGAAACAAAAGGTGTGATCACAACTATACAACCAATCAACTCCTTGATTAGCGCGGTAATAGGAAATACAGGTAAAACTATTTCGTTGATACCAGCAGAGATTTCACCACATGAGTTTAAACTAAAACCCTCGGATGCAAAAAAAATGCAAGAAGGTAATATAATTTTTTATATTTCGAAACATTTAGAGAGTGATGTTGTTAAGGTTTTTGATAATCTACCCAAAAACATCAAAATAGTTGATTTGTTGGAAGAAACTGGTATCGAACATCTATCAATAAGAGATAATGAA
>CACNWE010000016.1 GCA_902623995.1 uncultured SAR116 cluster alpha proteobacterium | reverse complement strand
TAGGAGCCCCAACTAATAATAATGTGATTATAGAAGAAAGAGGTGTTTTTTGGTTAGAAATTGAAGTTTTTGGTAAAACCGCACATGCAGGTGAACCACACAAAGGGATTAATGCAATTGATAAATCAGCGAGGATTATCAACAAATTAAATAATGAATTTAAAAAAAATTTGAAAAAATATAATGTTGGAAATCAAATATCAACGCTAAATGTAGGTATTGTAACGGGTGGAGAAAATGTGAACGTAGTACCCTATAAGACTAAAGTTGTTATAGATAGAAGAATTACGCACAAAGAGAATGTAAAAAAAGCATTTAATGAAATTAAAAGCTTTATACTCAAAATAGATAAATCAGCTAAAATAAAATTTATAACAGGTACAAATCCATTCAAGTCAAACAAATCTAATATCTATTTAAAAGAACTATCAAAATCAAAGCGCTTGATCACAGGCAAAAAACTTGAGTTTTTATCTTCTATTGGCGTAAGTGATGGAAGATATTTTGCAGATGATAATATTAATATTATAAACATTGGTCCTGGTTCAGGTTCAGAAGGTCATAAGTCGAATGAGAAAATTATTAATAAAGATTTAATCGATTATTTTTACTTGTTAGAGAATTTTCTACTCAAGTTTTAAACAATAGATAAATATATTAATTTTTAATTTATATTATCGAATTCGTATGTATCTATGATTATTTATTTCAAAATTGTATAATTATATATTCAACTACGTCTTCAAAAGTGTTTAAATAAATTTTGAAATATATAACTTAAAGAAACTAAAAGAGGTATTGCATATGAAAAAATACAACCATTTTGTTAATGGAAAAGAAATGTTGCCAAATGGTGGTGAATATTTTGAAACTGAGAATCCATACACATGTGAAAAATGGGCTGAGGTTGCAAAAGGTGATGCCTATGATGTTGATGCTGCTGTGAATGTAGCAAAAGAGGTATTTGAAAACAATTGGTCTAAAACAAAACCAACTGAAAGAGGTAAATTATTAGTTCGATTAGCAGAACTTGTAGAGCGAGATGCTCAGAAATTAGGAGAAATTGAAGTTCAAGATAACGGAAAACTTATAGCAGAAATGGGCGCACAAACTAAATATCTTGCAGAATGGTATAGATATTTTGGCGGACTAGCTGATAAAGTTGAAGGAGCAGTGTTACCGTCAGACAAACCTGGTATTTTCAACTTTACAAAATATGAGCCATTTGGTGTTGTTGGTATGATAACGGCATGGAATTCACCTTTATTACTTTTATCTTGGAAACTTGCTCCTGCACTTGCAGCTGGCAATACTGCTGTGGTTAAACCTTCCGAATTTACATCAGCTTCTACTTTAGAGTTTATGAAATTAATATCAGAAGCAGGTTTTCCTGACGGTGTTGTTAATTGCGTTACAGGCATGGGTATTGAAGTCGGACAACCACTTGTCGAACATAAAAATATTTCAAAAATTGCATTTACAGGATCAGATATTTCTGGACAGAAAATTTATGAAACTGCCGCAAAAAAGATAATGCCTGTATCTTTAGAGTTAGGTGGAAAATCACCTAATATTGTTTTTGAGGATGCTGATTTTGAGGCTGCCATTATGGGTGTGATTTCAGGAATATTTGCTGCAACAGGCCAAACATGTATAGCTGGATCTCGACTTTTAGTTCAAGATTCAATTTATGAAAAGTTTGTTGAAAGACTTGTAAAGGTTGCGAGTGAGGCAAAAATTGGAGACCCTATGTCTTTAGACACTCATGTTGGCCCTGTAACAACTAAACCGCAATTTGAAAAAATAATGAGCTACATTGATATTGCAAAATCTGAGGGAGCAAAGTGTCTTTTAGGTGGTAAAGCATATTCTGGCACAGATGTAAAAGGTAATAGATTTGTAGAACCAACAATTTTTACTGACGTTAATAATGATATGAGAATAGCTCAAGAAGAAGTTTTTGGACCGGTATTATCTATAATTCGTTTTAAAGACGAAGAAGAGGCTACAAAAATTGGAAATGATGTGATTTTTGGATTAGCTGCCGGAGTGTGGACTAATGACATTGGAAGAGCTCTTAGAATGTCAGATGCCTTGAGAGCAGGTACAGTGTGGGTAAATACTTATAGAGCTGTTAGTTTTATGTCTCCGTTTGGTGGTTATAAAAGATCAGGCAGAGGAAGAGAAAGTGGGCAAGAGTCCATTAAAGAATTTTTACAAACAAAATCTATATGGATTGCAGAAAAAACTTCAGTTTTAAATCCATTTATTATTAGATAAATTTAAATTTTTAAATATTTTGATAATTTAATATTTGCTCAACAGGAATAAATAATAATGGACTTTAGTACTCAATCTAACATTTCATTCATTAAGCAGAAAATTGATGATTTAGAAAAAATAACCGATCAAGACAATCCATATACAAGAATTGTCTTTAGTAAAAAGTTTTATGAAGCAAGATCATGGTTAAAAAATGAATATCAGAAACTTGGATTGATAGTGTCTACAGATGACGCTGGAAACTTGATTGG
This sequence comes from uncultured SAR116 cluster alpha proteobacterium, assembly GCA_902623995.1. GTDB lineage: Bacteria > Pseudomonadota > Alphaproteobacteria > Puniceispirillales > Marisalimonadaceae > Marisalimonas. The sequence continues at coordinate 31,942 of CACNWE010000016.1, read as the reverse complement.
ACTTTTAAAATCAAAAACTAATACTGAGAAAGTGGTTATTATAGGATCACATATTGACACAGTACCCTCAGGAGGAAGATTTGACGGGATTGCTGGGGTTGTAGCTGCATTATGTGTAGTAAAACATATTAAGGAAAATGATATCAACTTACCTTTTAATCTTGCAGTATATGATTACCTTGGAGAAGAATTAAATGATTGGAGTATTTCATGCATTGGAACACGAGGTATGATAGGAGCTTTAAATGAAGAAATCCTGTCTAGGAGCAACTCATCAGGAAACATTCTGAAAGACGAAATAGATAAGATTGGTGGAAACTCAAAATCACTTACTAAACCATTTTCTATGATTGAAAACATTATCGCATGTTTAGAATTACATATTGAACAAGGTAAAGTTTTAGAGCAAAAAAACATAGATATAGGCATTGTAAGATCTATTCCAAGTATTTCTAGGTTTAGTGTAGAAGTAAATGGTCAATCTGGTCATAGTGGAACTATTTTAATGGATCAAAGAGCTGATGCTCTTGTTACTTCTTCAGAAATAATAACGTTTGTGAATAAGTTAGCTTCAAGGTTAGCAAAAGAAAGTAATCAACATTTTGTTTCAACTATTGGTAAAATTAATGTTCACCCGAATGCTGCAGCAATTATTCCAGGTAAAGTTGAAATGACAATTGATCTAAGAGCTTCCAGTAAAAGCTCAAGAGATCAATATATTAAGGAATTAGAAAAACAAATTGAAACAATGAATCAAAAAGGTCCATGTAAAATTCAAATGAAAAACATTGCTTTTGCTCCTTATGTGGAAATGGATAAAGAATTAGTAAAGTTATTTAAAATATCTTCTGATGAATATGGCTTCTCAAATATTATAATGGATAGCGGCGCTGGTCATGATACAGCTCATTTATCAAGAGTTGCACCTGCCTCTATGATTTTTGTACCATGTATGGACGGTTTAAGTCATTGTCCCGAGGAATATGCGGAAATATCAGATATCTCCAAAGGTACCTCTGTATTATTTAAAATGGTAGAAAAATTAGCTAGTTTAAATAAAAATTAAATTGTTTTGAAAAAATCTATTACATTTTCTTTATTTTCTAAATCAAATATAAAATCTAGCATTCTATTTACTTGATTTTGATCAACCTTATTGGTTGAGGAAAAACAACATTTTGAAAATTTTTCTAAATATTCTTTCTCGGATAATGGTGCTTTTGGGTGACCATAAACGTGGTCAATATTAATTTCAAATTTGCTGTTATTTACAAGTGTAATGATAAATTTTTGTGGAGTAAGGACTTTTTGATCTAGTTTGTCATTCTTAATCATTGTAATTTTTTTAGCAAAATTTAATGTATCTTTATTATTTAGATATTTTTTTTCTGTAAAAGTTTCAATATTCAAATGATCATTTATCATGAAACTAGCACCAACAAATTTAGCACATAACTTTGAATAATTCGTTGTAAGATTATCAATTATTGGTCTTGCTACTAATTTGTAAACTCCAGGCGGAACAAAACATTCAATTGATTCAATGTCGTCTTTATTTAACCCATGTTTTAATTTTAAATCTTTTATAGCGTGAACTAACCCATGAGTTAGTCTTCCGCTTGGAAAAGGTTTATGAGCTAATTGATTAACCATCCAAAGTTTTCCGATATTCTCTTGAAGATATAAAATATCATAGTCATCATTTTCTATTAATTTAAAGTAACCATGTTCTCCATTAAAAACTCTTTTAGGTCCTGGAAAACCTGCTTTTGTAAGATCCATAGAAGCTAAAGCTGCTTTTGCATTAAAACCAACTTGAAGTCCTAGAATTGGTACACCCTCAACATGGGATTGCATATTTCCACATGTTTGAGAATACATAATACCCAAAGCATTATGAATTTCCTCCATAGAAAATTTTTGTATTTTTGATAAAGCAGCAACAGCACCAAAACCACTTGCTGTGGCAGGTCTAAAAAATTTTAATTCCCCCCGAGCGCAAATACCTAAAAATGAAGCAATATCAACACCTAATGCTAAAGATATTAAAAATTCTTTCCCATTTGTGTGGTGCCCTAAATTATTAATTTCTTCACAATGAGCGAGTAAAGAACTTAAAATAGCTGCCATAGGGTGAACAACTGCTCCTTCATGAATACAGTCAAATTCAAGACAGTGTATTTGATATGCGTTAATAAGTGTTGAGGCGTCTCTTGAATACTTATCCCATGTTCCAAGCACTGTACAATTTTTACCCTTAGACCATGTGTGTGCAATTTTCTTAAGTTCGTTTAATTTTGAACCTGTACTTCCAGCAATTCCAACACCAATAGTATCTAATAAAAAAACCTTTAATTGTTTAATTGTTTTTTCACTTAAATCTTCATATTTTGACGAAAAAATATGTTTAGAGAAAATTTCTGCAACCTCTTCAGCCATTATTGATTCAGTCAATTAATTCTTTTTGGATAAAGAGATAGTTTCAAACTCAGCAGGACTTGTTATTTCTATCAATTCAAGGTCATCAGAGTGCTTGATTTCTCTATGATGAATCTCTGGCGGCTGATAAACTACATCACCCTCGTTCAAAGTGAACGTTCCCTCACCTTCATATTCAAACTCTACACTGCCTTTTAAAATATAAACCATCTGAAATTTCAATTTATGATAATGCCATTCCCCATTAGCATGTTTACCTTCTATAGCTTTAATAACATTGGCTCCAAAATCACCAGAGGTTGCTTCTTCAATACCTAAATTCTTATATGAAAAAAAACCACGTAATCCAGATTCAAATTTGTTTTCTTTAGCCCTTGTAATTTTAAATTTCATTCTTGCCTCTCTCAAATAAATAATTCTTATTAAACTTCAATTTCTATAATATATCAAAAAATTACTTTAATTAAGAAATGCCAATTTCTGTTTTAAAATCCATACCATGGCCATGACGTGACGTCGGTGTCAATGTTCCATTTTTCGGAAGAAGTGGCTCTTTCCAAAGATGATCATACCAGCCCATATACTCAAGCCATGAAGGGTTTTGAATAGAGGCAACAATATGTATTGAAAGTTCTGGAAACATATGCGGTGCAATTGTAATTCCAAATTTATTTGCTAGTTTTGAGCTATAAATCAAATTTGTATAACCTCCTCGCATTATGTCTGGTTGTAAAATTGGTATTTTTTTCCCTCTTATTAATGGTAATAAATCATGATGCGTAAAATTATTTTCACCGGTTACTATTGGAATTGATGTTGAATTACATACTTTATCATAACCATTAAAATCGTCTGCCATAATTGGTTCCTCAAGCCACTCAGGTTCATAACTTTCAATCTTTGGGCATACTTTAATAGTTTCTTCTACCGTCCAACCTTGATTAACATCAATCATAATTCCAATATCTTTACCCAGTTCGTCTCTCATATCCCTTACATTGACAATGTCTTCGTCATTAGTAAAACAATGTGCAACCTGCATTTTTATAGACTTAAATCCTTGCCCAACATATTTTTTTGCTTTTTGTATCATACCATCATGACCTAGGCCTCTGTAACAACCTGATCCATAAACCGGTAAAGGTTTTTGATTTCCTTTCCATATTTTCCAGAGAGGCATTTCTTTTGTTCTTCCATAACAATCCCATAAAGCAATATCTAGTGCTGACATTGCCATTACAGTTATTCCCATCCTTCCTTGTATGAAAGTAGCATTCCACATTTTATTCCATAAGGCTTCAATATTATCTATACTTTCACCGATAATAAGTGGTTTTAACATTTCATTTATACACATTTCCAAAGTTTTTAACCCGCCTGCTAAAGGATGAAGATGACCAGTTCCAATAACCCCGTCTTTTGTTTCCACCTGAACAATTAAGAGATCTATCTTTTCAAGTGTTAAAAAGCCTGTTTGAGGAGGATCAGAAAATGGTACAGATATTAATTTTGTTTTTATAGAACTTACTATCAATGATTTCTCTAATATTATTTTATTATAATGATAGCTTTATTAAAATTAAAAACTCAAGGTAAAAATAACTAATATAAATGACACAGTAATATTTAGTTGATAGATTAAATCAGAAAAATAGTTGCTTATGTAAGGTTGATTTCAATGGACGCTCTAATTAATGGGGTAAATGTACCTAATTCACTTTTAGGTGAATTAAAAGACACTAATCTTAAAAATGCAACTGATGAAAAATTAAGACAATCACTAAATGATAATGGTTATCTCTTTTTAAGAAACGTTATTGAAAAAAATGATATTACTAAAGCTCGAAATGATATTTTTGAAAAATTAAAAAATGTAGATGAGCTAGAGGATCCATTTACTGAAGGCATTTGGTCAGGCAGATCAAAAAGAGATGAATTACATAAAAACAGAGGAGTTTTTTGGGAAAACGTAAGTAATACAAAATCATTAAGAAAAATTACAAATGGAAATAATTTAAAAAGTGTTTTTTCCAGAATATTTGGCATTTCTTCAATTGGCTTTGATTTTATATTTTTAAGAGCAGTATCGGGAGGAAAATTCACCCATATGCATTGTGATGCAGGTTTTTTCACAAGAAAAACTCAAAAGGTACTCACATGTTGGCTTGTTTTTACAGATATAACTATGGATAAAGGTCCTTTATTTATTATTGAAGGGTCTCACAAATTTTCAGATATTAAAACCAAATATAAAGGATTTGACGTGGACATTCACAAACATATGAAAGCTACAATAGACACTAACCCCATAACTTTTGCTCAAGAGAGAAATACAAAAATTTTAACTACTCAATTTAATCCAGGAGACGTACTTATTTTTGGGATGTATACTGTTCATGGCACTTTTGAAAATTATGCTAATGATAAAAAAATACGCTTAACTTGTGATATTCGATTTCAACCTCATAATGAATTGAGAGATCCTAGATATTTTGGACCAAAACCAACTGGGACTACTGGAGCTGGCTATGGCGAACTTAATAGCGCTAGACCACTTAATGAAGATTGGCATATAAGATAACATATAAAAATAAGCAAAATTTAAAATTGGATAGCACTACAAATTGTCTAACGCAAAAATACATGAAAGTTGGAAAATTGAACTAAACGAGGAATTCACTGCTCAATATATGTTAGATCTTAGATCATTTCTTAAGCAACAAATTTTGTTAGGTAAAAAAATCTATCCACCTATGAATAAAATTTTCAACGCTTTCAATTTAACCCCTCTTAATAAAGTTAAAGTTGTAATTGTTGGACAAGATCCTTATCACGGAGAAGGTCAAGCAAATGGGTTAAGCTTTTCAGTAGAAAAATTTAAAAAAATTCCACCCTCTCTTCAAAATATTTTTAAAGAATTATTTGATGACCTTCGAATAACTTCTCCACAAAATGGTGATTTACAAAATTGGGCTCATCAGGGCGTTTTGATGCTTAACAATAGTTTAACTGTTGAAAAAGGCATGCCTGGCTCACACCAAGGTAAGGGATGGGAAAATTTTACAGATACAGTTTTAAAAGTGATTAATGAAAAAAGAAATAATGTCGTATTTATCTTATGGGGAAGAAAAGCTCAAGAAAAGTGTAATTTTATTGATAAAAACAATCACTTACTTCTTAAAAGTGCTCACCCGTCACCATTTTCCGCTCATAATGGGTTTTTTGGTTCTAAACCTTTTTCAAAAACAAATCATTATCTTAAACAAAAAAATATTGAACCTATAGATTGGCAGTTATAAACTTTTAGGATTGAAATGGTAACAATTTTATGAGTACTAACAATACTATTGGAATATTCTATATCATAGTTGCTATGGCAACATTTTCTGTTCATGATTCCATATTAAAATTTATCTTTCAAAAAGTCTCATTATATGAAATTTATTTTGGACGAACCTTCATTGCAGCAACATTATCTGCTGTATTTCTACTGATTTATAAAAAAAAAATAATATTTATTACTCGCTACCCTGTTTTGTCATTGATAAGAGTAATTCTTCATTTTTTAGCTTTTAGCATGTTCTTTATATCATTAACGTATTTATCTCTAGCTGTAGCAACTGCCTTGTATTTTTCAACTCCTTTTTTTATGTCAATTTTTGCTAGAACTCTTTTAAATGAAACTATTGGTTACAGAAGATGGTTAGCAATTTTTTTTGGGTTTATTGGTGTTTATATTATACTAAATCCAAACTTATCTGATTTTGATTTTAAAAATTTATTACCACTTTTATGCGCACTTTTTTATGCTTTGTCGATGACTATCACTAAAATTACATCCGATAAAGATGACACATATACTCAATTGTTTTACTTTTACATTATAACCATAATTTTATGCTTCATAATGTATTTTGTTTTTGGCTCAGGTCAATTTGATAAATTTGATGACCCAACAATTAAATTTATTTTTAGAGAATGGTTTAGTAATTTTGATTATACTTTTAAGTATATTGTTTTAATGGGTATTTTAGCTTCAATTGCGTTTACATGTGTTTTTAAAGCATACAGTAATTATTCAACTTCAATTACATCTATATTTGAATATTCATTAATAATTTGGTCAATAATTATTGGATATTTTTTATTTGACGATATACCGACTATCAGAACTATTATAGGAGTAATTATTGTAATGAGTGCTGGTGTTTATATTTTTTTAAGAGAACAAAAAAAGGTTCAAGAAGTAAATTTAGACACTCCATTAAGAAGATAATTTTTTTTAAACTAAATTTATTAAACAACGGCTTAAAGGAACATAAATGAAAAATGAACATCCAGGAGTTACCTGTCTTTATAAATTTATTGATGCTTTTAATACAGCAGAAAAAATTAAAATTATAAAAAACTTACATTTTCCCCATTATGTTCACTCTAATGGGAATGAACCAGTTGTTTATAAAAATGGTGAAGATTTTTGGAAATCATTAAAAGTACAACTTGACACAATGATTAAAGTTGAAAATTGGAATTTTTCAACTTTAGATAAATGTAAAATTATTAACGAGACAAATAAGACTCTTCAATGTGAAGTACAGTTTAATAGAAGGTTAATAAATAAAAAAAGTTATGGATCAGCTAAAGGAGTTTGGATTTCTACTAATAGAGACGGAATTTGGGCATTACAAGTAAGATCAATGATTCCTGTTTCAGGAACAATTAGTTCTTTGGCAGGAACAAATATGAATATAAGTTGAATATATGTAACTTTTGAAAGAAAATAGTGTATTGATAACAACTCATTGTACTGGAAAACAAAAGTAATTTTAAATAAAGATTTTTTTAAATGCTTAAGATATATTTTTTAGTTTTATTAATAAATACTTTTTCTATTTCTACAGTTGTAAATGCTGGATCGTCTCTAAAAATAATTGATGGCGATACAATTATACTTAACTCCGAAAAAATTAGATTTTATGGTATTGATACACCAGAAATTAAACAAACTTGTACTAATAATAATGGACAATCTTATTCATGTGGAGTTAAAGCAACTTTAGAACTTAAAAAAATAATTGGCTCAAGAAAGGTTTCATGCATAAAAAAAACAAAAGATAGGTACAAAAGATCTATTTCGATATGTTATGTTGATGGAAAAGATATTAATTCATTAATGGTTAAAAAAGGATGGGCACTCGCTTATAGAAAATACTCAAAAAAATATGTAAAGGACGAAGTCATTGCCAAATCAAACAAGGCTGGAATGTGGTCAGGAGATTTTATAGCGCCTTGGAAATGGCGAAGACTGAAGAATAAAAAAGTTAGATAAATCTATTCTTATTCTACATATCCCTTTGGTAACTTTTTCTTCTTAGGCTTTAACAATGTTTTTAAATGAGCAATTTCTTCGTCAGCTTTTTTGAATTCTGCTTGTTCATCTTCTCTCACTTCATCATTAATTCTCTTTTGTGCTCTTAACCTTCTTAATTCATACATTCTATCTTCTTCTTCTTCGGTGAGACTGTTCTCATCTCTTTCCTCTAGAAGCTCAAGCTCAGATTTTTGATTTTGGTTTTTATCAAAGCCATCCTCTTTTTCTTCTATATTTTCATCATTAACTTTTATTTCTTCTAATTTTTGAACCTCTTCTGCAGACGCAACAGCTTCTTCAACATTAGCTGTTGGAGCTTCTTCTCCAGATGAAACAGCTTCTTCAACATTGACTTTTGGAGCCTCTTCTGCAGAAGCAACAGCTTCTTCAACATTAGCTGTTGGAGCTTCTTCTCCAGATGAAACAGCTTCTTCAACATTGACTGTTGGAGCCTCTTCTATAGATGCAATTGCTTCTTCAACATTAACTATTGGAGCTTCTTCTGCAGACGCAACAGCTTCTTCAACATTGACTGTTGGAGCCTCTTCTGCAGACGCAACAGCTTCTTCAACATTACCTGTTGGAGCTTCTTCCGCAGACGCAACAGCTTCTTCTACATTAACTGTTGGAGCCTCTTCTTCAGGCTTAGTTTGTTCCAATGCACTATCAATTTTATTTGTTATCTCTTCTGTTAAACCTAAGTTAGTTTCATTTCTTGCTTCATTAGTTTTATCTATTAAATCAAGAGAAGATGTTGGGTCTTTATTCTCATATAATTTTTCAGTTGTAGCTTCCGCTGAAGTTTCAACTTTATTTTCTTCAGGAGTTTGAGAAGGAGTTTGAGATACTTCTTTTTGAGGAGGAGCAGGTTTAGGTTTAGCTTTCATGAAAGGAATAACATACTTTTCACGCGCAGCTTGAATATCAGATTTAAGAGTATTTATTCTTGTATCCCAATCTCGCATTAGCTTTTCCTAATATTAATATTATCCTAAAATAGTAATTAAATATTTTTAAAATACAAATTATTAAAAGATCTATATTTGTTTCAAAAAACGTACCAAATATCTGAATTTACAAATTTTATTTAATTTATATAATTTTTGAATGAAGGAGAAAATTAATGGATGACAATAACTTACCTCAAAAAGACTTAATAAAAAAAATAGTTGGTGATGCAAGAGGCGCTGTAGGAATTCGCCTTTGTGCTATAGGTGTTGATTTAGGAATTTTTGAGGACCTTGCCAAAAACGGACCAGCTACTAGCCAGGAATTAGCTGACAGGATGAACCTCGATGAGAGATATCTTAGAGAATGGGGTCTAGGAATGTTTTCACTAGGATACCTTGATTTTGATAAGGTAAGCAGAAAGATATCCTTAAATAAAGAATTTATTCCAGTACTTGTTGAAGAGGGAGGAAAATTTTCACAAAAAGGTCTTATTGAAATATTAAATAGCTCATTATTACCCTACCACGAACTTTTAAATTCTTTTAAAAATGGGGGTGGCATTAATTATGATAAAATTGACAAAGGTTTTTGGAACGGTATCGATCAAACAGGATGTACTAGATATAGGCATTTTCTGGTAACAGATTGGGTTGATAAAATGCCAGAGCTGAAATCAAGATTAGAAACAGGTTCTGTGACATTTGCTGACTTTGGTTGTGGTTCAGGAAGATCAACAGTAGAGATGGCGAAGAAATTTCCCAAAAGTCAGTTTTTTGGTTTTGATTTATTTGAACCTAATATTGAAAGAGCTAAAAAAATTGCTTTAGATGCTGGGGTTAAGAATAATTTAAAATTTATGCAGTGGGATGTATCTAATCCATTAACTGAAAAATTTGATTTTGTTGCCTGTTTTGATCTTATTCACGATATGATTGATCCATTAGAGGGAATGAAAACAATCAGAAAAGCTGTTAAGGATGACGGTATATTTGTTCTCATGGACATTAAGTGCGAAGATGATCCTGCTGACAACGAAGGACCAATGGTGCCTTTCATGTACGCTATGAGTTTGCATTTTTGTATGACTACTTCACTTGCAAACAATGGCGCTGGTCTTGGAACTGTTGGCTTGCCAGAGGCAAAAGTTAAAGAATATTGTGATTTAGTTGGTTTCAAAACAGTAAAGAGAATTGAAACTGATCATCCTCTGAATTCTGTTTTTGAAATCAGACCTTAATCAGTTTTTAAGCCTTTCATTTGAAGGAAATAGATGTTTACTTGCTTCTGCATCTATTTCAACCTTAAAACTGTGATTGTTTGTATTTGTAATATTCAGTGCTCTTTTTGTAGCTTCTCTATTATTAATCTCTGTCATCAATCTATTTAAATTTGTTCTTTTTTCTAACTCACCCTCACCTATAACTTTAGGTAGCATACGTGCCCAGCCCCAAACACACATATCAACTATGGTATAAGTATCACCCAACATATATTGATTATTGGATAAACGATCATCAAGAATATTATAATGTCTCTCAGCTTCAAAAAGATATCTATTAATTGCATAGTCTAATTTTTGTGGTGCCATGTGTTGAAAATGAACTGATTGACCTGAATAAGGACCAATACCTGTAGCAACAAACATTAACCAAGATAAAAGATCTGCTCTATTTTTAGGAGTATTTTTAGTTATAAATTTTCCAGATTTTTCCCCTAAATATAGTAATATAGCATTACTGTCAAAAATAATATTCCCATCATCTTTAATTGCTGGCGCTTTAGCATTTGGATTAATTGCTTTGAAAGAATCTGAATGTTGGTCGCCTTTTCTTGTATCTATCGGAATTGCTTCATATGGCAGATTCATCTCTTCTAAACACAAAGCTATTTTCATTGGATTTGGACTTGTATTGTAATAAAATTTAATCATCTAATTCTCCATTTGTTATGACTATGCTTTTTGGTTAACTAAAACATATTTATTATTTATTTATAAAGCCTGTAAACACAACCATCATATTCATCGTTTATAATTATTAAAGATCCATCTGATATTTCTTCTATATCACGAATTCTTCCAATCTTATTTTCTAAAAAAATTTGTTCATCAACAATTTTATCATCTTTTAAAGATAAAATGTGTAATCTTTTATATTTTAAAGATCCTAAAATAATTTTATTTTTAAATTCTGGAAACATATTTCCTGCGTAAAAAATCATCCCAGATGGAGCAATTGAAGGCACCCAAACATATTTAGGATCTTCATAACCTGGAAGTGAAGTTCCTATTCCAATCTTTCTACCTGAACCATATTCCTTACCAAAAGTGACTTTTGGCCAACCATAGTTTTTTCCTTTTAATACTATATTTAATTCATCTCCTCCTTGTGGTCCATGTTCATGAGCCCACAAGATATTTTTTTTTAAATCAAAGCTTAATCCTTGAGGATTTCGGTGTCCTAAAGAATAAATTTCAGGAAGTGAATTAGTAAATGCTTTATTATTATATTTGTTTCCATTTTTTAATATTTTGATAATAGAACCTGAATGATTTTTACTATTTTGACTGTCCTCTCTAGTGCCTCTATCACCTAAGGTAGCAAAAATAAATTCATTTTTAATTGCAAGCCTGCACCCAAAATGTCTTCCACTTGATGATATTTTATTTGATATAAACATAACTTTTTCATTAGTTAGTTTATTATTTTTTAAGTTATAGCTATGGATAGCTGTTGATGATTTATTGCTAGGTATAACTTTGCTAAGACATAAATAAACTCTTTGAACATTGTTCTCTTTTTCAAACGCTATATCAAGTAATCCACCTTGACCCGAATTATAGACTTTAGGAGCGCCTTCAATTTTAATTATGTTTTTATTAAAAACATTTAATCTGTAAACATTACCAGAACGTTGTGTTACCAGTATTTCATCTTTATTTATTATAGCTATACCCCATAAATTTGAAATTTTAGGGGTAACTTTTTCTAGTTTAATTTGGGATTGGACTATAAATGGATATAAAGTAAATAGTAAAACATAGAAAATAAAATTCATTTAATTAGACCCTTTGATTATGAAAATAGTTTATAAAATTATATTTACAGACTATTTTAAATTATTGAACAATATATTTAGAGTATATCATGAAATTATTAGTCGCAGATATAGGTGGAACAAATGCAAGATTTGCTTACCAAGAAAAAAATAATAGCGATCTTAATAATTTTGCTTATTTAAAATGTTCTGATTATGAAAACATATATAACGCTATAAACCATTATCAACAAAAAAATAATTTAGACATCGAAAATATGTCAATTGCAGTTGCTAGTACTACAAAGAAAAATGATATTAAATTTACAAATAACCACTGGAATTTTAAGCAATCAGACTTTTTAAAATATTTTAATTTGAATAAGCTAATTTTTGTTAATGATTTTGTTGCTCAGTGTCTAAGCTTAGCATCTTTTTATAAAGACATATCTGAAAACAGAACCATAAACGATAAATTACTAAATGATTATGATCTAAAAACTATTAAAAGTGGAACTCCAATTAAAAATGCTCCACTTCTTGTTACTGGTCCTGGAACTGGATTAGGTGTCTGTACTCTTTTAAATATTAATAATTATGCTTTAGCTATTGAAGGCGAAGGTGGGCATTCTTCTTTTGCCCCAAATTCTGATATTGAAATAGAACTGCTTCAATATTTAAGAAAAAAATATGATCATGTATCTAATGAGCGAATTGTAAGTGGTTCTGGTATTGAAGAAATATACGAATTTATTTGTTTTAAAAATAATAGTCCTTCTCAAAATTTAAAGGCTCCAATTATTGGTGAAAATGCTATAAGGGGTGAATATAAAGCTTATGAGACTATAAAATTATTTTTTAGTATTTTTGGCACAATCATCTCTAGTGTTATTTTAATCAATGGTGCACAAAGTGGTGTTGTAATAGCTGGTGGAATAACTCCGAAATTACAGACTATTCTTAATAAAAGTAATTTTGAATTGAATCTTTTAAATAAAGGTAGAAGATATGATTATGTTAAGACAGTACCTATATGGCTAACAGAAAATAATAATAATGGCCTAATAGGAGCGTCAAAGGCGATAGTCAATCCACATTACATGTCGAAAATTTTATCCAATTAATAAATTTTTCTTTTAAAAATATTTTCAATAGTTAACATTATTAATAGGAGTAAAATTTATGTTAAATAATGAATTAATAGATTTTTTAAAGAAGTTTGATACACCTACGATCTCAAATGCACTTGATATATATAGAGGATCTAGATCTGCAGATGGTTATACAAAATATCCCTTCATTTCAGCCAATAATAAACTAGAGCCTATTGTTGGAATAGCAAGAACAGCAAAAATAAGAGCTTCTAATCCTCCTATTTTATCACCTGAGGAAACCACTTCAATTCGATTAAAATATTATGAATATATAAGTAAAAAATTTGAAGAATATCCTGATGCTTCACCTGTCTGTGTAATCGAGGATCTTGATTGGCCAAATCCTACAGGATCATTTTGGGGTGAGGTTAATGTAGCATTACATAAAGGCTTGGGACTAGCAGGAACAATAACGAGTGGGTTACTTAGAGATCTGGACGCGATAGATAAAAATTATCAGGTTTTAGCTAATGGGATTGGACCAAGTCATGCTTATGTTCACGTTGTTGAATTTGCATCATCAGTTAATATCCACGGTCTTAACGTGAATGATGGTGAAATAATTCATGCAGATCAGCATGGAGCAGTTATTATACCAGACAAAGCACTTTCAATTATCAAAAAAGCTATTAATCACATGACTAAAAAAGAGAAACACCTAATTGAAGCAGCAAAAGAAGAGAACTTTAATATTGAAAAACTCAAAGAAGCATGGTCAAAAGCTTCGAATGAACAATGGGAGGGATGAATTTTGTTTGAAATTGATCAGAAAGCTAGAAGACTTTCAGATGAAGAAAAAAAACAATATATGAAAGAAGGATACATAACAGGTCTTCCAGTGTTCTCAGAAAATGCAATTAATGACTTACATAATTGGTATAATGAACTAAGTTCTAAATTACCTCAAGATATTGATATTAATAAGACTAACATGTGGCACAAAGCTAGTAAAAAATTTCATGATCTATGTAGAACACCAGCTATTTTAGATTATGTTGAAGATTTATTAGGTCCTAATTTTGTTCAATGGGGAGGCCAATTTTTTAGTAAAGAGCCTAAAGATGGATCAGTTGTACCATGGCACCAAGACGCTCAATATTGGCCATTAAATCCATCAAATGCAGTCACAGTATGGCTTGCAGTTTTTGATACAGATGAAGAAAATGGTGCAATGAAAGTAGTTTCTGGAAGTCATAAAATGGGACGATTTGTTCACAAAAAAAATCCTGCCAAAAATTTAGTTCTTGACCAAGAAGTATCATTTGATCAATTAGATGAAACAAAGATAGTTTCACTTAATTTGAAAGCTGGACAAATATCACTGCACAATGATGGTCTTTTACACGGATCGGAAGCGAATAACTCTGATAGAAGAAGATGTGGAGTAACCATGAGGTTCTCACCAACTAATGTTAAAGGTGATTTAAAAATTTGGCCCTTTTTTGAAACACAGCTTGCTAGAGGTATTGATGAATTTAAGTTAAATCCCATTGCCAAAATTCCTAGAGGAGAAGCTACTCCTCTAAAAATGTTTTCATTTTCACGAGAATTTGAAAACGAGTGGTGAACCTAAACGCATTCTAACATTTCAATGTCTTGGCCACTCTTTAATCTTTTTAATCCAATTGATTTTACTTTAATTTCATTTCTTGCTGTCATCCAAGCATCGCTAGAAATAAGAATTTGATTTGAGTCAGACATATCACATATATTAAATGCCATATTTACTGTTTTTCCCAAAATATCAAATTGCACTGTTTTTGTCCCAACTGTTCCAGCAACAAGAGAACCAGAGTGTATTCCAAGGTGGAGATTCCAAGGCATTGATGACGTATTTGCAATCTCCCTTAATTTGTAAGAACAATCTACACAAGATTTAACAGGAGAAATGGCGTGTGAAGATAACCCTGCAACTGCAACAATAGCATCTCCAACTGTTTTAATTTTCTCTAAGCCAAAATCTTCAAAGGCTTTTTCAAAATTTTCTACAAGACCCTGCAATGTTTCAACAACTAATTCTGGGTCATTTTTTTCACAAAATGATGTAAAGCCAACTAAATCACATATTAAAATTGCCACGTCATCATATCTTCTAGACCTAACTTTTCCAGATGACTGAAGTTCATTAGCTACAGAGGTAGGCATAACAGTTTTCAATATTTGTTGTGATCGTTTTTTGTCTGTTTCAACTCTATCTAAATAACTTTCTTCAGTGTCTCTTAATCTTTTTTTCTCTAGACTTGCTCCAACTCTTGCTTTGAGCAAAGTTCCATTGAAAGGTTTAGTAATGAAATCATCGGCACCATTGATGATGCATTCTGCAGCCGTTTCCACTTCATCAGAAGCTGTAACCATAATGACAGGAATAGATCTTTGTAGAGGATCACCTTTTAGATATTTAAGAACCTCAAGACCACTCATATCTGGCATCATAAGATCTAAAAGTATTAAATCAAATTTGTTTTTCGTAGCCATATCTAGAGCTGTTTTACCACCCTCAGCTAGGAAGATATTTTTATAACCATCTCTTTTTAATCTTCTTTCAAGCGTATATCTATTATCTTCAATATCATCAACAATTAGTATATTTGCATCCTCTTTGTTAATCATTTTTAGTACCTAATTGCTCTGATATTTTAGATAATAGCCTATCGATATCTACTGGTTTTGTATCATAATCATTACATCCACTATCAAGTGCTCTTTGTTTATGTTCTTCCATTGCATGTGCTGATAGAGCAATTATAGGAATTGATTTAAGCTTATCATTACTTTTAATGTGTTTGGTTGCAGTCCATCCATCCATTTTAGGCAAACTTAAGTCCATTAATATAAGATCTGGTTTTTCTGAAGATGCCATTTCAACACCCTGTTCTCCGTCAACAGCAATAACTATTTCAAAACCTTTCCTTTTTAAACGTCTTGATAACATATAAACATTGTCTTCGTTGTCTTCTACATATAAAATCTTTGTCATTTGTTATCTCCATTTTTAAATGAAGAAGCCTTAATAACATTACTTACCTCATTAACGATTGTAGACATTGTATCTTCACTTTTTTCGAGTATTCTTTGTGTTTCCCCTGACAAGAATTTCTTTTCATCTTCACTTAATTCTGCTCCAGTCAAAACTAAAATTGGAATTGAATTTAATTCAGTTTCTCTTATAGCTTTTAAAAATTCAAAACCATTCATTACCGGCATCATCAAATCTAACAAAATTAAATCAGGTTTTATTTCTTCATTCTGTAAAATATTCATTCCAACTTTGCCGTTTTCTGCCTCAATAATTTGAACATTTTGTTTTTCAAGAATTTCTTTAACTGTAAATCTTAAACTTTCATCATCTTCAATAAGGCAAATTTTAAGATTTTCTTTATCACCTATTAAATTTCTTATTGATTTCATTAGATATTCTTTTTGGATAGGTTTTGATAAAAAATCTGCAGCACCCAAAGAAAATCCTTTATTTTTCTCATCTAATATTGAAGCCATAATTACAGGAATATTAGAAACTTCAGGGTCAGCTTTTAAAGTACGTAGAACTGACCACCCGTCCATTTCAGGCATCAGAATATCTAAAGTAATAACATCAGGTTTAAGATCACGTGCTAAGCTAATCCCATCTTTTCCATTTGGTGCAATAACTACCTTATATCCTTCTTTTAACAATTGTCGTTTCATTAATTCACTTACAGTTGGGTCATCGTCAATTATTAAAATTGTCTTTCCCGTATTGTTTTCCAAAGTAATGACATTTTCAATTAAAGAACCAGTTTTTTGTTGTAAATTTTTTACACTTTCAGATGCACCAATGAAGTCTGCTAGAAATGTTGCAGTAAAAGTTGTACCTTTTCCTAACTCACTATTTACTATAACATCACCACCCATTAATATTGCAAGCTGTTTTGAAATAGTAAGTCCTAAACCTGTTCCACCATATTTTCTTGTTGTTGAACTATCAGCCTGGACAAATGAATTAAACAATCTAGACATTTGCTCGTCTGACATACCAATACCAGTATCACTTACATCTATCGAAATTAGGTCACCACCTTCACGTAAAATTTTGTTTACTCCAACAGTTATTTTACCTTTTTCAGTAAATTTGCAAGCATTAGAAATTAAATTCAAAACAACCTGTTTAACCCTAGTTTGGTCAGCAGTAACAAAATCAATCTCTGTTTTATAATCAATAATTAATTCATTTTCATTTTTTTGAGCTAATGGTAATGAAGTTTTAATAACATCATCCAAAATTTGTTTTAGCTCAAATGTTTCATTAAATAATTCAACTCTTCCTGCTTCAATTTTTGATAAATCTAATACATCGTTTATTAGTGTTAAAAGATGTTTACCTGCATTAAAAACTCTATCAAGTGGCTCTTCAAAATCGTCTAAGCCATCATCTGCAGCATCTTCTTTTAACATCTCTGTTAGACCTATTATGGCATTTAAAGGTGTTCTTAATTCATGACTCATGTTTGCAAGAAATTGACTTTTAGTCTGGTTGGCAGCATCTGCTTTTTCCCTTGCTATATCTAATTCCTTAATTGTTTTATTTAATTCTTCTTCACGTGTTTTAAGTTCAGTTATATCAGAAAATATTGTAAAAACTCCACCATCATCTAGACGTCTATATGTAGCTTGCCAATAAGTTCCATTATAAAATCTTGGGGTTTCAACTGTCATTGATCCTTTCAAATCTTTTCGGCTATCTTTAATTGATTTAAAAAACTTCTTTTTTTGTTCTTGGTTATCAAAATCAAAAAAATCATACTTTTCCCACGCCTCTGTTTGTTCTTTATATGAAATACCTGGTTGATAAGTATCTATGCCAGCTCCTTTATGAATATCAAAAGCCAGTGTATTTCTCATTGCTAAAGTATCATCTTTATTCCATAAAGAAATTCCATGTGGCATGCTATTTAATGCATCGGTCATTCTTTTTTCGGTTTCTCTAATTTGATCTTGTGCTAATTTTATTTCTTTATCTTTTTCTTTCATTTCTGAAATATCAGAATAAACTTGCAAAAAACCTCCATCAGGTAACTTTGTATCACTTACTAACCATGTAGTACCATTTGTAAACGCCAACTCATACATGTGGTTTTTAGATGATTTTGTAGCCACTCTCCTTTGAGAATAAAATTCATCAGCTGACATTCCTTCTGGAATAGCAACTAAACCTTTTTTTTCAACGTTATTAATCATGTCTTTTCTTAAAATTCCAGGTTTTAAGTCAAAATTAAGATCTTTTTGAACATCTCTTGCTGTTTTATTACCTACAACTAATTTATGATCTTTATCCCAAAGTAAAATTGCATTTGGTGTGACCTCTATTGCATCACTTAGCTGTTTCAAAGAAGCTTCCCTATTTTTAATGTCAGTTATGTTCGACAAAATAGAAAACACTCCACCATCAGGTAGTCTAGTAGAAGTTGATTGCCAAATTGATCCATCATAGAATGGAGGTGTTTCCGTAGTAAAAACACCTTTAAATTTTTTTCTTCTTTCTACCGCATTTTTATAATAATCAATTTCATCAGACTTTTTATCAAAAATTAGAAATTTATTTTTCTTTGATTGACGCATGTAATCTTCATAACTAGAACCCGCTTTCAAATTTATCTTACCTTTTTTCCAGATTCTATTTCCGAAATCATTTATCCTCACTAATTTCATATCTTTATCCCACATGGTTATTCCGTGTGGCATACTATTAATTGCATTAGATATTTTTTCTTCTGCTTCTCTTACTTTTCTTTGACTTTCAGCAACTTGTCTTTCTTTTTCTCTAATTTCTGAAATATCTGTCCAAATTTGTAATGTTCCACCATCATTAAGTCTTGTAGATGTCCCTAAAATAACTATCTTTTTCTTTTTAAGATTTATAACACTTTCTACCTTCTCTTGAGTGGTTAAACTTACCATTGCTTTTTTTCTGTTTTTTATCCACTCTGCTGGTGAAGTATCATCAGGTGTATCTATACAACCAGATTTAAGACCTGCATCCAACATATCCCACCTAGAGACACCAGGTTTAAGATCAAAACCCATTTTCTTTTGTATGTTTCTAGCTTCCTTATTTGCCATAATCAAATGATTATCTTTATCCCACAACATTAACATATTCGGTATAATTTCTATAGAATCACGAAGTTGTTTTAATGATTTTTCTCCTTTTTTTATTTCCGTGATATTGATACTATTTTGGAGAGTTCCCCCATCGGGTAGCCTTTTAGTAATATTTAAAACAAAGCTTCCATTATTTAGTTCTAATTCATCTCTTTTTTCATCCTTTAAGTCTTCATATTCTTTTTGTTTCATTTTATAAAATGCTTTTCTGGTAATTCCTTTTGGAATCGGAAATAAACCAAGTTTAACGCCATTTCTTACCATCGACATTCTTGAAATACCCGGCTTTAAGTCAAAATTCAGTTTTTTCATGTCATTAATTGATGTCTTGTTTGCCATTATCAATTTATTATCTTTGTTCCATAAAGAAATACTGTTAGGCATTACATCAATTGCATCAATTAATTGTTTTTGACTGTCTGCTACTTGCCTTATTTTAGTAATGTCAGACCATAATGAGATTGTACTTCCATCATTTAGTCTCGTATCAGTAAAAAGAAAAGATAACCCGTTTGAAAATTTTGTTTCTCTTGTTCGTTGACCAGTAAAGTTGTTCCAACTTTCTTTCATACGTTTAATATGGGTTTTTTTATCTAATCCACTTTGTAAAACGTTATAATTATGATCTACCAGATGATTTACATGATCAAACCTGTCAACTCCTAGACGCAAATCAAATCCAAATTCTTTTAAATGGTCAATAGCAGATTTATTAGTTGCTATTAATTTATTGTTTTCATCCCAAAAAAACAAACCATTTGGCAAAATATCGATAGCATCTCTAAGTCTTAAAAGCTCATTTTCTTGCTTTTTTAGATCGGTTATATCTGTCCATAGGCAAATTGTACTGCCATCTTCTAATCTAGTATCTGTAAAATGTAGAGTATGATCTGTAAAATTTGATTCTCTAATATTTTGCCCCTTTAGATTTTTCCATGCTTGTTCTCTATTTTTAAAATGTTGTTTTATGCTTATTCCTTTGGGTGGTTTTTGGTGATTTAGAACCATGTGTTTTCTTAATTCGCTAAAATTCATTCCAATTTTGAGTTTTAAACCATAATATTCAGTTAATTTTTGTGAACTTTTATTAAAGGCAATTAAATCATCATTTTCGTCCCAAAACATCAAACCATTCGGAAGTGTTTCAATTCCATCCTTCAAGCGTAAAAGCTCTGCCTCTTGTTTTCTAGAATCTGTAATATCAGTCCATAATGAAATAGTACTTCCATCTTGTAATCTTGTATCCGTAAAAAGAAGTGTTTTTCCATTTGAAAAATTATTGCTCCTTGTCCTTGTGCCTACTAAATTTTTCCAATCTTTTTTATATTTTTCAAAAACTTCTTTTTTGTTAACACCTTTAGGTACTGAAACATAACCATTTAAAATCATGTGCTCTCTTAGTTTTTCCCTTGATTTTCCAATTTTCAAATCAAATTTAAAATCTTTTAAGAATGCAACTGCACTGGCATTATGAGCAATTAAATTATCCTCTGCATCCCAAAACATTAAACCGTTTGGTAATAGATCTATTCCATCTTTAAATCTTACTAATTCTTCTTCTTGTTTCTTTGTATCATTTATATCAGTTGCAAATTGTAACGTTGAACCATCTGGCAATCTAGATGACGATAATAAATAAAATTTATTATTCATAATCACTTCATAAGCTTCCTGATTCTTTAAAGATTCAAATTGCTTTTTTCTCATTTCAAGAAATTCTTTTTGAGAAACCCCTTTTGGCGCAGACAAAAAACCTTTTTTTAGGGCATTTTTGACCATTTCTAATCGTGATGCCCCTTTTTTTAGATTAAATCCTCTTGATGCATTGTCATCTCTAGCTTTAGCATTAGCCATTATTAATTTATTATTTTTGTCCCAAAGCATCATATTATTAGGAATAATTTCAATAGCATCGTTTAGTAATTTTAGTGATTTTTCACGTTCTTTTATCTCTGAAATGTCTGTAAAAACACTAAGCATTGAACCATCTTCAAGACGTATTTCGTTACTAAAAAAAGTAGTGCCGTCTGATAAAAGTGTTTCTCTTTTTCTATCTTGAATTAATTCAGCTCTAAAATTTGATCTTTCCTTTGTAAAATCTTTAATACTTTTATTTTCTGGAATAACATAGACACCTGCATTAATTTGTTTTTTAAACATTGACTCCCATGACATCCCATCTTCAAGTTTTATTTTCCATTTTCCTTGAAATTCTCGAGATCTTTTATTTGATGTAATTAATTTGTCTTCTTTATCCCAAAATAACATTGGCATAGGTAGATTATCTAATGCGTCTGCTAATTGTTTATATTGAGCTTCTTTATTTTTAATATCAGTAATTTCACTAAATATACTTAAAAAAGAGCCATCATCTAATCTCTTATCAATTACATACCAAGTTTTACCATTTTCTAAATAAACTTCCCTATAATTTGACGAAACTTTTTTTCTATAATTTTTTCTTCTTTTTATTTCACTTTCTATTGTTTCTCCTTCAGGAATTTTAAATATTGAGCTTGAAAGCTGCGCTCTTACCATATCTTCATATGCTAAACCTTTTGTAAATTTGCAATTAACTTCCCATTGTTCATGTAATTCATCAGCCTTTGCATTTGCAAAAATTAATTTATCATTTTCATCCCAATATTGTATTATAAGGGGTACATTTTCTATTGCATTAGCTAATCTTTTTCTTTCAAGATCTTGCTCAACAATTTCAGTAACATTAGTCATTAATGTTAACATATTACCTTCGGATGTTGGAGTGTCTTTTATTTGCACCCATCTACCAGTAGGTCCTTTGATTACAAATTGTTGAGGTTTTCCTGTATTTTTTGCTGTAACGTAGTTTTTTTGACGAATATTTACTTCTTCTAAAGAAATTATCTTGTTTTTTTTGATTAATTTAATTCTATCAAAAAAATTTTGTCCAACTTCAAAGTCTATATTTAACTTTATAAATCTTTCAGAAATATTTTTATTTCTGTAAGCAATATTATCATTTGCATCCCAAAGTACTATACCAGTTTCTTCACTATCAAATGCATCTATTAAACTTTCAGCTAATTTGATATTAATTTCCATTTATAAAACTCCTCAAACTTCTTCTTACATTTTTTTTTCAACCGACCTTAATCTGTATGACAATGCTTTTAAGCATCCTTTTACAAATACATCAGAAGCATTAACTCTTTTATCAAATTCGTCTTTGGTAATTGAGATGATTTCACTTTCTACTAAACACCTTGCTGTGGCCATCCTTAATTCGTTTTCTATTACACCCATTTCACCAAAAAGTTCGTTTTCTTGAATTATAAAATTAGGTTTTTTAGTTTCGTTTGTTGGAAGAAAAATACCTACAGAACCTTTGACTAATAAATACATTTTGTCAGGTAGTTCTCCTACTTTAAAAACACTTTGATTTTCATTATACTTAGTCTTTTCCATTAGAACTCTATTACCTCATTTTCAGATGCAAATTTTACTTTCTTGTTTAATATTTTTTTTTCTATATTTTTTATTTCTTTATCGTCTCTAGACGGTGAATGATGCGAAATAAGGAAGTTTTTGACATCAATTTTATCTGAAAAATTAATGCCCTGTTCAATGCTAGAATGCCCCCAACCTTTTTTATCTAAAAGCTCACTGTCTAAGAACATTCCATCCCAGATAATAGTTTCTGACTGATCACAAAAATCAATTAATTTTTCTTCTTGAATATCTTCATATTCATTATCCAATAAATAACAAAACTTTTTTTTATTACTTATAATGCTATACCCAGAGCAATTTCCGGGATGATTGAGATCAATTGAATTGATATTTAAATCTTCAAAATTATTTACAACTTGTTCAAAATCCAAAAAATTAAATCTATTAATAATTTCGATAAACTTTACGGGAAAATAAGGATTACTATAATAAGCACTTAAATTGTTATAGGTATCAGTTTTGTTAGAATGAGCTGATGTTATAGTAATTTTTTTACTATTGTTAATATCATAATTATTAAAAGCTAATCCTTGTATATGATCATGATGGAAATGCGAAATAAATAATATAGTTTCAAGTTCGTTATAAAAATTAACTTTTGAAAACCCTGAACCGCAATCAAAAATCAGTTGATATTTTTGAGTTTTAATTTCTACACAAGGAGTATTACCGCCAAAAAATAAAAAATTTTGACTTGGATTTGGTGTTGATCCTCTTACCCCATGATTTATAATCATTCAAAACTCATTGTAATTAGTCTATGATAAAAAAATTCTTTAACATGTAAATATATTTTTAATTTTAGATGTAATTGCTTAAAAAAATATCATTTTAAAGTAATTAGACCGTCTACCGCTACAATTCCTTCATTATTTTTTTTTACTATAACTGGATTAATTTCAGCCTCTTTAATTTCTTTGACTAAAGCAAATTTAGATATATTCACTATTGCAGTAGCAATAATATTTATATCAACTTCGGGAAGTCCTCTATATCCAGTTATAGTCACAAGACTTTTAACTTCCTTAATCATTTTTTTTGCCTCTGTGACATCAACTGGTGCCATCCTTATTGATTTGTCATTATATATCTCTGATAAAATACCACCTGAACCTATTACAACAATTGGTCCAACTAATTCGTCAACTCTGTAACCTAAAATTATTTCTGCAATTCCTTTTTCCATTTTTTGAATAATAAATTTTTTTTCACTACTATTTATTTTTAATTTCTGAAATACATTTGATAACTTTTTAAAACTAATTTTCACCTCTTCTAAATTTTTTATATTTAATTCAACACCTCCAGTTTCTGTTTTATGCATTATCTCACTTGATAAAACTTTCATTGCAAGAGGAAAACCTATTTGGGAACTGTATTCTATTGCTTGTTTTTCGTTGGAACTTACTTTGTAATCTACAATTTCAATCCCTATATCTTTTAATATTTCTAATGCTTCTTCTTCAGATAAATTCTTGAATATGTTTTTCTTTAATTTTTTTGAAATGTCACTTAAGTCATTTTTTAAAATTATTGGTTTGACTGGATTTTTAGTATTTAAAAAAGTCTTCACGCTCTCCGCACAAGACTCGGGCGTTCTAAAACAAGCAATATTATTTTGATGTAATAAATTTAGTGCTTCTGGAGCATCAGGGGCAATATACACAGCTAACGGTTTTGGGTAATTTGCCCATTTTAATAGAGGCTCAACTGCTTGCTCTGGTCTAAATTTAGCAGAGGAACCAACTACCATCACAACTAAATCGATATTTTTATTTTTCATCATTAGACTAATTACTTCGCTAACAATTTCAGGTTTTGTTCCAGCAATAGTTAAATCAACTAATTTATTGTTGTTAAATGGAATTTTATTGTCTTGCATAAATTTCTGTATTGATAGTCCAGGGTCTATTATTTCAATATCACTGCCTGATAAGTTTTCTACAACCATAGCACCTCCACCACCAGTTGTAGTAATAATACCTACTCGTTTAGATTTAGATTTTTTCTTATTTTTAAATAAATTAGGAATTTCAATTAATGTTTCAAAAATTTCTACTCTAGCAATACCATGATGATTTATGAATGCATTGAATGCATCATCATTTCCTGCAATTGCTCCTGTGTGAGATTTGACTAATTCTTTACCTAATTCAGACTTTCCAAGTTTGTAACAGATAATTTGTTTTCCAGCTGCATGTGCCATTCTAGACATCTCTGCTATTTCATCACTGTTTCTTAATGTTTCTAAAAATAATATTATGGTTTGAGTATTTGGATCATTAACTAGCATTTTACCAATTTCTCCAACGGAGAGATCCGACTCATTTCCAACAGAAACCAACTTTGAAAAACCTATACCACGCGAGTGGCCGTGAGCCAATAAGGCTCCAATAAGACTCCCGCTATGGGAAATTACACTAAGACTTCCGTTCTTTAAATCTTGTAATTCGAGCATAGCATTTGCACTTAAAATAACATTATCTGAGATATTTATAAGACCAATACTATTTGGCCCTAATATTCTTAAATCACCTTCTTTTGCTATTTTAAAAACATGTTTTTCTAAATCATTACCTTCATACCCAGATTCACTGAATCCTCCAGATAGAATTGTAGCGCATCTAACTTTTTTTGATATAGCATCTTTAATTACTTCAATAATTTTATTACCATCAATAGCAATAAAGATATGATCAATATATTCATTAATTGATTTTAAATTTGGATAACATTTTAATCCAAAAATTTTTCTCCTGTTTGGATTTACAGGAAATATTTTTCCTTTATAACCATGCGATACAAGAAACCTTTGTGCACGTGAACTAGTTTTTTTTGGGTCAGCAGAAGCACCTATTATTGCAACTGATTTTGGTTTTAAAAAAGATTGGAATAAAGAAACATCTATCATAATTAAAAGATCATTTATTTAGCCTTTGTGAAAATCTCCTTTCAAAGATATCTTCGGCTATTCTATTTTTCATCATTTCAGTTGATCCACCTGCAATTTGCCATCCTCTAGATTTTCTGAAGCAATATTCAACCAATGTTTCTTGTGAATACCCAGTACCACCCATAACCTGCATTGCCTCATTACTTATTTCAAATCCCGCTTTATTACAAAATGCTTTAGCAATTGATGTTTCTTTAGAAGAGGGAAACCCTCTATCTGCATTTATTGCAGCTCTGTATAATAATAGTCTTCCAGCTTCAATTTGAATTTTCATATCTGAAAACTTCCATTGAATGCCTTGGAATTCACAAATTTTCTTTCCGAATTGTTCTCTTGTTACAGCATATTCTTTAGCGACATTAAAAGCGAACTCACCAAGTGCCAATGATCTAGCAGAGTTTCCAATTCTTTCCGCATTAAATCCTGAAATTTGTTTTTTAAATCCACCAGGTCCTAATAAAACATTTTCTTCAGAAATATAAACATTATCAAAATATAAAGCACACCACTCTTCACCATTAGTATATTTTGAAGATTTGCCTTTAGAAAAACCTGGCATTGATGTATCCATTATTACTGAACCTATACCATTTATTCCTTCATGATATCTTACATAAATCAAAAAAATATCTGCATCTGGAGAATTACTTGTAAATACTTTACTACCAGAAACTCTAAATCCTTTGCCATCTTTAACAGCTTTAGTTGTTAAATCAGTTACTGCTGATCCAGCATTAGGCTCAGTCATACCTAAACCAATTACCATTTCTCCATTTAACAATTTTTTTAAATATTTTTCTTTTTGGTAATCAGTTGCGTACTCTGCAAAAGTTCTTATTGGACCAAAACTTCCTGCTTGTATTACGTCTGCACTTCTTGGACAAATTAATGCAACTTGTTCTATTGCAAGAACTGCATCCATTAACTTACCTCCCTGCCCTCCATCTTTCTCGGGAAGTGTTATCCCCATTAAACCATTTTTAGAAAATAACTTTGCAATATCTTTTGGAAACAATGGATCATGAGCACGTCTAAGATTACCCTCTTTTAAATATTTCTCTGCAAGACTTCTAACGGAGTTTTGAAAAGCTATTTGTTCTTCTGTTAAATTAAAATCCATTTTTTTTCCTATTATGTAAAAAAATTAGTTTATTGTTTAAGGAAGTTTTTTAACTCCTCTTTAAATATAGACCAACCCTCATCACCTTCAAGGATTACATGATTGTTTCCATTTAATGGAACAAATTTAGAATTCTTTATATTAGCAGCCATAAATTTACTTTCTGAAATTGGAACTCTTGCATCATTTATATTATGAAAAATTAAAGTTGGAATATCTAATAATGGTAATAATTCTGAGACGTCTATTTGGTCATTAGCGGATTGAATTCTAACTGCATTTTCTGCAGAAGTAGAAATTTTCATTACATTATTAAATGCATCCATTTGTTCTTTTGTGCCATCTGGTATCATAGTGGATGTAAAAAACTGTCTAAATGCAGGATTTTCATTTTCCCATCCATTTAAAATCATATTTTTTTCTAATTCAATTTTTTGATCAAAATCAGCCGTTCCCCTTTTTGCTCTTCCTCTTGCAAAACCTCCAGACAGAATCAAATGAGTAACTTTCTCTGGATTATTATATGCATAAGCTATTGAAACTGCACATCCCTGCGAAACTCCAAATATTGGGAATTTGTCAATATTAGCTGCATCTACTACTGCACGCATATCATCTACAAAACACTCAAAATTTATATTTTCAGGGTAAAGATCTGAAACACCATTGCCTCTTTGGTCAAACCTGTAAAACGTATGGTCTTTTGCTAAATGCCTGTAAATGTGGGTCCAAACTGGATTTCTCCAATCATGTTCTAGACTACTCATAAAATTAGGCGCTTTTAATATTGGTGGTCCATTCCCAATGCTTGCATAAGCAATAATAGTTCCATCAGATGAACTACAAAATCTTGTTTCCTGATTTGCCTCAGTTAACAAATGATTTTCTTGAATTTGCTTTATATCATCTTCTAAAATATTTATTTTATATACTTGAACTTTTTGAGAAATATTTTTTAAGAATTGCTCTCCTATATTTTCTATGATTAAAGATTTCAAACTTTTTATACTTTGATAAACATCATTTGTAATACAAATATTTCCTGCATCTGCTATTGACTCTAATCTACTTGCAATATTCACTGTATTACCAAAAATATCTCCATCATCCATAACCACATCGCCAACATGGATTCCAATTCTGTATCTAATTTTCTTATCATTTGTTTTCTCTAATTCATTTTCAGAAATCCCATTTTGAATAGATACACTACTTTGCACAGCATCCAATGCACTTGGAAAAATAGCTAAGAACCCATCTCCAGTTGTCTTGATTATTTCACCATTATAATTTTCTATTTCTGGTTTAATAATTGTATTTAATTGATTTTTTTGTCTTGAGAGTAAATTAATTTCGTCATCTTCAATTAATCTTGAAAACCCGACCATATCTGCAGCAACAACTGCTAATAATTTTCTTTCCACAATAACCCTCATGAAGAATTTAGAATTATTTCGCTATTTCCATAAATTATCTAAATGTATTCAAATTCATATAAAAATAAAAATAAAAAGAATTAAGCAATTTACATAATTATGTTAAACTAGTTAGGCCAGGGGTGCAAAATTTTTGCTGAGAGATTAACCCTTAAAACCTGATCTGGTTAAGACCAGCGGAGGGAGTTGCTAATTTAAATTTAGAATTTAAAACATATTCCCTGTAAAAATGTGAACTAGTAATATTTAAAGTAAGGAAATAATATGTCTAAAGAACTATCCAAAAATGCTTCAGATCTATTGACAAAAATAAGAGATAAATGTCCATTAGTGTGGAATTTTTCAAATTTTGTCTCTATGGATATTGCTGCAAATGCTTTGCTTTCAATTGGCGCATCTCCTGCAATGGCACATGCTATAGAAGAAGCAAAAGATTTTAGTCAAATTTGCAAAGCGATTAACGGTGCGTTAACAATTAATATAGGAACCTTTGATCAATACTGGCAAGAATGTGCATTAGAAGCAGCGAAGCACGCAAACGAAAATAATATTCCTTGGGTTTTAGATCCGGTTGGTGCTGGTGCTAGTGGCTTTAGAAATAAAAATGTTGAGCAACTTATTAAATTTAGACCAACAGTATTAAGGGGTAATGGATCAGAAATTATGGCTGTGGCAGGACTATCTGGGGGAGGTAAAGGAGTGGACTCAACTTCAACCTCTAATGACGCACTGGGTGCTGCAATTTCAATAGCTAAAAAAAATAAAATTATAGTAGCAGTTACCGGAGCTATAGATTATGTAACTGATGGTCATGTTACCTATACTATTGAGGGTGGACACGAGATGATGACCAAAGTTACTGCAACCGGTTGTGCATTAACTTGTTTAATTGGAGCAGCTATAGCAGTTGGAGAAAATAAATTACTTTCAACTGCATCAATGATTGGAATTTATGATTTGGCAGGAGAAATGGCAAGCAAAGTTTCTAGAGGGCCGGGGAGTCTAAGAATGAACTTATTAGACAAATTATATAATATTTCTTCAAACGAAATCATAAGTAATGTAAAAATTAAAAATGTCTAATCTTCAATCTTATTTTATTGCAGGCCCTGAAAATTTACTTCCTAATCATATATACAAAAGTGAAAATCCAAATAAAGCACTTGTTAGAATAGTTGGTAAGCTAGCAGAAAATGGTCTTGATGTTTTTCAATTGAGAGCTAAATCAATAAATGATAACGAGATCATAGATCTTATAAGAGATCTTAGTTCAGCAACATCTAATACTAAAATGAAGCTTTGTATTAATGATAATGTCAATGTTGCTTCTAAGTGCAAAGGTTTAATTGATATACTTCATCTTGGACAGTCTGATATGAAACCAAATGAAGCAAAAAAAATGATAGATCAAAATATTGAAATTGGATTATCTATTACAAACATAAATCAATTAGATAATATACCTAATTGTGTAAATTATATCGGTGTTGGACCAATATTCCCCACCAGTTCAAAAAATGACGCATCTTTGCCAATGGGTTCTAATACATTAAGAGAAATCATTAAAAAGACAGAACTTCCTGTTGTTGCAATAGGTGGTATTTCTTTAGATGATATTAATGATTTGTTTAGACTAGGAGTTTCTGGTGTAGCAGTAATATCCGCAATATTGAATGAATATAACCCAATAGAAAATTTTTATAAATTGAAAGAAAATATAATAAAAGGCTTAGATAAATGAATATAGTTCTTACAGGTGGTACGAGTGGGCTTGGCTATAGAACAGCTGAGGTTTTAGGTAAAGATATTAAAAACAAAATAATTTTAATAGGTAGTAATAAACTAAAAGGTGAAACATCAGTCAGAAATTTAATAAAAGAGACATCAAACAACAATATTAGTTTTATACAATGCGATCTTTCATCTATTTCAGAAATTAAATCGTTAGCAGATAAATTAAGAAAATTTAAAATTGATATTCTTATTAATAATGCTGGTGCATTGTTTTTTTCAAGAAAAGAGAGTGTAGACAAAATAGAAAAAACATTTGCACTTAATCATCTGTCATATTTCATTTTAACAAATATGTTATTAAAATATAAGGTTATAAAAACCGGAGGAAGAATAGTTAATGTAGCTAGCGGTGCACATAGAGGTGTGAAATTAGATTTTACTAATTTGGAAATGAAAACAAATTATAACGGTTGGATTGCTTATAAAAAATCAAAATTATGTAATATATTATTTACTAGAAAATTGAGCGAGTTAACCAAGCAAAATAAAATGACTATTAATTGTGTTCATCCTGGTTTTGTTAAAACTCAATTTGGAAAAAACAATAGTGGTCTCGCTAGTTTGGCCATAAAATTTCTCATGAATTTCTTTGCAATATCAGTTGAAGAAGGTGCTGAGACAATAGTATTTTTAGCTACTGACAAAAGTGTTAAAAATATTACTGGAAAATATTTTTATCAAAGCAAAATAAAGGAACCTTCAATATTCGCACAAAGTCTAAAAGATGCTGACCTTTTATGGGATATTAGTTTGAGAATAGTCAAAAACAAAGGTTTGACATTAACATAGAATTCTTTAACAAGTTAATTTATGAAAAGTTATAACAGTTCTTTAATCACTCCAGTATTGATAGCTGGCTCCATAATAATAATTATTACTTTTGGAATAAGAGGCAGCTTTGGTGTGTTTCAAATACCAATTGAACAAGAATTTCAATGGTTAAGAGTGGAATTTTCATTGGCAATTGCAATTCAAAACCTTGGCTGGGGTATCGGTGCGCCTATTTTTGGTGCTCTGGGTGAAAAGTTTGGTGATAGAAAAATGATAGTAGTAGGAGCCTTTTGCTATGTAATTGGCTTACTGTTATCTACCATTGCACAAAACCCACTAACACATCAGTTCCTTGAGCTTATCATAGGTTTTGGAATAGCTGGAACAGGAATGGGAATGATATTAGCTGTTGTTGGGAGAGCCTCGAGTGAGAAAAATAGATCAATGGCCTTAGGAATAGTTACTGCTGCCGGTTCAGTTGGTCAAATGATAGGAGCACCAATCGCTCAAACTCTTTTAAATTTATATAGTTGGCAACAAGTTTTTATAATTTTTTCAATGTCTATAATTTTTATTGTATTTATAGTTCCTTTTTTAAAATCTCCCCCTCTATCTTCAAAGAAAGAAATTGAAATAAGCTTAAAAAAAGTCTTAGGAGATGCTTTTAAAGATCCTAACTTTTCTATGATTTTTTTTGGTTTTTTCGCTTGTGGATACCAACTAGCATTTTTAACAGCTCATTTTCCTGCCATGGTTACTGAAATGTGCAGCAATATTAATCCTTCAAGTCTTTTACATAGTTTCGGGGTTTCTACAACTTCAAGTTTAGGAGCTTTTGCGATAGCATTGATTGCGTTTAGTAATATCTTCGGAACAATATATGCAGGGTGGTTAGGACAGAGATACCAAAAAAAATACTTGTTAGCTATTGTCTATGCTCTCAGAGCATTCATTGGTTTGATATTCATCATACTTCCAATAACACCGTTGTCAGTAATATTATTTTCTTTATTTATGGGATCTTTATGGTTAGCTACGGTCCCTTTAACTAGTGGATTAATTGCGCATGTTTATGGATTACGTTACATGGGGACACTTTATGGAATTGTTTTTTTATCACATCAATTAGGAAGTTTTCTTGGTGTCTGGATGGGTGGAAAGCTATATGATGCTACAGGTGACTACACTCTAGTTTGGTGGATTGGTATAGGAGTATCTGTTTTTTCAACTTTAATACACTTACCAATTAAAGAACAAAAAATGCAACCTGCTTAAATTATAAAACCA
>CACNWE010000015.1 GCA_902623995.1 uncultured SAR116 cluster alpha proteobacterium | reverse complement strand
ATAATGCCTATTTTTAACCTTCAGTATATTAATCAAAAATTATCAAATACACTAATTGGTACTATTCTCCTTATTTTAACTTATTTATTTTTCTCCGTAATGGAATTAACAGCAAAAGAATTAACATTAAGATTTAATCCTTTTTTAATTGTATTTGCGCGTTATTTATCTCAATTAATTTTATTACTTATAATATTCAATAAACAATTTAAAACACACCTTCAAAGTAGTCATAAACCATTACAAATTCTAAGGGGCGCATTATTAATGATAACAACCTGTTTTATGTTCACTGGTTTAGCATACCTACAATTTGCTGAAAATATTTCAATTTACATGATTGGTCCTGTAATAACTACCATATTGGCCATTTTAATTTTAAAAGAAAAAATATCATTTACGCAAATATTAGTAGTGATTATTGGTTTAATAGGTGCATTAATTATAGCCTCTCCCAATAAAGGTGCATTTAATTATGCCGTTATTTTCCCATTTTTAGCAGCTTTGTGTTTTGCTTTTTTTACTATTTCAACAAAATTTTTAAATACATCTGATAGCAATCAAACTACTCTATTATTTACAGCTATAACTGGTACTATTTTGTCTTTACCTTTCATAATTTATTTTTGGGAATGGCCAAACTTATACGACACTCTTTTAATGTTTTGTCTAGGTTTTTTAGCTACAGCAGGACATTTTTTATTTATTGAAGCTCTAAAAGTAATTAGTGCTTCTTTTGCGGCTCCATTTGTATATTTGACAGTACTTCTAGCGGCTTTCTGGGGTTATATCTTGTATAATGAGGTACCAAGTCAGAACACATTTATTGGTGCATTCTTAATTATTACTTCTGGATTTATAATTACGCGATTTAGAAAGAAAAATTTAAAATAAATGCCTTACTCAATTTAATAAGAAAATTCAGTGATTAACTTACTTATAAACTCATTTGCACCAGTTGCGATATTAATTCTAATTGGCTATATTTCAGCAAAAAAATCAATATTTAGTAAAGAAAATTCCATTGCAATTATTAAATATGTCGGTGTAGTTGCAGTACCAGCACTAACTTTAAAAATTATTTTATCTATAAGTATTTCTAATGTTAATTGGACACTTATTTTTAGCTATGTTTTTTCTGAATTAATTATTTATGTAACTGCACTATTAATTGGGAGATACATATTTAATCTTAAATGGAATGAAGCCATTTTAATTGGTATGGCCTCGTCATTTGCTAATCACCTTTTATTTGTTTACCCTATTGCGTTAAATGAATATCAAGCAGATTTAATTCATCCAATAGTAGCAATAATAGGCTTTGATGTAATTTTTTTAGTTATAAATCTAATAATATTAGATCTTATAAAATTTAAAAATCTTAAATTAAAAAATATATTTGTAAAACAATTCTCAAATCTACCACTATTAGCGCTTATCTTAGGTTTGACTATAATTTTTCTTGATATTGAGATACCTATTAGTATTGATAGAGCACTAGACTTTATTGCAAATTCTGCAGCACCATGTGCTCTCTTCGCAGCTGGTATTATCCTTTCCCAAAAATTAGAAAAAACTGAAATAAAAATTTCAAATTTAATTATTTTGTTCAAAATAATTCTTCATCCAGTTTTGTTAATTTTGATTATATGGAATTTAGATAATATTGATTTCTCATTAGCTGAGACAACCATCATGGTTGCATCTGCTCCAGTAGGATTAATGGCGTTAATTTTCTCCACCCAATACGGTGTAAATCCTAATGCAATTACTAGAGCATTGATGATAACTACTTTATTTTCTATATTAACAGTACCTTTAGCAAGTATGTTTGGGTAATATATAACTAAATTCCAGCGTTAAATTTAAACCCAACATCCTCAAATTTTTTTGACAAATTTGGTTCAATATTTTCCATTTGACTCGCTGCATGAGGCGTAAATGAAATATCATTCATGTCGTGAACACCTCCTGAAATAATAACCTGTAAAAGGCCTTCTTCTTTCCCAATATTAGTAAAAGATCTACATACACCTGGAGGGATTGAAATAGTATCGTGTTTTTTTAAGATTAATTCTTCTGATCCATCATCATTCCACTTAATAAGAAACTCTCCCTCTAAAACTGTAAAAGTCTCAAAAGTTGCTAGATGATTATGAAGACCCGGGCCTTGACCAACAGGACATTTAGCTAGAGTCATTGTAATCCCCCCAGCTCCAACAATAGGTGCACCTGAGTTTATAGGGGTTTTGCCTTCTGAGGGATCAAGCCCGATTACAGAAAGTAATTCTCTTGCATAAACAATATCTTTACCTTCTTGAGGAATGTTTTCATCAATTTGAATTGGTAGTGGCTTTAATTCGGCAAATCTGGAAACTCTTTTTTCCATTGTTAGCTTTGTTATTTTTAAAGTTTTCATAATATCCTCATCAATGATTATTAATTATAATAATGAAAATAATTTAAATTAAAAGAAACTTTAAAAATCCAAAAAAAAAGGGCCAAAGGCCCTTATTTTAAAAAATAAATACTTTAATTATAATAGTTGGATATTAACTGCCGCTTCTTTACCATTTTTACCAGTTTCGAGATCAAAACTGATTTTTGCACCATCGTTTAATGTATTCATTCCAGCAGCTTCTACAGCTGATATATGTACAAAAACATCTTTTGCACCACCTTCGGGTTCTATAAAGCCATAACCCTTATTTGCATTAAACCATTTAACTGTACCATTTGGCATTCTAAACTCCTCGTTCTAAGCTTAAATATTAAGCTTTTTTGTTCAATCAAAACACGCTTGACTAGATTGAACATTACATGACCAAGGAAGTCGATCGTATTAGTCAGACTTACTGACTGCCTTCTTAGGCTTAGATGTATACATCATTATTCTATAATCTTGAATATAGCAAACAAAATAATTTTAATTTATTATTAAAATCTCTAAAGAATTTAGAAATTTACCTTTATCTGCTCTTGTGAAATTTTTACTTTTCCCTTGTAAAAAAGGATCTGATGACCTTAAGTCAGACATTAGATCTCTTGTGGCTAGTACATTTCCAATGTTCATTACATTTAAGATTAAGCCATCGTGTTTTAAAACAGAAGCGCCTTTATCAATACACTTTGATGCCAAAGGAATATCAGAAGTTACAACAATATCATCAGATTTTATCTTTTCAAAGATCCATTTATCTGCTTCATCTGATCCTTCAGAGACTATAATTAAATTTATTAGATTATTTCTAAATGGCCTTATACCACCATTACAAACCATAAAAACTTGAATTTTATGGCGCGTGGCGACCTTAACAATTTCATCTTTGACTGGACATGCGTCTGCATCAACATAAATTTTTTTCATAATCTGACGATTTTATCTTCTAATTCTATTAAAGGTATTAGTCCTTTTAACCTTCTCAAAGACTCTTTTTCAGACAAAGCAGGAACAATTGCAAAACCTCTCATATTTTCTATTTCTATTGCAATGTCAGAATTATTCTCGTCTCTAAAAAGAACACACTCTTCAGGTAAGGAAAATGTTAATTTCCAAATAGGTACTTTCCGTGGATAACTTAAATATCGATTCACTCTTGAAGCATCAATTGTTAATTTTTCAATTGTTTTAATTATCTCACCAGAAATCAATTCTTTTTCCTAAAATTATAAAGTTTAATAATCTTTAAAAATTATATATATAAAGTGTTAATAGTTTAATTATTTTAATTTTTGAAGGAAAAATTTATGCTTTTGGATGTAAGAACATATAGATGCAGACCCGGCACAATAAATACACACCTTAAACTTTATAGTAAAAAGGGTAAGCCAGCACAATCAAAGCATTTAGGAAAACCATTACTTTTTGCAACCACTGAGACTGGCAATCCTAATGAATATACTCATATATGGGTATATAAAAACGCTGACGATAGAGAGAAGAAAAGATCAGCAATGTGGTCGGATCCCGATTGGATAAATTATACTCAAGAAAGTGCAAAATTAGGAGCGTTAGAGTCTCAAGAAAATAAGCTGCTTAAACCAGTAGATTTTTATGATTTAAAAATTTAATGAGATATTTATGCAGGTTTGGCTGTTCTATCTAAGAACTCGTCTCTTCTAGATAGATAAAAAGAATAACTATCTGGAAGATAATCTTTTGCATTTTCTAAATTAAAATGTGTAGCAGCTTTGTAAACCCATTGTGTGTCGGCAAGTAACTCTCTACCCATCGCAACTAAATCAGCTCTGTTATTTTCAATAATATTATTAGCTTGTTCACCGTCAATTATAGCACCTACAGCCATGGTACTTATATCTGCCTCCTGCTTAATTTTTTCAGAGTATGGAACTTGAAACCCTGGAATAATTTTTGATTTAGTAAGAACAGGTGATCCTGTAATTCCTCCTGAAGAACAATCTATGACATCTACACCAGCTTGCTTTAATACTTTTGCTAATGAAACGTTATCTTCTAAAGTAGCGCCCTCACCTGGTGCATCAATTGATGACAATCTATAAAAAATTGGCTTTCTATCAGGCCAAACTGATTTAATGTCAGCAATAATTTCTTTAGCGAATCTTATTCTGTTTTCAAATGATCCACCATATTGATCACTTCTCTGGTTAGATATTGGAGAGAAAAAAGAATGTAATAAATAACCATGAGCTCCATGAATTTCAATTACATCAAAACCAGATCTATCTGCTCTATGTGCAGCTACTTTAAAAGCTTGTTTAACATTATTTATATCTTCTAAAGACATTTCTCTAGGCACTGGTGAATTTTCATTAATTGGAATAGCGCTTGGACCAATAGTTTGCCATGCAGGTTCTATTTTATCATCTCTACTAATTGGAGAAGCTCCATCCCAGGGTCTTAAAAAACTAGCTTTTCTTCCAGCATGGGCAAGTTGAATTCCACTTACACAATTATATTCTTTAAAAGTTTTTGCAATTTTTGATAGACCCTCTATATGATCATCACTCCAAATTCCAGTACATCCATGACCAATTCTACCTTCAGGAGTAACGCCTGTTGCTTCAACAAAAGCAGCCCCTAAGCCGGAAAAAGCAAATCTTGAGTAATGCTGCAAATGCCAGTCACTTATCATGCCATCTTTAGCTTTATATTGACACATGGGAGATAATACTATCCTATTTCGCAAGGTTATAGATTTTATATTTAAAGATGAAAATAAAGGCACTTCATTCATTTTTAACTCCTCAAAATACTACAATTATTATTTAAGAAAAGACCTCAGTTTATTTGATCTTTGAAGGGCTGATTGCATCATAAATGAAAGATCAGATCCAGACAATATGAATTTCATTCCCATATTAACATATTCTAACATTAACTCTTCATTATAAACACCCCCCATACCTGGTGTTTTTTCATATTTTTTACACGCCTCTATCACTTTACTATAAGCATCTTTCACTTTTACATTAGAGTAATCACCTGGAATACCCATCTCCATACATAAATCGTTGGTACCAATTAATATTACATCAACACCATCAACTGCTGCTATACTTTCAACATTATTTATCGCCTCTGGACTTTCTAACATTATTACTATCAACATATTATCATTAATAGTACTTGCTACATCTGCTATTGCTTGTTGTGTAAAATCTAATTGAGGCAAAACTCCTGTCATTGATCTATGACCTTTGGGTGGATAGAGGCAGTATGAAACTAGTTTTTTAGCGATACCTGCATTTTCAACATGTGGGAAAACCACCCCCATCGCTCCACAATCAAGAACTCTTGTAGCATGATGATGCGCAAAATCTGGCACTCTTACAATTGGTGTTATTCCTGCATCTTGAGCGGCAACTGAAATTTGGGATGCAATATCAATATCCATACTATTATGTTCCATATCTATAAACAACCAATCATAGCCACATGTAGCCATTATTTTTCCAATGTCGACCGTTCTACTTTGCCTTAATCCAACACCTAAACATAACTCATGATTTAATATTTTTTCTTTTGCAATATTCTTCATAAATATTCACCCATAATTTTATATTGAATTACTTTAATACATCATCAAAAATTTATCATATCAATTATATATTTAAATAAAAATTACATTTTTTATTTAAATATATATACATATTGCTATTATAGTCGTTAATTTTATTTCTAGGGAGGATAATAAAATTAAAGAAAATATTTTAACACCGTTTCCAGAAACCAGTAAAGCACTACCTATAGCTATGCTTAGGGCTAGAGAGGCTATTATGATATCTTTTAGACCTATACTTGCAAAACATGGCTTTACAGAACAACAGTGGAGAGTACTAAGAGTTCTTGGTGAAAAAGGTCCCTCCGATGCAGGACAAGTGGCTTTTGATGCATGTATATTAGCTCCAAGTCTTTCAAGAATTATTAGTAAACTTGAAAAAGAAAAATTTATTTCTAGAGTTATTGATCAAAAAGATGGTAGGCGCGTTAATTTATTGCTCACACAACTAGGTCAAGAAACTTTGAATAAAATAGTTCCTGACATGGATGTAGTTTATAAAAACATTCAAAAGCGTTACGGTGAGGAAAAACTTGCTAAATTACTTGAATTACTTGGGGGCGTGAGTGAATGGAGAGGAAGATAGAAATATTATAAAATTATATCAAAATTTTTCGCAATTTCTTCTAAACTTTTTAAAGTTTCTTTACTTAAATAAATACCTTTTTCAATTGATTTTCTTCTACACAATAATGCATTCTGTCCGGGCATTCTTACTTTGTTGTTTTTATCAATTGGAGGATTATTTATACATTCGTTATAAAGAAAACTCATTTCATTTTTAAAAGCGCCTAAACCTGCAAAAGCATCGGGATCAATCACCTGAATGTAAATAGACAGATTCATAGTTTTAAGTTTTCTACTTCTTCCAGATCCAGAAAGTCCTTGAGATAAAGCTTCAATTCCTAAAGCAAGTCCAAATCCTTTATGACCATACTCAAGACCACCCAAAGGCATAACTGTTCCATTATTTTCAAAAACTTCTTTCGGATCATTTGTAGGTATCCCGTCCTTTGTAAGTAAACAATTAAAATCAAACATCTCATTTTTGACTATTTTATCTGCTATCATGTTGTTGGTAGTTATCGAAGCACTTATGTCTATTAATACAGGTTCACCATTAGTAGGAAATGCCAAAGCCATTGGATCAGGAGTTAGTAATGCTTTAGTTCCTCCAAACGGCGCAACTGTAGCAGCGGAAGGAACTGAACATTTAATCATTGGGACTAAACCTTGTTCAACAATAGGCAAAAGATAAGCTGCTAATGCACCATTGTGATGACTGTTTTTTATTAAAATAGTTGAAACCCCATAGATTTTTGAACGTTCAGATGATAATTTTAAACCTTGTTTAGTTAGCCATATACCAGGTAAGTTATCCCCATCAATTGTAATACAACTTCCAGTGTCATTAAGTATAAATTGACTGCCTGATGCTTTCATATTACCTGCTTCAATATCTTTAATATAAAGGGGCAAAAGCCTAACTCCATGTGTAGAGTGCCCCATCATATCAGCTTCCACTAAAATTTCTGATGTGTCCCTAGCCTTTTCATCATCCATACCTAATTTTTTAAATATAGAATTACAAAATTTGATCAATTTGGATTGAGTTAACATTTTAGGCCTTAGTTAGCTTATAAAGTTCTTTATTTTGTTACTTTATTTCATTACACAAATATCTTGTTATTGAGGCATTGGCTGCCAAAATAAAAGATAAAACATTATTATCTAGAAAAAAAATATCTTGAATATGTGTCCAAGGTTCATTTCTATCAAAAGCGTAAGCTTTACCAGTTCCCAAATCGAGTATCTCATATTTTGATTTATTAACTATAAAATAACCAGATTTTAATCCTTCGCCGTCTTTTATAGTTATTTCCACAGGCTTTTCTTTACCACTTATTTTAAAAACTTGTATTCCATTTGATCTTACTGCCGCCGCACTTTTAGGTTTACAACTATACTTTGTTTCTTTTGCATAGGAATTTGCAGAGAATAAA
Source organism: uncultured SAR116 cluster alpha proteobacterium (assembly GCA_902623995.1). GTDB lineage: Bacteria > Pseudomonadota > Alphaproteobacteria > Puniceispirillales > Marisalimonadaceae > Marisalimonas. The sequence goes on along the minus strand of CACNWE010000015.1, from coordinate 31,355 downwards.
ATAATTGATAGTAAGATTAATATATATTTTAAAAAAAACATTTTTTTCCTTATTAATTAAGTTAGTCGATTTCTTTATAATATCTCAATAAACAGTTTTTTGCATTTTTTGAAATATTAATTTTTTTTTCTGATGCAAACATTTCGTGGTTTTGCTCTACTTTTTCAAGATCATATAAATAATTTACCATCAATCCTCCAGATAAATCTATCCCGTTAGATGAGGCATCCCCTAAAAAGTTTATTTGTTCCAAGGATGCACCATTTCCTAAATGAAATCTTGCAACTGGATCATTCGGCATTTTATCAGACCTTTCGGATTTGAAGAAATATTCACCCAAACAATTAAGAAGATCATTTTTTATTTTAGATAATTGATCAGGTTTTTTTATTTTCTCTATTTTCACATCTAATTTAGGATACTTATTTTTCAACCATTTTCTAAAACCAGGAATTGGGGATAATGTTACAAAATTTTTCAAATTTTTTAATTCGCTACTCAAATCATTAGCAACTTGTTTAATTAAAAAATTACCAAAAGAAATACCATTTAATCCTTTCTGACAGTTAGAAATTGAATAAAAAACAGCAACTTTAGCTTCGTCAGGTTCTAAAAAGTCTCTATCTTTTTGAAGCACATTTTGAATATTTGATGGTATTTCTCTAGTTAGTGCTACCTCAACAAATATTATTGGTTCATCTTGCATTGAAGGATGAAAAAAAGCGAAACACCTGCGATCTTTTGGGGCTAATCGCGCTCTTAATTCATCCCATGAATTTATTTCATGGACTGCTTCATAGGCTATAATTTTTTCTAGTATATGGGCAGGAGTTTCCCAATTAATTGGTCTTAAAATCAAGAAACCTCTATTAAACCAATTTTTGAATAAATAAACTAAATCATAATCAACAGCTTTTAACTCTGGTTTTTTTATAGTAAATTCTAAGAGTTTTTTTCTTAAATTAACCAATCTTACGGTTCCTCTTGAAATAGCATTACATCTTCTAAATATATCTCTTCTCAAAGGTTCAGACAATTTCATTAATTTAACTAAATTTTCAGATGTTTTTTTTATTTCATAATTTTTCGTAGCCATTAATAAATCATCTATATTAACTTCATAATTTTTTCTTAATAAATCAAAAAACTTAATTAATTCACTATCACTTAGTTGTTCACAATGAGTAATTAACAATTCTGCATGGCCAAGTGCAGAAACTTCACCTTTTGCAGTGGCAACATTTTGAACATATTCTTTTGTTGTAAGAGATTTCTTTTTATCAAATAAGAAATTCAAGGATTTATTAATCTTTGGTTTTTCAAATAAAGAATTTATTAATTCTTGAAAGAATTTTATTTTTGTCACAATACTTCACCCATAATATAATTAGGTAACCAAGTTGCAATTTCAGGGAAAAAACACAATAAAATTATTGCTATTACCATACACATAACAAAAGGAAGTGAACCTCTTAATATTTTATTTAAAGGGATTTCAGGTGCTATTCCATTTATTACATAAAGATTTAACCCTACTGGTGGAGAAATAAGTCCAATCTCCATATTTATTGTTAAAATTACAGCAAACCAATAAGGGTCGAAACCTGCATTTATAATTATAGGCAACAAAATTGGAGCTGCCATTACAATAACAGCAACTGGTGGAAGGAAAAATCCTGCTATAAGAAGAAATATGTTGATTGTAAACATCAATACCCATCTGTTTACCTCGAGGGTACCAATCCACTCGGCAATACTCTGTGTTATAAACAAACTAGATAACATGTAAGAGAAAACACCAGCTGCACCAATTATAAAAAGAATCATTATAGACTCTCGGGTGGAGTCCCTTAAGACTATCCATAATGATTTTGGTGCCCAGAGTTTATATATTATTATTGCTACTAGCAGACATAATATAGCCCCCACTGCAGCCGTTTCTGATGGAGTTGCAACGCCACCATATAAAGAATAGAGAACTCCAAGAATAATGGCAAAGAAAGGTACAACTCTAGGTAAAATTTCAACTCTTTCTTTCCAACTAAAAATCTTTCTATTTAATGCTTCTACATTTCCAGATTTCCAAGTGGAAAAAATTGACCAGAGCATGAAAAGTAATACTAATAAAAGTCCTGGAAGCGCACCTGCTAAGAAAAGTCTTCCAATGGAGGTCTCAGTGGAGATCCCATATACAATCATTGTTACTGAAGGTGGTATTAATATTCCTAAAGTACCGCCAGCGGCAATTGACCCAGAGGCAACTTCATCAGAATACCCTCTTTTTTTCATTTCAGGTATTCCCATTTTACCTATAGCAGCACATGTGGCAGGACTTGATCCTGACATCGCTGCAAACAGGGCGCATGCACCTAAGTTTGAAATCACCAAACCTCCAGGAACCCTGGTAAGCCATCTATCTAGTGCTTCATATAAATCTGCACCGGCCCTTGTGGAAGATATTGCAGCTCCCATAATTATAAACATTGGAATTGACAGAAGAGCAAAGTTATCTAAATGGCCATAAAATATTTCTGGCATTAATTCTAATGATCTAAACCCATCAAAAACGAATAAGAAAAGGCATGATACTATTAATAGTCCATTAGCAACGGAAACACCTGAAAATAATATTAAAACTGTTGTAAATGCAACTAACAAGCCTAGAGATAATGGATCCATCTAATATTCTCCTTTGTCGAAAGGAGCTTCTTTTCCGGTTATCATTAATAAAAAGTCAGCTATTAATTGGTTTAGAAACAAACCAAATCCTATAGGTAAAGCAGCATACGGAAATTTTAGTGGAACTGCAGTGACTGTATCAGAAGTCCAATTTTTTTCATAAGCAACAAACCAGTAATCAAATCCATAAATAAACATTATTGTTACTATTATTATACTTGTAAAACCTGTCATAATTGCCAGAGGTTTTTTATATTTTGGCTTAATAAAGGTTGGTAACAAATCAACATTTACATGTCCACGTAAAAGTTGTATGTAAGACAGCCCAATTAATGTTGCCCCTACCATCATATAAATAACAGTTTCAGTTTGCCAAGCGGTTGAGAGATTTAATACAAATCTCACCCAGATCATTTGAACTGTTATTAAAACTGCAATTAAAATCATAAATGCAGCAATCACCCCAGCTACTCTAGAAATATTTTTTGTGAAAATGATATAATTATCTAACATAAAAATTTTTAAAATTTACTAAAAGTGGCAGGTATTACCTGCCACTTAAGAGTATTAATCAACTGCCAAAGCTAAATCCAATAGTCTTTGTCCATCTTTATAACCAGAAACAAACTTTTTATAGGAAGTTTCTTTTGCTATTTCACGCCATGCATTAAATTCATCTGCAGACATTTCTTTTATTTCAACACCATTTTTCTTAAAAACATTTACAGATGCCTGATCTTCTTTTTTTGCTTCGGCAAGGTAATAAGCCTCAGCTTTTTTTGCGCCATCCATAATAGCTTTTTGTTGATTTTTATTTAATTTTTCAAATACTGTTTTGTTCATTAAAAGAGGTTGATACATAAACCATAAAGCAGTTTTACCTGCAGGTGTGTAGCATTTAACTTGCTCATAAATTCTATATGACACAAAAGAGGATGAAGAAGTATTGGCAGCTTGCAAAACACCAGTTTGCATAGCATTGTATATAGCTGAAGAAGGCATTGAAGCTATTGAAGCACCAGCACCTACTAACATCGTTTCGAATGCTTTTCCTGCTGCCCTAGTTTGTAAACCTTTAACATCATCTGGACTAGTAATGCACTTATTTTTGCCAGCAAATCCTCCTGCAAGATATCCATGAACAACTACCATTACGTCGTCACTTGCCATAATCTTTTGAATTTCTTTCATAAATGGAGAATAATTTAACCTAGCAGCATGATCATGATTTTTCACTAAACCAGGCATTAAAGTTAAATTATAAGCTGGTTGTTGGCCACCCGCATATGACAATGGAAAAACTGTCATATCTAATTGTCCTCTTGTTAGTGGTTTATATTGTTCTTTTGGTTTGAAAAGTGATTTAGAAGGAAAGATTTTTATCTTCAAACCAACATTTGCTGTTGCCACATGATCAGCGAGTATTTGCGCAAATTTGTGTCTGACATCTTTAGTAGACCATTGATGAGACAACCTTAATTCTTTGGCAGAAGCTGACACCGATAGCAGTATTGCTCCTATTGCCGCAATTGATAAACTTTTAAAATTCATTATCGAATTCCTCTCTTTAATATTGTTAAATTTAAGTTTAATTAATACACATATATGTTAAATAAAAAACTTAAATATTTGAATGTTATTTATTGACCAAGATCTCAGTCGCTTTTGTAATTCCGCCTTTTTGATAAGGTATACCCGCCATTTCAAATCCCATTTCTAATCCATTTAAAGTACCCATCAACATCAAATCATTGAAATCTCCAAGATGACCTATTCTAAAAACCTTTCCTGCAAGTTTTGAAAGACCACCTCCAAGAGACATATTTAAATTTTCTAAAATTATTCTTCGAAGATTATCAGCATTATGGTTCTCAGGTAACATAACGGCTGTTAAAACATTTGAAAAATCCTTTTCTTCTTTACATACATTCTCAAAGCCCCAAGCTTGAACAGCAGCTCTTGTTGCTAGTGCGTGTTTTTCATGTCTCTTAAAAACATTATCAAGTCCCTCTTCGTGAAGCATATTAATCGCCTCTTTTAATCCGTATAGTAGATTAGTTGCAGGTGTATACGGAAAAGAACCTGATTTGTTTGCTTCAATTTGTTCTTCCCAATCCCAATATGATCTCCGCATACCTGAAGTATTTGATATTCTTAGTGCCTTATCTGATATTGCATTAAAAGATAATCCAGGTGGTAACATAAGCCCTTTTTGTGATCCTGAAACTGAAATATCAACACCCCATTCATCGTGTTTATACTCTATGGATGCTAAACCTGAAATAGTATCAACCATTAGTAAAGCGTCATGATTAGCTGAATTCAATGCCTTCCTTACTTCTTCAATCCTTGAAATACAACCAGTTGACGTCTCATTATGAACTACACACACTGCTTTAATTTGATTTTTAGTATCCTTTTGCAATCTATCAAAAAGTTTTTCTGGTACAACGCCCCTTCTCCAGTCTGTCTCCAAAAACTCAGTTTTAATTCCAAGTCTTAGCGCCATTTTATTCCATAAAGATGCAAAATGCCCTGTTTCAACCATAAGAACTAATTCGTTTTCTCTAATTGTATTAACGAGTGCCGCTTCCCATGCACCAGTACCTGAAGCAGGATAGATAATTACATGAGATTTTGTTTTAAAAATTGTCTTAATTCCTGCAAGACAATCATTAGCTAGAGCAGAAAACTCAGGTCCTCTATGATCTATAGTAGGATAATCCATTGCACGCAAAATTCTATCTGGAATATTAGAGGGCCCCGGTAATTGAAGAAAATGTTTTCCTGGCATATATTTTTTACTCATTAATAAATCCTAATTAAAAATTATCTTTATTTGAATATTTTGAGAATATGTTTTATTAGTTATACACTTAATTAAATTAATTTCTATTTTATTTCTCATTGAAGGTTATTTTAATGCCAGATGGTCATATCGATCAATTACTTAGCACTTTAAAAAGAAAAACTTCTGCTGAAGTTTACTATGATAATTTTAATAAAGGAAGATATGCTACTGATGCATCGATATATCAAATGATGCCTTACGGGGTTTTAATACCTAAATCAAATGCAGATCTAATTGAAACGATAAATTATGCCAGAGAAAGTAAGGTTCCAGTACTAGCACGTGGTGGTGGTACCTCTCAATGCGGTCAAACTGTCAATAATGCAATAGTTATCGACAATTCAAAATATCTTAATAAAATTTTGGAATTTAACAAAGAAAGCATGACGTGTGTTGTTCAGCCTGGAATTGTGTTGGATGAGCTTAATCGGTTTTTAAAACCATATGGTTTGTGGTTTCCGGTTGATGTTTCAACCTCAAGTAGAGCAACAATTGGTGGCATGACGGGTAATAATAGTTGCGGTGGTAGATCAATTAGATATGGTATGATGAGAGACAACGTTATTGATATTGAAGCTATATTATATGACGGATCATCTTACAACTTTGGAAAAATAGAAAATAATAGTCTTCCATTAAGTAACGGTGCAGCACCTGAAATTATTAACAACCTTCTAAAACTTGCAAATGATAATAAAAAAGTAATTCTAAATAAATTTCCTAACGTTCTTAGAAGGGTTGGTGGTTACAATATTGATGCATTACTTCCTGACGCTATGGCTAGTAGACCCCATGGCAAAGTTGGTGACGGAATTAATTTATCTCATTTATTGGTTGGATCGGAAGGGACACTTGCTTATTCGTCTGCAATTACACTTAAATTGTCCCCACTTCCTTCAAAAAAAATAATGGGTGTATGTCATTTTCCATCTTTTTACGAAGCAATGGATGCTGCTCAACACATAGTGAAATTAAATCCTGTTGCAGTCGAATTAGTAGATGACACTATGATAAGTCTAGCTCACAAAATTGATATGTTCAAACCTACTGTAGAAGCGGTTGTAAATGGTAATCCAAAATCTCTACTCCTAGTGGAATTTGCAGAGGAACAGATGGATGAAAATCATCGAAGATTAAAAAAACTCCGTGAACTAATGGGTGAACTTGGATATTCTTGGAATAAAACCAAGAAAATTGGTGGTGTTGTTGATGTTATTGATGACAAACTTCAGTCTAAAGTAAGTGAAATGAGAAAATCTGGTTTGAATATCATGATGTCCATGAAAGACGATGCAAAACCGGTTTCATTTATTGAGGATTGTGCAGTTCAATTAAAAGATTTAGCAGAATATACAGACGGATTAAACAAGATTTTTGACAAATACAAAGTTAAAGGTACCTGGTATGCTCACGCTTCAGTTGGTTGCTTACACGTCAGACCAGTTTTAAATATGAAAATTCATGAAGACATTAAAAAAATGAGAAATATTGCTAATGAAACAAGTACCTTAGTAAAAAAATTTAATGGTTCATATTCAGGTGAGCATGGCGACGGTATTGCCCGTTCTGAATTTAATGAGGTAATGTTTGGAAGAAAAATGATAAAAATTTTTAAATTCATTAAAAATTCATTTGATCCATTCGATATTTTTAATCCAGGAAAGATTGTAGATGCTCCACAATTAGATAGCAGAAATCTTTTCAGATATGCACCTTCTTATAATGCTCAGAATATTAATACTATTTTAGATTGGTCAGCTTGGACAGGTGCGAGTGGTGGTTTTCAGGGCGCCATTGAAATGTGCAACAATAATGGCTCGTGTAGAAAATTAGACGGTGGTGTAATGTGTCCGTCTTTTAGAATAACTAGAGACGAAAAAGACTCTACAAGAGGAAGAGCTAATTCTCTTAGATTAGCTCTTTCAGGACAACTTGGAAAAGATGCTTTAATTAATGAAAAAATGAATGACACCATGAAACTTTGTGTTTCATGCAAGGCGTGCAAACGTGAATGCCCAACGGGGGTTGACATGTCAAAAATGAAAATTGAAGTATCAACCCAAAGAGCAAAGAAATTTGGTTTAAACTTAAGTAGTAAACTTGTAGCATTTTTGCCTTACTATGCCCCAACGGCTTCAAAGTTTGCTATAATTATGAATCTAAGAGATAAATTGCCTGGATTAGCAAAACTTAGTGAAATATTTTTTGGGTTTACATCCAAGAGACCTCTTCCTAAATGGAGAAGAGATTATTTTAAAAATGATGAATTACCAAATGATTTAAATAGAATTAAAAATACTATTCCTGTTATTTTGTTTGTTGATACTTTCAATCGGTATTACGAACCAGAAAATGTAAGATCCTCCATTAAAGTTTTAAAAAAGGCAGGATATTATCCATTTATCCCAACATTATCAAATTCAAGTAAAATACTATGCTGTGGAAGAACTTATCTCACCAACGGTTTGATAGATAATGCAAAAAAAGAAATGTTAGATATTTTAAATGTATTCAAACCATATCTGAAGCAGGGAATTTCTGTTGTCGGATTAGAACCATCATGCATACTTTCTTTTAGAGATGAAATTCCAAATTTGATTAAAACTGAAGATACTGAATACTTAAAAAATAATTCTTATACATTTGAAGAATTACTGATCAAGAAAAGAAAAAAAATAAAATTTAGAAGCATAAACAAAAAAGTTCTACTACACGGTCATTGCCATCAAAAGGCCTTTAATGCAGTAAAACCCATTGAAAATTTATTAAATAAAATTGAAGGTTTAGAAGTAGAAACTATTCAGACGAGTTGTTGTGGCATGGCTGGATCATTTGGTTATGGAAAAGATACTTATGAAATATCAATGAAAATGGCTAATGAAAGACTCTTTCCAACAATTAAAAAAAATTCTAATGAGGTCATTGTTATAGCTGATGGAACTTCGTGTAGGTGTCAAATTAAAGACGGACTTAATAGAAAAGCAATGCATCTAGCAAAATTTCTTGATGAAAATATAATTTACTAAAAACAATTTAAGATTTAATCTATTGTTTTAAGAGGTAGATATGCCAAACAAAACAAAAAAACCAACGTCATTTCATTGGGGTAGTTACTACGCTGAAATCGAAAATGAAAAGATTGTTGGAATGCGTCCTTATGAAAATGATAAAGACCCATCAAAAATTGCTAACGGTATAATAAACAGCGTTGATGATGAATTACGAATAAGAGTTCCTCATGTTCGAAAAGGTTACTTAAGAGAAATCCGTAAAGAATTAGCAAATAGTAAAATGGCATTAACTGGGAAACGCAGTAGGGAAAAAAGAGGTTCAGATAATTTTGTGACTGTCAGTTGGGAAGAAGCAATTGATATCGTTGCTTTTGAGCTAAATAGAGTTAAAAAAAAATATAGGAATAAAGCCTTCTTTGCTGGCTCCTACGGTTGGGGTTCTGCTGGGAGATTTCATCATGCCCAAAGTCAACTTCATAGATTTTTTAACTGTTATGGTGGGTATACTAAGTCTGTAAACACCTATTCTTATGCAGCTAGTGAAACAATAATGCCTCATGTGATTGGGATGAAATACAGGCAATTTCTTGATACTCATACCGATTGGAATAATATCAAAGATCATTCTAAATTAATTGTAATGTTTGGTGGTTTACCTTTAAAAAATGCACAAGTAAACTCCGGTGGAGTTGGAAAACACACAACTAAAGAATATATAAAAAAATGTACACAAAAGGGTATAAAATTCATTAATATCAGCCCAATGGAAATGGAATCTGATATAATAAGTAAAGCTGAATGGATTAAAATAAGACCAGGTACTGATACAGCATTGATGCTTGGTGTTGCATTTATTTTAGAAACAGAAAGCCTTGCCGATAGAGAATTTCTTAATAAATATTGTGTAGGATACGAAAAATTTCTTCAATATCTCAAAGGTATAACTGATGGTAAAGCCAAAACACCCTTTTGGGCATCAAAAATAACAGGTATTCCAAGTAATACAATATATAATTTAGCAAAACAAATGTCTGTAAACAGAACAATGATTACTGGCGCATGGGCATTGCAACGTCAGCAGTATGGAGAACAACCACACTGGATGATAACTGTTCTTGCCTGTATGCTAGGGCAAATAGGTCTTCCAGGTGGAGGTTTTGGGTTAGGATATAGTGCAGAAAACGGTATTGGAAATCCAGTTCAACATTTTAAATGGCCTTCTCTAGAACAATTTAATAATCCTGTTTCCGAATTTATTCCCGTTGCTCGAATTTCCGATATGCTATTACAACCAGGAACAGTTTTTTCTTACAATGGAAACGAAATTAAATACCCTGATATAAAATTAGTATATTGGGCAGGTGGTAATCCTTTTCATCATCAGATGAACTTAAAAAAACTCATAAAAGCTTTTAAACAACCAGACACTATAATTGTAAATGAAATCTGGTGGAATAGTCTTGCACGACACTCAGACATAATATTACCAGCAACAACTTCTTTAGAAAGAAATGATATTAGTATCAAACATTGGGATCAAACAATTTCACCAATGTATAAAGCAATTGAACCCATAGGAGAGTCAAAATCAGACTATGAAATTTTTTCTGAAATTTCTTCAAAATTAAATTTCAAAGATAAATTTACTGAAGGTAAGGATGAAGATAAATGGTTGAAATTTATTTGGGAAGAGGCAAGAGATAAAGCAAAAGAAGAGGGATTTACTTTACCTGAATTTGAAAAATTTTGGAAAAATGGCTTTCAAGAAGTCTTATCACCTAAAAAACAAACTATTTTATTAGAAGAGTTTAGAATGAATCCAGAAAATCACCCCATTTCTACCCCCTCAGGAAAAATAGAAATTTTTTCTGAAACAATAGATGGCTTTAAATATAAGGACTGTCCCGGTCATCCCACTTGGTTAGAACAAGAAGAGTGGTTAGGCTCAAATTTAACAAAACAATTCCCACTACAACTTATATCAGGACAACCTCATAATAGATTGCACAGTCAACTTGATAATGGCTCTGAGAGCCAAAATGAAAAAATTCGAGGAAGAGAACCAATAAAAATTCATCCTCAAGACGCTCAAACAAGAAAATTGGAAAATGGTGATATTGTTGAAGTCTTTAACAAAAGAGGTAAATGCCTTGCAGGAGTTATTATCAGTGAAGAAGTCATGAAAGGTGTGGTTTTTCTTCCTGTAGGTGCTTGGTATGACCCTATTGACGACGGTGCGTACTGTATACACGGAAATCCAAATGTTTTGACAAATGATATTGGTACATCCTCTCTAGCCCAAGGACCGTCTGCTCATTCAACTTTAGTTGAAATTAAAAAATATACTAAAGAATTACCAGAAATTAGCGTTTTTAATAAACCTATTATCGTGAATAAATAGAGAACTAAAACTTGAGCATTGAAATTTGTATAATTAATCCGTATCCATCTGCTATATCGAATGAAAAAATTATGAATTGTGCTTTAAAAGTAAGTCGAAAAGATTCTAGTTTATTCATTAACAAAAAAAACTCTCAAGAAGACTATTTTGACTTACATAGTGAATCAATAAATATTTCAAAATTACTTGAAGTAGTTGAGATGAATAATTCGTCGGACGCTTTTATAATTGTTTCTTTTGAAGATATTGGCGTAGATACAATTAGAAAAATTACTTCTAGACCAATTATTGGTCTAGGTGAAGCTACTTTTTATATTGCAAATATGATTGCAAATAATTTTTCAATAATTACAAATTTATCTAATTCACATGAAGCATTAAAAAATAACCTAATAAAATATGACATGGATCATAAATGCGTCTCTATAAAATCAATCGAAGTTCCTGTTTTAGATATGGAAACAATGTCAAAATCTAACCTAACTAAATTGGATAATGAAATTCAAAGAACAATTGCAGAAGATAATCCAGAGGCTATAATTATAACGAGCCCAAGTATTTATAATTTAACAAAAAACTTAAGTAAAAAGTACAACATACAAATTATCGAAGGTATAACAGCAGCTACTGCTTTAATAGAAAATTTTGCTAAATTAGGTTTAAAAATAAAAAAATTTGCCACTAAACCAAAAAGAAATTTTGGAATACCAATTTAAACTAATTATAAAAATTCATTTTCTAAATCTTTATCTAATAGAGATTGTTCTCTTTCAGAGTAATCACCTAGACCTGCGCCTCCAGGTGTGTAAATCTGAAGTATTTCACCAGCTTTAATAAGTTGTGTACCCTTACCATTAAGCTTTCCTTTGCCTTTAATTGAGACTTGTCCAGGTTTGCCATTGCTTCCATTCAAACGTCCTCTTGCTGGAAATTTAATTCTATCAAAAGAAGCTAAAAGGTCCATATCCTCACCTATTGCTGATTTAATTTCTATTACTTGACCCAGGCCTCCGTTATACTTTCCCTTACCACCACTTCCTGGATTATATTCTTTTTTTAAAAATAATAATGGAGCAACTGCTTCATTAATTTCTACTGGAGTTCCTTTTACACCTGAAGGGTAGGCAGTAGCAGATAATCCATCCTTATTTGGTCTTGCTCCTGTTCCGCCATTAACTACAGCAGTAACTGCAAACAATGAGTTGTTGTTAGCTCCCCTATCAGTCTTTCCACGAAATGTAATGTTCCATAAACAGGAAGCTCCTTCTGCAGGAACTTTTTCCGGTATGGCTTTTTCTAAACAACCAAAAACTACGTCCGGAAGCATTTGACCAATAATATGTCTTGCGCATACTGCAGCAGGATATGGCGCATTTAAAATCGAACCCAATGGCGCATCAATTTTGAAAGGTTTGAGAGAACCTGCATTGTTTGGAACTTCTGCGCTTACAAGACAACTCAAACCAAAACAAGTGTAAGCCTTGGTATACGATAATGGTACATTAATACCAAATTTTGATTTATCAGAAGTACCTGTATAATCTACTGTTATTGAATTATCTAAAACTGTTAGTTTAGCTTCTAATTTAATATCCTTTTCAAATCCGTCTATCATCATAGAATTTTTATATTCACCATTTGGGATTTTCTTAATTTCATTTTCTACTGCAGATAATGACTTGTTATATATAAAATCAGATAATTTTTTTAAATCATCGATTTCAAATTCTTTCATCATTTCAACTAATCTAGTGCAACCAATATCATTACATGCAGCCAATGAATAAACATCACCTTCTGTTTCTACAGGTTGTCTTGTGTTTTGGCTAACTAGTTTTAACAATGTTTTATTCATTACACCTCTATCAGCTAATTTCAACATAGGTATATAAAGGCCTTCCATGTGAATATCAGTAGCATCGGGACCTACTCCTAATCCTCCAATATCTGTCAAATGAGATGTACAAGAAAAAAGACCAACTATTTTATTGTCTTTGAAACAAGGAGTTGTAAGTACAAAATCGTTCAAATGCCCAGTACCCATCCAAGGATCATTTGTAATAAATATGTCTCCTTCATTCATTGTATTTAGTGGAAAATGATCAATAAAATGCTTTACTGACTCTGCCATAGAATTAACATGGCCAGGAGTACCTGTAACTGCTTGAGCCATCATTCTACCTTCTAAATCAAATACTCCAGCAGAAATATCTCCACATTCACGAACAATTGGACTAAATGCAGTTCTGACTAGTGTTTGACCTTGCTCTTCTACAACAGAAAGAAGTCTATTCCACATTACTTGATTTTGAATATTATTTTTTTCATCAATTAAATTATTCTTATTCATTATTTATATGTTCCATTTGTAAAAAATTATTACTTAAAACTTTTGTATTAAAATTATTAGAAACAACTATTGTAGTTTGGTCCTCTGTAATTACACATTGACCCTGTATCATATCTCCAGGATTTAACTTTGCCCTTTCATAGTTTGGTATTTTAATTTTTTCTCCACTTTCATAATCACAGAAATCAATTAGAATATCTTCTTTTATGTTATTATAAGCATCTAGTTCTATATATTCACTGGAGGTCTCATCTATAATAGATAATGATAAAGACCATGTTAAAATTTCTATGTCAGCGTTTGGCAATATTCGAGAATATAGTTTTTTGTAATTTGTTTCAAAAGAATCTTTGATTTTGTTTTCATTTCTAGTTGATAATACCTCATTATCTATAGGCACTTTGATTTCGTGCCCTTGTCCAGCATATCGCATAAATGCAAAACGCTCTTCGATATATTCTGTTTTTTCAGAGTTGTTTTGTATAATTTTTTTTGCCTCAACCCTCATGGAACTTAGTAAATTATTAACTTTTTCAAAGTTAAATTTATTTAATAACATTCTAAGACTTTTAACTACTTCATATCCAACAGGTGCTTTCAAAAAACCTACTGCTGAACCTACACTTGCATTTGTAGGGATGATAATTTTTTTTACTCTTAATTTTTCTGCAACTCTTGAGATATGAAGAGGTGCAGCTCCTCCAAATCCAATCAGAGTTCTGTTTGATGTTTCGTGACCTTGTTCAACGGTATGAACTCTAGCTGCATTTGACATAGTTTCATCTACTATTTCAGATATTGCTAATGCGGCTGTTTCAGTCTTAATGTTAAGCTTGTCACTAATATTTTTTGTAATTGCATTCCTAGCAAATTCTTTGGATAGGTTTATTTTACCCCCTGCAAATTTATCAGCATCAATCTTGCCTATTACTAAATCTGCATCCGTTATTGTTGGATAATCACCCCCGTTTGAGTAACATGCTGGACCTGGATTTGAGCCAGCACTGTCTGGCCCAGTAATTATTTGCTCCAACTTATTTACCCGCGCAATGGATCCACCTCCTGCGCCAATCTCAACCATTTCGATTACAGGAATTCTCAAAGGTAGGCCACTTCCTTTTTTAAACCTCGCTTTTCTGTCAACTTCAAACTCTCGAGCTTTAATTGCTTTCTGGTTTTCAATTATGGTTATCTTAGCGGTTGTTCCTCCCATATCGAATGATATCACTTTATCTAATTTCAAATCTTCAGCTATAGATGTTGCCAAAATTGCACCACCAGCAGGACCAGACTCAACTAATCTAACTGGATTGTTACATGCACTCGTCACGTTAGTTAAAGTTCCACCAGAGGTCATTAATAGGAGCGGACAATTGAAACCTTTTTGCCTCAATTCAGTATCTAATTTTTTTAAATAAGTAGATATTAAAGGTTTTATGTATGAGTTTACTACAGTAGTGGTAAAACGTTCATATTCTCTTATTTCTGGACAGACATCAGAAGATATACTGACCTCTACATCTGGTAAATATTTTAATAAAAATTTTTTTAGTTCATTTTCATTTTTAGAATTTGCATAAGAATGAAGAAAGCCAATTCCAATACTTTCAAAATTTTCATTTTTTATTGTATCAACTAAACTGTGAAATTTTTTCGTATTTATAGGCTTAATAATATTTCCATTAATATCTGTTCTTTCTTCTATTACATATCTGTGCTTTCTTGGAACAATTGACATTGTTTTTTCAATAAGTATGTCATACTGATCAAATCTACTTTCATAACCAATATCTAAAACATCTCTAAAACCCTCAGTTGTTATAAAACAAGTTTTGGCACCCTTTCTTTCAATAACTGCATTTGTAGCCAAAGTCGTACCATGAATAATCATCTTTACATCTGAAGAATTTATATTATTTTCACGTAATAGTTCAACTACGCCTTGAATTACTGCAACTTCAGGTTGAGAGGAAGAAGTAAGAACTTTTTTAGTTAAAAGTTCTTTTTTGTTTTCTAAAACTATGTCTGTAAAAGTTCCACCAATATCGATAGCAAGTCTCATTAATTGAAATCCTTTAAAACATTATCATTGGATCATAAAATTGACGGGTGCTGTGACAATTTGAGGAAAAATAACAATTATAACTATGCTTAATAACATTAAAAAGAAAAAGGGCAAGGCTGCTTTTGTAACTTTCAATATATCTCTACCCGTCATTCCTTGAAGTACAAATAAATTAAACCCCACTGGAGGAGTAATTTGGGCCATTTCAACAACTATTACAGTAAAAATTCCAAACCAAATTAAGTCTATACCAGCTGTCTGGACCATTGGTAAAACTACAGATGCTGTCAAAACCATCATGGACGTTCCTTCAAGAAAACAACCAAGGAAAATGTATAATATTGTTAAAATTGCTAAAAGCGAAAGTTGTGATAATTCAAAGTCATTAACTATTTGTCCTAATTGTTTGGGGATACCAGTATACCCCATTGCAACTGAAAGAAAGGCAGCTCCCACAATTATAAAATTAATCATACAGGAAGTTTTTACAGCTCCCATTAAGCTAGCCATAAAACTTTTAAAATTAAGAGATTTTGAAGACCATGCAAGAATTAGTGCTCCAATCACACCAATAGTTGCAGCCTCAGTTGGGGTAGCATAACCACCATAAATTGATCCAAGAACAAAAAATATTAATGCAACTACTGGAAGCAAGTTTCTTGCTGCTTTTATTTTTTCAAAAAAAGTATAACTAACATTTTGTTTTGGTGCTAAAGAAGGATTAAGTTTAGATCTAATTGCTATATATGACATAAAAATTAAAATAATCATTATACCTGGCAGAACACCAGCTATAAAAAGTCTTGAAATTGAGACTTGAGCTAAAACACCATAAACTATCAGCATGATTGAAGGTGGAATTAACAATCCTAATGTACCGGAACCTGCCAAAGAACCTATGCTAAGGGTCTCGTCATAATTTCTTTTTTTTAATTCTGGTATACTCATTCTACCTATAGTGGCGCAAGTGACTGCACTAGATCCTGCAACAGCAGCCATTATACCACAGCCAACTACATTTACATGCAACAAACCTCCGGGTAAATTAGATAACATTGGTGCAAGACCCTTAAACATTTCTGAAGAAAGTCTTGTTCTAAAAAGTATTTCACCCATCCATATAAATAAAGGTAACGCTGTTAACGCCCAATTCCAACTTGCATCCCATAATGTGCTTGCAAGCAGAGATCCTACTGGTGCTGGAGTAAAGAATTCTAGCAATATATAACCTAAGGTAATTAATGCTGGAGCTACCCATATTCCAAGAGAAAGAAAAAATAGTAATAAGATAAATAAAATTAATGATAATCCAGTCGCCATATATCTCTCTTTTAAGTATTATCTTTTAGTATTGGGTCAGCATTTTTTACATAAGATGGTTGTTCCCTTTTCCAAACTGTAAAAAAATCGTCAACAAGTGCAATTAGAAATATGGTTACGCCTATAGACATACTTATCCTCGGTATCCAAAAAGGAATAGCCAATAGACCTGGGCTAATATCCTCGAAAATAAATGAAAAGTAGACAAAGTCCCAGCTCCAATATGTTAAATAACTAGTAATTATGATACAAAAGGACAAAGAGAAGAGTTCTTGGTATCTTCTAACTTTTTTTCCTAATAATCTTGTAAATAAAGTTACTCTTATATGTTCACCACTGTGAAAAGTATATGAAAGCCCAAAGAAAGTTAAAGCAGCCAAACTAAAACCAGCAGTTTCAGTAGAGTCTACTGTGATATTTACAAATCTTCCTAAAATTTGAGCTACTATGGTCATAGCAATCAAGACCATAAAAAAAGCAGAAAGATAGCCACTGTATAAATATAATTTATTCAATTTATTTCTCATGACTATCTCTCTAAGATTTTAACGCATAGATAAATATCTATCTAATACCGCGTTAGCTTCTGGGCTAGCTTTTGATCTCCAATTTTTCATCATTTCGAGACCAATGCTTTTCATTTTGCTAATTACCTCGTCAGGAGCATTTTTAGAAGACATCCCATTTTTCTTAAGGATATCAATTTGCTTTTTAGTAGTTTCAGCACTCATTTCCCAGCCTCTAAGCTCAGCTTTTTTTGCAGCAGTTAACATGTTACTCTGATCACCTTTTGATAGAGCATTGAAGGCTTTTTTGGTAACAACTACGGCATTTTTACTAAAAATAGCTCCAGCATATGTAAAATGTTTTGTATTGTCCCATGCTTGAATATCTATACCTGTTTGAGGACTAGTAAATAAAGCTTCAATAAGACCTGTAGAAAATGCCTGAGGAATTTCTGCAAAAGGTAGAATTGTTGCATTAAATCCTAACATAGAACCCATTTGTTGTGTGGCTGTAGAATATATTCTCAGTTTTTTACCACTAAAGTCAGAGACACTATTTACAGGAAACTTAGTATAAAACCCTTGTCCTGGCCATGGGGCAGTATATAAAATCATAAGCCCTTTTTTATCGAATTTTTCTTGAAGATATTCCATCTGCACATCTTTAAGCAACCAAGCACTTGAATAGTCTGGTGCAATAAAAGGTAATCCAGCTAAAATATACATTGGGTCTTCATTACCATAAATACCTAACCTAATTTCACCAATTGGAATTTGTCCTCTTTGAAGAGAGGTTTTTATAGCATCTAATTTAATTAGAGTGTCGTTAGGGTTTAAATTTATATTGACTGAAGTAGTAGACTTAACATCATCTATAAATTTAATTATGTTTTGAGTATGAAAGTTACTTTTTGGGTAACCTGAAGCCATTGTCCAATCTGCTGCATGCAAATTAAAACTAAAAATAGATACGGCTACAAAAAGAAACATCTTCTTAAAAATTATTGTAAGCATTTTAAATTCCTTTCTTAGTAATTGTATAATAATTAAGCATTCAGATCTATAAAGAGTCAAATTGAATTATAGGTTAGCAAAAATTTAATTAGATTGCTTAATATAAATGTTAAAAATTTAATCAGAAAAAATTGAATGAATTTTTTTCTAAGCAGTATTTTGCTATATCTATCCTCTTCGGTATCCATACATTTTGATAAGTTTTTATATGTTTGATAAAATCTTCAAGTCCTTTAATTCTTCCTGGTCTTCCTATAATTCTGGGATGTAATCCAATAGACATCATTCTTATAGAACCATCATCTGTTTCACTGAGAAGTTGATTAAATGTTTCTTTGCAATAAATATTAAAATCATTGCCTTGTACAAAACCATTATTTCCATCAAATCTCATGTCATTGGTATCAAAGGAATATGGAATAATCACGAGTTTATTATCATTTTTTTTTACCACATAAGGTATATCGTCATTATATGCATTTGAGTCATATATAAATCCTCCATGCTCAATTAAAAGATCCCTTGTAAATGGCGATGTGCTAGATTTTGTGTGCCAACCAACTGGTGCATGACCAGAAAGTTTTAATATTGAGGAGTAACATTCATTAATTATTTGTTTTTCCTCTGTTCTGTCTAGATACGCATGGGAAATCCACTTCACACCATGAGCAGATATTTCATGATTTCTGTTTAATATTTCATCTATTAACCAAGGAGAATTTTCTAACGCGAAAGAACAACAACTAAATGTTGCTTTTACATCGTATTTATCAAAAATGTCAAAAAATGCGCCAAATACCTGATCTTAAACCATATTCAAAATGAGATTCCATACAAAGATCTGGGATGTCTAATATTTTAATTTTATTATTTTCGTATACATGCTCATTTTGACTATCGCCTGATGAAATCGAAAGCTCTGCACCCTCTTCAATGTTTACAACAAATGATACTGCAATTTTATTTTCTTGAGGCCAAAGAATTTTTGGCTTTTCTTTTCCATAACCAATAAAATTTCTTTTCATTTATGAACCATCATCAACTTTGTGAGCAATCAATTCAGATAAATTTTTATCAACCCCTATAGATGATTTAGGAGGTAATTTTAGTTTTTTTAAAGTATTTTGATGCATAACAACAGCTAATTCTGCTTGCTTTACAGCCGCTTCAGCACAATCAATCACAGGCACAATTATTTCTTTTTGAACAACTTTTTTAAATCCAGACAATGGAGCCCCTGCAAATATAACGACCTCACCACCATCAATATTAATAGCATTTTTAGCAGATTCAATTAGAGATTTCTTCTGAAGTGTTTGGATTTTATCTATAGTTAAATTAACACCATCTATCGCTCTAAATCCTGCATATCTGGACTGTAATCCTAATAATTCAACACTTTCTTCATACCAAGACGCCATTGCATTAGTAAATGAGATAATTGAGAATTTTTTACCAAATAAGCAAGCACTCAACATAGCTGCCTCCCCTAAACCAATTATAGGCAAGTTAAACAAATTTTTTGCTGGTATAAGACCTGGATCACCAAAGGCAGCTATAATTATGGCATCATATTGTGGATGTATTTCTGCTAATTTTTCTAAAACTAAAGTACCAGTAATTTGGGCTTCTACTTTAGTTGATATATATGGGAAACCCTTTTCTGCTGTTTTAGGAATTAGAATTGTTTCACTACTTACAACCAACTTGGCAGTTTCATAAAGTGTTTCAGTTATAGATTCAGAAGTGTTTGGGTTATACAATAATATTTTCATGCCATTAATTAATTCCTTTTGGAATTGTAAAACCTTTTTCAATTAATTTTAAGTGTAATCTTTTTAATAAATAATTCATTTCCTTAATATCGTCTTCTGTAAGAACAGGCCCTGGAGATCTCACATTAAACGATTTAATAATACCTCTCTGTTGTAAGACAAATTTTCTTAAGGCTAAACCTATTCCAAATTGCTGTTCATGCCTTATAAGTGGTAAATATATATCAAATAAGTCTTCTGCTTTTTCTTTATCATGATTAGAAAATAAATTATGTAAATTCACCAACATTTCAGTGAATGCAAAACCCGTCATAATTCCGTCAGCACCTCTCTCGAGTTCTTGGGGAACATATAAGCCTCCATTTCCTACAAAGATGCTATATTTTCTTTTTAAATTATTATCTCTATATCTAAGAAGTCTTGATAATTTATTATGTCCTGGGCAGTCTTCATGCTTAAACATCTCAATTGAAGGATGATTTTCCATTATATTATTTATAACACTTTCAGAAAAGTAAACATTAGTTGTAGGTGGATAATCCTGCAAACAAATTGGAATATCTTGAGTGCGATCTACAACTTGATTGAAGTATGATTTGATTTGATCGTCATTTTTTAGACCATTATTACCAGATACCATAACTCCAGAGGCACCAGAATCCATTGAAAATTTTGATAGTAATTCTAAGTTATCAAGACCAGCATTAGAAACTCCTACAATTACTGGAACACTATTAATTAAGTTATTTACGTATCTTTTTATTAATGTTTTTTGTTCTTCAATATTAAGCTTGTGAGCCTCTCCCATAACCCCAAGGATTGTAACCCCTGAAACTTTACTTTCTATGTAATAATTTGAAAGTCTATCGACTGATTCAAAATCAATTAAGTTTTCATTGTTAAAAGGTGTTGTTGCAATGGCAATAACACCTTTCATATCTTTAAATTCTTTTGTCATTTACCTTCCTAAAATTTATCTGGAATAAAAATTAAATTAGCTACTTAATAAGTCAAATCTTTAATTCTTAGTTCAGCAATTTTGTGAATTTCACTAATAGCAGTTTCAAATTCTTTAGTTTTACTGTTATTAACCCTCTTTTGCATATTATCTATGATCTGATTTTTATTTAAACCTTTCACTGCAATTATAAATGGAAATTTAAATTTTAATCTATATTCATTGTTGAGATTAGTTAAAATTTTAAACTCTTCATCAGAGCATTGATCTAAACCAGCAGACTTTTGTTCATCTTCCGAAAACTTTGTTAATTTTTCTTTTTTTTGAAGTTTTTTTCCAAGTTCAGGATGAGCATTAATCAAAATTAATTTCTCTGTTTCTGAAGAATCATCAACTATTTTTTTCATCATCAATTGTAATTCTTCTTTTGTTTGAATCTCACTAATATTCTCATTTAACAATCTTTCTGGCACCCATTTAGAATGCTCATAAACACTTTTTAGTAGATCTATTATTACTTCTCTTTTCATTTTTTTAGAAAGAAATTTGAAAGTTTTATTGTACATTATTTTACCTGTCATTATTATGTCAGTGAATTTAAGCATACTTTATACAAATTTAAATAGAGAAAAATATGGCGGGTCTATCAACTCATGTTTTAGATACTAGCAAGGGTAAACCGGCAGTAGAATTAAAAATTGAATTATACAAAATATTGGATATTGAGAAAATTTTGATCAAAACTGTTTTGACTAATGAGGATGGTAGAATTGACGAACCATTGTTATCTACTGAAAGCTTAGAGGAAAGTCATTACGAATTATTATTTTTTGCTGGTGATTATCTGAAAAAACAAAATAGTGACCTTAAACATGTTTTTCTTGACAAAATACCCATTAGATTTTTTGTAAATAATAAATCTGAACATTATCATGTACCACTATTACTATCTCCTTTTGGCTATAGTACTTATAGAGGGAGCTAATTTTTGATATTTTTATTGGAAGAATGGACTGAACTAATTTTGAGATGGTTCCATGTCATTGCAGGTATTGCATGGATTGGCTCAAGCTTTTATTTTATTGCTTTAGATTTAAGTTTAAAACAAAATAAGAATCTTCCAGATAAATCTCATGGAGAAGCTTGGCAAGTTCATGGAGGTGGATTTTATCACTTAGTTAAATATCTTGTTGCACCGTCAAAAATGCCTTCAGAATTAACCTGGTTTAAATGGGAAGCCTATGCAACTTGGGTTTCAGGTTTTGCTTTGTTAGCTCTTGTATATTACGCAGGTGCTGAATTATACATGATTGATATTGTCAAATATGATTTAGAAAAATATGAAGCTGTAATAATTTCATTATTAGGCGTCGTCTTTGGTTGGGTAATTTATGATTTTGTGTGCAGATTATCATTAAAAACAAATGTCTATGTATTAATCAGCTCTATATTTATTTTAATCACTGTCATGTCGTGGGCTTATTCTGAAATATTTAGTTATAGAGGAGCATTTATGCAGATAGGTACAGTTTTAGGTACTATCATGGTTGCTAATGTTCTTATGATCATTATTCCTGGTCAAAAAAAAGTTGTAGCTAGTTTGCTAGCAAATGAGACCCCTAACCCAATTCATGGTGCTATTGCTAAACAACGATCTCTTCATAACAATTACTTAACATTGCCAGTGATTTTTATAATGATTTCAAATCATTATCCTTTAATTTATGCTACAAAATATTCTTGGATAATCATTTCAATTATTTTAATAATTGGAGCGCTCATTAGACATTTTTTCAATATTAAACATACTGGAGCCAAACCACCTTATTGGGTATATGTTCCAATAATTATTCTAGGATCAATAATTTTTTATATTTCAGACTTGGGTAAACCAAAACTAAATAACGTAAAAAACACAGCTACTTTGATCGAACTAATCCCAGAAAAAACTTTGGTAAGTGCTCAAGAGATTATTGTATCTAAATGTTCAATGTGTCATGCAAAAGAGCCTTTATGGGAAAACATGAAAAATGCTCCAAAATTAGTCAATTTAGAAACACCTACAGATATAATAAACAATATTGATAATATATATAAACAGTCTGTGCTATCGTATGCAATGCCACCCGGGAATATTTCTTTTCTTGAAGAAAATGAAAGAAGTTTAATTAATCAACTTTATATGAGTGTTCATAATCTGAAAAATAAATAGTCATTGGAGTATAGTTCATGAAAAACTTTGACATAATTTTTAAAAATGGAAAAACAGTAACTGAAAATGGTCTAGGAGACTGCGACATTGCCGTCGCTGACGGAAAAATTCGTGAAATAGGCGAGATTAATGCTGACGCAAAAATTGTAGAGGATGTTTCAAACCTATTAGTTTTGCCTGGCGGTATAGATGCCCATGTCCACATAGATCAACCATCAGGACCAGACGTTGAAATGGCTGACAACTTTCAAAGCGCCACAAGATCTGCCGCGGCTGGAGGTAATACCACAGTTTTACCTTTTGCTATGCAAGAAAAAGGACAATCCCTCAGAGAATGTGTAGAAAGTTATCATAAAAAGGCTAATGGAAATTTGTTTGTAGATACTTCATTTCACTTAATTATAAGTGACCCCTCACCACAAGTTTTAGGACAAGAACTCCCTGCACTAGCCAGAGATGGTTATACTTCTTTCAAAGTATTTATGACATATGACGATCTGGTTTTAAATGATGAAGAACTCTTGAAAGTTTTCGAAGTTGCTAAAAATGAGAAAACTTTAGTTATGGTCCATGCTGAAGGATATGATGCTATTAGATTTTTAACAAAAAAATTAGAAGATGAAGGAAAATTAGCCCCTTATTATCATGGTTTGTCTAGGCCTCAGATCGTGGAAAGAGAAGCAACGCACAGAGCCATAAGTCATGCCCAAATAGTTGATATTCCAATTGTAATTGTTCACGTTTCGGGAGAGGAGGCACTATCTCAAATTAAATGGGCAAAAGATAAAGGAATTAAAATTTTTTCTGAAACTTGCCCTCAGTATATTTGTTTAACTGAAGATGATATGAAGGGATTAAATATGGATTTTGAGGGAGCAAAATACGTATGCTCACCTCCGCCAAGAGATTTGGAAAGTCAACAGGCTATTTGGGATGGATTAATCGATGGAACTTTTGATATCTTTTCATCAGATCATTGCCCATTCCGTTTTAAAGATAGTAAGGGTAAAGACAGGCCTGGAGCAAGAACATCATTTAAATGGGTCCCAAATGGTATCCCAGGAGTGGAAACAAGATTGCCAATTTTGTTTTCTGAAGGAGTAAGCAAAAATAGAATCAGCTTGGAAAGGTTTGTAGAGCTAACTTCTACTAATCCTGCCAAAATGTATGGACTTTATCCTCAAAAAGGATCAATTAGAGTTGGATCTGATGCTGATATAACAATTTGGGATCCTAATAAAAAAAATAAAATTCAACAAATTAATCTAAGCCATGGCTCTGATTATACGCCTTATGAAGGTTTAGATATTACTGGATGGCCAATACAAACTTGGTTAAGAGGTAATAAAATTTACGATCAGAATGAATTCATAGTTAACAAAAATTTAGGAAAATATATTTCTAGAGATTTTTGTATGCTTTAAATAAATAGGAAAAAAAATGAGCACTAGCAATATAAATCAAAATTTAACTAATCTAGCTTCTCCAAAAATTGGTACAAAAATAATTGAAGTTTCTGATGATTTTTTCGGTGAAGCTTCCCGCATGCTAGATGACAAAGAGCCAGTCTTTATTGAAGATAAGTATGATGAGCATGGAAAATGGATGGATGGATGGGAGAGTAAAAGAAGAAGAGATGGTGGCAATGATTGGGCTATAATAGAATTAGGATCTCCAGGAATTATTACTGAGATAGATATTGATACAAGTTTTTTTACCGGAAATTTTCCTCCTTTTGCTTCAATTGAAGGTCTATATAGTGATCATAAACCTAGCAAAGACTCTGACTGGATTGAAATACTCTCTAAAACATCTTTAAAAGGTGATTCCAGTAATAAATTTAAAATTGAATTACAAACAAAAGTTAATTACATAAAATTACAAATTTTTCCTGACGGAGGAGTTGCAAGATTAAGATTATTTGGTGAAGTAAAACTTAATTGGGAGAATTATGATAATAAAAATGATCTAATTGAATTATCATCTTTAAAATTAGGTGGTTCTATTGTTGCTTATAATAATGCTCATTATGGTGACGTATCTGCTCTTCTGTCTGATGGAAGAGGAAAAACAATGGGTGATGGTTGGGAAACAAGAAGGAGAAGAGAACCTGGTCATGACTGGATTATAATTAAATTAGCAACCAAAGGTTTAATAAAAAAAATTGAAATAGATACCGCTCATTTTAAAGGAAATTATCCAGATCAAGCATCAGTGCAGGCTTCAAACTTTTACGAAAATAAAAGTTTAGAAGAAATTATTAATGACTCACAGAACTGGAAATACATATTGGACAAATCAAAACTACAAGCAGACAATATGCATAATTACGAAGTTGATGATACGTCAATTGAAGGTGTAACTCATGTCAGATTAAATATTTATCCTGACGGAGGAGTATCAAGATTAAGAATTTTTGGTTTAAAATTATAAAATGAATAATATATCAATCGAAAAAATAGATTCTAATGTTTTTTCTAGTTTTGGGAATATTATAGAAAAGAAAAATGCATCAGAATTACGTTCTATCAATCAAGGAACCACTACTAGGTATCATAATATTTCTAAGTTAGATTTAGAAAGTAAAAATGGAAATTCAGGTATTTCTATCTTTTCTGGCTCACCAAGAGACCTTCCTATAGAAATAAAGATTATGGAAAAACATCCTGTTGCTTCTCAAAGTTTTCTTCCTATTCAAAATTATGATTGGTTAATAGTTGTTTGCGAAGAAAAAAAAGAAGTACCAGATTTGAGTACTTTAAGATGTTTCCATGTTAACGGGGATATTGGTGTTACATACAATAAAAATGTTTGGCACCACCCTCTTTTAGTTAAAAAGAAACAAGATTTTTGGGTGATTGATAGAATAAATGATCAAGAAGATACTTCTATTAATTTAAAAGAATATCATTTTACAGATAATGAAACTAGATTCATAACTCTATAAATCCAGTAATCTTTTTGATGCAACCTTGTGTTTTTCTAAAGATAAATTAAGATCAAAATTATTTAAATGACCATTTTGAGAGATTACCACTCCATTGCAAATAGTGTAAGCAGTTTCAGCTGGGGTACATAATACCAAAGCAGCCAAAGGATCACTCCAAGTTCCGGACATAGCAATTTTATTCAAATCATATATTGCAAAATCTGCCGCTTTACCTACAGAAATCTGACCAATATCATTTCTGTTCAATACTTCTGCACCACCCCTTGTTGCTGTAAATAATGCTTCTCTTGGTGAAAATTTATTAGCACCTAAGTTTACTCTCTGTAACAACATTGCTTGGCGAGCTTCATTTAAAAGATATCCACTATCATTTGAACTTGAACCGTCTACACCTAACCCTACTTTCACACCTTTATCTATCCACGTTCTCAAAGGAGCTATCCCACTTGCTAACCTCATGTTTGAACAAGGACAATGAGCAATACCAGTACTTGTTCTAGAAAATAATTCAATTTCATCTTCATTTAATTTTACACAATGAGCATGCCAAACATCATCTCCGACCCACCCTAAGTCTTCAATATACTCACCTGGGGTCATACCAAAATTTTGTTTGGTATAAACAATATCTTCGTTATTTTCTGCTAAATGAGTATGCATACTAACTGAGTAATTTCTAGCTAACTTAGCAGTTTCCGTCATCAAATCTTGACTAACGCTAAATGGAGAACATGGTGCTAAAGCAATTTTTAACATTGAAAATTTAGAAGAATCATGAAAATTTTCAATAACCCTTTGGCAATCTTTTATAATTGAGTTTTCGTTTTCAGTAAGTGAGTCTGGAGGAAGTCCTCCCTTACTAACACCTATGCTCATTGAGCCTCTAGTGGCGTGAAATCTACAACCAACCTCACTTGCAGCTTCAATCTGATTTTCAAGCTTTGATCCATTTGGAAAGAGGTATAAATGATCACTAGAAGTAGTACACCCACTA
Source organism: uncultured SAR116 cluster alpha proteobacterium (assembly GCA_902623995.1). Classification (GTDB taxonomy): domain Bacteria; phylum Pseudomonadota; class Alphaproteobacteria; order Puniceispirillales; family Marisalimonadaceae; genus Marisalimonas. The sequence goes on along the minus strand of CACNWE010000015.1, from coordinate 4,269 downwards.
ATAACCATTTCAGATAATCCAATTAAAGTTGAAATATAAATATCAGAGGGTAATATTTTACTCCAAATAGGATATAAATTTGTAAGCCATCCAAATAATGACTCATTTTGGGAGCCAGGATAACAGCGAGTCAAATTTTGAAATAAATGATGATGAGTATTTACCAAACCAGGTATAACAACCATTTCATGTGCATCAATTATTAATCCAGAGTTATAATTAAAATTTTCAAGATCTCCGATGTCAATAATTTTGCCATTTTCACAATAAATAGATTTGTTAGATATTTCTTTTCTTTCATCATCCATTGTTGCAATTATTTGAGCATTTTTAATTAATAAATTTGATATTTTCATACTAAAGCTCGAAAATTTTTTGTGATGTAATGTAACAATATTTATCAAACTTTTAAATGTATAATTATAGTAGAGATGAAGAATAAAATTTTCATGAATTCCAAAAGAAGCAATTGTTAGAGAAGATGTTGTTGATAACTAAACTTTTAATACTTTCAAAATTTCAGATGGAGTAGCTGGGGAATTAAGAAGCTCAGGTTTTGAATTTGTTGAAGAAGCCCTGATTGCTTCTTTCAGCGCCAGAAAATGAGAAATTGCAAGTAGTAGAGGCGGCTCACCGACAGCTTTTGATCTAAAGATAGTTTTTTCTTCATTATCTGCTTTTTCTAGTAATTTAACATTGAAGATTTGAGGAATATCTCTACTCCCAGGTAATTTATATGTAGACGGCCCAGTTGTAAGTAATTTTCCTTCTTTGGAAAAACATAATTCTTCACATGTCAACCACCCCAAACCTTGAATAAAACCTCCTTCAATTTGACCGATATCAATATTTTCATTAAGAGAATTTCCACAATCTTGAACAATATCAGCTCTTAGTATTCTACTCTCTCCGGTATTTATATCTAATAAGGCCTCAGAAATTGCAGCTCCCCATGTAAAATAAAAATAAGGATGCCCCCTCAACTTACCTTGATCCCATGAAATTTTGGGAGTTTTATAGTAACCTGTAGAAGATAAAGAAATTCGATTTTCCCAACAGGAAAAGGCTAACTCAGAAAAAGACAAACTTCTGTTACCACAAATAATTCTACCTTCACCAAGAACAATATCTTTTTTATTTTTTTTAAATAATTTGGCAGCATGGTCGATCATTCTGTTTTTTATAACATTTGATGCGTTCCATGCAGCCATTCCATTTAAATCTGAACCAGAAGAAGCTGCTGTAGCTGAGGTGTTTGGTACTTCTGCAGTATTTGTTGAAGTAATGTGAATTTGTTCAATAGGAACCTTAAAACATTCAGCAACTACTTGGGCAACTTTAATGAATAACCCTTGGCCCATCTCAGTCCCACCGTGATTTAATCTAATTGATCCATCAGAGTATACATGGACTAACGCTCCTCCTTGATTTAATGATGGTTTATTAAATGAAATACCAAATTTTGCAGGCATTAAGGCTATACCTTTTCTGAAAGGTAAATTATTATTTTTTTGATTTAAGTTAAATTCTTTAATATTTCTTATTCTGTTCTTATAGTCACTTATCTTGTATATTTCTTTTAAAACCCTTTCAATTCTAGGATTTTTAACAATTTGACCATATGGTGTTTTAAGACCATTTAATCTTGAATAATAATTGATTTTACGAATTTCATCTATTGGCTTTTGTAAATATTGACTAACTGAATAAAGTATATTTTCAATAGTCAACATTCCTTGTGGACCGCCAAAACCTCTAAAGGCTGTATTTGAAACTGTATTGGTTTTACACACATACCCAATAGCTTTTAGTGATTTTATAAAGTAACAATTATCAAGATGAGTTAAAGCTCTTGTCATTACAGGCCCCGAAAGGTCTAAAACATTACCACCATTACTTAAAAGTTTTATATCCAAAGCCAGAACCCTGCCAGTAACTGTAAATCCTACGGTGTAATATATTTTAAAGTCATGTCTTTTTCCTGAAGCTGTCATATCAATATGTCTGTTAAGACGTATCTTTACAGGTTTTTGTGTTAAATAGGCTCCCAAAGCAGACATTGCTGCAAAAATAGTTGCTTGGCTCTCTTTTCCGCCGAATCCACCTCCTAACCTTCTAACTTTACTATCAATTTTAGCTGATGGAATATTTAACACCTTTCCAACACCGTGTTGAACCTCAGTAGGATGCTGAGTACTTGACCAAACAACGTATTCGTCATTTTCTCCAGGAAAAGTTATGGCAATATGAGTTTCTAAATAAAAGTGATCTTGTCCACCAATTTCAAAATCACCAGATAAAGTATAATTTGATTTAGACATATCTTTTTTTATGTTGCCTTTTTCTAAAATCATTGGATCTTCTAAAAAAGATTTTTGTTCATAAGCGTCATCTAAATTAAGAATAGGTTTAATTGTAAACTCGAGTTCAATTTCAACTAAGCTGCTCGCATAAATGGCTTCTTGATGTGTTTTTGCCAAAACAATCGCGACTGGTTGGCCTAAATATGAAAAAAAATCGTCTGCTAGAATTGGCTCACCATTTTTGATAGGACCAATCTCATTTTCGCCAGGGATGTCTTTTGCTGTTATTATTTTTGTAAAAAATGGAAGATCTTTTAGTTTATCAGAATTAATTTTTTTTATTTTTCCACATGCAACTTTTGATAGAACGGGAGCCCCATGCAATAAATTTTCTTGCTCAGGCATATCGTCTATATAAATAGCCTGACCAGTGGAGTGCCTTAAAGAAGAATCGTGAATTGGAATTTTATTTAAATTATTCATTCTTAAACTTCCATTATTGACAAACTTGCTTTATCTTGCTTTAAACAAATTTGTAATCTTCTAAACAGTCCCTTCATTGCCTCTAGTCTATAATGACTTGAACCCCTTAAATCTGAGATTGGTTGGATAAATTTATCTAAATTTTCAATTGCAAAATCTATTGCATCATCTAATTTTTTTTCAAGCATTGATTTACATAATTTGTCAAGACTCTTTGGTGTTGCTGCCACGCCTCCTGCAGCCATTTGTATTTCTTTTATTATGTTCTTTTGAGTTTGTATATTTATGGCAAGAGAAATAGTTGATATATCTTGATCATATCGTTTAGAAAGTTTCCAGGAAAAAATTTTATTTTTTTTGTTTGGATAAGGTATTTCAATAGATAAAATTATCTCATCCTTTTTCAAAATATTTGTTCGGTAACCCTTAAAAAAGTTTTTTATGTTTGTTTTTTTAATCCCATTCTTTCCAAAGACATTTATATCAGAATTTAAAACCATTAATAATGGGGCTAAATCTCCAATTGGACTTGACGTGCATAAATTTCCTCCAATTGTTCCTTGATTTCTAATTTGTGGTGATCCAAACCTTTGAAGAATCTCTATTAATTCAGGCATTTTTGATCGAACTGAATCAAGAAAATTTTCAATTGTGACTGCTCCTCCAAGAACCATTTTTTCCTTAAATTTTTTGATGAAGTTCAACTCTTTAATGGAACTTAAACATATAATATTATTTTCTTTTTCGTTTATGATAGGCCTTTGAAGATTTAAATCTGTACCACCCGCAATAAATTGAAAACTCTTTACTTCTAAATAATCTTTGAGCTCTTTTAAATTATTTGGCTTTAAATAAGTAATGTTTCCGAAACGAACTTTTTTTTCTTTATTAATAATTTCAACTTTTTTTAATTTTGTTTTTCTATCTGATAAAGATTTAATTGCCTTTATTATTGGAGAGTAACCAGTGCATCTACATAAATTTCCTGAAATTGCATCATTTATTGTATCATTATTAACTACTTTACCAGAATTTATTAAACTAACACCTGATATAATAAATCCTGGCGTACAATATCCACATTGAGAAGCATACTCATTTGAAAAAGCCATTTGCAATGGATGAGGATTTTTATCACAACCTAAACCTTCTATGGTTGTAATGTTACTACCTATTACTTGGCCTAATCTTACTAAGCACGAGTTTATGGGTTTTGAATCCCCTTTATTTTTTTTATTTATTATAACTGAACATGCCCCACAATCTCCTTCAGCACAACCTTCTTTTGTTCCAGTTATTTTATGATAATTTCTCAACCAATCTAATAGAGTAATATCGTGATAGACATTTGTAACCTCTACTTTTTTATTATTTATATAGATAATATTTTTTGAATTAGTCAAAGACCATTACCTCAGTTGAATTAATTATTTTAAGATTATAACTTCTAATTTTTAAAAAAATCAATACAGATAAATAAGAT
>CACNWE010000014.1 GCA_902623995.1 uncultured SAR116 cluster alpha proteobacterium | reverse complement strand
CTTTCCTTTCTTGATACTTAATTGGATTTGAAATTTGACTAACTTTTTTAGCACTTAAGTTTCGAGTCTCAGATTTGAAAGACTTTATAAGTGACATCGAATCAGCAGTATTATCCGTCTTAAAATTCGATTTAAAAAAATCTTCAAAATACTGATTCTCTTCAAATTTCATCATCTCCTTTAATTTAGTTAATGGCCAGCCATCAATAATTTGTTTCCTTGCATATAAAAATTTTAATAAATGGTCGTACAAGTAGAAAAATTCTTTACCGTCTCTTTTAGGGCGTGGTATTATAGACTGTGTAATATAATACCTAACTAGTCGTTCTGTGATTTTATCATCTTGGATATCATAGTAGTGATTACATTCCTTGATTTTCTTGATAAAATCACCTAAAGACCCTTTAAAATTTTTATTTTGTTGTAGGCTAGACATATTTAATTACACTCTATTTGTTATTTACAGTAATTAGTGTTAAAGCAAATAGATTTGGTTGTCAATAGCATATTACAAAAAAATTGTTATTGACAGTAAATGGTGTAATTCCCTATTTTCAACTTCATTCAAATTTGATTTGTTAAACAAAACATAGTTAACTAATTAAATAATATCGTGGAGGTTAAATGGCTAAAGACACCGATCTTTTATCAAAATTTCAACAAATACCAGTACAAGAAGAAATGGAGCTTGGTGAACTAATAACAACCGCTATTGGTTCTGTAGTAGGCAATGATATTTCATTAACATTTATTCTTATTATACTAGGAATATTTGTCATTGTTTTGTTTTTTTCAAAATCATATTACGGACGAATACTCTCTTCTAGCGCCACTACCGTATTACCTTCTATAGGAATACTAGGAACTTTTGTTGGTGTTTTTATAGCCTTATTGAACTTTGATGCAAATAATATGGAAGGCTCAATGACTTTAATCATTGGAGGCTTAAAAGTAGCATTTGTTACCTCTATTTTTGGTTTATTAACAGGTATAATAGTCAAACTAGTACAATCTAAAAAGAATGACGAAGATGTTCCTGAAGGAGTTGGTGCAGAAGAAATCTTAACAGAGCTTCAAAACTCACGAAAAGATGCTAAAGAGCAAAATAAAGAATTATTGAGTGCTATAAGTGGAGATGCTGACGGAAGTCTTCATACACAAATGAAATTAATGCGCACGGACTTAAATGATTTTGCCAAAACTGTTGCAGAGGCTAATACAACTGCTTTCATCGACGCTCTAAAGAAAGCAATTGCAGATTTTAATAAGAATTTAACTGAACAATTTGGAGAAAATTTTAAAAGATTGAATGAAGCAGTTGGTAAATTATTAGAATGGCAAGAGAATAATAAAAAAGACATGGAAGATATGAGAACTTCTATTGATACAGCTGTAAAAGGTATAGGAGAAGCCGAAAACTCTCTAACGCAAATAAAAGAAAGTGCAGAAACCATTCCTGAAACTGTATCTGGTTTATCTACTATTTTAGAAACTATACAAGCTCAAATTAAGGATTTGGAGAATCATTTACAATCATTTGCAGATGTTAGTAATCAAGCAAAGGATGCAATTCCTCGAATTGAGGAGGTGCTGACTAATTACACAGATGGTTTACAAACAACCTCTGATGAAATTTTAGGAAATTTAACAGAAAACCTAAGAGCTCAGGAAGGTGTGTACACAGAATTACAAACAAATTTTCAAACCGTATTTAATGATTTTGGTCAATTAGGAACTGAACTTCAAACACAAATCACTGAAATAACTGAAGGATTGTCCACTAAAACTGAAGAAATTGCTCTCAACATATCCACTACTACTTCAAATATACTTGAAAATTTTACAACCTCTGCTGAAAACTCAATGCAGACTATAGGTAATAATTTAGAAGAAACTTCTAATACAATTTTGACGAATCTAAGTGAATTGACTTCGGCTCAAAATGAAAAATCCCTAAATATTATTGACGAATTTACTAGTGTAACTGAAACAAGTCTGAATAATTTTAGAGAAGCATCTACAACTACAATTAATAATCTAAGTGAAGCATCAGCAGCAGTCGTTCAAAATGCAACTAACGTAACTAATGAACACTCGAACGCAACAAGAGAAATTGCTTCTAGATTATCCGAACAAGTTGATACAATTGGAACGCAATTAAGTGACAAACTCACAGAAACAGTTAATCAACTATCTACTTCTTTTGAAAATGCACTTAAAGAAGCACAAGAAAGACAAACAACACAAATATCATCATTCACTGAAGAAATTACTGAGGAATATAAAAACTCTACTTCAAGAATAGAGACTATTGCTCAAGAATTACTTAATAAAAGTAAAGACGGTCTTGAGGAACTACTTAATAATGAACTTCAAGGTTTTTCTGACAGATTAGGATCAATTGCTGAACGTATGTCAGATCAGTTTGGTCAATTGAGTGATGCTTTTTCAAAAGCTATTCAGGCTGCAAAAAAACTAGATGATAAATAATGTTTAAAAAAAATGAAAAATCAGAAGAAACAACTTGGTTATCATTATCCGATATGATGACTGTGTTAATGGTTTTATTTATGATTTTAGCAATATTCATAGCATTGAATGCTACTAAAACACTTAGCAAAGTCATTGGAGTTGTAGATTCTTTTATTGAGAATGAAAATAAGTTATGTCAAAAACTAAAAGACGAGCTATACATAAAATTTTCTAAAGCTGATTTGAAAATTTCATGTGAGCCAATTAGAATTACCTTTATCAATGAAAAATATAAATTTGAACATGACAAGCATGACTTAAATCCTGACTTTCAAAGAACATTAAGAAAATTTTTTCCAATTTATTTAGAAATTATTAAAAATTGGAATTATGTCAATTTGGAAGGTAAAACAATAGATCTTTCCTCAATGATAGACGAGGTAAGAATTGAAGGTCATACAGATAGTGCTGGAGCTCAATCTTCAGTTAATTCTAAATACATGTACAACATGGGTTTGTCACAAAGACGTTCGAGAGAAGTTCTAAACTTTGTGTTTAAATTGGAAACATTGAGATCTAATAACCAGTGGATGAGGGACACATTAACAGCAAATGGACTTTCATTCAGTAGAAGGCTAAATACTAACGCTGAGCCTTATGACTACAAAGATCCAGACCAATTAGAAGATAAAAAAGCTTCAAGAAGAATAGAGATAAAACTTAGAACTAAAGCACGTGAACTTATTAAAGAACTTAGAGAAGCGTATTAATAAAATGGCTGTAAATTTTAAAAAATTAGATAATGCTTTGAAAATAATGGGTGGTACTCTAAAATCTTTTCCCCTAGATCCAATAACTGGAACTGACAGGATTGAATTCAAAATGGAGCGTGGAGTTGAGATTAATCGTGAAGAATTCGAAGACATTGAGCCAATAGGAGGATTTTTAAATTTTAAAAATCATCATGCCTTTTTGTATATTGATGAACCATTTGCTAATTTGGAAGAACTTAGAGAAATACCATGTGAAAGAGGTCCTAAATTTCATATTATTAAAGAGTGTATAACACTACAACGCATGCACAATGATGGTAGATCTAATAGATATATTTTAATTCAGAATAAAAATGGGGAGTTTCCTTGTCACCCAAGAGATACAGAAACAAGATTAATAAACTATGACATTAAGCACCCTGCTAAATTATTGGCATGCGCTAATTGTATGAAAGCGCTAAATTACAATGGATATAGAGCAAAGTCTGTTCCACAACGTAAAAAAGATATTAGAAGCTTAAACATTAATAATTTTTTAAAATATTACGCACCCTTCTTTATCGATAGCAAGTATTACCGTGAAAATAAAATGGATCAACTGGGAAATTACAGTTTAGATCATACCCAAATAAGAGATAGACTGCTTAAAAAAACAAATTATACATGTCAGGGTAGCGAACTTAAGACGGGCAAATGTGATGTACAACTTAAAGATCACCCTGAATGGTTGCATTTACACCATATAAATGGACGGTCAGGAGATAACAGCCCAAATAATATTAAAATTCTATGTGTTTCGTGTCATAGCAGGCAACCACTTCATACGAAAATGAAAGTTCCAGCAAGAGCACTTGCTGAAATTAAGAGAAGAAGAAAAAATTAATCAAAATTAATATTTTTTTTCATTTGTTTTGGTATTTCCATTATAAATCTCAAGTCTATTCTTCGATCTTTTGAATAGCAAACTTCTTGAGCATCAAAACATGGTAAAGGTCTTTTATCACCATAACCACTAACACTAAGTAGAAATTCATTATTACTATTCTTCAAACGGCTTATCTTTTCATTACTAGTAATAGCATTAAAAGCTGACAACGCTCTCTTAGTTGATAATTCTTGATTATTTTTTATGGAGGGTGAATAAAAGGGTCTAGCATCTGCGTGACCTTCTATAAAAACTGCATCAATTTTATTTTTAGAAAGGCGATCACATTTCAGTAAATATTCCATTTTATGTTGGTTATTTAATTTAGAATAACACGGAAGAATTTCTCCAAGGACCATTGACAATTTATTAATATTTTCAATTCCATCTGGAGATAATTCATGTTCTGCAGTTGCAAACATTTCCTTCTGTGGAAGTCTAATTACACCTGTTTTCTCGTCAATTTCGACTCTAAAATCTAATTTCATGAGTCTTTCTTGTATTTTCTTCAGAATTTCAATCTTAGTTTCATTTACTGATAATATAACATTTTCTAATTCAGCAGCTTTTTTTTCTGCTATTTCTGCTCTTTTTATAGCATTACCTAGCTTACCGACTAATTTCTTATTTTCTGCTGTTAGTTCTTCAATTTTACTTTTTAAATCTTCATTTTGTTTTGATAATGTAGCTATCAAATTTTTATCTTTTTCATACTCCTTAGCAAATTTAGCAAACTCACTAAAATTTAACGCGAAGTAAAACATGATTATTAGAAAAATAAATAAAACACCAATTAACAAGTCTGCCATTGACAAAAAATAAGGTGATTGTGTTTTAGTTGTTTCCATTTTTACAAGTTATTTTTTCCAAAAGAAAAGACGAGAACCTTTTGAGGATTTTTTTAAATTTTCTGATAATTCTTCAACACTTTGTTTCAAAGGATCAAATGAAGAATTAATTTCATTTTTAAGATTACTAAAGTTTTTAACAGAATCTGATACTGAAGAAGAAAACTGACTAACAGCAGATTGCAATTGAAGTCTTACATTGTTGTCTTTATCTTGTAATTTAGAAAGTTCTTTTTCAAATGATTTTGATACTTTTTCTATTGAATTTACAGTGTTAGAGAAATTGTTAGACAATTCGTCAATTTTTTTCTCGAACTGATCCATTGACTTGCTAAAACTATTATCTCCAGTTGATAATTTATCCACCAAAGTTTCTAAAGCATCTGTAACTTTGTCAGTATCAGCTATTAACGTAGAAGATGCATCGTTTATTCTTTTTAAATAGTCATCTGCACTATCAACTCTTTTATCAATACCTTTTGATAACTCATTAACATTTTTACCTAAAGATTTTGCCGCGTCGTTTATATTTTCAATAATTTCAGTATTAAAATTAGTGGCAGCTTTTTCTGACATTTGAACAGCATTATCTAGGTTATCAACAAAATTTATTAAAACATCATTCGTATTAGATAGATTTGCTTTCAGAACACTGTTCATTTCCATTGTCCATTGCTCTAATTCTGTAGAGATGCTTCCTAATGCATTTTCAAGAGAAGTTTTTATTTTTTCCATTTCTTCCGAGTAAATCCTACTTATACCTTTTATATCTGTTTTTGATCTGGCTAATGATTCTGAGATTGATCCTAGTGCCGTTGCAAAGTCTCGTAATTCATTACCAGCAATATTTTGAACACCTTGAGACACCCCTTCAGAAACACTTACTGACATTTTCTCAATAGCTTCAATTGTTCTAAGCTGAAGTTGTTCAATTGGCATAAATGTAAGACACCTCTCTAACTGGTCATTGAGTTTATTCAAATTTCTCATAATTTGATTTTGAGAGGATCTTGCATAAGCAGTAATAATTATTGAACAAAAGATTCCTGCAACAGAAGTCAGGAATTTAAAAGCGGATATTTGAAGCATTGTTTCCAGTGCACCTAAAACATCCGTTGTTACACCACCTGCTGCAGATATAGCTATACTTGCCTGATCTAAGGCCGCAACCAATCCTAAAAAAGTAAAGAGCAAACCTGCGCCCACAAAAAAACTTGCCCATGATTCAATTGAATTAAAATTACCCCTGTTTCTAGTAACTGAAGTTGGCGTAAAATACTCTTCAGGTCTTTTAGTATTGAACCAAACTTGCCTTCCATCAGAGTCCTTTTGAGTAGTTAAAGTTTCGTTAAACTCAAACCACACTGGTCTTATATTATAAAATTCACTAGATTGGAGTTTCTCTTTTATATCTTCAATATTTTCTGAAAAAGATTCAGAATTATATGTTTTTGAAAATAAGTTATTTATGTTTTGTAAGTCTTTTATAACCGGGACTGAAATTCTTTGTCTGTATTCAATAATAAGAATAATTGCTAGTACTACCATTATCGCAGCAAGATAAATGGCTGTATAATCATTTCTAAAAAAATGAAGTAATGGATCAATTATATTACTTTTCAGTCCATCTGGTTCTTTCTTTGCTGTTTCTTGAGCAAACACTATTGAAGGTAAAATAAAGGAAATAAAAATTAAATATTTCAAGTTAATTATCCTTATTAGAATAATCTTCAATATTGTCTAAATACATTGAAGACGGACCCGTGTGTGAAATGTATAAGTTATCTCTTGCTCTAGTCATAGCTACATATAAAAGATTTATTTCTCTTATTAAGAAATCATCTTCATCTGATATATCACCAATTTTAGCCAATTCTTTTTCTGACGGAAATTGGTCTTCATTACAATTCACAATGGCTACACACCTGTATTCAAGACCCTTGACTCTTCTAACAGTAGCAAGTCCAACTTCATTATAAATAAAGTTACTAGATGCGTCTAACTCCCAACATGAAATATTGTTTTCTTTTAATTTTTTGGAAAATGGTTTTAAACCAGAAACTTCTCTCGATAAAATTATCATTTCATGAAGATCTATTCCTTGGTTTATTTTAGATTTAATCCATTTTACAAGACCGTCAACTTCATCAATTTGATTATCAAAAGATTTTATTTCCGGTTTAGGTCCACTAAATGTAGATATGCTCTTCCTATTTTCGACTTGGCTGTCTGTTAGTTCTAAAATATCTTCATTTAAAACGTCAGCATAGTCTTTAATCTGTTTTGAGGTTCTATAATTGATGTATAAATTAGACGACTTTCCTCTTATGTCTATCCCATGTTGAAGCCAACTATGATTTCTGTAATACAATGATTGTCCAGTATCACCACAAAACATTATGTCATTATGTTTTTTGTCTGTAAGAGCTCGCACAAACCTTAACATGTGAGGTCCTAAATCTTGAGCTTCATCAATGACTATTGACTTATATTTTTCAGAGGTTTTAGACAAAATATCTGATGCCATATGATACAAATCAAAAATAGAGATTTTGCCCTCGTCTTCTAATTGTTTTTTTAACAACGTGTAACACTTTGATAATTTCTCTCTTTGACTGGTAGATAATGGGGTTCCTCTTCCTTTTCTTTGAAAATTTTTGTAGTCCTTGTATTCATACAAATTCCATGGACCTATTACATTTTCGTACTCACTTATTATAAATTCCAGTGTGAAGTCATTTTGTAATTCTAATTTTTCATAAATTGATTTAAGCGTGTTGTGTGTGGTGTAATCTCCAGTCAATTTGAAACGCTTACCATATTGGTTGTTAAAGATCCTACTAGCTTCTCCTTCAAGATAATCTATATGAAGTTTGGATCTACTATCACTACTTTCACCTAATAATAAATCCGCTTTTGTTTTAAGATCCTGTGTTAAAACTCTTGAAAAAGTAAATAATGCCACTTTGTCAATTTTTTGATTTTCAATTAAAAATTTTACTCTATGAAGAGCAACAACAGTCTTGCCAGTTCCAGCACTTCCAAAAACTTTTGAACTTCCTTTAAAATTTGCTTTAACTAATCTTCTTTGAGCATAACTCAAGAAAATCAACCACTGCTCCCAAGGCTGACTCAAAGCAGATTTAATATCTTCAGAGTCTGTAAATTCAATTAACTCGTTTTGAGTTTCTTCTTCATCTTCAAAACTATCGTACTGTTCAGTTTGTGGTTCTATATCAAGATACAGGCTCAATAGTTTATCAAATTTAATTTCAGAAAAACTTGGTTCTAAAGAATAGAGATCCTCTTCAGAAAAGATGGATCTAATTAATGATACTTCTTGTGCATCAAAACCTATATTTAAAAGTTCTTCATCCTTATGATCCTTAAATAATAATTCAGGTTCTTCTGTAACTTCTTTTATCTTTTGATCTTCAACTACTTCATCATTGTTTTGTTTTAAAAAGGGAGGTTTTTTTCTTTTTTGTATTTCATATTCATCAAGTGAAACAATTTTTGCAGAATTAGACTTTGCATCACCACTTACTTTTCTTCGTTTTGCCCATTCATAAGCTTCGTCGTGTTTATCTGCATGACAAATTAAAATTAAATTTTCTTTTTTATAAAGTACTATCCTTGCATCATTTGAAACTCTAACAGTCCAAAAATGATCATCAGGCGATTCTATAATTCTATGAAGCTTAAGGCCGGGATTAGAAGGATCTTTTTTTATTTGTTGAATCGTTTTAAAAACCCTTCCTAAATCTTTATTAGGAAGAGATTGAAGAGAGTCGAATAAGTTATCTGTTAAGAAAACTTGATGCATTAGAACCTTCAAATTGTTAAGATTTTATTTTAATTAAGAAAATTTATTTGTAAAAATAAATATTATTCACTGGCACTAATTGCCATCCATGTTAGAAGTTTTATATCATCTTCTTCAATATCCGGCAGTGGTTGTGGAGATATAAAAGGCTCCAGTCCAGAATCTAAAATATTTCTTACTAAATAAGCAGCTTTCTGTGATCCTGTTTCTTCAGTTTCAAACCATTCTCTTAATCGCCTTTCATCTCTTCTAATCCAAGGAGATTCAACTATGTCTAATGCGTTTTCAATTTGAGTTTGTGAAATATTTGGAGGGATATTTTCCCTTATAAAGTCTGCAACTCTGCTATTTAAAGGACGTACTCTTGGTTGAAGATTTATTGGATCAGTTTCAAACATCCAACTATCATAAATATTATTTCTAGCAAGCGACCATAAATCATAAGCTGCATCTTTTGATGTATCAGATAATACAGTTTCAGTATCCTCAGAACATTCAATTAATCTTAAACAACGACCTAATTCAATTTCAATCTTTAACTTTCTAGTTATTTGATTTTCTGTTTGAATATCCGTATATGATGGTTGCCAGTTATTATCAGCATGAACAAAACGAAGATAAGTTCTGTCACCCACCTTTGCACAGAAAAATATGCCTTGCTCTCTTCCTTTACGCATTCCGGATCCACTTTTCCAAGCCATTTCTAATATATCTTTACGACGATTTTCTAGAGCTCTCCTCAAAGTTTGTCTGTATTCTTCACCACTTTGAACACTTGATGTAGTTCCACCTCTTTCATAAAGTGAAGGATCTTCGGCTAACAATCTTTCAATTTCTTCTCTTGTTTCAGTAAAATCTCTATTTTCAGAAGATTGGGTTTCTATTGGCGAAATAATCCCAACAGAGGCTGCAGCCATAGCAATTTTTCTTGATATTCTAGCTTCAAGTCCTAATAGAGCGTCTAATCTATTAGCTGGGAAAATAGTTCTCATAAAAATTCTATTATGCTGACTTCCAATACGGTCAATACGCCCATGTCGTTGCACTAGCTTCATGGGGTTCCAAGGCATATCATAATTAATAATATGTCTAGCTTGTTGAAGGTTTACACCTTCAGCTAAAACATCTGTTGTAATGAGTAAATCAGTTTTATCTTGATCCCCAGAATTACCAGCAGTTTTAGGAGCAAAACGTGCAGCGACACTGGCTCTGCTTTCTTGTTCATTTTGTGATGCACCAGTTAAAAATTCAAATCGATCTTTATAAGGGTGAAGTTTTGGATTATTTATAATTTCATTTTTCAAAAAATGATGTATCCACAACACTGTATCTGAGAAAAATGAAAAAATAAGGACCTTTCTTTTATCAAAAAAATCTTCCCTACTCGATGCTTCTTCTTCTGCTTCTTCAATTATGTATTCTAAATTCTCTATTAATTTTTTTAACTTTGGATCGTTTTCTATTTTTATATTTTCTAATTTAGAAAAAATTTTATTTAACTTGTCCAAATCATTTTCAATATCGTCACGAAGGTTTTCACTATAAAATAAATCAATTGAAAAAGTAGCGTCGCTAGAAGTAAGAAGATCTTCAAAGTCTTCGTCGTCGTTAGCAGCTGCTTCTCTTAAAAATTCAGTTGAAATAACTTTTCCATTATCAAGTCCAGCTAAAAACAATTCGTGTTGTTCAATCAATCTTTCTATAGAAATTTTAAATGCACCAATTGAAGATTCAAATCTTTTTAAAAGACCACTTAGAATTAAACCTGTTGCTGCAATACCAATTCTTTCGTCTTCTGGATCAGAGTTTATTAAGTAAGAATTAGCCTTGTATCTAGCAAATTCAAGACAATCATCTTCTTCAGGGTCAAAATATAGTTCTATTAAATCAAATAAACCCGGTGCAAGCTGTTCAATGTCATATCTTATTGAAATTGCTTTTGGTTCAGGAAAAACAATTGGCTGATATCTTCCGCCAAATTTTATCTGATCATTGCGATAATGTCTTTGAATAAACTGGCGTGTGCGTTTTACGGTTGTAGCGTCTATTATAGGATATAGAACATCAGGTGACAAACTAGTTGGATTTGTTCTCATAGCTTCATCAAAGCGGCCTTTAATTGATATAATACCTCTATTAGCTAGAAATGTATCTTGCTTGAGGAAAAAACGCGTTAAGTGATAAAGATCCCACAGAGAATTATTCACGGGAGTGGCTGTTAACATAAGAACATCTTTTCTTTTTCCATAAAGAAAAGTTCTTAGAGCGTCAAAACGTGTTGGTGAGGCCGGATTTCTATAGTTATGAGCTTCATCAATTATAACTAACTGATATTCTTCAATTTCTCTTTCTAAGTTGGAAGAATTAGCATTCGGCCTTCTCTTTTCATCAAAGAGCTGTTTATCTCTTGCAAGTTCTTCAAATGATAAAGTTTCAAGTCGAGTGTCATACTCGCTTTGAAACTGTTTCCATGCTGTATCTCTTAAGGCCGCAGGACAAATTAAAAGTGCCCTTTGTCTTCTTTCTCTATAAATATTCAATATTTCACCGGCTATAAAAGTCTTTCCTAATCCAACTTCGTCAGCTACAATTACACCTCCTGTTTCTTCAATTAATCTCAATGCACGAGCAACTCCATGTTTTTGAAAACTTGTTAGTGGAAGTCCATCAGTCTCAATATCTTGATCAATTTCTTGGCCGTATAATTCCCATAAAACTCTTAAAAATATCTCAAACGGCGTTTTAATTTGAAATATTTCTTCAAAAAAAGAAGCTAAATCAAACAGCACTGCTTCATCCCAAAGATTATCAAACCATTTTTTCCCTTTTGAAACAGTTTTCTCATTATATAAACCAAGATTTAGTTCAAGGTTCGAGTTTAAACCAGCTGAAGTAAGATTAGATGATCCAGCAATTATTATTTCGTCTTTTGGATTTGTTTGGTTATTTTTTTGGGAAAAGATGTAAGCTTTAGCGTGCAAAAAGTTTTTCTCATATCTACGTACTTCCATGTTTCCAGCTCTAAGCGAATCTACTAGTTGTTTAACAGATCTATCAGAATCCTTATTAAAAGGTATTAGATCACGCTCTAATCTTAAGAGTCGCTCTTGTTCACTTAATTTTTCTTTTAATTTTCTCTGAAAGAAGAAACTCTCGCTTTCTTCAAGTTTTTTTTGCCAACGTGCATTATCAGCAATAGGATCTGAACCTAATAATAATTTCACCGAAGGAATGTGAGCAATTGCTTTAGCAATGTTACTAAAACCTGAAGGACTAAAATAAGCAGTTGCAATCCGAGCTTGGTCAATATTACTTGTTTGGGAAGGAGCAATTTGATTTTCGTTATTATTTAACAACTTCTTGAGGGCTTTTGATAAAGTGTTACCTTCGACATTATCAATAAAATCTGGTTTTTCTGACATCACTTATCTCTATTTTCATATGTGTGGTAATATTTTAAAACACCATCAAGCCTAGGTTGACCGTTCCAACCTTCACGGAATGTTCTAAAAATATGAACAAGTTGGTTTTCAGATAATCCATAAAGATGAGCTACAATCGCATCAAGTTTATAAATTTTTTTTAATTTTTCTTCTTCATCTAAACTTCCATAACTTACTCCTACACTATTTGACCAATCTGCATATCTTTTATCCACACTTGCTAGGCGGCCAGACAATTTAACAACTTCTTGCCAAAGTTTATTCTCTCTAACAGGTCTTGGTATTGGAAGAGGGTTAAAAATAAAATAATTTACATTCAATTCAACAAAACGTCTTGCATACCAATCTAGTGGAATAGAACATAAAACTCCTAAAAGGTAGGCTTCATCTAATGCGTCCCCTCTTGGAAAATGAAGAAAAGGTGCTTTATTAGTCAAAAAACATTTAGGAGGGATCAAACAAGCAATAATTGTTCTTGGGTCTGTTGCTCTTGAAATGTCTCTGAAAGCAATCCTTGGACGATTAGGTGCTAATGTGTTTTCGTTAAAAATATATTCAGATGTAAACTCTTTATGAACACTGTCAGAATTTCTTTTATGTGAGTTAATACGTTTTTGTTGAAGCCAAGGATAAACAACTTTAGGGGAAGCGAATGCATAATATTGATTTTGGTCTGGGTCCCAAAGTTTAAAACTCTTACCTTTGTAAACAGGAAAGAATCCCTCTGGACATTCTTTACTTTCTAAATCCATCAAATGTTTTTGATTAGTTGCATCCATTTCTCTATCAGGTCTTACTCTCCATTCATCTTGATGATTAAGATCTAATCTTGGAAATTTTCTCATTTGCTTAAAGATTTCAGCAGAATACTGATCAGGCAAGGCTGGAAAAGACCATGTATCGTTCCAATTACAAATGTCAGATTCTTTAAAAGATACACCTTCACTTTGGAGATTTTCCTGAAAGTCAATATTTGAAAAATAAGGACCTTTTAATTCTATTTTATTTACTTCAGAATTGAATTTATAACAGTTTAAAAAAACAAATGCGTATTGTTCTGATACGTTTTCGAAAACCCAACTTTTTGTATTCTTTAATATGGTGATTTGAGAGTAAGAATATGATTGAACAAGTTCTTTTCTAAAATTTTCACTTCCAGCAGCAGAAAAAGCACTTCTTGGTAAAACAATTCCAAGGTTAGAACTATATTGTCCATTCAAGTTTATAAAACGATTACAAAATGCTTTATAAAGATCTGGATCACCTTTTTCCATTCCTTTAAAATTATTTACAAGAAACTTTCTCATTATTTTGGATTCATTTAATTCATTCTCATATTCTGATACTAAATCAGGTCGATTAAGTCTAAATTCTTGTTTTTTAATCTCTTGTTCTCTTTGCGTATACCCTCCCAAACCGGGATAATATCTTGCCCAAAAAGCATCTTCTTCAACAGTTACTTCT
Source organism: uncultured SAR116 cluster alpha proteobacterium (assembly GCA_902623995.1). GTDB lineage: Bacteria > Pseudomonadota > Alphaproteobacteria > Puniceispirillales > Marisalimonadaceae > Marisalimonas. The sequence goes on along the minus strand of CACNWE010000014.1, from coordinate 30,025 downwards.
TGCCATGGAGGATTACCTAAAATAACATTAAAACCTTGTGTTTTTCCAAGAAACACCTCAGGAAAGGCAATAGGAAAGTGTAAAGGCGATAATGGCTTTAGTATATTTCTAGCTAATGGTAATGCTTTAGAATATTGAATATCTTTACTTTGACGTTCCCAGTCTTCAAATTGAAAACCTTTTACTTGTAAATCTTCGGAGATTGATTGGGCTGTAATTAAATCGCACAATGCTTTTGTTTCTAATGTTTTTAATTTTGTTTCTTCTAATAAAGCACGACCAATCTCTATGTCTTTTACTGATGCATCAGATAATTTTGCAAGCTTTTTTAGAGGTTCAGCCGCTTTTCCTAGAAGATTGTCAGCATCCACTGCAAATAACGTCCCTAAACTTTCATCAAATTTTCTTTTAATTTCGTCTAATGAACCAACACCTACCAAGGAGTTTCCATAGACAAGGTTGTGATCAAGTAAAGAAAGAGGTAAACCGGGCACAAATGTGTGTATCCATACAGATAGCCTAGCTAATTGAACTGTAATTGGGTTGAAATCAACTCCATAAATACAACGTCTAGCTATCATTCGGCGTAATAATTGACCATCTTCTATGGTTACAGTACTTGCAAGATCACCTAGTTGATTATTAGATGACTCTCTTAAATATTGTATTTCACGCATTATACCGGGAGTTGGGTTTTCTTCTAACCACAAAGCAAAACGTCTTTCAATTCGGTCAATCGCTGCCACTAGAAAATGACCTGATCCCATTGCAATATCGGCTACACGAAAGTTGAAAAATTGATCTACCCTATCAGCATCATTAAGACCTGAAAGATTTTTTAAATGTTGATCCAAACCTTTTTCAAGTGATCCGTCTAATAAGTATTCTACGGCAAAGTCAGGAGTATAATAACTACCAGACGCTTTACGTGCACCAGATCTATCATGCAAGTAAATATCTCCAGATTTGACAAAAATTTTATCTCCAGTCGTTGCGGGTAAGTATGAACCTTTTTTATCTCTAGTAAGGTCTTGTAGGGCAAGTGAAAGCTCAGACTCAAGTAAACCTTCGTAAATAGTTCCAAACTCACGAACACTAAGAGTTCTAAAATCTACTGGTGAAAACAAACTGTCCTTAGTTTCAGTTAATAAAAGACCACGCAATGCCAACTCAAAACTACTATTAGGCAGTTCTATCATATCAATAGCGGCACCAGCTTTGGAAATATTTTTATCACTTGAAAACATAGTTCCACCGTACGCTGGAACACCCCATTCTTTGTTACCAAGTGAGACTGCTTGCCATAACCTAACTGTTTCATTCCAATGATCTGTACCTAGACTTATTGGTACATTTTTTTTTGCAGTTTCAGCTAATTCTAATGCTTTATTTTTAAGTGAGCGTGTTCGATAAAGTTCATTTCCTTTGTATGGTAACAAATCTCTATCTTCAGCATAAGCAATAAATAATAGTCTAAAAAGTACCGTTAAAGCCATCTCATAGGTAAGAGCTATTTCATCCTTGGATGGATTTAGACTTTTTTGTGCCTTTGCAATTCCCATTGCAATTTCAGGAATAACAATATCGTAAATTCGGTCTCTTAATTTGTCAGCAACATCAGCAGCAAAACGTTTAGATTGTTCAATAATAGAGTTTATAGTTCCACCGTCTTTTAAAGCATCAGAGGAGAATAACATCCATATAAGACCTAAATCCTTAGAGGCCATCAAAGATGATTGGCATTCTATATATGTTTCAGTCCTGCCTCGCCTTCCCACACCAATATTTTTGGTATTGTAGAGGCGAATTCTTTCACCTTTGACCATTACAACCCAAGGGAGTTTTTCTTTATCAGCTTTTGTTAATGCATATGATACAGGTGACATATTATTAAAACGATCGTTGCCTACTTCCGGTATTTCATTATCATTTAACAAAACAGCAAGAGCTGTCTTTTCTCCTTTAACCATTAAAATATCAGTTAAATTATCAAGAGTTTGTCTTGTAAAACCTAAACCAGATATCAAATCATTTTTTGATTTGCCCAAGATACTTTTGGCACATTCAGTAGCACTAACCCAATCAGATCGATTTTTGGTACCATGTATTAGTTCATGTAATGATAATAAACCTTCATTAGAAATACCGGGAAGAGAAGTTTCAAGAGAAGGCATTGCATCAGATAAAAAGTTAATGGCAGAATTTCTATTAGGTAACTTTAAAGCACTTTCACAAAGCCTTTCTACTTGACTAGTATCTTCACATTCAAATATGCGTGGCTGCTCTCCTCCTGTGCCACAAATTAGTGTGCCAGAGGCATGATTTACTACTATAAGGACTGGTACTGCCCTACCAGATTTCCTCTCTTTAAAAGCTTGATGTAACAAACCAGAAGCTGGCTTAGAATTAGATGAAAATACTGCTACCTCTAAAGCTTGATTTCCATTACCTATAAAAAGACTTTCAGGGGACAAATTTCTTATATTTAAATTTAGGGGTCTTGGCGTTATTTCACTATTTGATAAAAACTTCATACAACAAAACCTAATTCTTTAAACTAACTATCAAGTTAAATTAAGTATAATTTTTTACAATTAGAATTTGCACCTTAAATATTAAGAGCTACTAAAAACTGACCATATTCACATTCTTCATGATGATTTGGACAGCTTGTTTGATTTAAACAGTCTTTAATTTTCATCAGGGTTGGCTCTATCCAACCAAAATCCACTTCGTAAGGAAGCAAACTCATTTTAAACTTCATTGTAGCTTCTTGTTGTTTAAGGAAACTATAATTGCTAAAACGGTCTCCGTCGCAGTATAAGAAATATCCCGTAGAACTAACATTAAACCCCTTTTTTTGCATCACCCACACATACAAATCCATTTGTCTTTTGTAGGCTGCCTTCCACTTATCCTGTAGAGTAATTTCCATGCCCTCAGTCTTTTGAGAGGTACTTTTATAATCTACGATGTGTAACTGTTCTGTCTTTGTATTAAACCAAACGTCGTCTAATCCACCGCCAACTTTTAAGTTACTGGCCTCATGTACAAAATGCATTCTTCCTTTTGCACCAAAATGCATACTTTGCGTCCATAGCTCAAAGTCTGGATGGTCAAACGGAACCAAGTGTTCCATGCCCAAATTAATTAAGAAATCATGTGTGGTTTTAGTTCCTCGGTATTTATCAAAATCTCTTTTAAGAAGTACATCAGTTGCTTCATTAATATTAAAACCGGGTATGCTCGGAAACTTTATTCCTTTGACTTGAGTTAAATAAAAACAAGCAGGACATTTTACAAAGTTTTCAATTCGTGATCGACTAAGTTCGTATGCCTCATGATTTTCTGGATTATAAGTGCCTCTGTGTCTTGGCATAATTATTCTCTTTTTTACAATTAAATTATTACAGCGTGTACGCTCGTAATTTAAAATTCAAGTAAAATTATTAGTAATCTATTTGGAGCTCATGCTTTACACAATCCAAGCAGTGTGTACGCTGCTTAATCATATTGTTAGTTAGTATTTTGAAAGTAAATGTCTACGGCTAATAATGTAGATATAAAATCTTGGTATTTATAAATTAATAATGTTTATAAATTAATAATGTTTATAAATATAATATTTATAAATATAAAATTTATAAACTTCTGTAGTATTTATATAAACTTCTATAGGATATTAATAAACTTCTGTAGAATATTTATAAATATTAAAATTAGATTTTTTAATTTAATTTGAAGACAAGTTTTTTAATTTAGATTTTAATTCCTCTAAAATGGTTTTTGAGCTTCTTGGTATTTGAATATTTTCTTCTTTTTTATTATCAAAGATTTATACCGTTTTACCTAGCAATTCAAGTGCTCTAATACGACTGTTGGCATTATCTCCATATTCTGCCTCTTCAGTTAATCTCGTTAGAACATACTCTTCCCTTCTTATAGCTCGCATATGCTTATCTTGTTCAATTTGGCATTGTAAATCTCTAATCCTTGACTGAACCTTGACGTTTGCGAAAACCCTACAAGCCATCTCGTGTATTGATTTTTGTTTGGCATTTTTACTAGGATTATAGGCAATTATATAAGCTTGGGTATTGCTCATTCCCTCCTCTGCCACAAGGTTTGCAAAATGGATTTGCTTAGATGTTATCCGTTCATTTTTTTGTTTCATAAAATATATTTTATCTTATCTGTAAATGTTTGTCTTATTAATGACTTAATATTTTTATAGTTTAAAATTTCTTTTTACGGGAGACCCTTATGAAAAAAAGTGTTTTGTCTAGGATAAATTATATATGGCAAAATTTTATTGAAGATATGTTTGGCATGGGAAATTTTTCTTGTCCTTCTTATCAAAATGAACGAAAAAAAGTAGAAAAAAATAGATCTTAGTAATTGTAAAATTACTGATTATTTGCTAAGAATAATTATCGCCGAGTTAAGAGCAAATTGCGGGCGATTAATAAATACAGCTAAAGCGTTGTCAGTCGTTTCAACGTAAGTTGTAACGGCTTTTTTTATGGATTGATCTACCTAATAGATTGGGCAGTTATGCCAAATTGTGCGCCCTGCTATGAAAGCAAAAGTACTAAAAAGGAGATACATATGAGTAAAATATTTTTCAAACAAAATAAGAATTTATTACTTCTTAAACCCATTAACATAGATGTTTCAGTTGATACATTTTTTACCAACTTGGTAAGAAAATGCGAAGAAAAATGGATATGGATTAATCATTCTAACACTCTAGAAAAAGGCGTTAAGGAATGAAAAAAACTAACTCACATATATTTTATTCAAACTCAGAAAGTTGTTCAGAAAACTTAAGCAACATTAAAGTTCCAGTTTCTATCTTCAGACAAGAACTTGTGACGTGGGAATATACAGAAAATGGTATAAAAAGAACAACCATTGTAAGAAATTTTTCTGATAACAAACACATTGATAATTACACATCAGAACCGATAGCCTTTAAAAGATAAATTTGATGATTAAGGATAAAAGAAAAGAAACTATTCTTGAAAAAGAATTTAAACTTTTATTACAGGAACTTAAAGACAGCGGTTTAAAGGTTAATGAAAATTTTGAAGAACAAAATGACAAAAATGCTCTCAAGATTACTTTGCTCAAAAAAAGGAGAATACAATAAATGTCCGCCATAATAAAATTTCCAAAAATAATAAAACTAGATCCTAAGCGTTTTCACAGGCAAAGGCTTTTCTATATTGGCAAAGTATTAAAAGGTCCTCCCTACTCTAGTAACTATCAAGAATACTATCTCAGAAGAAATGAAGAAGTTAGGGGTAACAAAAAATGGTCTTTAAAAATTTTGGGATTAAAGAAAAAAACTGACGTGGAACCGCGTATGCACGCCATTGAGAGTTGTAATGACGACCAATTATTAGAAATGTTGGAAAAGTGGTTTTTACTTGACCAGATTTCATACAAAAAACTTTTTTGGTTGGGTTGGCGTGGAAAAATAACTAAAAGTGCAAAAATCTTAGAATTCAAATTATCTAAATAAAAAAAGGAGGGATAAACCCTCCTTTCAAATTTTAGTCATGAGTTAAATGTAATTTTTTCGTCTAACTCACGTTCGAATTTACCTAACTCTTTTTCGAAACATACAAACATAAAAAAGATTTCAATGTTATATTCATATACTATTGAATAGTGTGGAAACCTATCACAATGCATATTTGGTAGATCGTTAATATGCGAATTGTACTTAAAAACCATTCCCATAAAGGTAACTATATTATCATAAAAACCTTCATTATGATAATCTCCAGTTTTTAAAACTAACTTGTGTCTAAAGTTAAATGTGGGAAGAAATTTAAGTGATTTCTCACAGAAAAGTGCAAAAGCCACACCACCTGTTTCATGTTTTATATGTTTTTCATAAAGGTAAATTTTGTTGTCAAAACTTACGACGTTCATCATACTCCTTTTTTTAAATACAAATTTCGGACATACCTCACCTGAGATAAAAATTGTCCCCGTAAGCATTTAAATTCAGAAGATGATCATTACTCCTTATAACAAATAAATCTTATAAGTAAATTAATAAAAGGAGAGACGTGTTACCCCTCCTCATAGTCATTAATGCATCGTATTTTTTGGTGCAGGAATAAAACCAACAAGTTTAGGCTTGTTAGGATGATCCTTACCAGCCTCAAACTGCTGTCTTATAAGTTCATCCATATCTTCGCCTCTTGCTTCAGCATCCCACCACTCCTGAAGAGCCTTATTTAGTTCTTCTGTATATTCAGGATTGTTTAACTGGGAATATGTAACACCTATTTTCATCAATTTTGATTTTTCATCAAAATTAGATCTCCAAACTAAATGATGACCTTCGTATTCAATATTATCAAAAAACATCTCATATGTTTTAAGCTCTAAAACACGTGATTTAACAATTTCAAAAATATTTTTAAAGTGCATCTCTAGGGGGTAAAGATCATATTCTTCACCGGGTTTTAAATTATTGATTAGATTTATGTCATCGCTTGATGCATATGCTTCAATAACTTTAGGTGCAAAATATATTTCAACCTTTACTTTGTTGATTTTATGTTTACCCATAAGAGTAGTTTTTACATGATTGCTTGTCATATACTTCTCCTTTTTTTCACAATGTCAAACAGATGACGCAACTGTACTGTTACGTAAACTACGCCAACGAATGTCTAAAATGTGTTATGAGTCGTCCATAAATTTCCTTAAATTTAGCGTTTCTTTTTAGTCAAATCTTTTATCGAAAATAGGATGATTTATTGACATCTTTTCTCTACTTACTTCTTCTATTTTTTCTTTAAACTCTCCCCTTAACGAAGAAACTGCTTTTAACTTTTCATCAAATGTTCCATCGTCTTTCATTCTCACTAAGGATTCCATTATGTGTTTAGGCGGTAATGGTGGCTTATCTCCAAAATAGTAAATGTACTTCTTTAATAATTCTTCCGTCATATAAAATCTCCAATTTTGTTGGAGAGAGGTATTAACCCCTCTCCTGAGTTTAAGTTCTTTAATTTGCTCGCTCTAGAAAGTCTACGTCAGTTTCAAAACCAATATAGCGAACTGTTATTTCAAATTGCACTTTGTCTTCTACCCATTTAGTTTCAAAGTGAAGTACAGCTATATTGTTAGTTATATAACTAGACTTATGTCCCTTATTCATGAGATCGCCTATATTATCAACCAAAGCAGCTCTTGCATCAAAACTTGGATAGAAAAAAACTACTCTTTCACAGAACGAAACAACTGCTTTTTCAAGTCTTGTATGAGTTTCAACTAAATAAGCGGGGGTGTTGTCATTATGATGATTATACATAATTATCTCCTTAGATTTACATTTCAAACAGATGACGCAACTATCCTGTTGAGTTAATCACGACACAAATTTTTGAAATTTATCTATGAAGATTTCATATTTATTTTATAACAAATAATTATCAAAATTTCAAGGTTAAAAAGTTTTAAAATTTAAAAATGGAACAAAATTTAAATAATCAAATTAAAAAAAACATTGTTAAAGAATTAAACCAAGATTTATATAAATATTTTAATATAGACTTATACGATGCTGATCATTACTTCGGATACTATAATGGATATATATATAAATTAATAGACAGAGTTTACAATAAACATGGGGCAAAGGGATTAAGAACTGAAATTAAATATATTGTTCAGTATTTAATATTTCTATTTAACAAACTTAAAAATAATTCAAAGTTTGAAGATTATATTTTAGTAGTTATTTATTTTCGACTTTATTACAAACATTATTCTTATCGAAAAAAAACATATGAAAATCAATTAAGTTTTAATTTTATTAATTTATTGTGAAACTGCCATTGTTAAATTTTTATTTAATTTTCTTATTCCTTTTCTTTTGGTTTCTCCATAAAAAAAACAAAATAATAATTAAAATAGGCTGAACATAGTAAACAAAAGTATTTATTATTCGATTAATAATATCTGAAAAAAAATTGTTAGAATCTGATTTTATAGATGCCAAATGTTTATTTTGACATTCTGCATGTTTTTTAGGTCCTTTAAATTTTTCCATATGACAAGCTGCTTTTATTGAATCACGTGTTTCGTTATTTAAACCAGATAAATCAGGAAACAATTGATCGTTGGAAGCTGCATGAGCAATTTTAAGAATAAAAATTGTAATAAGAATAGTAATAAATTTCATGAAATGAATCTATTAAGACCTTATGATTAAGTAAAGCTAATGTTTAAAAGACAAGAGATTAAAGTGAGGAAAATACCACTAATTAAAAATTAAATTATGGAAGAATCTTAGATCAAAACTGATTTGTTAGTTTTAATTTCATGTCTTTGTGCAGAATAAAAAGGTGGATAAACAAAAGTCATTTTGGCTTGTGTTCTTATACAGCCAATTACATGATCAGAGTAATATGTTTGTTTATGACATTCACTACAATGATCCATCAATCCATCTATAAAACCTCTTTTAGTATCAGACGCTCCATGTTGCCACAAATCTTGAATTAAAATACCAGTAACTTCCAAAAACAATTCAATATATAGCCTTTTTTCTTTTTCATCTTCAAAATCTCTTTGATGAATTAAGTTAACATTACCTATTTCATTTTTGTATTTTAGAGATTCCATCCTTGGAAGTGGAAAGATAGATCTAAATTCATCATAATGATGATTTAATAAATGAAAAAAAGTTTCGTCTACAATGTTTGAAATAATTAAAAACATTCTCATTAGGTATGGATCATCAGATTCATTAATTATTTTTTCAAAATTATTTTCAGAATAATGAAATCCTTCAGAACAACTTCTTTTTTTATATCTTTCATTTTTGTTGAAGAAATCTATTAGGTAAAATGTATTACAACATATAGATTTTCCATCTTCACTTTTTGACCAGTTAATTAACCAATTAGGATTTCTATCTTTTAAATTTTTTAACTTGTTTATCATTTATTCATGCATTAATTGAAAATGCATTTAATGTAATTTTTTTCATCAACAATTAACTGATATTTTTTTTCTTTGTGGTTTATCAATACTGCGTACATAAGGGAACTGTTATTTAAACCCTTAATAGGAATATACTTAATTACTGGTTCAACAAAACAGTCGATAGTATTTTTATTTTCAAAGCGTTTATTTAAATTATCTTCAGCAAAAACTGAATTATAATTCGTTAGTATAAAAGATATTATAACTGTAAAAAGTAATTTCATATTATCACACTGATCCCCATGATGATTTAGCTTAAATTATCAGATCTATATTTTAACATACATTTAATTTATATTTAATTTATAAATTACAGGAGAATTTAATGTCTGATGAAATCAAAATTCAAGAAGAAGTAATGTCTACACCTTATGACGATAATGAACACCCAAATATAAGATTTAATATAAAAGAAAATGAAGATGTGACTAAACACTTAATATTTTACAAAACTGATAAAAAGAATAGTTTTTCAGAAGGACGAAAACCATCTGACATTTTATTTGATATGTTTAAAGAAATTCAAACACTCCCTAAGATAAAAAACAAAAATGATAAAAATGATATTGAGATATTCAAAAAATTCATTAATTTCATAAATATTTTTATCCCACATTTAGTAATAAATTCAAATTCTGAAAAAAATGTTATTGAAATTAATGATAGTAAAAAAGACATAAAAATTGAACAATTGCATGATGCTTTCAAACTAGCATCCAAGGGTAAACGAAAAGCAATGTTAGATAAGTTTAATAAAGAAAATCCTAAAAATTAAAGAAAGGAGTTATGGTGAAAAAATCTATTATAAAAGATAACAATAATAATGATTATATTATAAAGGATCTAAAATCTTTTTATCAGCATATAATGGACTATCATCACTCAAGCACATCCCTTCATGAAGAAAATGGTCATTATTTTACTGTAGATGACGATTTTAGATCTAAAATTAAAAAATTATACCAAAATAGTAACTAATCTTTTTTAAATTCTAAAATTAAAATATTAGGGATTAAATGGGGGATCTTAATACATTAAATAAAATTTATTCAATATTATCAATAGTTTAGCAAGATAATAGACAGACCCTCCCTCCGCCATTAATTATGCTTAAATTATTGATTTTGTTAAATATATTTTTTTAAATATTATCTTACCCACAATTTTACCCACAACAAAAATATAATATTAAGCATAAATTTGCTCTGGGGGTTACTGCACCTTTTCCCCAATCAAAATTAGTTAATGGTCAAAGGGTAGTCTGCCCGTTGACCGTAGTCTATTGAACACTGACCAGGGTTCAAGGGTGGGTTGGTGGCGTTGGTGCTCAAAATAAGAACGATGATCGTTAGTATATCACCATTATATTTAATCCAATTTTTGGCTTAAATCTTATCAGGTTCTTTATTTCCAATTAAAACAATTGAAATTATGAAGAGTAGAATGACGAATGTCATTGCAAATTTTTGACTATTTAATGATGTGGCGATAATACCATAAATTAAAGGACCTAAAAAACTAGTTACTTTACCTGAAAAGATTGCAAAGCCAAAAAATTGGCCTCCCCTTTCTTCAGGTATTATTTTTGTTAATAGCACCCTACTCGATGATTGTAATGGACCAATAAAAATTCCCAATGAAAAGCTTACCAGCCAAAATAAATTTTTATCATTAATTAAAAGTAGAATAATACCAAAAAAAATAATCCCTAAAATTGAAATCTTTATTACTTTAAAAGGACTGAATTTATCATCAAAAAACCCACCTAAAATTGCTCCTAGGGCAGCAGAAATATTAATTAAAATTGCAAAATATAATATTTCAATTTGTGAGAAATTAAATACCTTAGATGCGTAGATACCTCCAAAGGCAAAAATTGTTACTAAGGCATCAAAATAGAAAACTCTTGCAATGAAATATCTAAGTAGTGTTTTGTTCTTAACAATAATCTTAAATCCTTCAATTAAATAATTTATAGTATTTTTTTGAGTCACATTTTTTTTTGGCTCTTCTACATATAAAAAAATAGGTATACTAAATATTACTAACCATATTGAAATAAAAACCATACAACTTCTGACATCACCACCTTGATCTTTTGATATATTAAAAGGTAATTCAGTAGGAAATATAAATAAAACTAAACAAATTATTAAAGCTGAGATACCACCAATATAGCCTGAACACCATGATAAACCTGAAATTTTTCCATAATCATTTTTATCTGAAACCTTTTTTAATAGTGAATTATATGAGACAAAAATTAATTCCATGGATAAAATAGATATAAATGAAAAAACTATTGCGTATAGAAAATATTTTTCGTTTGGTTTTGCAAACCATAAAAGGCTAGTAGCTAAAAAACCTATTAAAACCAAAATAAATAGAGTTTTTTTTCTAATCCCTTTTTTATCTGAAAAACTTCCTAATAAAGGACCAAGGAAAGCTGTTAAAACACCAGCAATACCAATAATAAGTCCCCAATAAAAACTTCCAGAGTTATCTGCAATTGAATTTACAAAGTACACAGAAAAAATAAAAGTGGTATGAATAGTTGGTATTGGAGAGGTAGCCCAATCAAATAACATAAATGACAAAGATTTTTTGTTTAGATTTGAAATTTATAAATACCGTTTTCGAAATTATAATAAATCATACAAAAATATCGCATTTATGCAAAAATATAATTCTAGCTTCTCATTCTTATTATTTTTACTAACATAGCATTACTCTAAAGTGTAACTATCTTACATCTTAGAATTAACTGAAATTTCAGCTGATATTGGCTCTGACTCATAATTGTAAACAAAAACACCCGAGTATTGATTTTCTTTGAATGTAAATGAGGCTTTTAAATCTTTAAAAATTGATGTAGCGTCATTATCAAATTTATTTAAGTCAGCACCTGTTTGAAATCTAATACTTATTGATAAACTACCACATGAACCAATAGAAATGTTTAGCGATCTAATATTGTATTTAGAAATTCTTTTGCCCAGATTATCGGAACAAAAAGAAGAAGCAACCTTCGCTTCAGATACACCAGAAAACTTTAAATTATATATTTTTGCAAACATTTAGTTAATCTCAGACAATAATTCTTCAATTTTATTATCAGCTTCACGACCTTTAATTTTGATTTTTTTCATATTTTTGGGTTTAAGCTCCATATCTTCTAATAGTTTTCTTCCTAAATGAGATAAACTAAAATAACTATTTGTGTTTTTTTTACATAAATTATATCTCAATAAATTAGAAGCATTGATTTCTAAAATATCAAGGTTTGCTGCCAAAGATAAAAATGCCTCAAGATCGCTAATTGTAAAACCTGGAAATTTTTGTTTAAAAATATTTATTATTTCTAAAACTTTATTTGATGTAAGTTCCTTTTGCTCAATATGTAAGTCAAGTAAATGAGCCATATTTGAAGTGATCTTTTTTACCAACTCTATTTGTTTTTGAGATAATTCTCTAGGCTTGGGATGTTTCATACATAATGTCCCTAGTGCATAATTATCTTTATTTATTACAGGAAAACCAGCATATCCTAGCGTTGTGGCTGTGCCATTTAAGATTTTTGGATGATTCTTCCAAATAGGATCCTTTCTAAGGTCAGGCATTAAAAGTGGTTCGGTATCAAGCAACACGTAAGCACAAATATTATTTACGCCCTTGTCACTTATTGAACCCGATACAAATTCATCTCTACCGGATGAAGAAATACTACATTGATTATTTCCATCATATAGACTGAATGTAGCACTTTGGAAACCAGTCAAATCTTTAGCTAGATCGCAGTAAACTTGAAACATCTCTGAGTTAGGAGAGTCAATTAATCCAGTTTTAATAACGGTTTTGACTCTTTCATTTTCGTTAAATGGTACTGGAGCAAGTTCCATAAAAACACCTTTCAAAATAACTTAAATATAATACTTCATTCTATGATTATGTATAAGGTAAAAAATTGTTCAATATAAATATTTATCACTCAATTAAATTACTTAAAATATTTACTTAAAATCAACCCATTTAATTTATAAAGATTATTAATTTATATTATACGTATAAGTGTTACAAGAATGTAAAAATTTTCAAAATTTTGATGTAAAATTTGAATTATTGATAATGGTTTGTTGTGATAAATTTCAACTTTTTTTTTACCATATATATTTGCAATAATTTCGTATCTTTCATCAAAAAAAATACTAAAAATAGTATTTAAATATTCATATAACTTTGAAAAGCTATTCCACATAAAATAGCCCCACCAAAACCAAATACAAGATAAGCAATAAATGTTGAACGGTTAACTAAAGACCAAACGGCAGTCATTGCAGGAATAGAACTGATTGCGCCACCAACTAAGAATGCCATAGCACCTCCTGAACTTAACCCTTGTTCGATTAGTCCAGATACAATTGCAGGGGCTGCATATGAATTTAAATAAGCTGGTACCCCAGCAAACGCACCAATTATAATTGAAGAGAATCCGTCACCAGACAAGAAATTTCCTATAACTTGTGCTGATAGGTATTGAACCATTAATGCTTCAATTAGATAAGCCAGAGATAGCCATTTCAATAGAAATAATCCATTTGATGTGAATTCTTCTTTAAATATATTTATTCTTTCAGTTTTATTCCAAAATTTTAATTCAAGATCTTGGTTAAAAGGGTCTGTAGTACCACAACAAGATCCACAACTATTTTTGTTTTGCTGTTTTAATGGATGAGAGAACATTCCAAATTTTGATAAAAAATAAATACCAAAACCACCAATTAATCCAATTGCCAAAGCAGAAAGTGTTTTTGCAATAGCATAATCCCAACTTAATGCACTTGCAGTGATTAATAATGCTGGAGGATCAATTAATGGAGATGACAACCAGAAAGCCATTACAGCTGAAAGTGGGACACCTAAAGCAAGCATACTTGCTATAAATGGGATAACTTCACATGAACAAAAAGGAGCAAGTCCACCAACAAGAGTTGCAATAAAAATAGTTCTAACTTCTTTACCTTTAAAAGCTTTTGAAACTAAACTTTCAGCACCACTTGCTTTTAAATAAGCTACCAAACTAACTGCAAATAATATAAAAGGGATAGTTCCCATCAAAGCTTTCGATGCAAAAGTAATAATTGGGCTAAAATCCTCTGGAATCAAAATGAATACCAATAATGGTATTAACAAAACTATAGTCCAAACTGATTTAAAATTAAAATTTTCTATGTTGATATTTTTTAAAATTAGAGCTTTCATTATTTTCTCTCATTTACACAGCATTCTTTAAGAAGGTAGTCTGTCAATTGTTGAATATGGTTGAATTGTGCAAAGTTATAAGTTGATCTCCCTTTTTTTTCTTGGTGAATAAGATTTGCTTTTTTTAGATGATCGAGATGATGAGCCAGAGTTGAAAGGGGGATGTTAACTAATTCTTGAATTTCTCCAATTGTTAGTCCATTTGAACCAACTTTAACCAGCTCTGTTAAAACAATTAATCTAGACTTTGAACCAACAGCGTTAAATCCTTTTGCAGCAACCACATTATCAATCATAATAATAAACTATATAACTAGTTATTTAGTTTTAATCAACTATAATAATTTATATTTAATTACTTTCTAGTATCTTTATTAAAAATTCATGTATTAAAGGGAATTTTAAATATCTATGAAAAGTAAATTTAGTTGAAGCAAAATGTTCATTCAATTGCCCAAAATTTATTAAAAACGAAGCATTAGTTTTATGGGACAAGTCATCGAATGATAGTAAATGGTGTACTCCAAATTTATCACCTTCAGTTCAAAAGTATAGTAGTGTTGTAAAACGGTATAAATATCCTTATCCAGAAAATGGATTTGAAACTTTTTTAGTAGAAAATGCATATACTTTAAATTCTGCGATAAGTAATCCAAAGGAATTTGATTTCAAAAAATTTAAAGCTCAAATTCTTGACCTTGCTACATCAAATAGTTTTTCAAAGTTAGATTGGACTGGTAGAGGACCTAGTCCTGCATTTGCTACAGCTATAGTTATAAAATCAGTAGCATACAGTTATGCATTAATTGATGAGTATGAAAAGTTTACAGAAAAAGAGTCACAAAAAGTAAGAGACTGGGTCGTAGGTATAGAAAAAAATATTCATAAAAAAGCAAACTCTCTAGACCATGAAATAGCAGTAGCAACTACACATATTCTTTGGGGAACTGCATCTAAAGACGATACATTCTTTAAAAAAGGTCAAAAAGGAATGATGTCTTTTTTGAATATAACAAAGAAAAATGGAAAAATTGCAAATGATGGTAGGAATAATAACGAGGTTATGCATCACTTAATTCAAGGTGCAGAGGTATTGGAACTAAATGGGATAAAAATTTATAGTAAGGTATTCAATGATTTGACACTTCATGAAATTGTAAAGAGCCATGCTAAAAATGTATTGGATGTAGGAAATAAAAAAACTAAGACATCAGGTAATATGTACGACCCTGCCAGAAGTATAATGAGGTCTCAAGGTTACGGAACACACATAGCTTGGGTGCCTATATATCTTAAGAGATTTAAAAATAATGAATCGAGTAATGCTGTTATTGAATTACGTCAAGCACTAAGAGAAAAGTATAGAGATAGAAAACCTTTTTTTGGTCAACAAATTGCAATTAATACAAGTTGTTATTATGGAGACAAAATTTAATCTATGTATTTAGAGTTAAACTAGTTTAAGATTTTATTGTATCTCCTAAAATTACTTTACATGTTAAGTAGATCAAAATATATTTTAATTCAATAAAAGAATCAATTTTATAAATGTTTGAAATTTTAGGTATTACAGCATCTTTTTTCGCTATCATTGCATTAGGAGCATTTACTAAATATATTGGCTTATTTGATGAAAAAAGTAGTCAAATATTTTCTAATTTTGCATTTTATGTTGCGTTACCTCCAATGATAATAACTTCAATTATAGCGAACCCAATTAAGGGTCTTATAAACTTTGATTATATTGTTAGATTTGAAATTACTACATTGATTATATTTATATTATCTTATACGGTTGCAAAGTTTATATTTAAGCTAAAAAGTAAAGAAAATTCAGTATTTGCTCTAAATGCAACCTACTCAAATTATGGTTATATTGGTCTTCCTTTAGTCTTATTACTTTTTGGACAAAAGGCAATTGTTCCTGCTGCAATAATTTTAGTTTTTGACATAGCTTTTGTCTTAGCTTTAGTTGCTGTTTTCTCAACTAATTTTAATAACACTTCAGGATTTTTAAATTTTATAAATGCATTGAAATCAATAATAAAAAATCCAGTAATTATTTCTTGTGTAATAGGTTTATTATTATCATTTCATGAAATTAATTTAGGAAAGATTCCTGAAGAGACATTAAACATTTTATCCGGAGCAGCTGTCCCAACGGCTTTATTTGCCATAGGTATTATAATAGTTAGTAAAAGTGTAGAAAAAGCATATTCAGAATTAATATTTATAAGTTTTATAAAGTTAATTATACACCCTTTATTAGTAATTTTATTATTTGTTTTTTGGTCATCAGATAGCCTTGAGATGCTTGATATAATGTGGTTGCAAGTAGCAATTATTTTCTCTTGTTTGCCTGTTGCTGCAACCGTATTTCCAGTTTCTCAATATTATCAAGCATATGTTTTAAAAACTTCATCTGCTATAATTGTTACTACTGTAATTAGTATTTTAACAATTCCAATAGTATTACTTTTAGTAATTGATAAAAATATTTATAATTTTCTTCAACTTTTATTCTCTTAATTACACCTCAGTGCTTTTTAGATGTAAAATATAGAATTTAGATTGTAGACTAAATTGTAGACTAAAAAATTATTATTATATAAAATCTAATTAAATCAGATGATTAAAATGAAATAACGAGGTGGTTCCCTTTAATGAATTAGAATTATTCTAAAACCAACAAAAATTTATCTTCAATTACTTTAGGTAAAAATATGCAAAAAATTATATATGATACTTGGAATATTGTTATGAATCATAACAAAAATCCTCTTAAAAATATTCCAGATACCAATGTAAGACATATGATAATGCAGGTCTTAGCATGGATGTGGTGTATTGTATTTTCTATGTATTTTACAAGCATGTGGATTTTTGGGATTACTACAATTGCACATCTGATTTTATTAAGCGCAGTTGCAGTTACTGTAATAACTTTTGAAACAGCAAAAAGAAAACCCAAATTTTTTGGTAGTTACTACACACCTAGTAGAAGTCGAGCAATATACGTTGATGGAAAAAGAATAGAATTAGACCCTAATGATAAGGGTGGAGAGCACGAATAATTTAAAAATTTTATATTTGATGTTATGAAATATCCTTATTAGTTTCTTTTAAAAACAAATATACTCCTCCAATCATAATTAATAATGAACCAGAAAGACTTAAAAAATCAGGAAACTCTCTAAAGATTAAATAATCATACAACAAAACAAAAATTAGAGTGCTGTAAAAAAAAGGTATAACAAAGTTCAACTGATTACTCCTAAGAGCCATTAAAAAACAGATTTGTGCACATATCATAAGAAATCCTATGAGCATACAAAATAGTAATTGTAAAAAAGTTGGTGTTTGCCAGAAAAAAATAACTATTAATGATGATAAAATTAGTCCAATAAAATTATTTATTAGTAAAATTTGTGTATTCTTTTCGTATTTAGTTAAAAGTTTAATAAAAATCGCCTCTAATCCCAAACAAATTGCTCCAAAAATTGAGACTAATGCTACTGGTTCAATGTATAGATTAGAAAAATCAGGCCTAATTAAAATTAAAGCACCTGCAAATGTAATTATCATTGCAATCCACCTATATGAAAAATATTTTTCTTTTAATATCATTATTGAAAATATCATTGCAAAGACTGGATTTGAAAAGTTAAGAGCAACTGCATCATTCACTGGAATAAGACTAGATGAACCAAATAAGATTGTTGCACCTATCCATCCCAAAGATGTCCTTGCGAGATGTAGTTTAGGATTAGGTGACTCAATTTTAATTTTATTAAAGAAAGTGAATATTAATACAAAAACAAAGCCATATAAGAATCTTGATTGGCTTATTTGGAATGGACTTAATGGTTCTCCAAAATAATCTTTTCCTAATATTTTAGCAACAACTGCAGTACCACCAATAAATGCAGAGGCTGCCAACATATAAAAAATACCAAATATAATTTTATTATTTACACTTCTATTTTCACTCACTTCCTTACCTAAACAAATTAAATTAGACTAATTTAATTTTCTGATTTATTCTTTTTTTATATTTTAATTAATTTTTATCTGACTTTTATAATTTTAAAATGAAAATAGAACCTTATAATATATCATATCCCAAGCAAAGAATATTGGAAATCAAAGAAAAAGTTGAAATGTTTCCATGGCATGAAATGCCAAAAGAAGGCGGATGGTCTTTTGGAACAAATATAGATTACATGAAGCATTTAGCTGATTATTGGACTAAGAAATATGACTGGGAATCTCAAGAGCTCAGATTAAATCAACAGCCTAATTATATAACAAAAGTAGATGATATTGATATTCATTTCATTTTAAAAAAATCTTCTTCCCCGAAGGCTATCCCATTAATTTTAATTCATGGATGGCCCGGCTCAATAGTTGAGTTTTTGGATATTATTGAACAACTTAGTGAACCAGAGAAATACGGGAATAAAGACGAAATTTGTTTTGATGTTATTGCTCCTTCTATTCCTGGTTTTGCATTTTCTGGTAAGCCAGCTAATCCGATTGGACCAAGAAAAATTGCTGAGATTTTTAATAAACTTATGACGGAAAATCTTGATTATGAAAGATATGTTGCTCAAGGAGGTGATTGGGGTAGTGCAATCTCTACATGGCTTGGTTTTGATCACTCAAAAAATTGTAAAGGTATTCATATTAATATGCTTCCTGCAAGACATATAGATGGACCAAAAACAGAGGAAGAAAAAAGTTGGGATAAGCAATTCAATATAGATTATATTTCTCAAAGTGGATATTTTGCTATACAAAGCACAAAACCTCAAACACTTAGTTACGCCATGATGGAGAGCCCTGTAGGTGTGGCTTCTTGGATTATAGAAAAATTTTACCATTGGTCTGATTTAAAAGATGGAAGTCTAGATTTGACCTATCAAAAAGACGATTTATTGACCAATATTATGATCTACATCCTAACTAAATCATTCAATACATCATCTTGGATTTATTACGGCAGAGTCAAAGAAGGAGGACGTATACTATCTAATGAAGGAAGAAGGGTAGAGGTTCCAACTGGATGTGCTGTTTATCCAAAAGAGTTTTTAACATGGCCTCCTAAATCGTATGTAAAAAGGCTTTTTAATCTAGTGCATTGGACTGAAATGGAGAAAGGTGGGCATTTTGCAGCTCTGGAGCAGCCCTCTTCTTTAATAAAAGACATTCAAGATTTTTACAAAAAAGTCGCCATATAAAATTAATTTATCAATTGAATTTTATTTATTCGTAAATAACATTGTAGCTTAATATATGGTGTTGGAGATATTGATGTTTTGTATTGTATGTAGTGTTAGATATTCAAATTCAAAATTAATGCACGTAGGTCATCAATATATGGCCGATAATTTTGATCCCAAAACATTAAATGGACTTTTAGAATTTAAAACTTTTCATTTAACTCCTGATAAGGGATTAGGCATTTTTACTTTTGATAACCAAGAAAACTTGAAAAAGCATTTATCTGACATAAAAAACTTCAACAAAGATTACGAAGATAGATTTTCTTGTAAAGTCACTGTAGACACAGGAATTATTAATCCTGATTTATACTATAAAGCCTAGAATAACATTCAAATTATTATCAAGTTAACTCATAATGATTATAAATATAGCATTTATTTCTATTTCTAAATTAGAGATTTGCAGACTTCTTTATAATAAGATGTAATTAATTTTACAGGAGATATACTATGGAAATATTTTTTATAGCAAAATTTACTTGTTCTTATAACGAGTGGAAGTCAGTTTATGATGGTGATTTAGAATTAAGAAAACAGTTTATGAAAGATGATTTGGTCGGAAAAGTCAATGAAAATACAGCTATGATTAAAGCAACCATTACTGATCCTGAAAAAATGGAAAAAGTAATGTCAGAAAGAATTCCAGAAATTGCTCCAAAACTTGGGCTAGAACACGAAATTTATACCCTCACAAAAATGAATAATGAATAATCATGAAAGCTAAATAATATGTTAAGTAAAAACGTAAAGCTTATTAAACCAGGTAAGACTTATGTTGGTTTACAAGGTGTTTCATATAATGCTGGTGTTTCAAAAAATACAGCTGGTTCAGAAAAAGTGTGTATGAACATCCTTCCAATGCCACCAGGTGTTCATTCAATACCACATATTCATAAAGAAATCGAAACTATTGCGTATATGCTTGAAGGAGAATGCACACTATTTCATGGTGAAAAATTAGAAAAACAAACTTTAGTAAAACAAGGGGAACAAATATTTATTCCTGAGAATGTACCACACGCTCCTTTTAATCAAAGTGATAAAGAATGCATATGGGTAGTTGTTCATTCATCGGGAGATGATCAAGATGAATTAATCTCAATGCCAGATTTGGTTAAAGAACTTGATAAATTTAAATAATTCATAGGAAAAATAAAATGAGTAGCAATTCAGTATATATGATTGGGGATGTGGATATACATGATTTAGAAGAATACAAAAAATACATGGAAAAAGTAAAACCAATGATTGAAAGTTACGGAGGAGATTACCTTATTCGTGGTGGAGAAATAGAGGCTTTGGAAACTAAGCTTTGGACACCCACAAGAATAGTCTTGGTGAAATTTCCAAACAAAAAGGCTGCTATGGATTGGTATAATAGTGAGGAATACAAGCCTTATAAAAAAATAAGATTTAATACTTCTACGTCGAATATTCTTATGGTTGAAGGTATTAAGTAAAAATTAAAAGATGTTAATATTCATACATAAAATTTTAATAAACAATTTGTAGACTAAATTGTAGACTGAAAACTTATTAATCTATAAAATCTAATTAAATCAGATGATTAAGATGTAATAATGAGGAGGTTCCCTCCACCATTAATTATGATTAAACAATTGATTTTGTTATATATAATTTTTTAAATATTATCATACCCACAATTTTACCCACAACAAAAATATAATATTAAGGATAGATTTGCTCTGGGGGTTACTGCACCCTTTTCCTAATCAACAATGGTCAATGGTCAGGGGTGGTCTGCCCATTGACCGTAGTCCATGGAGCATGGATTGGAGTTGGTAGTTACGTTGGTAAGATTACTGTTAGGTAAATTTGTTTGAAATTAAAGATAAACGTTTCTAAATAAAATTTTTAATATTTAAAAAAACATCCATTATCTTATTCCTTTAATATTTTTTTAATATGTTTATTCTTTAAATTTTTTTTTACAGTATATGTCTCACCTTATTGAGTGATAAATCATACCTCCAGGACTAATAACTTTTCCATAATCGTGAAGTATATTACCAAAGTCTTCAAAATAATCATTTTTCATAGCATTCTCTATATGACGTTGAACACTTTCTAATGAAGTAAATCTCTCATTTATTGTGAAAACTATATTTCCAGTTTCGCCCTTTGAGGGATCAGTTGGATCAACAAATTCAGGTGCTTTAGTGAAATAAGAATTTAAAAGGTGCTTCTGACCATTGTTATTTTCTGAATAAAACTCTTCCATCCAGGTTGCGTGTTTTTTAAAAATACTTTCAACTTTTTCTGCACTCTCTTTCGGAACCACATATCCTAAATTAATACATCTTATTTCTTCTGACATTTAAACTACTCCTATTTATTATAAGTAAATGTTAGTATTCTAGATTTAAAATAATAGCTATTTATTATATATTTAATAACACCCTTGATGATATTAATGTTCCAGCATTACTTGCTTTTAATACAATCTTTTGAAATTCTTCTGACATACCAACTCTATCAATTTGTTCTCCCATAGAGGACATATCACGAAAATAATAACAAGCAATTAATCTGTCCATGTTAGTTGCTAACAAGGGTACAACTGCCATAAAAGAAGCGTCCTCATCTTTTAAAATAGCATCTATTTCAGGAAAGATTTGAACTGCTTCAGACATATTATCTCTAGATAACTGATATTCCCTCATCATAATTACATTATGCTCAGGTGAAATATTACCATATATTGTTCTAAAAACTTCAGGACCTATTAAGTGACCTCCAGGATCAGCTTCTCTTTCTTTCATAAGAGCAATTCTAGCTGGATCTTGTGACATTTCGTTAAATGAATTACAACCTTTTTCCATGTTTTCATATGATGCAGTTAAATGAATTGATCCCGCTAAATCACCTGCAACTATTCTTGCAACTCTAGCCTTTGCACCATGGTTGGTCATTATTTCTTGCATAGATTTAGCTCTCTTTAATACTAAATCACTTTTACCTAATATTGGCGTTAGTATCCGTCTTGAAATGATAGTCATTTTTACCTCCTCATTAAATAAATTATAATTAGAAACTAAGAATATTAATCATCAAAGTTTTTTGTTAAGATTTCATTACAATGATGGATTTTTGTGCATATTAAATTATAATCACCGTAGTCCATGGAACACTGACCAGGGTTCAATGATATTTTGACGAAGTTGATTAGATCTATTTTTATTTGTAACTTAATAATTTATATTTAGGGTTATAAATTAAGTGATTTGAAGAGGTGATTTTATTAAAAATTATGATGATGAAAGATCCGAAAAACTTCTGAAATTATATTCTGGTGCAATTACTGACATAATGGATTCCATAAGTCCAGATTATAGAAATCAAACACTTCCAAGTGATCTGCGTCCATTAACACCAAATATGAAAGTAGCAGGTCCTGTATACACTGTAAGGGGCAATAAAAGATTTTATGATGATGGTGAAGATCCAAGATACAAGCAGATGGACATGCTTGATTGAATTTTTCCAGGTAGTATTATAGTAATGGACTCAGGAGATGAGAAATCTGCTGCACATTGGGGTGAACTGATGAGTAAGACTTCAATGGAAAAAGGTGCCAAAGGTGCAATAATTCATGGAGTTATTAGAGATACTGAAGAAATTATAAAACATGAATTTCCAGTCTTCGCGTGTTATCACTCTCCTTTAACAGCAGTTTATCGATATAATATTATAGATTTTAATAATCCTATAATGATCGGTGAGGTTAAAATTAATCTTGGAGATTATGTTTTTGAAGACATAGATGGTGTTGTTTGTATTCCAAAAGAAATAATTGATGATGTGATCAACCAAGCTGAAAAAGTAAAAGAAAAAGAAGACATTGTAAGAGGTGAACTTTCTGCGGGGAAAAATATTCGAGACTTATTTGAAAAACATAAAGTGTTCTAGTTTAAAAAATGGAACAAAACAAAGAACCAAAACAAATAGAATTACTTAGGATACTTTCTTAAAGGGTGCAAAAAATTATCCCGCTTACGGAGCTATTAGAAAAGCAAATGAAAAATACGAAGAGTGTGTTATTGTTTGGCAAGCAAAAGTTGAACTAGATGCTGCTCCAAAATGTCAGGTAGGCATAAAAAAACCTAATTAAAGCAAATCATAAAGAAAGTGTGTGAAAAGGTTTCCTCCCCTATTAATTAATTTTAATAATTGATTTTACTTGTTATTAACTTTTAATACTATGTTACTTAACTAAATACTCTCTTATAATGTAAAACTTTCAATTGTTATTAAACTTTATTTAATTACAATTATTATTAAGTCTAATAGTTTTGAAGTCGTAACTAATTACAAAGGGTATAAAATGAATAAATTATCTGACAATGTAGACACTTGCTGCAAAGATACTTGTTGTGCACATGGATGTTGTAGTGATGGTTGCAACACTGGTGAATGTAGTAGCAATTGTTGCGGTGATGAATGTTGTGGTGAGTCAGTAAACTGCTGCAAAGAATAAAAATAGTTTATTTTTCTTAATTATAACTTTTCCTAATTTTTAAGTAATAGTATAAATTTTATTATAGTTACTTAGTAAATAGGTGAAAAATGTATTCAAGGATAACAGAATTTCAGACAACATCAAAAACTCATTGCGACATGATAGTTGCCTTTTTTCAAAATGTTATGATACCTAAACATTTAAAAAACGGTATGCTGAGCTCTGAGATCTACAGAGTTTCTGATAATGAGGGTTTTTTGGTATCTTCTTTTAAAAATAAAAATGATGCTGATAATATTTTAAAAATGGGAGCAAATACAATCAACGAAGTAAAAGGTAATATTAAAATTAAGTTTGTTGAAGGTGAAAGAGTTTTTAGAGGAGACCAATAACATCCTTTTCAGAATGAATCTTACTATTCCAAAAACTTTTTCGGATACTAATTAGGGTTATAAGAATTAATAAAAATCTAAAGCAATGCTTACTTTTAAAATACCTATTGCAGCCAGCACGTCCATATCTAATCACTAACTTATTTTAAATAATCAAATATGAACCCAAATTTAAAATGTATGAGTAAAATTTTAAAAAAGTTTTTTATTTAAATATTAGTTCTGCTGTTACTATTAATTTTTAATAAGGATGCGATCTTTGTAGCAGTTTCATGTACTATTTTTGGTTCTAATTGTGTTTCAATATTGGATCTATTTAACATTGTTACAATGTCCTCAGTTGGAAGATTCCCGTAATCTCCTATTCCATGAGGCATAGCTATTCCGCCACCGATTCCACAAATAGAACCTTCAACAGAGGTTGCACCTGCGTCGAGGGCTGAAAACATGTTTGTAGCTGCCATCCCTATTCGGTCATGAACATTAAAACCGCAATCTAGACTGGGAAATTTATTTTTGATTTTGTTAAATACATAGTTAATTTTTGCTGGATTTTCCATACCAGTACTAGCTGCTAGATAAACACTTCTGATTCCTTTATTATAAATTCTTTGGATAACAGATAAAATTTTATCATCTGATATCACTCCATCATATGGACAATAAAATGCAACTCCAATTGCCATTACAAAGTTAACATCTGATTTTTCACATAATTTAAATGACTTACCCGCTTCATTTATTGCGTCATCAACTGTCATATTTTGATTTTTTAAAGAGTAAGTCTCACTGACAGTCAAGAGACCAAGTATTTCATCAACCATTCCTGTTTCAATAGCTCAAAACGTTCCTTTTAAATTTGGTGAAAGAGCTCGGTAAACAATTTCTTTATGCCTGTTTATCTGTTCAAAAACTTTTCAGCGTCGTTAAGTAATGGTACAACCTTCGGATGAGCAAAACTTGAAACTTCTATAACAGGGAAATTTGCACGGGATAATAAATTAATCATCTCAATTTTATCTTGAGTTGGTATCCATTTATTTAAAGATTGCAGACCATCTCTTGGACCAACTTCTATTACTTTTATTTTTTTTGGAAACTTCAAAATTTTAATTCCTTTTATTTTTGGGTTAATTTATATCCATGAAGTTCTAATTCTTTTATACTAAATCCAAGTTTTTCGACAAGAATTTCGTAATTATGCTGACCTAATTTAGGACCTGTATGTTTAATTTTTCCTGGTGTACGAGAAAAATTTCCTACTATATTTTGCATTTTTATTGGACCACCTAATTCTTTATCATCAACTGCAATTATATTTTTACGTGCTTTAAAATGTTCATCTTCAAAAATCTCTTTAATATTATAACAAGCAGCTACAGCCGCTCCAACTTCGTCGAACATTTTTATTAGGGTTGATTGATCAAATTTTAAAATTGCTTCTTGAAGTTCATCGTCTAGTGCTTTAGAATTTTTTATTCGTAATCTATTATCAAGAAACCTAGGATCAATAATTAAATGCTTTATATTTAAAGCCTCGCACATTCTTTCAAAAGTAGACTGCGCGCTACCTGAAATGGAGACCCATTTATCATCCTTGGTAAGATAAGTATTACGTGGAGCTGTGAAAGGTAGTCTACTTCCATTTCTTGTTTGGACAATTCCAAGTTGGTCATAATCAACAACTTGAGGACCTAAAAGAGTAAATAGCGGTTCATAGATACCAAATTCAACAACTTGACCAATTCCACTTTTCTTATCCCTTTCGTGCAAAGCAGTTAGAGCTAAAAAGGCACCCATTAAGCCAGAAGTTTCGTCTGCTAGACCAAAACCAGGTAGTAGTGGCGACCTATCTTCATACCCGTTGATGGCTGCAAAGCCGGCATATCCTTCAGCCAAAGTTCCAAATCCAGGTTTATGACTGTTAGATCCAGTTTGTCCAAATCCGGTAATTCTAACCATAATTAAGCCAGGATTAATTTTACTCAGTGTTTCATAGCCAAGGCCCCATTTTTCTAGGGTGCCCTTTCTGTAATTTTCAATAATAATATCTGTATTTTTAACTAATGTTTTAATTATTTTAACACCAAATTTTGTTCTTAAATCTGCAGTTATTGATTTTTTATTTCGGTTTATTAGCTTGTACATCAAGCCAACACCATTTTTATTATTTCCCCAGTATCTAATTTCGTCACCTAAATGAGGTTTTTCTACTTTGATTACCTCAGCTCCATAATCTCCTAAAAACATTGAAGACACTGGTCCAGCAAGAAAGTTAGATATATCTAACACCTTAATTCAATAAAGTGCGCCACTAAATAAGTTTTTGGTCTTTGTTTTCATTTAAATATTAGTAATAATGAGTTTATTGATAATATTAATTGTTAAATAAATAATTACAAATTTTAAGTAATAAATATTGATAATCTAAATTCAAAAAGAAAGAGTACAAATGTATTACGAAACGGATAAAAACAATCATGGCTTACCTTACAACCCTTTCAAAGCCCTTACAGTTCCTCGTCCAATTGGATGGATAAGTACACTAAGTAAAAATGGCATAGGAAACCTTTCTCCATATAGTTATTTCAATGGACTTTCTTATGATCCTCCATTTGTGATGTTCTCAGCTGGCAATCGAGCAGATGGAAGCAAAAAAGATAGTGTTTTGAATGCTGAAGAAACAGGCGAATTTGTAGTTAACATCAGCACTTGGAAAACACGTCACCAAATGAATGATACAAGTTGGATAATGGAACCAGATACAGATGAATTACAAAAGACTGGTTTAACAGCTATAGATTCAGTAAACGTTAAATCTAAAAGAGTTGCTGAATCTCCAGTCCATTTTGAATGTAAATATCATCAAACTGTCCAACTTCCTGGAAAAGGAGGATTACACCATGTTGTATTTGGACAAGTTATTGGTATTCATATTAAAGACGAATTTATAACTGATGATGGGATAGTTGATACGCTAAAAATGAAGATTATTGCTCGACTAGGTTATAATGATTACACTTTAGTAGAAAAAACTTTTTCAATTGTAGACTTCAAGGATAAAGGAAAAATGACAAAAAGTTGGAGATAATAGTATATGTTTAAGGAAATAATATGATTGATCTTAAATTAGAAAGACAAATAGAATTGCTTGAAATACTTGCTAAAGGGTGCAAGAAGCATCCAGCTTATAGAGCTATGAGAAAAGCAACGGAAAAGTGTGAAGAATGTGTTTATATTTGGCAAGCAAGAGTTGAGCTAAATGCATTAGAAAACGACTTATGAGTGTTACAAATGAGTTATTTTTGTAGTAAATGTGAATACCCATTCAAAACTTTATGGAGATGTAAATATGGACATCATAAAGAATGGGTATCTATTTGTTATAACTGCATAAGGGATATAAGAAGCGTAAGGATTAGATTTATTAGTCAGATTGAAAACATCAAAAGAATTATAAGATGTAGGTTGAACCCAACAAAAATTTATCTTCAATTATTTAAGGTGAAAATATGATACAAAATTATATTAACTGGGAAAAAAAACAAATAGATTGGTGGAAAGAAAAACTTGGTGTTTCAGATCATGGAGTTGCCTGGATATCATTCATCAAGGGTATTTTAGTAGGACTGTTAGTTTATCACTTTTTTATCGTTTAAGATTTTAGAGGTAGTTAAATATTATGAGTAAAGATTTTAAGATTTTTTTGTGTGTCGTCAGTTTTTTGGTTTTATTAAAAGGTTATATATTTTTTAATATAAACCCTGCTATGTACCTTAACCCTATAATAAATTAGCATTGGTAAATTTACCCCTACTCCAAAAAATTCAAAAGTATATTAGGTATGGTTGTTACTTTATTATTTTTTATTGTTGATTTTTATTTGGGTTAGATTTTCTTATATGATTCATTTTTAGAAAAAATATAAAGTTCCAAAAATTAACAAAACCCAGCAAAGAGTTTCAATACTCACAACTTTATAAAATGCTTTAAGTCCTTTTCTCATTTAAAATTTTCTTGTCTCTATTTTAACAAATATAAATTTTAAGATAAAAGCTACTAAAATTGCATTTATTATGAAAGTAATTTGTCCCTTGAATTGTAAGAAAGTCTTCGGACTCTCTTTTTATTTTATTTGTATTTTTTGGTTTTCTCTAAAACAACACCATATAAGGAATATGAGAGTCAGGACTAAGGATTGTTTTAGGTGTGATGAACAAAAAGAAGTTCTTTATCGATGTAGATATAAAGAACTTAAGGATTGGGTGTTTATCTGTAGAAAGTGTCTTAATCAGGTAAAAACCTTATATGAAAATACTTATCAATATGGTGGTACTTGGAAAAGTAATAAGAAATAATCTATCCCTGAAACTGATAATCAAAAACAAATCTATAAACCACGATAGTATCCAGAGAGATATAGCAATTACTCTTTACTCAACATATCTATTTTTATTAAACGGTAATTATAGATAAAAAAATAAAATTTTATGCTCATGTGGTTCATGTAAATTTTTTTAAATGATCCAACCACAAAGTTTTCTTTATTATATGCGTGCGAAGATTGTAGGCAAGGACTACTATGGGCACAAAAAATATAGGAAAAAATGATAGAAAAATTTTTAATTTTTTATAATTTTTTACATTTGCCGCGACTACCAATTGGCCCTTCAAGAATTTCACCTGCACCCATCATAGCTGATGAATATAAATATTGCTTGCTTTTATCATTAAGTGATAAAGTGAGCATATATCCTCCATAATAATCTTTATTGATGTAGTATGATACGATTGTCAAACTACCATTAATTTTTTTTCTTTCATCAACTATTTTATATATTCGTTTAATTTCGTCTGACTGGTAAATAATTTCTTTGTTATTTAGTTTAATTTTGAAATCTTCTCTTAACTTTTGATCTTTGTAAGAGTAAAGATTATCAAGTAAGTCGAGACCTAACCCAACTTTTGAAGTACAATTAAATATCATAGTGTCATAACTAAGTGCAGGACCCGAAAATAAAATTAAAATTATTATAAAGTATTTTTTCATGTAAGATTCTTACTAAAATAGAATTTATATAATAAGGATATCACATGTCACAAAAACAAAAAAGAGTTCTAATTTGGTGTGCTATATTGTTTTGGGGATTGTTTATTTTAAGAGATTATTTTTAAAATTGTAAGAAATTGTAAGACTAAGTTGAAAGCAAGCATTTATTAATTCAATTTAAAGTTTATCTATTTTTTGGTCTCCATAACCTTAAGTAATTGTAATTCTTTTCCTTCTATTTCTCTTAATTTAAGTTTATTACCATGTGGGTCCATATTTTCATATTTTGTGAGACACTCACGAGCTGTAATGTCTTTCCATATTTCCTTTTTACCATTTGGGTATAATATCTCATAAACACGTTTTGTTTTATCCCAGGACTTAGGGCGACCTTCATTCATTTCATGTTTCATTCATTAACCTTATCTGTATAAGTTTTATTTCAAAATACAATAATAATTTTTTGCCAAATAATCTCTTTTAAAAGGAACTCCTGTTACAAATTCTTTCCAAAGATGTTGATTTTTTTCAGCCCAGTTAT
>CACNWE010000013.1 GCA_902623995.1 uncultured SAR116 cluster alpha proteobacterium | reverse complement strand
GAACTAATACAGAATTTTTAGAAATTATCTCAAATAATTCACCTGTCATAAAAGTTTTAAAATTTATAATATTGCCATTTTCAATTTTAACCCATTTGCTATGTGTTCCAGGTAAACAAATTGAACCATCAAAATTTGGATTATCATAAAGAAATCCTGCTATCTGTGTTTCTTCACCTCGCATTACGTCTGGATTATTACTCTGTGAAAGTCCTGAAAAAATTTTAATAGAAAATCGATCATCCTCAACACATGGAGTTATAAAATCAATATTGTTTAAATTACATGGTGTTTTTTGGTAACGAGCTTCTATCCATCCTTGCTTTGAACCAATCATGCCGCTTGCTAAAACTTCTATTATATATTTGTTGTCTAGCCATGGCTCTATTGACTTAACCAAAGTCTCTTCAAAATTATTATTTTGAACAAATTTTATTCCATCATTTGTTTTTACTGAACATAAAACTTCTTCATTTTCCATTAAATAAGCTTGAAAATAACTTGTACCCCAATCAACTGCTATCCATTTGTCCAAGTACTTTTCCATTAGAATTTTATTCTATGATTATAATAAAAATGATATTATAAAATCAAATTTCTAAGATTGTTCATTGCCCGCAATCTCTCCAAAATACATACAAGGCTAAACTTGACAAGTGGATCTTCATTTTCAAAATATTCTTTAATATATTCTCTACTTACCATTTGTAATGTTGAATTGCCAACTGACTTTGCAGTTGCAGATCTATAACTATCAGTAAATAAAGCCATTTCTCCAAAAGAGTCCCCTGGATAATAAGTCGCTACTACTTTATCCGTTCTTGAATGAAGTTCGACCTTGCCTGATTCAACATAAAAAAAGAATTTTGGTTTTTGATTTCTCATGAATATAGTCTCATCGTTGGCAAATTCTCTCATAGGAAAACGTTCATCCTGTTTAGATAGAAAGCCATCATCTATTAAATGATAAGTTTTACTCTTTTTAGTATTAAAAATTCTATCTAAAGAATACTTAGCCATACCTCTAGTGAGAGAAGATGATGTAGCTAAAGCCTTTCTTATTGAACTACTTTCAAAAGCATAAACTGACGTATCTTCTTTTAAAACATATTCTAGTTCGTAAGATCTGGAAACCATTGCTTCAGCAAATCCAATAGGATGACCTGGCTCTAGAGTAAATGTCTTACCACTTATATCTCTTGCTAAAACTGAACCTTCTTTGATTATAAAACATTTGTCATGATCAGTATTACCTTTAAGATGTTCTTTTGTTAAATCGTGAATTTTATAATGCTTTTTAAGAATTGGTATATATTTTTTTAATATAATATTTTCTTTTTTTTTCTTTTCTATTTCCTTTTCCATGATAACCTCAGTCAATTTTATAATTTTTTATAATTAAATTTAGAAAAAATCTCTGGTAAATAAATTTAATCTGAAAAATTTTTACGCAGCTGGTGTTGTAATTTTAATTTCAGATGAAGTCGCTTCAGCTTCATAGTTATAAACAAAAACTCCAGCGTATTGATTTTCTTTAAACACAAATGTTTGTTTTAATTCTTTTATGAACTCATCCGATTCAGATTCATATTTTTTGAGTCTGTCAATCGTGTCAAATTTTATGAAAATTGATAAGTCACCCTCTTTTCCAATCATTACATTTAATGATTGAAATTTGTACTTACTGATTTTCTTCCCTAAGTTATCTGCACAGAATGATGCTGCAACTTTTGCTTCTGCGACTGTTCCAAATTTATATTGATATACCTTTGCAAACATTATAATTCACCTAACTTATCAAGTGCGTTATCTATTAACGTATTAGCCTCATTACCTTCAACCTTTATCTGATTATGAACTTTAGTAAATATATTCATTTTTTCCTGCAGTTCATTACCTGCAGATGAAAGAATAACTGCATTATTTTTAAGTTCACACAAACCATTTTTGATAAGATTGACTGCATTTTCTTTAGGTAAGTTAAGACCACTACAAATATCTATAAAGCTTTTATAATCATTAATTTGGAATTCTGAATTACTATCAAGAAAAACATCAATTGATTTTGAAATTTTTTGTGATGTCAATTCTTTCTGCTCGGTTTGAGTATCTATTTGAAGGGCTAATCTAGAAACTAATTTTTCAACTAATTCAATTTTTTCAGATGATATTTCTTTAACTTCAGTAAAATTAAGCAAGCAAAATGTACCTAATGCATATCCATCTTTATTCCTTACTGGAAAACCACAATAACTGTGGCACATTCCAGATGTTGCAGCTGGATGATATTTAAAAATGTCATGTTTTTTTAGATCAAATACAACTAAAGGATTTTTTTCAAGTAAAACATATGAGCATATACTATCTGCTTTGTCATTTTTTTGATGAAGTTCTTTTTCAAAGCCAATAGCCGAGATACTACACTGATTTTTAGAATCATATAGGCTAAAACTTCCACCTTCATAACCACTAATATCTTTTGCTATTTCCAAATAAATGTCGAACAAATAGACTTGGTCAGTCCCTATTATTCCAGTTTTCTCAGTAGCTTGAGCTCTTCTGTTTTCATTTATTGGTGTTGGTGCGGGTACCCATTCCATAAATTAATTTCCTATAAAAAATATGCAATTTAATGCTAAATTAATTTTGATTATTTTTAAATAAAAAATTTTCTTTTACACAAAAAAAGCAGCCTAGGAAGGCTACTTTCATTATTTTATATTATAACTAATTATAAACCAGTTTGTGAAACTAATTTTGTAGTCATGTAGGCATCTAGTCCTTCTGGTCCACCTTCTGATCCATATCCAGAATCTTTTACACCACCAAATGGAGTGTCTACTAACCCTAAACCATGGTGGTTAATTGATACTTGTCCACTTTCAATTTTTTGACCTAAATCTTGAGCAGTTTTTGCAGAGTTTGTATATGCGTAGGCAGCTAAACCATAATTTAAACGGTTAGATTCTTCTACAACTTCATCAATTGAACTAAATGAATTTATTGGCGCTAGTGGGCCAAAAGGTTCTTCATTCATGATCCTAGATTCTTTACTGACATTAGTCATTACAGTTGGTTCAAAAAAGTAACCTTTATTACCTTTTCTTTTACCACCAGTTAAAATTTTTGCCCCGTTCTCAACTGCGTCAGCTACAAAACCCTCAATTGCAGTTAGTCTTCTGTCATGAGCTAGAGGACCCATTTTAACTCCATCTTCAAGTCCGTTGCCAACATTAAGTGTCTCAGCTTGTTTGACAAATCCGTCAACAAATTCATCATAAACTGAATCATGCACTAAAAACCTGGTTGGTGAAATACAGACCTGTCCTGCATTTCTAAACTTATTTGCACTTAATATTTTTACGGCTGTCTTTACATCTGCATCTTCACAAACAATAGCAGGAGAATGACCACCGAGTTCCATAGTAACTCTTTTCATGTGAGTTCCAGCTTGAGAAGCTAATAATTTTCCGACTGCTGTTGAGCCCGTAAAGGTAACTTTTCTTACAATAGGATGGGCAATTAAATATTCAGAAATTTCAGCGGGTATACCATATACTAAATTTATTGAACCCTTAGGCATTCCGGCTTCATCAAAAGCCTTAATCAACTCAGCAACACTTGCTGGTGTTTCTTCAGGTCCTTTTACAATCGCAGTACAACCAGCAGCAAACGCCGCAGCGACTTTTTTTACAACTTGATTTAAAGGAAAATTCCAAGGAGTAAAAGCTGCTACTACACCAACTGGTTCTTTGAAAACAAATTGGTAAACTCCTTCAGGCGCTCTTGAAGGAATTATCCTTCCATAAGCACGCCTTCCCTCTTCAGCATACCAATCAATTGAATCGGCTGCTCCCATTGTTTCCATCTTGGCTTCAATGACTGGTTTACCTTGTTCCATAGTCATAAGTGTAGCGATGTGATCTGCCTTACTTCGAACTATGTCAGCTGCCTTTCTTAAAATTTTTGATCTTTCGTAAGCAGAAACATTTTTCCAACTATCAAAAGCTTTTTCAGCAGCAGTTAGAGCGATATTTAAATCTTCTTTTCTAGCATGCGACACTTTACCAATAACTTCTTCAGTTGCTGGATTTATAATTTCAAGACTCTCTTTTGCTACAGCTTCTCTCCATTCTCCATTAAGAAAAAGATGGGTATCTGGATAATTGGTTGACATGTAAAAACTCCCTAGTTTATTTAAATTAATCAATACAGTTTAGGATTTGAGAAATATTGTTTTAAATAGTTTTCTTTTAATGCTACCGGAAAATATTTTTCAAATAAATCAATATCTTTATCTAATCCTACTGACACTCTTATACACCTATTTTGTGGATATGAATATGGCATTCTTACAAAAACACCGTTATTAATTAAATGCTCTAGTACTTTTTTTGCAAATTTACTATCTTTTAAACAATCAATTGCTACAAAATTTGTAAAAGAAGGAATGAATTTACAATTATTATTATTTGCAATTTCAGCAATTCTATTTCTCGATAATTTTACTTTATTAATTACATCACTGATAAACTCATAATCTTCTAGCGCAGCTAATGCGCCTACTTGAGAAATTCTTGACATGCCAAAATGGTTTCTTATTTTTTCAAAATTCAGGATTAAGTCTTTTTCTCCTATTGCGTACCCAACCCTTAATCCAGCCATTCCATATGCTTTTGAAAAAGTTCTCATTCTTATAACATTTTTTGTGTCCAATGAAATTTTAGGTACAAAATTATCATCAACAAAATCAATATAGGCTTCATCCAAGCATAACAAGGTGGTCTTTGGAAGATTCTGGATTAATGTTTGAACATCTGATAGTTTATTGACTGTTCCCATCGGATTGTTAGGATTCGATACATATAAAATCTTTGCTGACGTTTCTTTAACTTTATCAAGTAAATTATGCAAGTCCTCCGTGTTATTACAGAAAGGTACCTTATGTAGATTTCCTCCAAATCCCTCTACATGATAATTAAAAGTTGGATACGCGCCATCAGTAGTAACAACATTATCCCCTTTTTCTATTATCAGTCTAACTAAATATCCAAGTAAACCATCAATTCCTTCACCTACAACAATGTTTTCAAAATTTACTTTATGTTTTTTTGCCAGCGCATGTTTTAAATCAAAGTTCTCTGGATCACCATACATCCAGACTTCACTTAAGTATTTTTTCATAGCTGAAATTGCTTTTTCTGAAGGCCCAAAAACACTCTCATTAGCCCCAATACGTGCTTTGAAAAGTTGATCAATACTTCTTTCTTGAGCTTCCGGACCTACAAAAGGTACAGAGGCTGGCAATTTATTAACAATATCAGTAAATTGAATACTCAATCATAACTCCATATGAAATATAATAATTAACACAAAAAAAAATAATATTAAATTATTGAGTAATGTGCATGAAATTAATTTTTCTTTAACAATGATTTATCTAAATTATAAGCCTCAATGGCAGTTTCTGAAAACAAATATTTCTTCTCATCTATTGAGAATTTTTCTACAATTTTTTTATAATTATTAAATAAATTATTAAATGTTATTTTAAGTTTACTAACAGGAAAATTGCTTGCAAACATACATCTTTTGGGACTAAACAAATCTATTAATTCGTAAATTATACTCGCATTCTCGTTTAAATTCCACTCCTCTCCTTTTACGCCAAATTCAGATAATTTTATAAATGTATTAGGCTCTAAGGATAATGCTTTTATCCCTTTTCGCCAAAATTCCATTCCATCAACAGATCTATCCCAGGGAAAACCACAATGATTAATAATGACTTTAGTATTTGGTATTAACCTTACAATTTCAACTGCTTCTACTAAATGCCATGAAGGAACTCTTAAATCATAATTTAAATTATATTTTTCTAGTAATTTTAAACCGTTTCTCCATTTCGTATCTTGCATAGAACCATCATATTTATAATCAGTAGTATTTTTTGCAAATTTTACATTTGGTTTTGAGCGTATACTCTTAACCATATTAAAACTTGCTTGTTCAGCGATTATTGTCTCTGTATTTTTTGTATGGAACCAAGCATGACCTATAATAGCATTTGGAAATTTATTTCTCTTAGCTAAATTCTCTATCCATTTTGTCTCACCAACTTGGTCATTCCTATCCCACTCTGCTTCACAATGAATAGTGCCAATAACATTATGATTTATTATGTCCTTTTCATAATTAACAGGAAGATAATTTTGTCTAATTATTTCGTAGTTACCCAAAAAAAAATCTGGATCTATTTTGTCACATAAGAAAGGATAATAATTCTTATCTAAATCCCAGAAATGATGATGTGAGTCTACTATTTCAATATTTTGAATACCGGACATTTATATAATACTCATTTTTTTTATTTGTAATATTAGATAAGAGGATATTATCGAAATACCTGACATAATAAATAATGCATATAGACATATATTAAAATTTTGAGCTCCTCCAAAATATATTATAAGGAAACCAGCTAGCCCCCCCGAACCAACTTGAAAAGCACCCATTAAACCACTGGCTGCACCTTTGTTTAGTTTAGATGAATTTATTGCCCCAGTCATACTATTTGCTACTGCGAAGCCATTTGAACATCCAAACAACATACAGATTAATGATAAAACAAGAGGACCATTTTGGAATAAATTATAATTCCCAAAAAATATTAATACTGTGCAAAAAGAGCAAACTGTTCCCAATAGACACATTCTTTCCAAACCCACTTTTGGACTTAATTGGCTATTTATAATATTTCCAAAAATATATCCAAAAGATGTAAACGAAAACCATATTCCAAACTCTGACATACTAACTCCTTTTCTTTCAAACTCATATGGCATGAAACCATTCATTGCAAAGAACATTGAAGTCTGCATTGCAGTAGTTATCGTAAAAAAATTAAAAGAAAAGTTCCTTAATAATCTTTCATAAACTATAAACATATTTTTAAAACTTATACTTTTAGCTTTTTTTATTAATGTCTCATTTAATAAAAATGACATAGCTATTATCAAAATTAGACTTATTAATCCTAAAGCGAGTAAATTAGTTCTCCAGCCTAAAAATTCGGCAAGAAATCCTCCAAAGATAAAACAAGAAATTGGAATGACTGCCATTATAGCTGTCATTTTTGACATTTCCTTTGCCGCCTCTTTTATCTCATAACAATCACTTAAAATAGTTCTTCCAACAGATAAACATGCTGCAGCACCAAATCCTTGAAAACATCTAAGTATTAATAAAATTTCTATATTAGATGATAAAAATGCAAAAAAAGCAGAAATTGAGTAGATGGAGGCTCCCAAGATTAAAATTGGTTTTCTTCCATATTTATCAGAAAGAGGACCAGACAGTATTTGACCAAAAGCTAGGAAAGTAAAATATAATGTTAAAATTAATTGTGTATGTTCAAAAGATATATTGAGATCATTCTTTATAATAGTTAAAGCAGGCGCTATAATTGTCATTCCAATTACTGGTAAAGCAACAATTACTGCCAACAAATTAATATTGGGTTTTTTCAAATTTGACTGCCATTCTGATAATGATCTTAAAATTATGATTTAACGTTGTGTTTGTTCTATTTCGTGAACTTCAATTACATTTCCATCTGGATCGTGAAAAAATATTTGTTTCCATCCTGCTACTGCAGTCTTACCCCAATCTGAAAAATTGATGTTTAATTCATTTAAATGTTTTTTAAAAGCTTCTAAGTCATCTGTTCGATAAGCTATATGACCTTTTTCAAGTGGATTTATTGTATGACCAGTTTTAAAACAAACATCTAAATCTTTTTCTGCCAAATGTGTTTGTATTTTACCGTCTGATACAAAAGCCACGTCTCCAGAATAACCTTTTTCCTTCTCTAAAACAGGTAATCCTTCAGTTTCTGTTTTAAGTTTCATAACATTTAAATAAAATTCATTCATTTCATCTACTTTATCAGTGGACAAATTTATGTGGTGTAATTGAAGCTTCATATTTGCCATCATTTTAAGTTAATTATGATTTAATAGTTTTAGTTATTAACAAGTTAAAAAGCAATTCATTAAATTTAAAATTCCTTGCTTTATTTATTAAATATATTTTATGATTCAAATTGTAATAGCCACTCGTAGATTTTGTATTACATCATACTTAATGGGGGTGTAATTTGGTATATATATTTCGTATTTGTCAAAAATATTTTTTTATATCATTATTTTTTGTATCTTCAATTGTATATGCAGATCAATCATCTTTAACAAAAGATAAAATTCAAAATTTTTATAATGGAGTAGTAAGTATTGACACAATAATTCCTGATGAAGCAAGAACGTCAAAAAGTCTTGGCACAGTTCGTCAAGGGAGCGGTGTCATAATTGACCAAAATAATATTCTCACTATCGGTTACATCGTTATTGAAGCAAGCGACATAAAAATAGGACTGCCTAATGGGAAAAAAATACCTGGTAGATTGACTGGATATGACCACTCATCGGGATTTGGAATAGTTTCACCTATAATTAAAGCCAATTTAATTCCGCTAAAAATTGGTAATTCAGATAAAATTGAATTAGATGATGTTTTGTTAATTCTTCCCTCACCTAATAAAGGAATTGGATCAATGGCTAAAATGGTCTCAAGAAGACCTTTTGTAGGTTGGTGGGAATATTTCTTGAAAAAACCAATTTATACACTACCTATGAATCAATCTTGGGCTGGAGCTCCTCTTGTTAATTCTGATGGGGAAATATTAGGTATAGGCTCCCTTTTTGTTGCTGACGCAGCCTCCCCCGGTACTATAACACCTGGAAATATGTTTGTGCCAATAAACCTCCTAAAGCCAATTTTAAATGATCTTAAAAAATATGGTCGTCCAAAATCAGGTATGAAACCATATTTAGGAATTTCAACTAATGATTCTTCAGGTCAAGTTATTGTCACTAGAGTAAGTAAGGGTGGACCTTCAGATATATCTGGCATAAGAAAGAATGATATAATACATGCAGTTAATGGAAATTATGTAAGTAGTGTAAAAAAATTTTATAAGTCAATTTGGAATTCAGGAGATATAGGAGTTAATATACAACTTGAAATAATTAGAGATAAGAAAAAAGTTAAATTTAATGTGAAGTCAGTAGACAGAATGGACTATTTTATAAAGAACAAATCATATTAAAAATTAATATTATTCTATTTTTGATTTAAAACTTAATAAAATGGCGAGAGTGACGAGACTCGAACTCGCGACCTCCGGCGTGACAGGCCGGCGCTCTAACCAACTGAGCTACACCCCCAAAAAAAGGTTATAAATACTTGATAGAGGTAGATAAAGTTTTGGTCAAGAAAAGAATAATTAATTTATGCTTGAAAAAGTTTTATTATTTTTTGTAGAAATTTGGAATTAAATAATAAAATTTACTTGAAATAAATAATTCAAAAATTACTGCAAAAAGGAAAGTACTTAATAACGTGTTAGTGAAAAATGGAATAGCCATTACATAACAGTTCCATAAACCTTGGGTAGAAATTTCATAATATGAACCAGAAATCCATACACCGAAATTAGAAACAATAAAAAAAGTAATGGCACCAATAAAACTTAAAACTATTCTTGAAAACATTTTTTTGCAAAATTTAGAAGTATATCCTGTAAAAGCTAAAGCAACCCACGTCCAAATCAATAGGTTGTGAAATCCAATAAAATAGTCGGTTATAGCAAAACCAAGTATACAAAAAGGTATAGACCAAACACCAAACATAAAAGGCAGATATAAACTAAGAGCAATTACTGGTGTGAAATTTGGTGGGTGAGGAATTAAACGAAAAATAAGTACAAAACTTACGCAGCCTAAAAATATTAAAAAATTTCTAACAATATAACTTTTATTCATATTATCTATATAAACCAAATAAGTTATTAAACACAATATGTTTGTTAAAATTTAACCTCTAAACCTAAAAATAAAGTTCTTCCAGGTTGCGGATAAACATACGATTTATCATCATAACTTTTAATTAAGTTTGTATAATATCTTTTATCTAATAAATTGTTAATCGATCCTTTAATGATAAAATTTTTTGTCTTACGTTTAACGCTAAAATCTATAACTTGATAAGACTTAGATTTGGATAATATATAATTGGGGTCATTACCGGATCTTTTTTTACCAATATATTTGTAATCAAGTGAGAAATCAGTTTTGTTGTCAAAGTTATAATAAATGGAAGAATTTCCAGATATTCTTGGCACGTACGGTGTCTGATTACCTTTTTCAACTCCTTTTGTGAAATATGAGTCAATATAATTCAAATTTGAAACTAATTTAAGATTTGGGTTAATTAATCTGTCGAATTCTAACTCGATACCTTGATGAATAGAGGGATCAAAATTTTGGTTAGCAAATGCAGCAGAATTATAGACTATTTGATTTTTGATAAGTGATCTAAATAAAGCTATGCTATAATTTGTGTTATTCAATTTTATTTCATGACCAATTTCAATATCATAAGAGTATTGATGTTTAATATCAGTAGATGTTGGGTTAGGATTAACTAGAGAAATTATTTCATCTAATCTCGGTGATCTGTATGACCTTGCAACATGACCAAAAAAATTTTTATTATTGTCTAAATTATAGTTAAAACCAAGTGACCAAGCATAATTTTGTCTTCCTCTAGACAATAAACTACTTTTGTTTGTATAATTGTCAGCATCTAAATCGTAATAGTGTTGTCTAAAACCAGCCTCATATTCAATATTAGGGTTAGTTATATTTGAAAATTTTATCAAACCAAAGGGTTCAACTATTTTTTGAGAAGCAATGTTATGATAAGGTGTCCCAGCCCAATTATTACCTATGGCTCTATAAGTTGAATTATAATGGTCAAAACCTATGTTAGTATCCATGTAAAGATTATTGTATGTAAATTTTTTGTTTAATTTGGAGCTCAAAGTGTAAGTGCTCAAGTCAGTTTTTGCTTTAATATTCACTCCACTATACATCGATGAAGTTTTTTGATCTTTTTCTTCATATTTAATTGTTGTTAGAGCTTTACCTCTTGTAATTTTTTTCTCATTATTTAATTTCCATGATTGAATTTTTTCTTCTGCAAAACTGTCGATAGAACCTGATCTAACAAACCTAGGACGAGTATAAAAATCAGTTAATGTTATACTACCAGGTAAGCCAGTATATTCGTCAGAGTAATTAATGATGGTAGAGTATCTGTTCAGAGGATCTTTTAAATAAGATAAATTAAATTGAAATGTATCATTTTCAAACTTATTGTTTTCTCGGTAACCTTTACTGTCAGTAGTTGATGCAAATGTCTGTAGAATAAAATCGTTTATATTTTTATTAATTGAAATAGAATTTTCTTTTGTATTAAAGGATTTAAAAGATGATTTAATTTTAACATCATCTTTTAAATAATTTGGATTTTTGGTAATAATATTAATTGAACCTCCAACAGCTCCATCTCCATGAATAACAGTGGAAGACCCACCTTTTAAAATTTGGATTTCGTGAATATTGTCAATTGGTATTCTTGATAAATTTGCACCAGCAATAGTCATATCAGATAATCGAACGCCATCTACAAGTATCATAATATTTCTCGATGCTTGCTCACCAAAACCTCTCATTCTTACAGTCGATTTTGCGTCCATTCCGTAATATAAATTTTCAAAAAAAATGCCTGAATGTTTTGATAATAAGTCACCAAGTGTTTTATATGACGAATTACTAATGGTTTTGTAATTTATTATTTTAGTAGAACTTCCAACAATGCCTCTTTCAATAATTGTAGGATAAATTGAAATGCGAATAGGTTTTTCATTATTTGAAAAAGAATTTGAAATATTTAACAAAATGGAAATTAAGAAGATAATTACGTATGCCACATTGACCCCCTAGCAAAGTAAGTTATAGAGCTTAAACTCAAAAAATTTAGTCGCTAGACGATTAATATTGCACGTGCCATCTACTCACCCGGAAGTTGACAAAGCGACAGTCTATGGCAGGTCTCCTGGCTTATGCTTCAATGTTTAGGCAACCTTCCCAGAAAATTTCCAGTGGTATTAGAGCCCTTACTCAGCATTTACAGTTGCGGGGACAGCTTTGGCTTATAACTTTATAGAATTACCAAATTCCCATTTTAAGCTTGAAGAAATCTTCGAAGCACCATAAACAGTTACTATTAGATTTAATTACACAAAAAATGCAAGTATAAAAAATTAATAATGAAATTAACAATTATTGGAAATGGCTATAGTGCCCAATATTTAGCTAAAGACGCCCTAAGATATGGTTGTGATGTTTCAATTATTACAAGAAATATTGCAAATCCCGAAAAAAATATACATTACCTAAATTTCTTTGATACCAATAATGTTGAAAAAAAATTAACAAATGAGAATGTTGTTTCAACTGTGCCATTCAATGATGCAGGTTTAGATCCTGTTTTAAAAAAATATAGGGAATCAATTTCTTTAAATAAAAATGTTATTATTTATTACTCTGCCACATCAGTTTATGGAAGTGGTGTAGTAAATGAGAATTCAATACCATCACCAAAATTTAAAAGAGGTTTAATAAGGCTTTGTTGCGAGAAAGAATGGATTAAAGCAAATCCAAATACGTCAATTTTTAGAATATCAGGTATTTATGGTCCCGATAGACATCCTATGATCAAATATCTCAAAGGAGATAATGAAATTATTGTTAAAAAAGATTATATCTCAAACAGAATACATGTAGAAGACTTGTCTTCATTAACTCTTCAATTTTTTAAAAACAACTGCAAAGAAAAAATTTTAAATATAAGTGATCAGAAAAAAATAAGTAATTATGATGCTATAAAATTTGTTTGTAATGAATTAAATTTAGTTGAACCAAAAGTTGTAAGGTATGATTCTAAAAAAGTATCTAAAATATTAAAGACCTTCTATGAAGTAAGTAGGACTGTAAAAAGTAATATTATTAATCACAAGATTAGTTATCAATTCAAATATCCTGATTATAAATTAGCTTTACTTGGCTTGACTAAATCATTATTAGATAATGGTTGATTTTCACCTAGGATAAAAATTTGTCAAATTTTTCAAAAAATTTTCAAAAAGTTACATTTATCAAACATTGGAGTGAAAATTTATTTTCTTTTTGTATTACCCGACCAAAAGGTTTTAAGTTCAGATCAGGCGAGTTTGTCATGATAGGCCTTGTTGATAGTAATGATAAACCAATATTACGGGCTTATTCTATTTGCTCACCAAGCTGGTCTGAAGAGTTAGAGTTTTATTCAATTATTGTAAAAGATGGACCTCTAACTTCAAAATTAAAAAATATAAAAATTGGTGATGAAGTTATTGTGATTCCGAAATCTACAGGCACATTAGTTTTAGATGCATTAAGACCTGGAAAAAGATTGTTTTTACTTTCCTCAGGAACAGGGTTTGCTCCATTTGCAGCACTTATAAGAGAGCCTGAAACTTATGAAAGATTTGAGAGTATAATCGTAACACATACATGTAGAACGATTACTGAACTATCTTATAGTCAAAGTAAAATTCAAGAATGTAAGGATGATGAATTACTTCAAGAATTTATAAATAATAAATTATTAAGTTATCATTCTACGACAAGAGATGATTATATTTTCAATGGCAGAATTACAGAACTTATATTATCAAATAAATTATTTAATGACTTAAAAATAAATTCAATTTCATCTAATGATAGATTCATGTTTTGTGGGTCAATGGGGTTAAACAATGACCTTAAAAAAATCATGTTAGAAAATAATTTCCGTGAAGGTGCAAATAATCATCCTGGGGAATTTGTTTTAGAGAAGGCTTTTGTAGGTTGAATTACCATTTTTCTATATCAGGTCTTAACTCTACATCAAACGACCATGCAGAACGCTTCTGTTGTGATATTCTAAAAATTTCTTCAGCTATATCTTGTGGTTGAACAAATTCAATATCATTTTTATTTTTTTGGTGCTCTATTCTACCTCTAGTCCACGGAGTATTAATTGATGCATCAATAGTGATATAAGCAACATGAATACCTTGAGGACCAAAATCCCTAGCTAATGATTGTGCAAGTATTCTTTGGGCAGCTTTAGTAGGAGCAAAATATGGTGTCATAGCTACACCTCTATGTGCGGCAGTATTACCAGTTACAATAATAACCCCTTTTTTATTTTCTAACATGTCTGGTATCAAAAAGTGGGATAAATACATAAGTGATGTTGTATTAATTCTGAAATTTTTTTCTAACCACTCTGGTTTACCTTTTAATAAGTATTCAAAGTTACCTTTTACTGCATTATGAATTAGAACTTCTGGAGCTGACATTTCATTTTTAATTTTTTTACATACATCCTCTAATTGTTTTAAATCAGATACATCACAGACATATCCTTTAGAACCAGGCAATTCTTTTTCAAATTTTCTTAATCTTTCCTCAGTTCTTGCTATCATTGCTAATCTATATCCAGCCTTTGCAAACCTCCTCGCAGTATGCCCTCCTGTACCTTCACCTAAACCAGTAATCATACAAATTGGCATTTTTGAAATTGACATTTATCTTCTCCACTAATTAATATTATTTAAGTACGAATGAACAACAATAACTATATAATAACTATTATAGAATTATTTTAAAAATGTGAAAATTTGGTGGGCGGTGACGGTCTCGAACCGCCGACCCTCTCGGTGTAAACGAGATGCTCTACCAACTGAGCTAACCGCCCTTTGCAAAAAAACTTATACGTAATTTTTTTAGCAAAGACAATAAGTAACTTAAATATTTAATAAATAAAATTTTGAAAATAGGATTTCTTTTAATGCACTCTGAATGGATTTTGAATCAAATAGAAGCTCTAAGGATTAAGAAAAAAATAAATCTTTTAGACTTTGCTTCTGGAAATGGTAGAAATTGCATTCCACT
The DNA here is from genome assembly GCA_902623995.1 of uncultured SAR116 cluster alpha proteobacterium. GTDB lineage: Bacteria > Pseudomonadota > Alphaproteobacteria > Puniceispirillales > Marisalimonadaceae > Marisalimonas. Next base: position 29,800 of record CACNWE010000013.1, on the reverse strand, counting down.
ATTAAACAAAAACATTATTGTAACAGCTATCGATAAAGATCAAAAAAAATTAGATAAGTATAAGAATTTAAATAACATTAATACAATATGCTTTGATCTCGAAACCACAGAAGAATGGCCATTAGTTAATCAATTTTATGATGTAATTATTGTTGTCAACTATTTGTACAGACCTAAAATTAAAAAATTAATAAGTTTAATTAAAAATGATGGTTATTTATTTTACGAAACCTTTTCGTTAGGAAATGAGAAATACGGATCACCTCAAAATCCAAACTACTTACTTAAAGATGCAGAATTATTAGATATTTTCGGAGAAAAACTTTTACCATTAAGTTTTTACGACGGTAAAATTAAGGGTAAATATATATCTGTAAAACAAATGGCAAGTTTTAAAAAGGCGTCTTTAAAAAGACGCCTTATTAATAAAACTAAAGTTTAATTTAATTAACAGCAGCCTTTAAAGGACTTCCAGCCTTGAATTTAGGTTGCTTAGATGCTTTAATTTGAATTGTTTCACCTGTTCTAGGATTTCTACCTGTTGTAGCGGCACGGTTAGCAACAGAAAAAGTTCCAAAACCAACTATACGCACATCACCACCTGATTTTAAAGCACTGGTGATTGACTCAAAAACTCCATCAACTGCTTTTGCAGCATCTACTTTTGAAAGACCTGACGCGTCAGCAACACTTGCAACTAATTCATTTTTATTCATTCGTACCTCCGTATTATGTTAGTAATTAAGTTAACCTAACCGATTTTACCTTATAACACTAGAAAATAAAGCTAATTGTGGTAAAGAATTAAAAAAAACAGATAATTAATGAGAAATGCTAGATTTATTTTGATTATTACTATCATTTTTATTTATTTTACTAGCATCTAATACACTTAACTCTTGAGGAGTATCAACTAAAGCATTTTCAATGACCTCGTCTATAGAATTAACTGGAATAATTTTTAACTTATTTTTAATATTATCCGGTATATCAATAAGATCTTTTTTATTATCTTCTGGAATTATAACTGTTTCAATACCACCTCTTTTTGCTGCTAATAGTTTTTCTTTTAAACCACCAATAGGTAATACCCTTCCTCTTAAAGTGATTTCACCAGTCATACCAACAGATTTTTTAACTTTTATATCTGTCAAAGCTGATACTATACTTGTAACCATAGCAACACCTGCAGATGGACCATCCTTAGGGGTTGCACCTTCAGGAACGTGAACATGAACATCAAGTTTTTCAATATCAAAAGGATCTAAACCAAAAGAAAAAGCATTTGATCTAATAAAAAATTCAGCAGCTTTAACTGACTCTTTCATAACATCACCAAGTTTTCCAGTTGCAGACACCTTACCTTTACCTTTAACTTTTACAGCCTCTATCGATAAAAGTTCGCCACCAACCTCGGTCCATGCCAATCCAGTTGTAATTCCAACTAAATCATCTTTTTCTATCTCAAGTCTTTGATAAATGGGAATCCCAAGTAAATCAGGCAAATTATTTTTAGTTACGGAAATTAATTTTGCTTCATTTTTTTCAATTAAGGTTACAACTTTTCTTATTAATTTAGCTAATTGTCTTTCTAAATTTCGAACACCTGCTTCTCTGGTGTAGGATTGAATAATCATTTTTAGAGCTTCTTCATTGATTGAAAATTCTGTATTTTTAAGTTTGCAATTATCCATTTGTTTTTTTAACAAGTGCCTTTTAGCAATTTCTAGCTTTTCATCTTCCGTGTACCCAGATAATCTAATAACTTCCATCCTATCTAACAAAGCTTGAGGCATATTTAGTGTGTTAGCGGTTGTTACAAAGAAAACTTTTGATAAGTCATAATCAACTTCAAGGTAATGATCTTGAAATGTTTTGTTTTGTTCTGGATCTAAAACTTCTAATAAAGCTGAAGAAGGATCTCCTCTATAATCATTACCTAATTTATCTATTTCATCAAGTAAAAACAATGGGTTAACTGATGATGATTTTTTCATGCCATGTATTATTTTACCTGGTAATGATCCGATATAAGTTCTTCTATGTCCTCTTATTTCTGCCTCATCACGAACTCCACCTAAAGCCATTCTGATATATTGTCTGCCAGTAGCTTCTGCAATCGATTTTCCCAATGAAGTTTTACCAACACCTGGTGGACCAACCAAACACAAAATTGGACCTTTAATTTCATTTGTTCTTTTTTGAACAGCAAGGAACTCAATAATTCTATCTTTAACTTTATCTAGACCATAGTGATCAGCATCTAAAATTTTTCTAGCATTTACAATATCAGATTTTACTTTATTTGTTTTCTTCCATGGAATAGAAATCAACCAATCTATATATGACCTAACAACTGTAGCTTCAGCACTCATTGGACTCATATTTTTTAATTTTTTTAACTCAGATAAAGCCTTGTCTTTAGCTTCTTTACTTAACTTTGCTTTATTAATTTTATCTTCAAATTCGTCAAATTCATTTTTGCCATCCTCAGAAGTTCCAAGTTCTTTTTGAATAGCTTTTAATTGTTCGTTTAAGTAATACTCCCTCTGTGTTTTTTCCATTTGTTTTTTTACATTACTTCTAATCTTTCTTTCTGAGCTAAGTATCTCAATTTCTTTTTCAATTTTTAAGGATAGATTTTTAACCCTTTCGACCGGATCAGTCATTTCTAAAAAAGATTGTTTTTCATTAATTGAAAAAACTAGATGATTAACAATTGTATCGGATAAAACATCTTCGTTATTAATTTCAGATATTGTTGATAAAATATCTGAGTTAATTTTACTATTGAGTTTGGAAAATTTTTCAAAGGTGTTTTTTAAATTATTTATTATGTTATGGTCATTATTTTTTTGTGAAATATCAGCTTTGATAACGTTTAATTTTGCGCTTAAATAATCATCTGCCGAAATTATTTCTTCAATCTTACACCTGAATTTCCCTTCTACTAACACTTTAACCGTACCATCAGGTAACTTTAACATTTGTAAAATTGTTCCTAAAGTACCCATGTTGAATAGGTCTTTAGCACTAGGATCTTCTGTTGAAGATTTTTTTTGAGTTAGTAAAACTATTTCTTTGTTTTCTTCCATAACGCTTTCAAGAGCATTTATCGACTTTAGCCTACCTACAAATAATGGAGCTATCATATTTGGGAAAATGACGATGTCTCTTAATGGTAAGATTGGGTATGTTATACTAGTCAAGATTATATCCCTCATGATTTCTGACAATTTTTCGTTACTATTGATATAAATGAGAATTTTTTTTTAAACTTCAAGTTCAAAAAATACTAAATAGAACTTTTTATTTCTTTTGTCTTTTTTTCATGAACTAAAATAGGCTTAGTACCTTTTGTAACTACTTCTTCATTTATAACAACTTCATTAATGTCAGTCTCAGAAGGTAATTCAAACATTGTATCCATCAGTATATTTTCAATTATAGAACGTAAGCCTCTAGCTCCAGTCTTCAAACTTATTGCTTTTTGAGCAATAGCTTTTAATGCATTTTCTCTGAATTCTAGGTTAGTATTTTCCATTTCAAAAAGTTTTTGGTACTGTTTTAGAAGGGCATTTTTAGGTTTTGTTAAAATTGTAACTAAAGCATCTTCATCAAGATCTTCTAATGATGCTAGAACAGGCAATCTTCCGACAAACTCGGGAATAAGTCCATATTTAACTAAATCACCTGGCTCAACATCTTTTAGCATTTCAGATGTGGATGTTTCTTGTGCATTAATTATTTCGGCACCAAAACCAATAGAAGACCCTTTATTTCTGTTTGCAATTAATTTATCTAAACCTGCAAAGGCGCCACCACAAATAAAAAGGATGTTCGTGGTATCTACTTGAAGAAATTCTTGCTGTGGATGCTTTCTTCCACCTTGAGGTGGAACAGCTGCAATAGTACCTTCCATAATTTTAAGTAAAGCTTGCTGCACACCTTCGCCACTAACATCTCTTGTAATAGAAGGGTTTTCAGACTTTCTAGAAATCTTATCAACCTCATCTATGTAAACAATACCTTTTTGAGCTCTTTCAACATTATAATCAGAGGCTTGTAATAATTTTAATATTATATTCTCAACATCTTCACCAACATATCCAGCTTCTGTTAGGGTTGTGGCATCAGCCATTGTGAAAGGTACGTCTAATATTTTTGCTAAAGTTTGTGCAAGCAAGGTTTTACCACACCCTGTTGGACCTACCAAAAGTATATTTGATTTTGATATTTCAACATCATTGACGTCAGTTGTATTTGCTAATCGTTTGTAATGATTATGAACTGCTACTGAAAGTACTCTCTTTGCTTTTGTTTGACCAATAACATAATCGTCCAGTATTTTACAAATTTCTATAGGCGAAGGGATACCTTCTTTATTTTTTGTAATTGAAGATTGGTGCTCTTCTTTAATGATATCCATACAAAGTTCAACACATTCGTCACAAATAAAAACAGTAGGTCCAGCAATTAGTTTTTTAACCTCATGCTGACTTTTTCCACAAAATGAACAATATAAAGTTGTTTTGTTTTTTCCTTCATTCTTTTGCTCATCCATAATTTCACCTCTAAAGTCTTTATTCTATAATAATCTATAAGTTTACTTAAAAAGCAATATAAATATAATAATTATATCTATTTAATATTAGGTCTTTTCTCAACAACTTCATCTATTAAACCAATCTTAACAGCATCTTCAGGTGATAAAAAAGTGTCTCTATCCATTAAGGTCTCAATTTCTGCAATTTTCTTGCCAGAATGTTTAACATAAATTCCATTTAGCCTTGATCTTAAATTAATTATTTCTTTGGCGTGAATTTCAATATCACTTGCTTGACCTTGAAAGCCTCCAGAGGGTTGATGAGTCATTATTCTTGCATTGGGTAAACAGTATCTCTTATTCTTGGCACCAGCTGTTAATAATAGTGATCCCATGCTTGCTGCCTGACCAATACATACTGTTGAAACATCGGGGCGAATATACTCCATTGTATCATATATCGACAATCCAGAAGTAACAACTCCACCAGGTGAGTTTATATACATTGAAATATCTTTTTTTGGGTTTTCTGCTTCTAAAAATAATAATTGAGCACAAACTAATGAAGCTAAATTATCATCAACGGGACCTACAAGGAAAATGATCCTCTCCTTTAAAAGTCTAGAGTAAATATCATACGACCTTTCGCCTCGGTTTGTTTGTTCTACTACCATTGGAACTAATGCACCAATTTCATTTATTGAATAAACCGGATCATATTTTTTTTTGATCATAATTTTAAACTCCTCGAATAATAATTTTTTGTATCTAGATTAGGCTTTTTTTGATATTTTTTTTCCTGGTTGTTTTGTTTTATTTTTATCAACAACTTTATTTGATTTTTTTGCTTTTTTAGCTTCTTTTTTCAAATCAATTGCATCTTCTTTATAAAGTTCTTCGACAGTCACTATTTTTTCTTTAACATTTGATAATTCTAAAATAAAATCAATGATTTTATCTTCGAATATTGGGCCTGATAATTGCTGTTGTGCTTCAGGATTGTTCTTCAAATAGTCCATGATTTGCTTTTCCTGGCCTGGATACTTTTGTATTTCTCTCATCATCGCATTTCTTGTATCTTCTTCTTCAACTTTAATATTATTTTTTCTTCCTATTTCCGAAAGTAACAATCCTAACCTAACCCTTCTTTTTGCTATTGCAGAGGCATCTAATTTTTCTTCTTTTGACATGCCTTTATCGGGATCTGGATTTGCTTCGAGGTTTTTATCGTTATCCGGTTTTGAATTAGGATTCATAGCTTTGCATATATTATCATATTCTTCTTTTTCTAAAGTTTCTGGTAAATCAAAAGACAATGCATCAGCTAACTTATCTAATATTTGTCTTTTTGCTCTATCACGACTTTGTTGCTCATGCTGTTTTGAAATCTGCTCTGATACAGCTTTTTGTAAAGCCTCTAAATCATTCATACCTAATGTTTTTGCAAATTCGTCGTTTATTTTAACATCAACATCTTCTCTAATTTCATTCACATTTGTTTCAAAAACAGCATCCTTGCCTGCCAAATTCTTAGCTTGGTAATCTTTTGGAAAAGTAACTTTAACATTCATGGTTTTTCCTTTTGAAGATCCAATTAATGCATCTTCAAATCCAGGAATAAATGTGTTGGATCCTAACTTTAAGTTGTGACCTTTAGCTTGTCCACCTTCAAATGGTTTGTCATCAACTTTACCAATAAAATCAATAACAAGTGTATCACCTTTTTTTGCAGGTCTATCTTTGTCAATTTCTTTTGTGCCAACATTTTCTTTTGCAATTTTTTCAACTGCATCATTAATTTCTTTTTGACTCACCTTGACGACTGGTTTGGTTACATTTAAAGATGATAAATCTGGTATTTCAAAATTAGGCATTATTTCAATTAATAATTTTGCCTTTAAATCTTTTCCTTCTTCAAATGACAATATTTCTATCTTAGGTTGAGAAGATGGAGTTAATTTATTTTTTTCCATCGTATCTTTAGTAGCAATATCTACCGATTCTTTTACTACTTCACCAAGAACTTGTTTTCCAAACCTGCTTTTAACAACTGAAACAGGAACTTTTCCGGGCCTGAAACCTGGAAGATTAGCCTCTTTAGCTATGCTCTCAAGCTTTTGATTAACTAATTTTTCAATTTCTTTCTTAGTTATAATTACCTCAAATTCTCGTTTTAGTCCTTCTGATAAGGTTTGCGTAACAGTCATTTTGAATTTACCTCTTAAAACTGAAAGTCATTTTTAATTTTTGGTGCGGGCGAAGGGACTTGAACCCCCACACCTTTCGATACAAGAACCTAAATCTTGCGCGTCTACCAGTTCCGCCACGCCCGCATATAAAAACACATGTATTAACCAAATAGCTAACTTAGGAAAGCGCAAAGGTCAAGTTAGAATGATCAAAAATGGGGCGAGTGACCGGCTTCGAACCGGCGACCTCAGGTACCACAAACCCGCGCTCTAACCAACTGAGCTACACCCGCCATAATAGTTTCTTAACATTTACATAGAATTTAAATTATTCAATAAAACTTTTATTTTAAATATAGTTAGGTATAAATATTTAATAAATTGGAATTAATCAAGGTTTATTAAATGAAAAGTAATTATGATTTAGCATCTAGAAGTTACAATCTTGGAACTGAAACTGCATTCACTGTATTAGCAAAGGCAAATAAACTAGCTTCTGAAGGACGTAACATTATAAATCTGGGAATCGGTCAGCCAGACTTTAAAACACCAGAACATATTGTTGAGGCAGGTATAAAGGCTTTAAGAGATGGACATCATGGCTATACACAATCTACTGGTATTCCAAGTCTAAGAGAAGCGGTTTCAGTTGATATTAAAAAAAGATATAATCAAAATGTTGTACCAGAAAATATTATGATTGTACCTGGAGCTAAAGTAATAATATTTTTTTCAGCAATGTTGATGGGTGAAAAAAATAAAGAAATTTTATATCCAAATCCAGGTTTTCCAATTTATGAATCAGCGATAAATTATTCAGGCGCCAAATCAATACCTTATCAACTAAGAGAAGATAAAGGGTTTTCATTTTCAGCTGAAGACATACTTAGTAAAATTAATGCTAAAACTAGTTTAATTATTATTAATAGTCCCGCAAACCCAACAGGTGGAGTTGTTCCTAGAAGTGAACTAGAAAAATTAGTTGAAGGTTTAAAAAAATACCCAGATGTTGTTCTAATGAGTGACGAAATTTATGATCAATTTTGTTTTGGTGAAAATGATTTTACATCAATGTTACAATTTCCTGAGCTTAGAGATAGACTAATAATTTTAAATGGATGGTCTAAAACTTATGCTATGACAGGATGGCGTTTAGGTTATGGTATTTTCCCAAATAAGTTATATAAAATAGCTGAAAAACTTGCTGTTAATATTCATTCATGTGTTAATTCAAGTTCTCAATATGCAGCATTAGAAGCTTTGATTGGTCCTCAAAACTGTGTTTCAGAAATGAATAATCATTTTAAAAGACGTGCTAATTTAATGTTTAGCAAATTAAATGAAATAAACGGATTTACTTGTCAAAAACCTAATGGAGCATTTTATTGTTTTCCAAATATAACTGGAACAGGGAAAAACTCTACAGAAATTCAAAATATTTTACTTGATAAATTAGGAGTGGCCACAGTTGCGGGTACATCATTTGGTAAATATGGTGAAGGTTATATAAGATTATCATGTGCTAATTCAGATTCTGCAATTGAAGAAGCTATTTCAAGAATAAAAGAATTATTTAACTGAAGATTTATGCTTAATTTTTAATCATTTTTTTATTATTCAATAATTTAAATAATTTCTATTTTGTTAAATAAGCAATTAATTATATGTATTTTTCAAAGGATGTTACAAATGAAAAAAATTGAAGCAATTATCAAGCCTTTTAAATTAGATGAAGTTAAAAATGCACTTTCATTAATTGGTATTCAAGGATTAACTGTCTTTGAAGCAAAAGGATTTGGAAGACAAAAAGGTCATACTGAACTGTATAGAGGTGCCGAATATGTTGTTGATTTCTTACCTAAAGTCAAAATAGAAATTGTTGTCGATGATGAGCTAGTTGATTCTGCGGTTGAATGTATAGAAGAGTCCGCTAAAACAGGTAGAATCGGCGATGGTAAAATTTTTGTATCATCAATCGAAAAAGCCATCCGAATTAGAACGGGTGAAAAAGGAAATGAAGCTATTTAATTAACATATGGAGTAGATAATATGTCTGACGCAAAAAAAATCATGGATATAATAAAAGAAAAGGAAATCCAGTTTGTAGATTTAAGATTTACTGACCCAAGAGGCAAAATGCAACACTTATCCCAGCACGTAAGTACAATAGATGAAGAATCATTGGCGGAAGGTTTTATGTTTGATGGTTCATCAATTGCTGGATGGAAAGCTATAAATGAATCTGACATGAAACTAATGCCTGATTGTTCAAGATCGATAGTTGATCCATTCTTTTCACAGCCAACACTATCAATTTTTTGCGATGTTTTAGACCCCATATCTGGTAATCCTTACGAAAGAGACCCTAGATCAACAGCTAAGGCAGCTTTAAAATATATGGAAAGTTTAGGAGTTGGTGATACTGCTTATTTTGGTCCTGAACCTGAGTTTTTTGTATTTGACGATGTTAAATACCAAGCTGAAATGAATTCATCATTCTATAAAATAAATTCGACTGAAGGTCCGTATAACTCGGGTAGCGATTTTGAAGAAGGTAACATGGGTCATAGACCTGGTATCAAAGGTGGTTATTTTCCTGTTCCACCAGTAGATTCTGCACAGGACTTGAGAAGTGAAATGGTATTGTCATTAGTTGATATGGGAGTTCCGATGGAAAAGCATCACCATGAAGTTGCTCCATCTCAACATGAGTTAGGATTAAAATTTGGTACTTTGATAGATACCGCAGATAATGTCCAACTATACAAATATGCAGTTCATAATGTAGCTCATTCATTTGGTCAAACAGCAACTTTTATGCCAAAACCTGTAGCTGGAGACAACGGTACTGGGATGCATACTCATCAATCAATTTGGAAAAATGGTAAACCAGTTTTTGCTGGTGGCGAATATTCTGGTCTATCAGAAACATGTTTACACTATATTGGTGGTATTATAAAACACGCAAAAGCAATTAATTGTTTTACTAACCCATCAACAAATTCATACAAAAGATTAATTCCTGGTTTTGAAGCTCCTGTACTCTTAGCATATTCCGCGAGAAATAGATCAGCTTCTTGTAGAATACCCTTTGTTGGAAGTCCTAATGGTAAGAGAGTAGAGGTAAGATTTCCAGATGCAACTGCCAATCCTTATCTAGCATTTTCTGCTATGTTAATGGCTGGTCTAGATGGCATACAAAATAAAATACATCCTGGTGAACCAATGGATAAAGACCTTTATGAACTTCCCGAAAGTGAATTACAAGATATTCCCACAGTTTGTGGTTCATTGAGAGAAGCGGTGGATGCTTTGAAAAGTGATATGTCTTTCCTAACCAAAGGAGATGTATTTACAGAAGACCAAATTGAAGCTTATATTGACCTTAAAATGGAGGAAGTTATTGAGTTTGAACATGCTCCACATCCAGTTGAGTTTAAAATGTATTACTCTAGTTAAAGTTAACTAAATATTAGAAAAACCCAACCATGTGTTGGGTTTTTTATTGGAAAGTTTTCTAAATATTGCTAGATATTGTATGTATAATTTTTTTAAACACAAAATAAAGTTAAATAATTTATATGAAAAAAAATTTATTGGATAATTACAATGCTTCTGAAATTGAAATCTTAGAAGGCTTAGAACCTGTTCGTCATAGACCAGGTATGTATATTGGTGGCACTGACAATAATGCCTTACACCATCTTGCAACTGAAATAATTGATAATTCTATGGATGAGGTGGTTGCTAATCACGCTACTACTATAAATGTAAATCTTATTAGTGATAATACAATAATTATTTCAGATAACGGCAGAGGTATACCCGTAGATAAACATCCCAGATTTAAGAACAAATCTGCTTTAGAAATTATAATGACTACTCTCCATTCTGGTGGAAAATTCACAAATAAAAATTATACAACATCAGGAGGGTTACATGGCGTTGGTGCTTCAGTTGTAAATGCACTTTCTTCATTCATGAAAGTAGAAGTTATACGTGATGGATATTTATATGTGCAAGAATTCTCACGAGGTTTAGCAACTACAACACTTTCAAAAAAAGATAAAATAAAAAAAAATAATGGTACATCTATTACTTTCAAACCCGATGCTGAAATATTTGGTGAAAATAATTTATTTAATCCTATTAAAATCTTTAATATGTTGGAAAACAAAGCTTATCTTTTTAAAGGAGTTCAAATAAATTGGAAGTGTGATCCGTCACTTTTAAAAACAAATACTGTTTTACCATCTGCTAAAAAATTTTGCTACGCCGATGGAATTTTAGACTATATGAAACAAAAAACTTCCTCAATTCCATTTTTTACCTCTTCTTTATTCCATGGAAATGTTAATATTGATCAAGAAACGGTTGAGTGGGTTGTAAGTTGGTTAGCTGATCATGAAACTAGTTTTATTGAAACTTTTTGCAACACTGTTCATACCCCACTTGGTGGAACACATGAAACTGGTTTAAGATTAGCAATGACAAAAGGTATAAGAAATTTTGCTGAACTAAAAGGTTTCAAAAAAGCTAATGAAATAGTTTATGATGATTTAATGGTGTCTACTGGATCAATTTTGTCAGTTTTTATCAAAGAACCACAATTCCAAGGCCAAACAAAGGAAAAACTCGTTAATACTTTTACTTCGAAAATTGTAGAAACAGCAATCAAAGACAGGTTTGAGACTTGGTTATCAAACTTTGAAGATGTTGGTGAAGATTTATTAAATAGAACAATAAATAACTATGAAGAAAGAAAAAGAAAAAAGAAAGAAAAAGAAGTTTCACTTAAAACTATTTCAAAAAAAGTACGTTTACCTGGAAAGTTAGCTGATTGTTCAAGTGATAAATTTGAAGAGTCTGAACTTTTCATAGTTGAGGGAGACAGTGCAGGAGGATCTGCAAAACAAGCAAGAGAAAGAATAACCCAGGCTGTATTACCTTTAAAAGGAAAAATATTAAATGTTGCAAGTGCTACAAGTGAAAAAATGTCACTTAATAAAGAAATTAACGATTTAAAACAAGCTATAGGACTAGATCAAAGTAAATCTAAGAGTTTAGATAACCTTAGATATAATAAAATAATAATTATGACTGATGCCGATGTTGATGGTGCTCACATTGCGGCTTTATTGTTAACTTTTTTTTATAATCATTATCCAGAAATCATTGAAAGAGGACATCTATACCTAGCTCAACCACCCCTATATAGGATTACTTTTAATGATAAATCCTTTTACGCTCAAACTGAAGAAAATAAAAATAAAATTATAAATGAAAAATTAAATGGTAAGGGATTAATAAGCCGTTTTAAAGGATTGGGTGAGATGCCACCTGCCCAATTAAAAGAGACAACAATGTCATCAAAAACAAGAAAATTGCTTAAGGTAACCATTCCAAAAAGAGATATTAATGAGGCTGACGAAAGAAGAGAAGTTGATAATTTAGTAACTATTCTTATGGGAAAAAAACCTGAGCTTAGATTTAAGTATATTCAAGAAAATGCTAGTAGTATAAATGAGTTTGATATTTAAATTTAATAGTACAATCAACTGTTGGTTCTTTTTGTAAAACTAAAAAAAATAGTATTTAAATGAGGTAATAATTGTGAAATTCAAACATCTAGGTTTGTGCAAAGAAATTTTGTCAGCCATTAGTAACATAGGATATAAAGTACCAACTGAGATACAAAAAAAAGCTATACCAGATATTTTAATAGGAAGAGATATATTAGGTTGCGCACAAACAGGTACGGGTAAAACTGGGTCATTTATAATACCTTTAATTGAGATTTTAAATTCTGGAAAATCTAAATCTAGAATGCCACGGTCTCTTGTTTTAGCTCCCACTAGAGAATTAGCAATGCAAGTATCTAAAGAATTTGATAAAGTAAATCAATATCTAAACCTTCAAATGGCATTGTTGATTGGAGGTATTTCATTTTTAGAACAAGAAAATAAATTATCAAGAGGTGTAGACGTATTAATCGCCACACCTGGTAGACTTTTAGACCATATAGAAAGAGGTAAAGTCCTAATAAAAGATGTAAAATTACTTATCATAGACGAAGCAGATAGAATGTTAGATATGGGCTTTATTCCTGATATAATTAAAATTAACAAGATGCTACCTAAAATAAGACAAACATTATTTTTTTCCGCAACTCTCTCAAATGAAATAATAAATATAGGTAAAGATTTGTTAATTAATCCAAAGGAAATCATTATAAACCCGCATTCTTCAACATCAGAAAACATAGATAGTACTTTTATTAAAACAAATAGTAAAAATAAAATGAATGATCTAATAAAACTGTTATGTATTGATAAAATAAAAAGTGCTGTGATTTTTTGTAATAAAAAAGCTGATATTGACAAAGTTAGTAAATTTTTAAAAAAAAATAATTTCAATACAACTTCTCTTCATGGCAATATGGACCAAAACTCAAGAATTAAGTCTCTTGAGAGATTTAAAGATAAATCTGTTGAATTACTCATCGCTTCTGATGTGGCCGCAAGAGGTATTGATATAGATGGGTTAAGCCATGTTTTTAATTATGATGTTCCAAATAATCCAGAAGATTATGTTCATCGTATAGGTCGTACTGGAAGAGCAGGAAAAAAAGGTAAGGCGTATACACTTTTTGATGATAATGACAATAAAACTATTTTATTAATTGAAAAACTGATAATGAAAAAAGTAAATAAAACAACCTTTGATAAGATAATTTCTTCACAGGAAACGTCTCATAATAATACTTATAAAGTTAAAGAAAAAAACAATCCTAAATATGTTCTCTTACCTAAGGAAAATTATTTAAATTTTAAAGAAAGTGGCAAAATTCCAGACTTTTTAAAAATAAAATAATTAAATTAGTGCTTTTTCAATTATTTCAGACAAATCGTTAGAGATATAGGGTTTATTTATACTTTTTAATACATTTTTAATTTTATTTTTCCTATCACTAGAGTAATTTTTAAATCTTGTAAGGGGTAAAATTAACCTAGCTGCAGCTTGAGGATTAATTTTATCTATAATTGCAACTTGTTCAGAGATAAATTTATATCCAGAAGAGTCGTTTGCATGAAATAGCAATACATTTTCTCTTTGAAAAGTACTTAAAACAGATCTAATTTTATTTGGATTCTTATAATCAAAATCTTTGTGTTTTAATAAATTTTTAATTAAATCTAAACCCTGTGATTTTATGTATAAAGTCGACATCATTTCAAACCATTTTTCAATAACTAATTCATTATTTTTCCATTTTTGGTAAAATTCATTTAAGTAATCTAATGCCAACTTATTGTTAGCCAAACAAAGTGATTTTAATCCAATAATTGAAAGAGTCATATTTTTACTTGCTGTTATTTTTTTTGCAATCTTAAATCCTATTGAGCTCTCAATGATGATTAAATATTTTAATATTTTTTCTAATAACAGTCTTTCTCCAGAGCATTTATCATCTTGAATTTTTTTATTGTAAAGTTTTAAAGCATTAATCTCAAAAACTTCTTGTAAGCCCTTAGCAATTATTTTTATAAAATTTTTTGTACTTTTGAATGTTGACACTGGATCTACATTATTTGACAAATTTTCAAATGTGGTTCGAGATGGTAATTCTAAAAGTAACGACATTAATGAATGGTTTACTTTTTTTTCTAAAATTAATTCTCTTAGTGATTTTATTAAAATATTTGAGCTAAATTTTTTTAAAAAACATTGTAGATATAAATTTTGAGCAGCGTCCCATTTGTTAAAAGAGTCATCATCAAATTTAAGTATATGAATATACTCATCAATTTTGATATCTGTTTTTAAAAGTACAGGGGCAGAGAAATCTCGCATTAATGAAGGAGTGATATCTTTTTTATTACAAATTATAGAGACCTTATCATTGCTTTTGGATAGTAAATAAACATGTTCATATTTTAATTTTGATTTGTTGAGACTAAATTTAACAAAGGAACCCTTTTGATTTAAGAAAGCAATTTTTATTGGAATAGGTAAATTACTAATTTTATCATTGATGCTTTGAGAAAATTTGAGCTCTAATCCTAAATCATTCTGTTTTCTTGTAATTTTCAAATTAGGAGTACCAGATTGAGAATACCATTTTTTAAACATATTTAAATCTGATTTACTACCATCAGCTAATGCTTTTATAAAATCCTCGCACGTAACTGCTTTGCCGTCATATCTTTTAAAATATAAATTCATTCCTTTTTTATATAAAGAATCCCCGAGATAATTATAAATCATTCTAACAACCTCCGCTCCCTTCTCATAGATTGTTGGAGTATAAAAATTGCTAATTTCCTTATATTCATCAGGTCTTATAGGATGACTATTTGATCCAGCGTCTTCTGAAAACTGAACTGATCGTAGTAATGAAACATCTTCTATTCTTTTTACACCTCTATTATTCATATCAGCTGAAAATTCTTGGTCTCTAAAAACAGTTAGTCCTTCTTTCAGAGTTAGTTGAAACCAATCTCTACAAGTTATCCTATTCCCAGTCCAGTTATGAAAATACTCGTGAGCAACGATACTTTCTATATTTTGTAAATCTTTATCAGTAGCAGTTTTTTTATCTGCTAAAATAAATTTTGAATTAAAGATATTTAGACCTTTATTTTCCATAGCACCCATATTGAAATGACTAACAGCTACTATCATAAAAGTATCTAAATCGTATTCTAATCCATATTTTTCCTCATCCCATTTCATAGCTTTTTTTAGACTGTTCATTGCGTAATTAGTAAATTTTTTTTTTCCTAATTCGCTAAAAATATTGATTTTAATTTCTTTTTCTGATGATGTTGTATATTTAGATTTATTACATTCTAGATTACCAACAATCAACGCAAATAAGTAGGATGGCTTTGGAAATGGGTCATGCCAGACTTTGAATAGCCTATTACATTTTCCATTTTTAGCTGTAATAACACCTTCTTCAATTAAATTACCGTTACTAAGGATTGTTTTGAATTTATCTTTTACCTCTATTCTTACTGTAAATAAGCTCAAGTTATCAGGTCGGTCTGGAAACCATGTGATTTTTCTAAAACCCTCTGCTTCACATTGAGTACATAGCATATCATTGCTTTGATATAAGCCTTCTAAGGAATTGTTAGTTGAAGGATATATTTTTACTTCAGTAATTATTTTAACAAAAGTTTTATTAACAGGTACCGGTATTATAAAGGCTTCATTTTGTTTTTTTAGACTTTCAATTTTAATATTTTTAGGTTGATCATCGTCAAGCATTAGTTCAAACTTTGTAGTAACTAAGTCGACCCCATTTAATTCTATATGACTTTCTAAATTATAATGACTTATGATCTGAGAATTATTTTTTTGAAAAAATATTTGAGATTTAACTATGGTATATTTATCAAATATTAAAAACTCTAAAAATGTATCCTTGGTCAGCCAAAATAATGGTTTATAATTAGATCTTTTTTTAACTACTTGTTTCATAATACATTATTTTAGCTTTCTCTGGTATTAGTATATGCTAAATTTGAATGTTCTTCACAATAAGGTCTTCCAGGTATTATTGAAGTACCACAAAATGAAAAGCCAGGTAATTTTGGATCTCCAATAGGCCAACAACACCTGTTTCTAGACCATTCAACATCTCTTAACATAATTTTCAGAGGTAATGCCCTGCTTTTATCTGAATAAATTGTTTCCTGATTTTTTCTAGGATCTCCTGACTTAGAAATAGGAGAATTTCTTTTTGGCAGACCCATTCTATGAGCTTTACCAGCAATTGCATTTCTAGATACACCAAGTTCGTTTCCAATTTTAGTAATTGGCAAGCCATCATCCCAAAGTTTTCTTAATTTATTTAATTTATCTTCATCCCAAACAAAGTTGTTTTCCATTAATTTACCTTCACTACCATAGATCTAAAAATTCACCAGCTAAGTCAATCTGACTTTCTATCATATATTTTCCATAATGAACAGGCCGACTTAAATTTTTTGCTTGTTTTAATAGTTCAGTTTCTACAGGTTGCATAATAATATCAGCAATAACGGTTGTGGGTGAAGTTTTACTTACATCGAAAGGAAGTTTATCGTCTTTATGTAAACCTAAACTAGTAGCATTGATTATTATGTCGTAATTTTGTAAAAAGTATATATCCCTATATCCAGTTGCTTCTATAAATAAATCCTTATCAATAACTTTTATTTTTTTCATCAATTCATTGGCTTTTTCAAAATTACGGTTAATTATTTTCAAAGATTTAATGTTTTGTTTTGCTAATGAACACGCTATAGAAACTGCAGCGCCTCCAGCTCCAAAAATACAAACTTTTTTATTTTTTATTAAAAAATTTTGTGATAAAAAACCAGTGACAAATCCTTGTCCATCAAAATTATTTCCAATTAATTTTCTATCTTTGTCAAATTTAATCCAATTTACAGATTGGGTAAATTCAGCATCTTGTTCAAGATGGTCACATAAACTAGCAACATTTGTTTTATGAGGAATGGTAACTGTCATTCCTTTAAAATTTTTTATATTTTTTAGAGAATCTATTACATTTTTTAAATTATCTTTATTTACATGAATAGGAATCATTACTGCATCAATATTTTTTTCTTTAAAAATTGAAGTAAAAATAGTTGGAGCTTTAACATGATCAATTGGATCAGCAAGACATCCATAAATTTTTGAGGAACCTAACATAAATTAATTATTATTAATTTTTTGAAAATTTAAAGAGGCAGAATTTATACAATATCTTAAACCTGTAGGTTCTGGTCCATCAGGAAAAACATGCCCTAGATGTGCATTGCATTTTGAACAATGCACCTCTGTCCTTTTCATAAAAAAAGAATTATCAACTGATTTTCCAAGAACTTCTTCTGAGACTGGTTTATAAAAAGAAGGCCAACCCGTTCCTGAATCATATTTTGTTTCACTAGAAAAAATGACTGTATTACAACAAATACATTTATAGTTACCAACATCTTTTTTATCCCAATATGCTCCAGAATATGCAGGTTCTGTTCCATGTTGTTGGGTTATTCTATATTGTTCATCTGTCAAATGTTTAATATTTTTACTCATTTTATAATTACCGTATAAATCGTTGTATGAATAATTTATTATAAATTTAGAACAAAATAAATTTGTATTTTATGTTTTAAGTAGTTTTCTTATAAAAATTACTCTTGTTGTAAAAGTTATCCAACATAATGTCCCAAAAATATATGCTATATAATTTATGTAGTCATAAAATATAATCATCATAATAAAACAAATTATTGTCTCAAACCCCTCAGTAATTCCACCAATATAAAAAAACGATTTTTTTTGGTTTTCAGAAATTAACAATTTATTCTTTTCTATAATCCATGCTGAAGCAAGAAACGTTGTTTGAGTGGCAACAAAACTCAATAATAAAAAACATATTGGGTAAGTGTTTTCTATATCTAAAAGTATAAATGATAAAGGAAATAATGAATAAAACAAAAAGTCTGATACAATATCATAAAAGGCGCCAATATCTGTTTGTCCAATTAATCTTGCTAAAGCTCCATCCAATCCATCACAAAATCTATTAAGAAATAAAAAAATAGATGCGTAGATAAACATATTGTTTACGATAAAATAAAAACAACAAAGTCCAAAAAAGAACCCTGCAGCAGTTACAGCATTTGCTTGTATTTTAAATTGTGATAAATTTTTCGCTAAAACATCTAAAGTTGGTTTTAAAATTTTATTTATCTGTTTATCAAACATTAAAATATAATTTTTAATTGAATTTATCTGGAATTATGAAAAGTTGTTTAGGATAAATCAGATCAGGATTTTTAATTTTATCTTTATTTAATTCAACAATATCAATATAACGATTACCTAATCCTAGCCTTTGATATGCTATATTCCATAAGGCATCTCCTTTTTGAACAATAATTAATGTTTTCCCATTTGCATTTTCAATACTTTTACCACTAATTATTATGGAATTTTCACTTAATACTTTACCATTTTTTCCTAAAAGAACCGCAAAAACTTTTTGTTTTCCTACAATCAAATTACCTGGAACAGATAAAGTCCATTCATCATTAATAATTTTAGTTGAGGAAGTTTCTTTACCTGTAAAGCCAGCATTGACTTGCACGCCATTGTGAGCTATTCCTGATAGTATAAGTTGTCCAGATTTTGAGTCATGTGTTAATGCCAGGATTCTAATTTGAGGCTCTTGAATAGTTTTCGTGTTTATTTGTTTATTATTTTTTATAATCTGCTCTTTTTTTTCTAAGCCAGGAGCTTGAATCACTTTGGCACCTAATTTTCCTTGATTATCAACAATAGCTACAATTGGAAGATCATCTTTCTTTCCAGTAACATTTATTGCGACAGATTTATTTGCAATTACTACTTTACTATCTTTTGTTGTTTGCCTAAAAGATAGAAAATATTCTCCACTATTTAATTGCTTTTGTGGTACAGCAACAAAATCACCAATTTTATCACTAGTTGTAATAGCAATTACTTCTGAATTAGAAATGATTTCTATCTTTGAGTTAGGCAATCCTTTCCCTGCAATAACAAGGCTTCCATCTGGTCTTACCCTAACAACTTCTAATTTTAATGTCTCAGCAGTTTCTTCTCTTGTTGGTTTAATTTCAATTTTCTTAGCGTCAACTACTTTATTTACTAGTGGTACAACCACCTCTTTTTCATCAGCAGTTTCAGTTTCATAAAAGGCTACGAACAGAGCTAAAATAGCTGTTATTGCACCAGTTATTAAAAAATATATTACTTTTGAAGACTTCATAGAAAACCTTGTTAAAAACCGAAATTTTATTTTAAGATAAATTATTAGATTAATATATAAATTTTTTAAGTTTGTTATTTGTGCGAGGTAGTTTTGAAAAAAAAAATATGTGTATTTGGTGGCTCTAAATCAGGTAAAAATAGTGAGAACATAAAATCTGCTAGAACTGTTGGTCAAATCATTGCTGAAAATAATTTTGACATTGTTTTTGGTGGTGGTGAAAATGGCATAATGGGATCAGTATCAGAAACAGCTATTAAGTATGGTTCTAAAACAACAGGTATAATACCTAAATTTTTAGTTAAAAAAGACATACAAGACACAAAACATTCAAAAAAACATAATACTTGCTTTATAACTACTGATAATATGCATCAAAGAAAACAAATAATGTACGAAACATCAGATGCCTTCTTGATTTTGCCAGGTGGTGTAGGAACACTTGATGAATGTTTTGAGGTTTTAACTTGGTGTCAATTAAATCAAATTGTAAACAAAAAAGTTGGAATTATCAATTTCAATAATTTTTGGGATCCTCTTATATCTTTGATTAATCATCTTATTAAAGAAGAATATATGGGAATACACAATTTAAATTATTTTGAGGAATTGGGAAACATAAATTCTTTAAAAATTTTTCTAAAAAATATTTAAAAATTGTATTTATTTATGTATGTATAGATATACTTTTAGGTTAAACCTATCTTAAAAATACAAGGAAATAAAATGTTAGATTTAATGAAAATAGCTGTTACGGAATCTAGTGGCGGTGACTTAGAAACTGTTGTTGGGCAACTTTACCAAAAAACCGACATAAGGCCAAATGGGTATCCAAATGCTATTGTTTGGAAAGGTGGAAAACATGATGAAATTATAAATCCAGTTTGCCATTCATTAACAGACGCTTACGCATTATTAGGAACTATTGCTGCCGCTGATATCTTAAATCTTCCCTTTTATGCCGTTCCAATGTGGTCACAAATGCGACATGATACAAAACTTGAAGCATTAAGCTGGTTTGGAAATATGCAAAACACATCTATAAAATGGTCAACTGCTGGCGATGCATATGTTAACGATGGATCAGGAAATAAAGTTGTTGTAATGGGAAAATCTGGGAATGCACCTTTAAGAACACAAGCTGGGGTTTTTTGTAATGTTCGTCCATACGGTCCAATCACTGTTGTTAGATGTATGCCATGTTTACCTTATTCACAAGATAAGTCTAAATTTAGTGTTAATGAAAAAACTGGTATTGTACACACTGAAATGAACACTCCTGGAATTCAGATGGCTTATGCTTGTCGTCTATTTTTAAAGATGATCAATGATACTAATAAATTAGGAAGAGTTGCTTTTAAACCTACACAAGCGATGGAAGATGGAATAAATGCTGGTATTTTAATTTGGCTTCTTGAAGGAACTAAATTTACAGTTGGTCGTAAATGGGCTGTTAATGCTTATGAAGAGCATAAGCCAAACATTGACAAAATAATTTCTCTTTTACCTAAAGATTTTAAGTATGGTATGGAAAATTGGTCTGGAAGAATAGAACAACATATCTCTGATACAAATTACGGAATATTAGTGTGGGATATAATTAACAAACAAGAATGTGTAGTATTAGCAACTGATTTAGATGGAGATAGATTAACTGATTTACTTGCAGACATATCTGACCCATTAAGAAATTTTGGATCAAAAATTCTTAATTATGTTAATAGTGATATTGATATTGATACTGCTTGGAAGTCTATGGGTTATACAACTGGTAACGGAAGAGACATGACTTCGGTAATGCATAGAATGTCTGGACCACCTATTCATGAACAAACACTAGGTTCAGCTGATGCAATGCTTTTAAGACTTCTTGATGGTGATGAAACCATGGATGGAACAAAAAAACCATACGATCCAAGAATTCATTTTGTTTTGATTAGAGACGCATACTTGGATGCTAATCCAGATAATGTTGAACTTAAAAATTGGTTAGATAATGTTCTAAATATATTTGATGGAATATATGGTAATAATAGACCTGGATTTATAGAAGGTTATAAAGCGCTCAAAAATGCTATTCAGCCTTGGTGAATTTAATTCAAGGCTGGCTCTAATCTGTCCATAATTTCATTTATGAAGCTTTGCTGAGCTGCAAAACATATTCTTAAATGACCTTCACCTGACACTCCAAATGCAATACCTGGTGCCACACCAACATTAGTATCAATGATTAATTTTTTTGCAAATTCTAAAGAATCTTTTAAGCCTTTTACTTTAAAAAAAGCATAAAATGCAGCTTCCGGAACACTACACTCAACTTGCTTCCAATCAAATAATCTTTCAAACATAATATCTCTAGATTTTTTTAAATTTTGACGTACTTCTTTGGTAAGAGTTTTGTAGTTTTGCAATGCTGAAATTAAACCAGTTTGGAGAAACTCTGGAACACCCGTTGTTGTAATTTGGACTAATTTAGCTATGTGAGGACCTAACTCTTCAGGATGTGTTATCCAACCTATTCTCCATCCTGTCATATTGAAGCTCTTTGAAGCTGAGTTTATGACTATTAATTTATCATTTTGCTTAGATAATTGAAGAAAACTTGGTGATACATCATCATTAAACATTATTTGATGATAAACTTCATCAGAAATTAACCAGCAACCCATTTTTCGAACATGATTTAATAGGATTTCTTGCTGTTTTTTTGACATCACCCATCCTGTTGGATTTCCAGGACTATTAACAAAAACCATTTTTGTTTTATGCGTAATTGTGTTCAAAAGTTTTTCAAAATCTAATATCCATTGACTATCTTTTAATCTTAGTGAAACTTCTTTTATGTTACCTTTTTTTAATAAAACTGATGATCTTATGTTAGGCCATACAGGACCAATCATTATAACTTCATCACCATCACTAATAATTAAATCACAAATCAACCTAAGTCCCATCATTCCACCTGTGACAATACTATGATGTTGAGGCTTCGTATTGATTTTAAAAACTTCATTCATATATTTTGAGACTTCAGATCGTAATTGAGGTATACCGTTTTGATATGTATAAAATGTTTTTCCTTGATTTAAAGCCTCAATAGTTTTGTTGTTAATTAAATGACTTGTAGATGTATCACCTTCACCAAACCAAGCAGGATAGATATAATTTCCACTCTCTAATTGGTATTTTCTTCCAAAATTTGCAATTTGCATAATTGCAGTTTCTTTAAAGGATACTATTTCTTCGTTTAAATTTTCTAACAATATATTCTCTAAATTTTAAGTTTGATGTAATCTTTTATCTTATTAATAGCTTGTTGGCTATTTTTAGGATCTGATCCTCCAGATTGAGCCATATCCGGTCTTCCACCACCTCCTTTACCTCCTAAAATCGCTGAAACTTCATTAACTATTTCAACTGCACTAAATTTAGAGGTGAGTCTTTTTTCTACAGCAACTACAATAGAAGCTTTATTGTCAATTTTACTAATTAAACAAACAATATTTGAATTATTGTTTTTAATAAAATTTTCAGCGTTTGGCTTTAAATCTTTAACTACTAAATCATCATAAATTTTATACTCAAATACTATTCCATTTAGTGTTTCTTTCGTTAAATTATTATCAAAATTTAGATGAGATTTATTTTTAAGAAGTTTTAATTCTTTATTCATTTTTTGATTTTCTGAGACTAATTGATCTATTTTTTTTGTGACTTGAGTACTATTTGTTTTTAAAGAAGAAGATATATATCTAATTTTATCTATCTCATTGTTAAAATAGTTTATTGCAGCCGTATTTGTTAAAGCTTCAATTCTACGAACTCCAGATGAAACACCAGTCTCTGATAATATTTTAAAGGTTGAAATTTCAGAAGTATTTTTTACATGTGTGCCTCCACATAATTCAACTGACCAAGCTCCTCTTTCATTATCTATACTTTTTCCAATTGATACTACTCTAACTTCATCTCCATATTTTTCTCCAAATAAAGCTATAGCTCCTTTTTTAATAGCCTTATCAGGAGACATAACTTTAGTAATAACTTTATCATTGCAAAATATTCTATAATTTACTTCATCTTCAATTTCTCTAATTAATTCTGCAGAAATTGGTTTTTGATGACTAAAATCAAATCTTAGTTTTTCATTTGTAACCAATGAACCTTTTTGAGCAATATGCAAACCTAATTTTTGTCTTAATGCTTCATGTAGAAGATGGGTTGCTGAATGATGTGAACATATTTGTTTTCTGAAATCTAAATCTATTACTTGTTTAATTATATCACCAACTGTAAATCTTCCTGATATAACTTCTATTTTTGAAACAAATATAATTTTACCGTTTCCAACAGTAACTTTTTTAGAATTTAAAATATTTGCCTTAGAATTTTTTCCTACGATAACCCCTTTGTCAGATATCTGGCCACCAGATTCAGCATAAAAAATTGTCTCATTGAATATAATTTCTACTTGTTCATTAGCTATTACATTATCTAAAATTTTATTGTTCTTTATAATTAAATCAATTTTAGTTTCAAAAGTATTTTTATCATATCCTTTAAACTTAGTAGATGGTAATTCTAATAATAATTTTAAAATATCTTGATTATAAGAATCATCACCTGAACCTGCCCAAGCCTGTCTTGCTTTAATTTTTTGTTGATTCATAGATTTTTCAAAACCCTGGTGGTCAACCTTCCATCCATATGACTTTAATACATCTTCTGTTAAATCTAATGGAAATCCGAAGGTGTCATATAATTCAAAAGCTTTTTGACCTGAAAGTACGCCTGGAGAAACTTTCTTGTCTATTTCATTCACTAATAAACTCATACCTCTATCAAGTGTATCTTTAAATTTAATTTCTTCATCCTTTATTGTGTTTTCTATTGCCAATTTTTGAGTTATTAATTCTGGAAAAGCCTCACCCATTTGTTCAATTAAAGATTTAACTAACTTGAATATCACCGGATCACTTGCGCCTAAAAGATGAGTGTGACGCATTGCTCTTCTCATTATTCTTCTTAGGACATATCCACGACCTTCATTACTAGGTAAAACTCCCTCAGCAATTAAAAAAGAAATTGATCTTAAATGATCCGCTACTACTCTATGAGATACAATATTATCTTTTGTTTTTTCTACACCTGTTACTAATGAAGAAGCCTCAACTAGATCTTTCATCATGTCTGTCTCATAATTATTATGAGTGTTTTGTAGAACGGCTGATATTCTTTCTAAACCCATCCCTGTATCAATACTTGGCTTAGGTAAATTAACTCTTTCATCTTTAGAAATTTGTTCAAATTGCATAAACACTAAATTCCAAATTTCAATAAACCTATCACCATCTTCATTCTTAGAACCAGGAGGTCCTCCTTCAATCAAAGGACCATGATCATAAAATATTTCTGAGCAAGGACCACAAGGACCTGTGTCGCCCATACTCCAAAAATTATCACTTGTGCTAATTTTGACTATTTTTTCATCACTTAATCCAGAAATTTTTTTCCATAAATTTTCGGCCTCCGTATCATCATGAAAAATTGTCACTAGTAATTTTTCTTTTGGAAGACCATACTCTTTTGTTAAAAGTTCCCAAGCTTGGAATATTGCTTTCTCTTTAAAATAATCTCCAAAGGAAAAGTTACCTAACATTTCAAAAAATGTATGATGTCTAGCTGTTCTACCTACATTTTCAAGATCATTATGCTTTCCACCAGCACGCAGACACTTTTGCGAACTTACAGCTCTACTGTAGTCTCTTATTTCTAATCCAGTAAAAACATTTTTAAACTGAACCATACCAGCATTTGTAAAAAGTAGAGTTGGATCATTGTTCGGCACAAGATTACTCGAAGTTATAACCTCATGATCATTTTTATTAAAATAATTTATGAACTTAGAACGAATTGCATTTACTGAATTTTTAGTCTTATTCATGTATTAAACTAGCTTATTATCTACATCCCTTGATAACATCAATTTAACAAAATACAAAACTTCAATAAAATTATTTTTATTCTTCAGGTATTTGTTGTTCAGGATTCATTAAAATTTCTTCAACTAGAACTGTGTTTCCCTTAATTTTATCCTCTATTTCTTTAGCGATTTCAGAATTTTCATTAAGAAAGTTTTTAACATTTTCTCTGCCTTGACCTATCCTTTGATCGTTATATGAAAACCATGACCCAGATTTTTCAATTATATCTGCAGATACTCCTAGATCAACTATCTCCCCATTTTTAGAAATACCTTCACCATACATAATATCAAATTCAACTGTTCTAAATGGAGGTGCAACCTTATTTTTTACAACTTTTACTCTGGTTTGATTCCCTATTATATCATCTTTGTCTTTAATTGCTCCTATTCTTCTTATATCCAATCTAACAGAGGCATAAAACTTAAGGGCATTTCCACCAGAAGTTGTTTCTGGATTACCAAACATAATTCCTATTTTTTGTCTAATTTGATTTATAAATATTACTAAACAATTAGATTTAGAAATTGATGAGGTTAACTTTCTTAAAGCTTGACTCATTAACCTAGCTTGCAGACCCATATGACTGTCACCCATATCCCCTTCTAATTCAGCTCTAGGAACTAATGCTGCTACAGAATCAACTACTAAAACAGATATAGCTCCTGATCTAACTAATGTGTCAGCTATTTCTAATGCCTGTTCTCCTGCATCAGGTTGAGAAATTAGTAGATCGTCAATATTTACTCCTAATTTTTTTGCATATACTGGATCAAGAGCATGTTCCGCATCTATAAACGCACAAGTCCCTCCTGTTTTTTGCGCTTCAGCTACAACATGCAATGCTAGCGTTGTTTTACCTGAACTTTCAGGTCCATAAATTTCTACAATTCTTCCTTTAGGTAAACCACCTATACCAAGAGCTATATCCAAACCTAGCGAACCTGTAGATATAGCTTGTACATCTAAATTTTCTCCAGATGTACCTAATTTCATAACAGAACCTTTACCAAAAGCTTTCTCTATCTGACCAATAGCAGATTCTAAAGCTATGTTTCTATCTTTATCTTGATTTGACATTTTTATTACCTCAGCACTCATTCTCTATCTCCTTACTTACACACGATTACAATTCTTTCAACTAATAATTATTGCACATAATATTCACCTTTTGTTCTTTTGTCAATAAATGTTCTTATTTTGTTCTATACTAGTAATTAGTCAGATTAATAAGTATTATTCGTCTTTGTGAATTTTTTCCATTTTTTCGTGACGTTCTTGCGCATCTACACTTAAGGAAGCAATTGGCCTTGCTTTTAAACGACCTAATCCAATTGGCTCACCTGTTTCTTCACAAAATCCATATGTTTTTAAATCTATTCTTCTTAATGCAGCATCGATTTTGCTAATAAGTTTTCTTTCTCTATCTCTAGTTCGCAACTGAATAGATGCGTCTGCTTCTACCTGGGCTCTATCAGCCATATCAGGCCTTTGTAAACCTTCAGAAGAAAGGGTACCTTTAGTATCAGTTGCCTCACTCAGTAGTTCTGATTTCCAATTAATTAATTTTTGTCTAAAATACTCCAATTGGTTGTCATTCATAAATTCTTCATCAATAGAAGGCATATAATTTTCCGGTAGAATAATTCTATTTCCAAGTATGCCACCTCGATCAGCACCGTTTTCAAAATAATCTGTTGTAACTTTAATTTTTTTTGACGAGCTCACTTTTACACTTTCCAAAAATTTAAATAGGACTTGTTATATAAAATCTTTAAAAAAGTTCAAGTACTAAAATAAAAATTTAAATTTTGCTTAAAATCTGTGCTAATAATTTGACAAATAATACGTTGTAAATTTCGAAAATAGTATTATTTAAGTCATAAACATGTAGGTAAACCATTGAATTATTCTGATATTTTTAAAACATCAATAAATAAACTTAAAATAGAGGGTCGATACAGACATTTCAACGAAATTGAAAGAAAAGTTGGTGAACATCCAAATGCATCGTGGATAACAAATTCAAAAAAAAATGATGTAATTATTTGGTGTTCAAATGATTATCTAGGCATGAGTCAAAATAAACTTGTTATAAATTCAATGATAAATTCAATTAAAAAAATGGGAACAGGTTCAGGTGGAACACGTAATATATCTGGAAACAGTAGTTCTATTGTACATTTAGAAAATGAAATAGCTAACCTTCATTCGAAAGAAAAAGCTATCGTGTTTTCATCTGGATACGTTGCAAATGAATCAACTATAAGTACCCTTTTAAATTTATTAAAGGACGTAGTTGTTTTTTCTGACGAAAAAAATCATGCATCAATAATTTCAGGTATAAAAAAATCAAAAGCATCAAAAGAAATTTTTAAACATAACGATTTAAACCATTTAGAAGCTTTAATAAAAAAATATCCAGAAAAAAAGCCTAAAGTTATTATTTTTGAATCTATTTACTCTATGGATGGTGATTTTGGAGATATCAGCGGTATATCAAAAATAGCAAAAAAATATAAAGCATTAACTTATTTAGACGAAGTTCACGCTGTTGGTATGTATGGAAATAAAGGATCGGGTGTAACTGAAGAATTAGGATTACAAAATTCTATTGATATAATTCAAGGAACATTAGGAAAAGCATTTGGAACAATGGGTGGATATATTGCTTCTTCAAACGTAATCTGTGATGCTATAAGAAGTTATGCCAGTGGATTCATATTTACAACAGCTTTACCACCTGCTCTTTTAAGTGCTGCACGTACATCTATCTGTTATTTAAAAAAATCTGATAAAGAAAGAAAGCTACAACAAAAAAATACGATTACACTCAAAACTTATCTGAAGAAAGAAAATATTAATTTTATGGATAATAAAAGCCATATAGTACCAATAATGGTAAATAACCCTGTAAGATGTAAAGAAATAAGTAATATTCTGTTAAATGAGTTTAAACATTACATACAACCAATTAATTATCCAACTGTTCCAGTTGGGACAGAAAGATTAAGAATTACACCAGGCCCTTTCCATACGGAAAAAATGATTTCTGATTTAACTATTGCACTTAAATACGCTTTCAAAAAAACTGAAAAAGATAATTACTCAAAAATTGCATAATAATTTTAAAAGATATTAAATTGACTATTATAAAAAAACCTAATGATCACCCAGTTTTTCCTGATAAAAATAAGATTGGAGTATTACTTGTTAATCTAGGAACCCCTGATGGCACGGATTATTGGTCTATGAGAAGATATTTAAAACAATTTCTTATGGACAAAAGAGTTGTAGATCTTTTTAGACCTTTATGGTGGTTAATATTAAATGGTCCTATACTCACATTCAGGCCTTCAAAATCTGGGAAAGCTTATAAAAAAATTTGGGATGAAAAAAATCATGGATCACCATTAAGAGGATTTACAATTGAACAAACAAACAAAATACAGAATTCTTTTAAAAAAAATCCCAATATTTTCATAGACTATGCAATGAGATATGGAAACCCAGGAATAGACAAAATTTTAAATAAAATGACAAAAAATGGATGTTCAAAAATTCTTTTGGTTCCACTTTATCCTCAGTATGCAGCTAGCACTACTGCAACTGTAAAAGATGAAGTCTTTAAATGGTTGTTAAAACAAAGGTGGCAGCCAGACATACGAACAGTTCCTCCTTGGTTTGATAATAAAAATTATATAAAAGCACTAACTTCAACTATAACAAAACATATGAAAAATAGAAATAAAGTCGATAAATTAGTGATATCTTTTCATGGTATACCAAAGAGATATTTCATGGCTGGTGATCCTTATCATTGCCATTGTATAAAAACTGCTAGATTACTTAAAGAAGAATTAAAATGGCCAGAAAATAAAATTTTAGTTACTTTTCAATCTAGATTTGGCCCTGAACCATGGCTTCAACCTTATACTGACGAAACAATTATAGAACTAGCTAAACAAGGATCTAAAAATATTGCTTTGATCGCTCCAGGTTTTATTTCTGATTGTTTAGAAACACTTGAAGAATTAAATGTTGAGGCAAGAGAGTTGTTTTTAGAGAATGGTGGACAAACTTTTCAATATATACCTTGTTTAAATGATAACGAATATTCAATTAAATTTTTAAATAATTTAGTCAAACAAAACCTATTAGGTTGGGATAATTAAATTTTAATAAATGAAAGACCAAATTCAGAATTGATAAAGTTAGTATTTACATTTCAAATATTAACCCTTATAAATTACATATTTGCGGGTATTGT
>CACNWE010000012.1 GCA_902623995.1 uncultured SAR116 cluster alpha proteobacterium | reverse complement strand
AACGGTTAATTTAACTGATGCACAAACTGATGCACATTTCGTGCGTATTGACATTAACAATGTAATACATAATCTAAGGGTATAGCTTATATAGCAGTGTGTGTGGTGCATTAGATAGGCATAGAACTTTCACTCAGAGCGCACCATTCATTTTTCTAACACATTGATTTATTTACGTTATTTTAGAGAAGATTATAAACTGTAAAACAAACTGTGAAACAATTCGTACCTATTTATTTTGATTATTGAATATTCATATACGTTTAAAAGTTATGAATATTTACAATCATTTCTATTCATATATTTTACATTAAATAAAAATTAATTATGATTGAATCATGATGTACTTAAGAAAACTATTTTTGATATTTTTTGTGTCTATATTTACTATATCCTGTGATAATTCAGATAATTCTTCCAATGTAATTGTAAAAATATATGGATATGCTGAATATGATTGTACAGACAAAAAGTATAGACATACTTAAGAAACACCAATGATACCATTTTTGAAAGTTAATAAATGGTATTCTCAAAAACAATTTCATGAAGCTCACTATGAAGATACAATAAAACCATTTAAGGATATGCCAATGAGTGAGGATAGTCTTAAAAAAATTGCGCCAACTTTAGAATTAAGTAATCAATTTTTATATGAGTTTACTAGGGGAGTTGATTGTGAAAATCCTAAAGATATCTTATTTTAATTTTAAAAAAGGAGATTAACATGTTTAAGGTATTTTTTTTATTTTTTGCATTATTTTTGTTATCAATAGCAAAGAGTTACTCTAGCAGTAGTTGCTACAATATTTCAAACAAAGATAAAAAAAATATGTGTTTAGCTAAAGCTAAATCTCAAAGTAGTTATTGTTACAACATATCAAATAATGATACTAAGAACATGTGTATTGCAGTTGTAAAGGGTAAAAAGTCATATTGTTACAATATTAAAAGCAGAGATGAAAAAAATATCTGCTTATCAAACTTTTAAATGTAACAAAATCTTTTTTGACATCTAAGCATATTTTCATTTACTTAGGACTATTCCAGTACGGGAACATTTTTACATGTAGAAAAGAAAGTTGTACAACAATCATCTGGTTCACAAACCCCTTAACTACAAGGTGATAAAGACAGAGTGCTGGTACATTTTAACTAGGGCCATCATTCCTGACTCATGCAGACTAATACAGCCATTGTAAGCTCATTGGATGTAGCAGTGAATGTGATTATAGTAAGCTTATTGTATAACTCTATATTACTTAAATTTAATTATTAATTAGTTTAACTTTACACAAATAGACAAAGATTATTTTTACTATTCAGAGATTATAGACCAACTAGGTAGATAGAGTTTAAAAAAAATATAAGTCAGGGATGCGGCAAAGGTTATGATTTATCTATTCTAAGTAAATGTTTATTAAAAATATGAATTAACTTCTATAATCATGAAGAACAATTCCTCTATTGTTCCTATATTTTGTATTATAATTTTTTCCTACTTTTGGAACGACTTTCTCTTCAATAATTTTTTGACAGTCTCTATACGCTTTCTCAGATTCGTATTCAAAAACTCTTGTAAGTCTATGATTATCTTTGTTCCAAACTTGAGACACTGTTACTCTAATCAAACCAGCTTTAGAAAGTTTTGCCATTAAATCATCAGTCCATATTCTTTCTTGAAAAGTTTCAAGCCAATGTTCCAACTCAATCTTTGAAGGAAAATCCAATTCCATAACATTCATGAATAAAGTTTCTTTAGTTATTGGTTTTACCATTTGATATACTCTCCAAGAACAAATTAAAAACATATATATATATTACATACTTAGGGCGACTTGTTCACATGAAACGGTACCCTCTGAGTGAAGTTGTGTTCACTGGTAATTAACCACTTGTAGTTGTATATAAGCGCTAATCTCATTTTATGTATTACTGTATCTCTGTCAACAGGTACAAATAGGTCAATCGTTTAGTCTGCGCTAAATTAACCGTTACCATTATAGAGTAAAGGGGCATCGATAAGAATAAAAATATCTAAACATAATGACACTTATACGTATCACTTAAAGTGTAACAACGTGCATGGGATATAGGAGTATGGCTAGATATTTATAGTCAGCTTTTGTAGCATATGGGGTAGAATTTTATTAAACAACATTTATATGTGATAATACTAACTTTATATATCAATGTAAATTTGGTGCGTATTGAAAATTGCTTAAATATTCATATTTAACAAATGTAAGTTATATGTAACTAGGTGAGAAACACTACTAAGTGGATTATTTATATTGTTTTTGCCTAAAATACTATATTGGGTGGACAAATAATACAGTTGTAAGATTAACTATGAGTGAATATTTGAAATGAGTACTGGTATAATTTTAGGTTTAGGTTTAATAACCATTGTATTTTGTTTTTATATTTTGCTAAATATTCCTTATTGGCTTCTATTATTGAACAAAAGAAAAAATATTAGTTTTGGATTACAAAATAAATATCATAAATGGGTATATACTTCTGATGATATTTTAAATAAGATACTTAAGCTTTTTATTTATAGTTTATATGGTTATGGCATATATGTTTTTATTTTAGAAATTTGGTCTAAATTTTTTCAAAGTTTATAACTTATAGATATAATTACATTTTAATATAAATAAATTTACAGGATTATTTAATGCCAACATCAAAATTAATAAATTATACAACAAGAGAGTTCATGTCAGATAACGAACTTGAATTATACGCCAAAAAGCAAGATGAGATTTTCACTCCTAAAGTTATTGAAGAATTCAAAAAAGCAGGAATGTTAAGGAGAGTTCTAACAAGAATTTGGAATAAGGAGGGTGTTGCAAGGGTAGGAATATTATTTGAATATAAAGACGAAAAGGCATTTGTTGCATGTCAAACTCTATTAGATAAATATCATGCACCCCAAGTTAAAACCTTTGTAAATAAAGTGGTTGGTAGCAGAGGTATTGTTCTACATGAATTTACCTCGGAAGAATTTAACTAAACATTTAAACCATAAAATTTAAAATACGATAATTGACTACTATATAAGGGTAGTCGTAGAGCAAAAATAATTGTTTGAACATAATTATAAGATTAAAATAATTATCTATTTACAATATTGCTTTTATAGCTGCTATTAATGCTATACCATAAACAATCATCATTATTAAAAGAGTATTAAAAGAAAAACCTTTCATAAAAGAAGCTTTTGCGAGTTGAGATGCTTGATAAAATAAATCTGGCCATGTATACGAAACAAAATCACCTTGGGTAAAAATAACTTTGATTTTTCCATTTGCATCGACAACTGGTAATCTTCTAAATCTATCATTTGACATTATTCGCAACCAATCAAGCACATCGTCATTTTCATTTGCCACTCTTGGATTTCGTGTCATGATATCCTCTAATTTAGTAGTTTTTGGTGACATATTATTTTTGACAAGTTTTTTAACAATGTCTCTTTCTGTGACAATACCAATCACTTTATCTTTACTGTCTACTATAACAACTGACCCATAATTTTTTTCAGCCATAATCTCAATTGCTTTTGATACTTTATCTTTAGCTAAAAATTTAACAGGTTGAGGTTTGGTTTTAAATTCAGGTCTATCTATAAGACGACCACCCTTACGCATTTCCATTTAATAAAAACTCCTTAATTCATATTAATGATTAGAATAATAGCATTTATTAAACAAGTTAAACTTTTAATATTTTAGAGTATTGTCAAAAATAGGAACATTTTTGTGCATCAGTTTAATTTATTGTTATTAGTACAGAGTAAGTGGGTATGTAGGTGTATTTATATGCCTATCCTTAATAACGCTTATATATTTTACTAAAAGTGTAATACTCCTCGGGCATGTAACATGTGGGTATGGATAGGTATGTTTATTTAGGTTGTGCAGCAGATGGGGTGACAGAGTTTTAGTTTTGACCTTAATTAAGATTTAGCCTCAAACCTTTAAATAAATGTTTGTCTTGAGTTATATCAAAAAATAAAAAATTTTTACATCTATCATAGCCCTTTTGTAAATTGTTTTATCTTTTCTAATACCAATAATTTATAGGAATATTATTTAAAACATAAAATGTATATTAGTAATGGAGATACTGGCTACAGTTAAGTTATAGTTGATTCAGTTTAGGTGAACATAACTTTCCTTAGAGCGCACCAATTCTTATGAATCTTATGTATTAACGCATTGATTTGTATTCATATTTTTACTTATTAATTAGTGTTGTACATGGTGATGCACAAAAGATAAAAATCTAAATAAGATTTTCTTAACATAAAAATAAAAGTTGTTTATGATTTTTGTATGAAAATCATGTTAAAAATTTATGCTTTTCTTTTCTCAATTTTTTTTATCACTAATCTTTTTCTAAAACCAATTTATGCAAATGAAAATGAAAACGGCGTAAAAGAAGCCCTCGGCTTCATGATTGGTGGCGATAGTGGATGGGAATCTTTTTCTATTTTCCATGAATTTAAAGGTTGTAACGTTACCTATCATCAAATGTTTATGGGTTTCAAACTAATCGTAAATTATAACTTTGACAAAGTTTTGGAAATCTGCTTCCTCAGAAGATATTGATGGTAAAACAATCTTTATTCTAGATGGTCAAATAGGCACACAATCAATCAAAGCAATTAACGTAGAAACAAATGAGGATGTTACTTATGGTTTACTTATTTTTGGATTAGTAGGAAGCGAAACTTCAAGAATTAGATTTCCAATAGTTACGGACATTTCAAGATTTGAAAATGCTTTGATTGATTTATCTAAAATATGTAAAAGTATTAATACTAAATATTAGTAAACAGGAGGGTATTTAGACATGTCTAATAAAAGTTATTTCAAAATATTTACATTTTGTCTAATTTTTCTTTTCTTATCTAAGAACATTTATGCACAAGGTAATGCTAGTGAACAATATAAACAAATGGGAGGTGTAACAGGTTTAACTGAAATTTGTTTTAAAACTAAAAATTTGGAGCTAACTTTATTAAAGCAAATTGGGCAATTGTTTTATACTCAACCTGAAATGGGTGAAATGATATTTGGACTTTTGTATGACTTTTATGATGCCAAAGCAGTAGCGATGGAAAAAAAAGTTATTTGGAATGGAACCTCACAATCTTACAACAAAAAACAATTTGATTGTAACAATGGAGCAGATAAAAAACTTATCAAACAATTTGAGATGCAACTTATGAATGGTTTAAAATCTCAAGGATAATAATAAAGTCACCTTGCATTTATCATTCTTTTGAGTCTGGCCTTATATTTACTTACGTATTTGTTAATCATTTCCATATTTTCTTTTATAATATCTGATTTTTCAAGAACCTTTAATCCAAGGATTCTATAACACCGAATTACCTCTTCATAAACTTCAGCAGTCCACTCAGCTTGCATGTAAATTTTGTCAACATTTGATGCGATAAGTTGTTCTGCTATTATAACATCCTCATTAGAACGAGCTTTGGATAAGCCTTCACCATAAAATGCCTTAATAGCAAGTTCAAAAGCGTCATCAAAATTTCTTTCATTTTGAAGGTCTCTTAATTCAGTGGCACCATCACCCATAACAACACCTGAACAAGCAGATATGTTATCAAATTCATTTGAATATGATTGTTTTGAAAAGATAAATGAAACTAAAAATATTATTGAAATAAATTTTGATTTTGAAAAAAAAATAATCATCAATTTATCCTAAATAAATTTAAATAATTAGTAAAGCGCTCGAAACCTACTCTCTAAACTTTTCATCTATAAGACTCATTATGAAAGAGCGCTGGTTTTATTTAATTAGGAATATCATTCCTAATTTATATAGAATCATAGTATCACTATAATTACATCTTATTTACAAGTTTGACTCTAATTAGATTACCCTTTTTGTGTGACTTTCTATGAGTAACAAAAATTGTTAACATTTAAATGAGTACATTTTTTGAAAGAGAATTTATAAATACGTAAAAAATTTAGTGTTTTATGCATAAGATAAGATTACACTTAAAGTCATAGAGACAAGTGATAGATATAAATGCAATTTATGCTAAAATTGTATTTATATAGCAGATACATAATGAGAACTAGGCATTAATAAACTTAATGTGCTAAAAAACTTTTACAATTAATGTTAATTTAAAATAGATAAATGAAAGATAATTTGTGCTTGTTGACATAGTTTCAGTAACAACTAAATTTAGTTCAAAGATTTTATTCAACTAGTGGATAAGTGGTAATGGTTAGAATATTTTCATTAATATTACTTGTAATAATTTCTAATAATGTAGTTGCATCCATTCAAGATCAGACTTTAATTTGTGATAAGGACAGAAGGGGATATATTTTTATGACTGAGAATAAAGTTCAAGCTTTAAGTATTAACTTTGATGAACTAAATATAATTTCAATTAGTCATTCTTATAAACTTACTGAAAATGTAATATTTATTCAACAGCCCTTAACGGAACTATACAAAGAAAATATAAATAAACCTATTGGATGGATATTCAGAAGAAATCTAGACTATGTATCATTAGACTATGTTAATGGAGACTGGAGTAGAAAATTTTCATGGGGATGTGAAGTTGTTTCATTAAACCAGCTAAATAACAGATTAAAAAGCAAACTTCAAAAATTAATAAATGCTATTAAAAAAATTTAATTTCTAATTTCTTATAATATATTTTTTTAAAGACTATGAGGATAGATTTTCTTGCAAAACAAGTGTTGAATCTGGCATAGTTAATGGAGAATTATATTGTAAAGCATATAAATGTGGCTTAAAACATATCATACAGATCATGTTTTCAGAGGATTTATTAATGTCAAAAGTTTTAATACATATTCATAGTGGCCCAGAATTAAAAAACAAGGCTACGCTTGGAATGTTAGTTGCTCTCACGGCCTTTAAAAAAGGTGATGAAGTTAATATATTTTTGGCTGCAGATGGTACCCATTTATTAAATGTAAAAAGTGTTGGTGAAGTGGTTGGACAAGGAACTGGAGATTTAAAAAATCATTTAGATGAACTTAAACAAAATAACATAAAATTATATGTTTCTGGAATGTCAGCAAAGGCAAGAGGATATGATGACAGTTTATTAAATGGTTTTCATGCTGAATTTTCTATGCCTGACAAACTTTTAGAACTATCTAAACATAGCGATGCTGTTCTTTGTTATTAAACTTAAAGAATAACAGTTTTAACATGATTATATCTTTCATAGCTTAAGACATTTTTTGTCTATATTCACACAAGTTAAATTCAACTTTTAAGCCATCTTCAATAATATAATAATATATTGACTTTAAAGAAACATAAAATTTACTGTTCTACTTTCTGTAAATTTTATAGTTGTTATAGATTTATCTAGTTTATTGTGTTCTTGGGTAATAGAATATTCCTTGATAATGTTTTTATAAGTGCTAAAAAAATCTTTTTAGAAAATTGTAAGTAAAAACAGATATGTTCATTGTTTTAAAAATTATAATTACTGCTCTAATTATAGTAGTTGTTTCAGAAATAGCTAAGTTTAATGACAGAATAGGTGGATTAATATCTGCTTTACCGATAACGACGTTTCTAATTTTATTTTGGTTACATTATGAAAACACTTCGGTAGAAAAAATTTCTAATCATGTATCATATACTCTCTTATATGTGCTTCCTACACTGCCAATGTTTCTGGTTTTTCCTTATCTTATAAATAAATTTGGTTTTTATTGGTCAATTATAATTAGTGTACTAATAACTACTTTTTTTATATTTTTAGTTCATATTTTAACGAAAAAATATGGGTATAAGATTTTTTAAAATTATTTTAATGATAATCTAGGAGTATTAAAATAATTAAAAATTTAATTAACTCAATTTTAAAACATGAAGTAATATATGGATTTAGATTATTTTGAAACTTTTACTCTAACTTTAATTTTTTTTATTTAGTTAAGAACATAAATAATTTTATAACTAATATTTTTGGTATCGTTGATGAAGCATAATATAGCTGTACTTTTAAGTGGTAATGGTTCAAATTTGAAAGCTATAATAGAGAAAGGTATAAAGGTTAGCTTTGTTGCATCTAATAATTCTAAAGCGTTGGGTTTAAAGATTGCCAAAAATGCAAATATACCCACATATTCTTGGAAGAATGTCTTAAAGTTAGAAGAAGAAGTATTAAAGTTAATTATTGAGTATGATATAAAATTATTAGTACTTGCTGGTTATATGAGATTGTTAAGTCAAAATTTTGTAAATTCCTTACCTTCTAAATTTATTGTTAATGTTCATCCATCTCTGTTACCAAAGTACAAGGGTATGTACGCCATTAAGCAAGCAATTAACGATTGTGCTGAGTATACAGGTGTAACAATACATTATGTAGATGAGGAAATGGATAGCGGATCCATTATTAAACAGGATAGTATTAAAATTTATGAAAATGATACTGTAGAGTCTTTAAAAGCTCGTTTGCAAGCTATAGAACACCAACTTTATTCTGATGCAATAAAGTCTATTTTAATTAAGAATTAACAAAATTTAAATTTAAATTTTTTTATTACTTTAAAGTTAACTATGGCTAGTATATAACTCTACTTTTAGTGGAAGGTTTGAGTTAAACTATGAATATTGGAAAAGCGTCTAAATTGTCAGATTTAACAGTCAAAGCGGTTAGATATTATGACAATATTGGTCTTGTAAAACCACATCAAAACATTTCTTCTGGATATCGTGAGTATAACCAAGAAGATGTATTAAAGTTAAAATTTGTTGGTAAAGCTCGAAAATTCAATTTTAGTATAGATGAATGTAGAGAATTATTATCTTTATATGAAAACAAAAGTAGGCCTAGTAAGGATGTGAAGAAATTAACTTTAGAGAAAATTTCTCAAATAGATGAAAAACTAATGCAGTTGCAAAATTTAAAAGATGAATTAACTTTTCTTGCAGATAACTGTCAGGGAGATGATAGGCCAAATTGTCCAATTCTTGATGCTCTATCAAAAAAATGAAAAACCTTTCTGATACAACTGTATCAATAATCTTAATGATTATATCTGGTTTCAGCTTCATAGTAATGCATAGTGCAGCAAAATTTTTGTCAGATGAAATCCATATTTTTGAAATCACATTTCTTAGATGCGCACTTGTTGCTGTTGTATTAGCTCCAATGATATTCAAAGAAGGGAAGTCTTCATTAATAACTAAACAACCCAAATTTCAGCTATATAGAATCATTACAAATTCAGTTGCTATGCTGTGTTTTTTTTATGGTTTAACAATAACAACATTATCAGAGGTAACAGCTTTAAATTTAACAGTTCCCATTTTTACTACACTTTTAGCATTCGTTTTTTTAAAAGAAAAACTAAAACAACATAGGCTTATTGCTCTTTTTGTAGGTTTTTTTGGGGCAATAATAGTTCTAAGACCTGATATCTCAGTGAATGTAGGGGGTATCTTTATTCTAATTTCGTCTCTAATCTGGTCAATATCTCTGATTTTTATAAAAAAGTTGACCGAAACAGACTCACCAGTGACAATATCTCTTTATGCAGGTGTTGGAATGATACCAGCAACATTTGTAGCTGCGTATCCATATTTAACAATGCCAAATCTACACCAATTTTTAATAATTTTTTTTATAGCTATTACTGGAACAATAGCTCAAACACTTTTAAATAGCGCATTTAAACGAGGAGAGTTGGCAATATTACTTCCCCTTGATTATTTAAAATTGATATGGTCTGTTTTAATCGGATATACTATTTTTGTAGAAAGTACTCCTTATACTTTATGGGTTGGTGGTTTCTTAATTGTAGGAGCTTCTTCTTACATAGCATGTAAGGAGAGAGGTTAATTTTTTTATAATTTGACTAATTGTTTACCTAAATTTAAACCATTTAAAATTTTAACGAGTGAAGCAGGAGCACTTTTTAGTCCGTCACTTATGTCCTCATTGCTAACTAACTTGCCTTCAACGTACCATTTTAGCAATTTATTATAAATTTCTTGATATTTGTTAAAATAATCTAGAACCAACAGGCCTTCAATTTTAGCCCTTTTAATAAGTAAGGTTCGGTTAACCCTTGGACCAATTGGCATTGGAAATGAAGGCATACCTATTGTTCCACATATTACAATTCTAGCTTTAATGTTTAAATTTTCCATAACTGCATCAAATTGTGTGCCACCAACATTATCAAAAAAGCAGTCAATTCCGTTGGGAGCTATTTTCTTTATGCTATTAGATAAATCATTTTCTTCTTTATAATTGATAACTTCATCATATCCAAATTGACTTTTACACATAGCTACTTTATTAATTGAACTAGTAAGGCCTATTGTTCTACACCCATAAATTTTAGCTAATTGCCCAACTGCTGATCCTACACTGCCCGCGGCAGTTGTAACCAAAACAACATCATTTTTTTTTGGCTTGCATATATCAATTAATCCTGCATAAGCTGTTATTCCATTTAAACCTAAAACACCTAAATTTTTATATAATGGGGCTGTTTTTGGATCAATTTTTAATTGAATTTTGTTTTCATCTACTACAGAAAATCTTTGCCAACCTAGCCACCCAACTACATATTCATTGACTTTAAAATTTTTGTTTTTAGAGAATATAATTTTACCAACCCCAAAACTCCTCATGGTACTATTTAAAGGAACTGGTTCAGAATAGTTACCAACATCACTAATCCAGCCTCTCATTGCTGGATCTACGGACACATATTCCACCTCTACAAGAAAATGATTATCCCTAATTTCGTCAATTTCATCGTTGATATTTTGAAACAAATCCTCTGTAATAGCTTTAGATGGACGTTTCTTTAATATAATTTTTGTATTTACTAAGTTCTTAATAATTTCAAAATCCTAACAAAAGTATCTTTTGTTTTTGGTTAAAATAAACAATTAACTATAAATAATTCAAGTTCCTACTGATTGTAAATTTAATTGATTAATATTTAATCATAAACTAATAAAGTTTTAATACACAGTAAATTCTTTAAAAACATATTTATAATTTACAATTAAATAACCTATTATAAATTTTTATTATAATTATAGGAGGTTAATTTGTTTAAAAATTTAGTTTTAATAATAATTTCTATTTTGTTCTCAATTACAAGTTATGCAGATACTAAAATACCATTTACATTGGATTGGAAATTTGAAGGTCCATCAGCACCTTTTTTTAATGCAATTGATAAAGGTTTTTTTAAAGAGGCAGGTCTAGATGTTGAGATTTCACCCGGCAAAGGATCATTAGATGCAATTCCAAAGGTTGCAACAGGATCATTTCCCCTTGGTTTTGCTGACATTAACTCTTTAATCAAATTTTTAGACCAAAATCCTGGTGCGCCAGT
The DNA here is from genome assembly GCA_902623995.1 of uncultured SAR116 cluster alpha proteobacterium. Classification (GTDB taxonomy): domain Bacteria; phylum Pseudomonadota; class Alphaproteobacteria; order Puniceispirillales; family Marisalimonadaceae; genus Marisalimonas. Next base: position 51,247 of record CACNWE010000012.1, on the reverse strand, counting down.
TACTGCAATAATGATGATTTATGATAAGCCTCCATTTGCTGTTATTGGAAGAAAATCTCTAGGTATTAAGTCACCAGCTGATCTACCAGGTTCAGTTTTAGGTGCACCTCCACCCGATGGCGCTTGGGCACAATTTCCTTCTTTTGCAAAAGCAAATGGTTTAGATATGAATAAAATTAAAGTTGAACCTGTTGGTTTCCCAACACGTGAACCAATGTTAGCTGAAGGTAAAGTTGCATCAGTAACTGGTTATTCATTTTCGTCTTTTCTTAACTTAGTTCGTCTAGGAGTTCCAGAGGATGATATTACTACCATATTAATGGCCGATCACGGACTTAAGCTCTACGGTAATGCAATCATTGTTAACACTGATTTTGCTTCATCTAATGCTAAAGTTATTAAATCTTTTCTGGGTGCAGTAGGTAAGGGTTGGAAAGATGCAGTTTCAAATCCAAGTTCTGCCATTAATGCACTTGTTAAAAGGAATCCTGCTGCTGATAAAAACTTAGAAGAAAGAAGGTTTAATTTGGCTTTATCAGGTAATGTAATGACAGATTATGTTCTAAAGAATGGAATGGGTAATATTGATAAGGCACGTTTTGAAGCAGCTATCGCTCAATTAAGTGAAACTTATAAATATAAAACTAAACCAAATGCAAAGTTATATTTTACAGATGCTTATTTACCAAAAGGTGGGTTTAAGTTGAAGTAATTTTAAAACAAATATAAAAAAGGATGAATTTTTCATCCTATTTTAAGGTATATTTATGTCATCAAATGAAAAAAAAGACGCAATAATAATTAAAGACGTAACTCATACCTACAAAACTGAAACTGGTTTTTTACCAGTTATAAAAAACTTGAATATGAGTATACCAGAAAATGGTTTCACAGCTGTTGTTGGTCCCTCTGGATGTGGAAAATCTACCCTAACCAAACTTATTTCAGGCCTTTTGCTGCCAGATGAAGGTGAAGTTTATCTTAGTGGAGAAAAAATAACTACACCCAGACCTACTGTTGGAATGGCTTTTCAAAATCCTGTTCTGTTAGAATGGCGGAGTATAATTAAAAATGTTATGTTACCACTAGAAATTGTTCCAAATAAATTAAATTTACAACAAAAAGAGCAAAGAGCAAAACAACTATTATCTTTAGTTGGTTTAGAGGGATTTGAAGAAAAAAGACCTTCTGAACTATCAGGGGGAATGCGACAAAGAGCATCATTATGTAGAGCTTTAGTTCATAAACCGGAAGTTCTTATTTTAGATGAACCATTTGGGGCATTAGATGCTTTTACACGTGAAGATTTGTGGCAAGTAATGCACAATTTAAGAAAAGAAGAACCATTCACTGGAATACTTATTACACATGATTTGAGAGAGTCAATTTTTCTTGCTGATGAAGTTGTAGTTCTTTCTGGGCGGCCAGCTTCAAAACAATTTTTTGTTAAAGTACCAAAATCTAAAACACCAAAACTTGAGAGCCTGTATACTTCAAAATCTATTGATATGTTAAAAAGTCTTCGAAAGCAAATAGAAATTGCTCAAAGTCAACAAGAGCAAAATAAATGAGACATTTTTTAGTACCATTATATGCAATCATTATTTTTCTTGTTTTGTGGGAACTTTTAGTTTGGATAAATGATTGGCCAAATTATAAAATGGCATCTCCATCTGACATATGGCCTGCATTTTGGAAATTTAAAGTTTTATTTTTCCAATATGGTTGGGATACTCTTTGGCGAACGGTCGTAGGCTTATTTATAGCAGTACTATGTGGTGTTTTTTTAGGAATGATTATGGGTTTTTCAAAAGTTTTGCGGGAAGCGATATACCCATTATTAGTAGGATTTAATGCTATTCCAAAAGCTACTGTTGTACCTATAATTGCATTAATGTTTGTAGGTCAGCACGATCTAAACACTGTTTTAATAGCTTTTATGATCTCTTTTTTTCCTATAGCCGTTTCTGTTTCGATTGGATTGTCAACTTTAGAACCTGAATATAGAGATATTTTGAGGTCTTTAGGGGCATCCAAATCATTAATATTTTGGAAAATTGCATTGCCAAAAACTTTACCAGAATTTTTTGGAGCATTAAAGATAGCTGTTACACTTGCATTTATTGGTACAAACTTGATGGAAATTGTATCCCCACATGGTAGAGGATTAGGCGCTTTGTTTGATAGTGGTAAGACAAATTCAGACTACCCTCTAATGTTTGCGGTACTTATAGCTTTAGCATTATTAGGTATTGGTTTATATTATGTGGTAGTTGTTTTAGAAAAAATCTTTGCGGGATGGGCTGAACGTTCTACCGATTAGAAACTTAAATCTATTCATAAAATGATAATTAATTTAAATAAAAAAAAATGCCTATAAAAAAAGAATTTTTAATTAAAAATATTAGAGGGGATTTCGGTAAAGGTATAGTTATCGCTACAGCAAGTATATTATATGCAATTTTTAGATTATTTAATATATTAGACAATCCTATGCTTTTTCTAGATATTTTTATGATTGGGATTTTTATTTACTCAATTTATCTAATCTCATTTAAATATGTAAAATAGTGATTTGAGTTGATTGTTTCTATTCACTCCCGATCCAAATATATCCGTCTTTATCCATTATTGGTAGTAAATCCAATGGTATTTCTTTTATAGCTTTTGTCAGTTCTACAGCTTCTTCAGGTGCCCAGTCTGGACTAGTTGTTACCCATTTTTTTACTGCGCCAGTTCTTAAACAAAATTTACTGTCATGGAATGGACACAAGAACTCGTTTTCTGTTGTAATCTGACCCATTTCTAGCGGTAAGTTCATGTGTGGACAAAGATTAGAAAAAGCTGAGAGGTTATCATCATTTCTAACGATTAATATTTCTTCATCATTATGATTAATTTTCTTTTTATCTCCGTTATTTAAATCTCTAGATAACATAATTTTGTTCCAAAACATTCCGGACTCAAAAATTTTATCGTCTTTAGATTCTAAAGATTTTCCTTTCAATTTAGAAATTTCGTATAATGTCGACCTTTGAGATGAACCTTTTAATTTTACCCTAACAAAATCTTCAACTTCAGCTCTGTCCTCGATTTCTTTAAATGCTTCTTCTGAAATCAATAATCTTGTTTCAGCTTCTTTGTTAGCGGTTTCTACTCTACTGGCAATATTCACAGATTGACCAATGATACTTAGACGTTGATTTCCAGCATTCCCAAGCATACCCACTATTGCCTCTCCATAGTGAACACCTACCCTTACATCAAAATTAATATTATAATTATCCAAAAAAACTTTTTTCTTTTTATCTACATCTTCTAAAATTTCTAATGCAGCTTGAGTGCATCGATAAACAGAGTCTATTTTGTCATCTATACCGAAAGCAGCAAGAAATGCATCACCAATGAAATTATTAATGTCACCGCCATTTTTTTTAACTATTGTTCCCATGTCATCAAAATATCTATTTAGGATGTACATAACATCATAAGAGGGTAATTGTTCACTTAAAGGAGTGAAGGAAACTATATCTACAAACATAAGAGCAAGATTTTTTGTACTCCCAATTGAACCAACTGAATTTTTTGTCATTTGATTAGCCAAAATCAAATCTTTTTGATCAAGTAATAATCTTTTAAGCTTTACATTACCTTTAATTTTTGTTTGGCAAGCCAATCTTATATTAGACGGTAATTCTAGCTTTTCAGATAATTTTTGTTCAGATTTACTCTTTTGAGACACATTGTCTTCACCTTCAAGAATTTCAACTCTACATGTAGAACACATTCCGAGGCCACCACACGCATGTAGATGTTGTATGTCATTTCTTAAAGATGCAGTTAATATAGTTTCATCTTTTGAAACTGATATCTCTGCATTGTCTGGTATCAAATCGATTTTAAATACATTATCGCTCATATTTAAAATTATAATGATAATGAGAAATGAATCAACTAATGAAAAAAAACTTTGAAACTTTATACTTTTTTGATTAACTGTGCTTCAATTATTTTTAATAATCTTTTGGAGTTTGTTTTGAAATATAAAAGCCTTCAAGAAATCCAGCAAAACCCTGTATGGATCAAATTACAGTCTAAAGGTACTGATAAGAAGCAACTAAACGAACAATTTTTGTCTCTAACAGAGGATGAAAAGGTAATAGCAATTGACTTGTTTGAATCTTTAAAAGTTGTTATGGAAGATTTATTAAAAAAAAATAACACACAGCATTAATAACTTAATTTTAAACATGTTTTTTTATTTATCTTCTGTTAATATTTTAAAAAAAATATTGTAAATTTAAAAATGTTAAAAAAAATAACTCTAATAATTTTGTTTAGTCTGTACAGCTTCAAAATATACGCATTCGAACCTTATTCAGGTATTTCATGCTATAGTGATAAGGTAAAAGGCAAAGAAGAATATTTTTTTAAACATGATGAAAATCATATCTATGCAACTGCTTACAAAAGGATCAATGGTCAATTCATAAAGGTAGGAAATGTTGTTGGACAAAAAGTCTCATCTTTTTTACTGTTTGAAGATATGACAATCGATAAAAATTTAAATTTTGCATGGCACTTGGATATGGTCACAAAAAATTTAAAACCATTTATACTAACTGTGGTAGATAAAAATAAGTTTGAAATGCCAGCAAAATATGATTGCATAAGTAAAAATTTTTGGTTTTAGTTAGCGAGCATTCAAATATGGCTAAGTCTGAAATAATGATTGATAATGAAAAGACAAGAGTAACTCGTTGGTCATTTAAGCCAGGTGAAGATACTGGAAAACACGTCCATGAATATGATTATGTTGTAGTACCAATGATGGATGGTAGTCTCAAAATTGTAAATCATGATGGCGAAGTATCTTACTCATATCTTTCTAAGGGAGTAAGTTACTTTAGAACGAAAGGTGTTAACCATAACGTCATAAATCATAATGACTTCCCATATTCATTTGTTGAAATTGAATTCAAATAGAAAAAATTTTTAGGAAGGTATGAAAATGAGTGATTCTAAACTTATAAGTTATATTACTTCAGACTTTCAAACAAAGAGCGATATGAAAGTTGGTGTTCTTGAATGGGAAAAAATTATGAATAAAAATTTTGAAAAATTCAAAAAAGCAGGCGCACTTAGGCAAACGGTGTCTCAAATATGGAATAAAGAAGGTACACTAAGGTTAGGCCATTTGTGGGAATATAAAGATGAAAAGGCTTTTGTAGAATGTCAAAAAATTTTTAAAGAAGCAGAATTAGAATTCAAAAATAAAACAGGTATTGTATGGAAGGTCTTTTCTAATAGGGGTATCGTTTTATATGATGTAAATTATTAATGATTTATAATTCAGCAAAAAATACATTTTATGAATTATTTACATTAAATAAAATTTTTACAATTTTAATAGTTATCTTTATAAATTTTTCACATAATTCTCATTCTTCTGAATTGGACAACCTTTTTTTTAAATTAAAACAATCAACTAATCCCATTTTAGCAATGGACTATGAGGCTAAAATATGGAATTTATGGCTTAATAATGGATCAACTAAAAGTAGTAATAGTCAAATGCAGAAGGGTCTAGAATTATTACAAAATGGTAAATTAGATCAAGCGCTTTTACTTTTTAAAAAATTATCGAAAAAAGAACCTGTGTGGGCAGAACCAATTAATAAGATTGCAACAATTAAGTTTTTGCAAGGCGATTACATAGGCTCAATAAATGATATCAAATTAACTTTAAAATTAGAGCCAAGACATTTTGGGGCTATATCAGGACTAGTTCAAATTAATATTATATTAAAGGAATATAAACAGGCTTTAAAAAATCTAGATTATGTTCTTAAAATACACCCATTTATAGGTATAAAAAAATTAAGACCATATATTCAAAATTTATTAAAAAAATCATCAATTTAGAGATATAAACACAACGTGTTTTTCAAATATTTAAAATTTTTAATGTCTCATATTTTAGGTCTAAATTTTTTTTAAAATCCGTTTTAGTTTTTTGAGATTTAATAGTTTCATATTCATAACAACTAAAACAAAGTTCAATTTTTCTACCTTTTTTTGATTTAAAAACCTTTGTTGGAATTGTTTCAAAGGTGAAATCTGGATGCGGATTTTTTGTTCTCTTACACCACATGCATATTGCATCATTTTTGTTATAAATAAAGGACACTAAAATCTCATTTATTTTTTATTTAATAATTTTGTTATTTCTTTCAATTGTAATTCCATAGATATAATTTTTTTTTGTAAATCTAGTTCAGATTTTTTTTCTTCATGATTACCATCTTTTGAAATTTGTTGCATCGCATCAACAATTATACCTATAAACAAGTTTAATATCGCGAATGTTGTAACTAAGATAAAGGGCACAAAAAACAACCAGGCCAAAGGAAATTCTTGCATTACTGGCCTTACTATACCCATTGACCAACTTTCTAAAGTCATTATTTGGAAAAGTGTGTACATTGAATTTCCTATTGTGCCGAACCATTCATAAAATTTTTCTCCAAAAAAAGTAGTAGTTAAGACTGAAGAAATATAAAATATCAATATAATAATTGTACCAACAGATAAAATGCCAGGAATCGAAATAAATATAGCTTGTATAATCCTCTTCATTGACGGGACAATTGATAACAATCTTAGAGTTCTAAAAATACGAAAGGCTCTTAAGACTGAGAAAGGACCTGATGCAGGAATAAGAGAAACTGCTACAATTAAAAAATCAAAAATATTCCAACCATCTTTGAAAAATCTTAGTTTGTAAACTGCAATTTTGGAAATTAATTCAATTGTAAAAATTGTTAATGCACCTCTATCAATTAAAGACAGAATAACACCAAATTCTGTTTTCATTTTAGAGTTGGTCTCTAGTCCGAGAGTAATAGCATTAATTATAATTACTATTGTTATAAAAGTAACAAAATACTTATTTTCTAAAATTTTTTTAATTGAATGCATTAGAATAGTCTAAAATATGTTTTAAATTGTTTTAATAAAATTTTAGAATTTTACAAGTGTAAAAAATTTATTGATATCATTAACAGTTTTAAGCTTTACGATGAATAAATTCTTTGATTAAATAATTAATATCTTAATTTAGTTATAGGTGAATTTAATGTATGTAAGGACCATAAAAATAACATTTAAAGATAAAATGTCTAAAAATATGTTTGTTAATTACACTGATACTAAAGCAGATGCTGAGGGTTTTCAAAATGGTACATTAATGAAATTAATTTTTAGTAATTCAGATATAATTGCTACTTTAGTTCTGATTTTTCCAGATCATAAAACATTTATGAGAGATCATAATAATACAGCTGGTCCTATAATAGATTCTTTTAAAGAACAAGGTTTAAAGATTGAGCTAAATGATGGAGAAGTTTCAGGTACAACAGCTGTATCATCCAAATTTTTAGAAATCTTAACTAAAGAAGGCACCTTTTATAAAACTGACTAGTCAAATATTAATAAGATTATTGTGATGAAAATCAATGAGTAATTGGAAAACTGATTTTGAAGTAAAATTTTCACTTGAATTCAAGCATTTTAATGGAAGAAAAGAAATTAAAAATAATACGTTGATTGTAGAAGCAAAAAGCGAAGATGAAGCAATTGAAAAGATAATAAATCAATATGATAATAGTGTATTTTTAAAAATAGATGAGGTTAAGAAAATTTGGAGCTACTAATTGCTGAATTATCTAAAGATAAATTTGAAATTACTGTTAAAGCAAATCAAATTACTAAACATGTTGTTTATGTCACTGATGAAATGATTTTCAACCTAACTAAGAATAAAATTTCAAAAAAAGAACTTTTAAATTTTAGTTTTAATTTTCTTCTTGAAAGAGAGACAAATACTTCGATACTTTCTTCTTTTGATCTTACAGTGATCTCAAAATATTTCCCTGAATACGCAAAAAAAGTTAGTTATAAATGTAATTTATAGAAATATATTTTGTGGTTAGAAATTGCAATCTTATCAATTATTTATAAACGTAACAAAAGAGATAAATTTAAAAGTTGGCAAACTGGGAAAATTCATTTTTCCAGTTGGATATTATGTGTACACAGGATCTGCCAAAAAAAATATCGATAAAAGAATTAAAAGGCATCTTTCTAAGAAAAAAAATCTCTATTGGCATATAGATTATTTACTCAATAATGATGCTGTGCAAATTATTGATACAAAGAAATCACAAATGACTGAATGTAATTTAAATAAAAAGACAAAGGGAATAATAATTATAGATGGTTTTGGTAGTTCTGATTGTAATTTATCATGCAAAAGTCATTTGAAATTTGTAAAGAATTAAGCATTAGCTGAATTATCAGCTAATGCTCTAGGAGGTTATAAATGAAAAATTATTTTTTCATTTTAGCATTTAATCAAAAAATAATGACTTAAATTTGAAAAGAATGAGGTAAATTAATGGCAAATATTCAAATAAAAAGACATTTAATTTAAATTTTTGACACACCTAAATCCAATATAAACTGCTGACATATTTTTATCTTTTCTTGCTCGATGGCTTAGGCGCATCTGTTCTTTTCCATACCACCAAGAACCACCTTTCGTGGCTTTGGTTATTTTGTTCTCTATGTTAGCCCATTCCCAAACATTTGCACCCATATCATACAAACCATTTATTCCTTTTTTTGTAACACCAACTTTAGAATGACCATTACCTCTTGATAATAGCTTTTTGTAATTTACATTATTTTCGAATTTACAATCTTTCAAACAATTTACACCTTCAGGTGTGTCCCCAACTGGATACTCATAAGTTTGCCCATATATAAAATTACTAGCTGATGTTTTTCGCATTTCCGTGTATGCTGCATATATCCATTCTTCTTCACTAGGAAGTCTTTTGTCTTTCCATTTGCAAAACATTTGAGCTTCATCAAAATTTATATGCACAGCAGGTTCATTTAATTCTCCTTTTATTCCATAAGGTTTTTTCCAATTCCATCCATCTTTTTTTATCCATCCTGATGAATACACATAACCCCATCCTCTTTTTTCAGCCTCTGTAATATAATTTGTAGTATTAGTGAATTTATTGAATTCACCAATGGATACTTCGGTAAGATCAATTGAATAATAAGAAATTTTTTGCATCCTATCATCTTTCGCCAATGTACAATTGGCAAAAAAAATAAAAGTAATGTTAAAAAAATAATTAAAAACCTTGTTAGTAAAATGTTTAAATAGCATATGTCTAATTTATATTATTATGATAAATTTGTATGCTAAATATGCTATAATAATGATGATTTTTATTAACATTAATAAATTACTATAAGATGTATAACTAAAATTTAATGGATCAGTCTTATATGATAAATAAATTTAAAGCATGGCATATAGATTTAATTGAAAAAGTTCAAAAAATTACTGGTTTATCAAATTACCAGATAATTTGGATCAGTTTTGCTGAAGGTTTAATAATTGGGTTTTTTGTTTGTTACCTTATATAAACTAGATTTACTTTCTTAAAAACACAAATTTTTATTCTTTAAAATATGTCCTTATAAAATTCACTTTCATCCATATGTTTTGGGTTTTTATTTCCCGTGAATGCTTGTATTTTTCTTATTAAAGTTTCAATTTCTATCTTTGAGAAATTGATTTTAGTCCATTTATTATTTTTAATTACTTCAGTCTTTATTCCAGGAAGATCCACAGGTAATTTAGCTCTATTAAAGATTGTACATGAGTAGGAGCTTTTATCTTGAGAAGAAGTGAAAGAAATTACATAATAATTATAATCAAGTTGACAAATCCCGTTAATAAACTTTAATTCTTTAAATTTCATTTTTATATTATGTTTAATTTTCTAAATTCATATTTTAAGTTGAGATTTTTATAATTTTACTTGTTAATTGTTTTAAATTAACATACACGATAATTCTTCAGGTAATTTATTTAATTTTATAGTTCCTTTACTCAATAAAACTGGTTTTAATTTAAGAGTATTTTTATCATAATGCCAGGCAAAATCTACTCCAAGGTAAGCATATTTATCTTCAAATAAGATAAATGTATCTTTTTTTTGACCAACCACCTCTCCAATTTCAATAAAATTGTTTTTTATCTTTTTGAACACCGTTGTGTACAGTTCGTTATCTTTATTTATTTTAAAATCTAAAATTGTATTGTCATCTAAGCTTTTGCATTTTATGAAAAGAGGTTTTTCCTCAGCTTTAACCAATTTAGTAAATAGAAGTGATAAGAATAACAAAATAAAAAGAAATTTCATGCTTGATAACCGAACATAACCTAAATTAATTAACTACACTAAACTTCTTAAATGTAAACAATTTTGTTTGATTAATTAATCATACATTAGTTAAATTGCATCATTATTAATCTTCAATTCAGAGAATGATATTTTAAAATGAATACTATGCTTTTTTGCCCTATTATTCAAGTAAAAAGGGGTATGTATATATCCAATCACATTATCAATGTCTTGAATGCAAGAGGGTTGTTGATGATTGTTGTAGTGGAGAAGTCCTAAGCTGTAATTCTCAAAAAGAACTCCAAAAAGATACCCAATAAAAAATTTTAAAACTTATCGATTATCTATAACATTGGTAAAAATAGATACTTTTGTTAGCTGATATATTGTTGCGTTAGTAAGATTCATTGGAAAAAATTTTAGAAAATTGTAGATAGAAAAATAAATTAATAATTTTAATAAAGCTAGATGTTTCAATTGTGTCGACTTTAAATATTACTTAATGATAAGATCTTCAAAATTTACTGGAGTTAAGGTATGACTGATTTAACAAGCCGTCTTTCAAAATGTTATGCTAGTGCTATTCATGACGTCCTAAGAGAAGAGGGGTACGGAAATTGTGTCCTTCCACCTGAAATACAGGCTTTAGAAAGGGGTCAAAAGCTATTTGGAGAAATTTACACAGTATCTGGCCATGTGGACAAAACAATATCTAGACACGAATCTCTTCTTTTATGGTCTCAAGTTTTATCAAAGGTTCCAAATGATAAAGTTATTGTTTGTCAACCTAACACACATTCAATTGCACTTATGGGAGAATTATCTGCTCGAGCATTAATGGTAAAAGGGACTAAAGGTTATCTAATGGATGGGCACTGTAGGGACGTTGAAGAAATTATAGATGCTAATTTTCCAGTTTTTTGTAGGTTGTCAACACCTGCTGATATCGTAGAAAGATGGAAATATAACTCTCTTGGACAACCTGTCACTATAGGAAGCGTCACGATATATTCAGGTGACTATATTATAGCTGATATGGATGGGGCCGTAATAATACCTCAAAATGTAGCAGAAGGAGTAATAAAAAAGACCGAAGAAGTTATGTCCACTGAAAGTGAAATGAGAAAAGCTATATTAGAAGGTATGGATCCTGAACAAGCTTATCTAAAATTTAGAAAATTTTAGTTTCTTTTTGGTCTAAATTATATGGTTATTAACAGAAGAAATATTTGGTCATTATCATGGCCATTGATAATTGCAAATTTCACCATTCCCTTAGTTGGCCTTACCGATACTATAATTATGGGGCATATGCCTGAAAGCACTTATATTGCAGCAATAGCACTCGGGGGTATAGTATTCAACTTTATGTATGCAGGACTAAATTTTCTAAGGATGGGAACTACTGGAATAGTATCTCAAAAACTAGGTTCTAAAGACTTCGATGAAGTATTGTTAAGTTTGTTAAGACCATTATTTATAGCCCTTTTAATTGGAATAATTTTATTTTTATCAAAAGAATTTCTGTTCAATTTATCAGTTTATTTTTTAACTCCTGAGGAAAAACTGCGAATATTATATAAAGAATATCTCTTTGTAAGAATGATTGGCTTGCCGGCTGGGTTAGTGAATTTAGTATTTCTAGGTTGGTTTTTTGGAATGCAAAAAACAAAAGCAGTGATGATTCAACTTGTCACTATCAATGTTGTGAATGTAATTTGTTCTTTATATTTAGCAGTGATTTTAGATTATGGTATATTTGGTGTTGCGCTAGGTAGTGTTTTAGCACAATTTTCTGGTTTTATTATGTCAATTATAATTTTTTCATATTCAATAAAAAAATTAAATTTAGAAACTTTAAATCTTAAAAAGTTTAAAAGTATATCAAGATTTTTTAAATTATTCTCTATAAGCAAAGATTTATTTATAAGAACAATGCTAATGGTTTCAGTACAAGCATATGTGATAAAAAAAGCAGGTCTTATTGGTGTTGACGAGCTTGCTACAATTGAAATTTTATTAGTAATTTTTAGTTTGTCATCATATTCGTTAGATGCATTTGCACATTCTGCAGAGTCTTGTGTAGGTGTTTCTATTGGATCTCAAAATAACAGAAATATTTATAAAGCCATAAGAATTACAACTGAATTTGCTTTATTTTTTTCAATATTTATTGGTATTATTTTGTACCTTTTCGAATTTTATCTAATTTCTATTTTTACTGATATAAGCGTATTAAGAGATTTGACATTAGGATTATGGGGATTAGTTATTATTACACCATTTATATCTATGTCAGCTTTTCAATTGGATGGAATTTTTATTGGTTCAACATTAGCTAAAGAAATGCGCAATTGTATAATATTTTCATCGTTATTTTTTTTCATTATTTTAGAATTTTGGTTTAAAAATAATTTAGATTTAAAAGAGTTATATTCTTGTTTTCTTTTATTTCTAATTTCAAGGGGAGTTTTTTTAACGATATATTTACCTCGCGTTTTCAAATTGGTTAAAATTGATTAAGGTTTATTAATGAATAATGAAAAAGTAGAAACTAATAAAATATTTTTTAGAAGAATTATTTTATTAATGGTTTTTACAGTAATATTGACAGGTCTTATCCCAAGTGTTTTTGATTTTGAAAAATATTATGGGATTAGTCGTTTCATAAACCCTGGATACATAACAGCATTATTAGATGGCAAATTTGAATTATATGCTACAATATTTATGTCTTTTTTTTCATTAATAAGTCTGATTTTAATATATTTTTTTATACCTATTGGAAAATACTTTTTCTTAATATATTTTTGTACGAATTTTTTTTTAATTATGTTAGGTGGTGATATTATTAATTATGGTGTTTTGTATCCTGTAGAATGGCTAAAAAATGTAACTGAAGCCCTTTTATTATATCAAATGTTCCTAGGAGCAAATAAAGAAAATTTTCGAATAAAAAAATTAAAAACTTAATCTTTTATTTTACAAAACTTTATGAATAAACTTTAATAAATTTAAATTAAAGTCTTCTTTTCAATGAAATGGTTTGCTTTTTCAAATATAATTTTTTTTCTGTCCTTACTCATTCTTTCTAATGATTTAACCAATATTGCAAGTCTTGGATTGTTTTTGAAAAAAGTTATATTATCTTGCATAAACATCCAATATAATCCATCCACAATATCGCACCATCGATCTTTTTTATAATTACTCATTTTTAAAATATAATTCGAGCCACAGGAATAAGGCTTTGTTGCAAATATTCCTCCATCTGCGAATGTACCCATTCCATAAACGTTAGGAACCATTACCCAATCTGAGGAATCTACAAACATTTCCATAAACCATTTATATATTTCATTTGGATCTATTTTCGAAAGATTCATTATATTACAAATAATCATTAACCTTGGTATGTGATGTGTGTAACCATATTTTATACAATCTTTAATTGCATCATCTAAAGGTATGATACCAGTTGTGCCTTCATACCAATCAGTAGTTAATTTTCTTTCATGTTTCCAAAAATTAGAAGTTTGTTCTTCTTTACCCTTGTAATGGTAAATACCTCTAATAAATTCTCTCCATCCAATAATTTGTCGAATAAAACCCTCTAAGGAATTGATAGGAATTGAATTTAATTTTGCAAAATCTATTGCTTTTTGAATTACTTCATTAGGTGTTAAGAGGCCCATATTAAGTATTGGACTTATTGCACTATGAAAAAGAAAATTGTTTTCAGAAACAACAGCATCTTCGTAATCTCCAAAATTAAAAAATTTTTCTTTAAAAAATTCATCTAACCAATTTAATGATTCTTCTCTGTTTGTTGGCATCCATAAGTTATTTATCAAACCTGGATGATCTTTAAATTTTTTATTAATAATAAATTTTAACTCATTGATATCATTATTATTATTAAAATCAGGCATTTTTGGAATCAAAGTATTTTTAGGTATTTTTTTTCTATTATCCTCGTCATAAGACCATTTTCCTCCAATTGGTTTATTGTTCTCATCAATAAGAATATTCATTTTAGTTCTTATTTTTTGATAAAAACTTGCCATACGGATTAATTTTTTTTGTTCTTTAGCGAACTCAAAAAATTCTTTTCTTGAAGTGAGAAACATAGGGCTTTGAAATACTTCTTTATGAATATTTTGTTTATTTATAAAGTTAACAATTTTATCTTCAAAATTTTTGTCTTCAATTTCAAAATATTTTAATTTTTCGATATTATTATTTTTAATTACTTTAAATAATTTATCTTCATACTTTTCATGAAAACTTTCTTCTTCAATTGAGTGATAAAATACAGTGTAACCATTTTGGATTAGATTGTCTTTATACTGCCTCATTGACCAAAGAAACATCAAAATTTTTAATTTATGATGTTTATGATAAGTAGTTAGACCAAAATCTTCAGCCATAAAAACTTTGCTAACTTTAGTTTTTTTAATATGCTCTAGCGGAAACAATTGGTTGCCAAGAATAATTAATATGTCATTATTTAACATTTTATTTTTCAAAAATAGTTAGATTTGTTGTGTTAGCTTTAATAAAGTCCCAATCATATTCAACTCCTAATCCAATTCCATCAGGTACAGGTACAAAGCCATCTTTATTAATGCAATCAATCATATCACTGTAGCCACACTTGTATACTGGAGCCATTGTATTAGGGCAATCAGGGCCTACTAGAGCAACTTCATAAAAATTGGTGTTTCTAGTAGCAGCCATTACATGCCTATGAGCAGGACCGCAGGCGTGAATTTCAACATCTACACCAAAAGATTCTGCCAAGTGTGAAATTTTTATTGCTCCAGTTATACCCATATCATATTCCGGATCAGATCTTAGAAAGTCAGTTCCTCCGGCAAGAAGAAAATCACATTTGGTTTCTAATCCTCTAATATGTTCTGTTTGTAATATTGGAGTTTTTAACATTTCTCTTAGACGTTTATGTGAAAAAGCTGACACTCCACTATCTCTATATGGATCTTCTAACCAAAAGAAATTTGCTTCATCACAAGCTTTCCCAACATAAAGTGCATCGGCAAAAGTTTTTAGTTGGCAAGCTGGGTCAAGCATTAAAGTCATCTTATCTCCAACTTTTTTTGCGACATGTAAAACATTTTCCGCTTCTTCTTTTGCATCCCCTTCATGCCATCCATGTATTTTAAAAGCTTTGTAACCCATATCAAAGCATTGATCAGCAAAATCAGCAAAAGCTTCCTTGCTATCTAAACCACCATTTCTGTCACCATGATATGTGCTTGCATATGCTTTAAGATATTTTCTGTAACTTCCTAATAATACAGTGATTGAACAATTTAACTTCTTGCCGGCCCAATCCCACAATGCAATATCTAATGGGCCATGGCCCATATGATCAAATTGTCTAAGTTCTCTTTTAAAGTCGTCGTATATTTTTTCTCTTTCTTCAGCATTATATTCTAATAATTTGGGTGCTAACATTTTTGCTTGAGCGCAAGCTGCTTGATTGCCTCCCCAGTGAGTAACGTACTCACCCTTACATCCATCCTTAGTTTCTATTATAACCGCGAACTTATCCAATTTAATCGATTGGCCTTTGGAATATCCTACTGCTCCAATTGTATTTGCATTAGTTAATAGGTCTAAATTTATTGCTGAGTGTTTGAATTCGTGTATTTCAACTCTTTTAATTTGGTTCATTTATTTTCCATTTAAAATTTGCATAGACAAATCAAAAAAAATTATATTTATGTAACTACTAGTAAAAATATTAAAAATTATTATTTAAAATAGGTATCACATCATTGCATGTAAAGGAAATATAATGAATTTAAGTGATTGTCATAATTTTCAAGATTTTAGAAAATTAGCTAGAAAAAAACTTCCTTCACCCATATATCACTATATAGATGGTGCAGCGGATGATGAAGTTACATATAATAGAAACACTGCTGCTTATAATGATGCTGATTTAATACCAAATGTACTTAGAGGGGTTAAAAATGTTGATTTATCTACAACTATTTTTGGAAAGAAATTAGATTTACCCTTTTATTGTGCTCCAACTGCTTTACAAAGACTATTTCATTATGATGGAGAGAGAGCTGTTGGAAAAGCAGCACAAAAATTTGGAACTATGTTTGGAGTATCTTCATTAGGTACAGTTAGTGTTGAAGAGATATCTTCAATTGTTTCCACGCCTAAGATGTTTCAATTTTATTTTCATAAAGACAGGGGTCTAAATGACAGTATGCTTGAGAGGGTTAAGGCAGCTAAATTTGACGTTCTGGCTCTTACTGTTGATACAATTACAGGAGGTAATCGAGAAAGAGATCTTAGAACTGGCTTTACATCGCCACCTAGACTAACTCTAGCTAGCCTATTTAGCTTTGCCTCTAAACCAATGTGGGCAATAAATTATTTAACTAAACCCAAATTTGAATTACCACAATTACAAGATCATGTAAGTGAAGGGACAAACACAGCGACCTCTATAGGTAATTATTTTTCATCAATGTTAGACCAATCTATGAATTGGAAAGATGCTGAACGTTTATGTTCAAAGTGGGGTGGTCATTTTGCACTAAAAGGTATAATGAGTGTTGAAGATGCAAAAAAAGCAGTTGACATTGGCTGTACTGGTATAATGGTTTCAAATCATGGTGGTCGACAATTAGATGGAGCAAGAGCACCTTTTGATCAATTAGCTGAAATTGTTGATGCTGTAGGAGATAAAATTGATGTTATTTGTGAAGGTGGTATCCAAAGAGGCACTCATATTTTAAAAGCATTATCAGTTGGTGCAAAAGCTTGCTCTGGTGGAAGGTTATACTTATATGCTCTAGCTGCAGCTGGTCAAAAGGGTGTCGAAAAAGCTTTAGGTTTATATCGAAGTGAAATAGAAAGAGATATGAAATTGATGGGATGCACTAGCATAAAAGAATTAAATAGATCAAATATAAAATTTAGATAAAATTTAATTGGTAAATTATTGACATCAAATTTGAAACTAATTTCAAATGTTTTTTTGATAACTTCTGTTCCCAAAACAACTTGGAGTTCACATAAACCTGATAATCTCAAACCAAAATTAGAAACTTTTTTTTTTCTATGTCTTGGTTTGTTTCTATTTGGTTTAGGTGAAAGTATATTAGTAATTTCCCAAAATGGCGTCACACCATGGACAGTCTTAGCTGAGGGTATTGCTAGAGAATTTGACATTGGTGTGGGTTTATCAACATTTTATATAAGTTGTGTAGTATTAATTTTATGGTTCCCATTAAAACTTAAACCTGGATTAGGTACGATCATGAATATAATTATAATTGCATTAACAATGGGTGGTTTAATACCATTAATTCAATTTTTTAATGATGTCTTTAATCCTTTGTTTCTATCTGTTTTGGGAACATTTATAGTCGCATTTGGAAGTGGTATTTATTTAATAGCTAATCTTGGTCCAGGGACAAGAGATGGTTTAATGACTGGAATTGCTAAAAACTATAACAAACCTATTAGCCTAATTCGTTTCAGCTTAGAATTTTTTATAGTTTTTTTAGGTTGGCTTTTAGGGGGTACTTTTGGCATTGGAACAATTATTTTTGCTATTTTGATTGGACCTTTCATATCATTAAGCCTGAAGTTAGTTCCTGTTTTAAAAAAATAATTCATTTATATTGTTTTAATAAAAAGCATTATACCAAGAATGACTAATGTTACTAGAATACAGTTTCTAAACTGTTTTTGATTAATTTTATCCCTTATTTTTGTCCCTAATTGTTGGGCTATCAAAGCGGGTATTATCAATGATAAGCTCATAATCAGATCTTGTTTTGTAGCAAATCCGTAATAAATCAATGACCCATATAATGGAAAAGAACCTATAAAATACATAGTTGATACTGTTCTTACAAATTTCTCTTTGGGTAAGTCTACTGCTACTAAATAAGCTAACATTGGTGGTCCGTAGACCGTTGATAATCCCCCTAATATCCCTGATCCAAACCCAATAATAGATGTGATTATTTTTTCGTGTTTTTTGTTGATATTATTATTGATTTTAAACCCAAAACAATTTACTACAGCCGCAAATATTATTAAAATTGCGATTATTCTTGTAATTGTATTCAAATTTATTTCAAGTATTAGCCTTGCACCTATAATTAGCCCTACAACTAAGAATAAAAACATTGGTAAAAATCTATAGCTACTAACACCTTGTTTAAATTGTATTTGTAAAAAATTAGTTAAAAAAATTGGAGCACAAAGTAAAACCATAGCTGTGGTTACCGGCACTGCGAACGCAATTAATGGCAAAGCTACCATCGGCATCCCAAATCCAATAGTACCTTTGATAAGTCCACCAGCCATTACTGCTAATATTATCACAATCACTATTGTTGGGTCATTATACATTGTTAATCTTTTAAAAGTATGGCATCTATAGTAACATTTCTATTATAACACTTAACAAGTAAAGCTTTATTTTTGTTTAATTCAATGAATGAAATAATAAAATTTCTTAAAACTAGAAGGTCTACAACAGCTAAAACTATGAAAGTTGGTCACATTGAAGAAAGTGATCTTAATGATATTTTAGCATGTGGTATCAGAGTCCCTGATCATGGTGCCTTAAACCCTTGGTTTTTAACTGTTATAAAAGACGATGCAAGGTCCAGAATAGGTAAAGAAATTTTAGTGCCTGAATACATTCAAAATAATCCTGAAGCAACAGAAGAAGAAATAGATTTTGAAAAAAATAGATTTCTGAGGGCTAGTGCAGTGATAGCTGTATTATTTAAACCTGTATCAGATTCTAAAATACCATCATGGGAGATGGCATTATCTACAGGAGCTGTATGTTCAAATATACTAATTGCCGCCCAATCTTTAGGTTATGCCGCTCAATGGCTTACAGAATGGTACTCATACAATGATAGAATGATAAAGGAAGTTGATGGAAAGCCTGGAACTGATAAACTAGCTGGTTTCATTTATATTGGAAACAAAGTAAAAGAGCCAGTCGAAAGAAGAAGGCCTAAAACAGAAAAAGTAATTAATATTTTAACAGAATAATTTTAAATCTCTTTTTGGCTTAGGCTATTTGCAAAAATATCTTTATCAACATTCCCACCAGATGCAATTACTAGAACATTCTTATTTGTAATATTTATCTTTTTAAAAATAGCAGCTGCTAAAGCCACAGCACCACCTGGTTCTAAAACTATCTTAAGATGATTAAATGCTGTTTTCATAGCAATTAAGGATTCGTTATCCGTAACCGATATTCCTGAGGTTAGATTTAATCTATTAATCTCAAAAGTTATTTTACCAGGTTTTTCAGCTAATAGTGCATCACAAATAGATTTATGGTTCATTGAATTTGAAATTATAAAACCCTTTTCAAGAGATTTTTTTGTATCATCAAAATTCTCAGGTTCAACAGAATATATTTTAGCATTTTTAAACTTTTCTTTTATTGCAGTACTAATTCCAGCAATAAGGCCACCACCACCACAACAACACAATACAATGTCCGGTATAACATTAATTTTATTTAATTGTTCTATACATTCTATACCAGCAGTACCTTGTCCAATTATAACTTTTTCATCATCAAATGGGGGGATAATTGTAGCATTTAATTCTTTTGCTATTTTTTTTCCAATCTCCTCTCTATTTTCTTTGTTCCTATCATACTTTATTATATTGGCACCCCAAAAAGCAGTTCCATTCAGTTTGGCTTTTGGACTATCTTCTGGCATTACAATTGTTGCTTGGCGACCTGTTATTTTTGATGCAGCAGCTACCGCTTGTGCATGATTTCCACTTGACCACGCTAATACTTTCTTAATATCTAACGGAAGCTGGAGAATTGAATTCATAGCTCCTCTAAATTTAAACGCACCTATGGTCTGAAGGTTTTCGGCTTTTAAAAAAATATTAGACTCTAACTTTTCATTAATGTATTTAGATTGTAAAATTGGTGTTCTTATAATCTTACCTTCTAACCTCTTAGATGCCTTATAAATAGTATCGTATGTAACCTGAGTATTAACCATTAATATTTCCTAGATTATTTTATTCTAAATCTTGTTAAATTTAAATGACATGAGTATGATATACAAAATATTTTTTTTTGCGAGGTGCTTTATGTTATTTCATGGTTCATACACTGCTTTATTAACTCCATTTAAAGATAATAAAGTAGACTTTGAAGCTTATAGAAGATTAATCGATTTTCAGATAGAAAATGGAACAAATGGCTTAGTTCCAGTTGGAACAACTGGTGAGTCACCTACTTTATCTCATGAAGAGCACAAGAAACTTGTAGAAGTATGTATAAACCAGTCAAATGGAAGAGTTCCAGTTATAGCAGGTGCAGGTTCAAATTCTACGAATGAAGCTGTCGATTTCGTAAGACACGCATGTTCTGCAGGTGCTGATGGTTTGTTAGTTGTTACACCTTATTATAATAAACCTACTCAGTCAGGTTTAATAGCTCATTATAATGAGCTTATAAAAAATTCAACTAAGCCAATAATTATATATGATATACCGGGTCGTTCAGTAATAAAGATGAATGATGCTACTATGGCTAAATTAGCTGAAAATGATCTAATTGTAGGTGTGAAAGATGCAACTGCTGATTTAGCAAGACCTACAAGGTTACAAAATTTAATTGGTGAGGATTTCATTCAACTGTCTGGTGAAGATGGGACTGCATTAGCTTATTTAGCTGCTGGTGGCCATGGTTGTATATCCGTTACATCAAATATCGCTCCTAAATTACTTTCAAGGATGCACAATGCATGGAAACAAGGAGATATTTCAACTGCTCAAGAAATAAATAAAAAATTGATGCCTTTACACGATGCATTATTTTATGAAACAAGCCCAGGTCCACTTAAATATGCTGCATCAGTATTAGGGCTATGTACTTCAGAGGCAAGACTTCCAATTGTAGAAATTGAAGAAGTAAGTAAAACAAATGTTAGAGATGCTCTAGGAAAAGCGGGATTACTATAAATACTTGTATTTGAATGAATAAAAAAATATTAAATAAAGGTATTTCTCAAGGTAGAGTAGCAGAAAATAGACGTGCTAGATTTGACTATTCAATTATCGATATAGTTGAAGCTGGAATTGTTTTGTTAGGAAGTGAAGTTAAAAGTTTAAGACTTGGTAGAGCTAGTATAAATGAATCATATGCAACCAATGAATATGGGCAAATCGTTTTAGTAAATTCTAATATTCCAGAATACAATTTAGCGGCATCAGGTCAAAATCATGATCCAAAAAGGGTAAGGCGTCTTTTAGTGCATAAAAAAGAAAGAGATAAAATTTTAGGGCGAATAAAGAAAGACGGATGCACAGTTGTTCCTCTGAGTTTGTATTTTAATAATAAAGGTTTGGCTAAAATATCTTTAGGAATTGCAGAGGGTAAAAAGAAAGTTGACAAAAGAGAAGTTATTAAAAAACGGGATTGGGATAGAGAAAAACATAGAATTTTAAAAAACAATAATTAAACATTATATTTTTAAGTAATAAATCTCTATATCAAATTATGCAAAATCAAAAAATAATAATTGGCATTGGTGGAAATATTAAGTCTGAAGACGGGACTCATTCAATTAATATTGCTAGTAAGGCAATCAGTTATTTTAAAGATTATTCAATTAATGTAACTGATCAGTCAAGTTGGTACGAGACGGAACCAATTCCCAAAAGTGTACAGCCAAATTTTTTTAATTGTATTATTTTTGCAAATACAATTTTAAGTGAGATAGATGTTTTAAGATCATTACATGAAATAGAATATAAACTTGGAAGAAGAAGAAGGGTGGTAAATGAAGCAAGGGTAATTGATTTAGATCTAATTGATTATTCAAATAAAGTTTTAACAAGTAATGATGTTATAATTCCGCATCCAAGAGCCCATCAAAGAAGGTTTGTTATGGAACCATTAGCAGAATTAAATCAAAATTGGGTTCATCCAATATTAAAGATGAATGTTCTTGAAATTTTAAAAAATTTAAATAATCAAAATGTTAGAATTATTAATCAAAATAAATTTTAATTTGATTTTTTACGATATATTATTTAATTAGTTATTTATTAATTTGGAGACTTTTAAATATGGCACGTGTAACTGTTGAAGATTGTGTAAAAAAAATACCTAATAGATTTGATCTTGTTATTGCTGCTTCACAACGCTCTAGAGAGATTTCGAATGGAGTTGCTATAGAGGTTGATAGAGATAATGATAAAAATCCAGTAGTATCATTGCGTGAAATTGCTTCTGAAGCTGTTGATGCCGAAAGTTTGCAAGAAAGATTTATACGTTCCATGCAAAAAAATTTAATCAAAGATGACGGTAATATTGAAGAAGAAGCATCATTAGAAGAAGAATTTGCTGCTTATTTAAATGAGTCTAAACCTGAAACTAATACCAACGAAGACTTTATATTTAATAAAAGCAGACAAAATGATGAAGGTTCTTTTGAGGATATTTCTGAAGATATAATTAAAAACGAAGATTAAATTTTTTAATTGTTGATCATTTAATATAGATAAGTAAACTTTTATGATATAATATTATGTGATGATAACAGCATCGCATATTTATAAAAAAATATCTGAATACGACAGCTTTGTCTCTTACAAAGCTATTAATAAAGCTTATATTTTTTCAAAAAAAGCTCATGCTAACCAATTTCGAGGTAGTGGTGAGGCTTACTTTACTCATCCCTTAGCTGTGGCTGATTATTTAATTAATATGAGATTAGACTCCTCGACAATTATTACAGCACTTCTTCACGATGTTGTTGAAGATAGTGAAATTACTATAAAAAATATTGAAGATGAATTTGGGTTAGAAATCTCAAAACTTGTTGATGGCGTAACAAAGCTATCTAAGTTAGATTTAAAATTCGGATTTGCTCAAGCTGAAAATTTTCGAAAACTTTTGTTAGCATCTTCGGATGATATTAGGGTTTTGTTGGTAAAATTAGCTGATAGACTACATAATATTAGAACAATTAATGGCATTAAGGACGATGCGAAAAAGTCCAAAATTTGTTTTGAGACTTTAGAAATTTTTGCTCCATTAGCAGAGCGTTTAGGTATTAATGCTATACAAAGAGAATTAGAAGATAGATGTTTTGCTGTTTTGAATCCAGAAACTCGTGATTCAATATTAAAGCGTCTAAAGTTAATATATTCTCAAGATGAGTTGAATATACCATATATTACCAGAGAAATCGAAACTGTTTTAAAGAAAAATAATATCAAATCTTTGGTAACGGGAAGAATTAAAAGTAGTTATTCAATTTGGAAAAAAATGCAATACAAAAATTTAAGCATGGACCAATTGTCAGATATAATGGCATTCAGAGTTATAGTTGATGATGTACCCAGTTGTTATAAAAGTCTTGGATTATTGCATCAAGAATATACTGCAATCATGGGACGTTTTAAGGATTATATTTCTGCTCCCAAAAGAAATGGATATCAATCGCTTCATTCAAGTTTAATTGGGCCCAAAAAAACAAGAATAGAAGTTCAAATAAGAACTTCAATTATGAATGAATTCGCTCTTAATGGGGTCGCTGCACATTGGAGTTATAAAGAGGGTACAAAATGGTCTGAAGTTATAAAATATAAATGGGTCAGGGAATTAATTCAGATTATCGAAGAAAGCAGTGAACCAGAAGAATTTTTAGAAAACACTAAATTAGAAATGTATAATGATCAAATTTTTTGTTTTACGCCAAAAGGAAATTTAATAATTTTACCAAAAGGTGCAAATGCAATTGACTTCTCATATTCAGTTCATTCCGAAATTGGTAATGCTGCAGTTGGTGCAAAAATAAACAATAAAAATAGATTGATAACAACAGAAATTAAAAATGGTGATCAAGTAGAAATTTTAACTTCTAAAAATGGTTTTCCAGATCCAAAATGGATAGAAACTTGTGTTACTGGAAAGGCTAAATCAGCAATTAAAAGGTTTATAAGAAATAGAGAAATAAAAGAATTTTTACAATTAGGAACTGCTTTGCTTCAAAAAGAATATAGACAACAAAATAAAATAATGCATGAAAAAAGCTTGATTAGAGTAATTAATGAATTTGGTCTTACTGACGTAGAAGAATTGCTGATCGAGATAGGAAAAGGAAATATAAAATCAAGAGATGTTTTAAAATTTTTATATCCAGAAAAAGAAAATTCAAAAAATAAATTACCAAAATTAAAAAAACCTCATTTACAGGAAACTATGAAAATCAAGGGTGTTATTTCTGGGATGGCAATACATTATGCTCATTGTTGTCACCCACTTCCGGGTGAACGTATTGTTGGAATTGTCACTACAGGTAAAGGTATTACAGTTCATGCTTTAGATTGTTTTGCACTAGAAAAATTTAACGATATGCCTGAGGTTTGGCTTGAAATTTCATGGGACAGAGATGGTGAATCTTTTCATAAAGGTAGTCTTGTGACAGTATTGTCAAATGAGCCTGGCAGTTTAGCAGATGTCACTAAAATAATAAGCTTAAATGATGGAAATATATCTAACATTCAAGTGGTTTCAAGAGATTTAGAATTTTATAAATTTAATATTGATTTAGAAGTTAGAAACTTAACTCATTTAAATCAAATAATTGCAGCAATAAGGTTGTCTCATTTTGTAGAAAGTGTACAAAGAGGTAAGGATTAGGTGGAGCATTTATATAGTCAATTTTAATTTATATTACAAAAATTTATTAAGTAGGGTTAACAGAATTATATCATATTATAAATTGAGATTAGCTCGTTTATCTGGCTCTAATTATGCTATCTCTTCAGGTTTTGCATGTGGGGCGATGGTATCTTTTACACCACTTTTAGGATTTCATTTTATTTTAGCTATAATTTTTGCATATTTAATAAGGGGTAACTTCATAGCTGCATTAATTGGTACAGTAGTTGGAAACCCTATAACTTTTCCATTTATTTGGGGGTTGATATATAAAATTGGTACTTATGTCACAAATATCAAGATAGAGAAAATAAATCACGAAATAAATTTCGATATGATAGTAAACCAAACCTATGAAATTTTTTTTCCAATGCTCATAGGTGGAGCAATTACAGCACCCTTGGTTTGGATAATTACATACTTTGTTATTTATAGTTTTATTACTTCTTTCAAAAGAAGAAAAAATAAAAAAAACAAAAGGCTATTTTAATGAAAAGATATGTTAGGTTAGGCATAAATATTGACCATGTTGCTACACTAAGAAATGCTCGTGGTGAAAATTATCCAGAAGTTATTGAAGCAGCAAGGATTGTTGAAAAATCTGGTGCAGATTTAGTAACTGTACATGTAAGAGAAGATAGGAGACATGTAAATGAAAAGGATTTAGGTGATATTTTGAACGTTATTAATATTCCTGTTAATCTTGAAATAGGGGCAAATTTAGAAATGGTTAAGATTGCAGTTGAATATAAGCCTAAACATGTATGCTTCGTTCCAGAAAAACGACAAGAAATTACTACAGAAGGTGGGCTAGATGTTATAAATAATTTTGATAAATTAAAAAAAATTCTAAAATTTTTATCCAATCATAATATAAATGTAGCAATTTTTATTGACCCAGATAAAGATCAATTGATTGCTACTCAAAAATTAGGCGTTAAAACAATTGAGTTTCATACTGGTAGTTACGCAAATGCTTTTACAAAAAGAAATAATGTTGAATTAGAATTAAAAAAAATTACTGAAAGTACTACCTTTGCAACAAAACTAGGTTTAAATTGTCATGCAGGCCATGGGTTAACCTATGACAATGTAGGTGCTATTTTATCGATTAATGATATTGTTGAATTAAATATAGGACATTTCATTATAGCAAATTCTATTTTTAATGGGTTAGAAAATTCAATATTAAAAATGCGCAACATAATTTCAGAAGCAATAAAATGATTATTGGAATTGGAACTGATATTATGAATTTAGAGAGAATCAAAAAAATTATAGACAAATATGATTGTAAATTTATTAATCGAATTTATGGAAACAATGAGATACAAATTTCAAAAAATAAATTGAATAACTCTATTAATTTTTTTGGAAAGAGATTTTCAGCCAAAGAAGCAACTTGGAAAGCTTTAAGCCCAACTAGAGGAGAAGGACTTTTTTTTAGAGAAATTGAAATTTTAAATGATGGAAATGGAAAGCCGTATTTATTTTTTACAGGTAAAACAAAAAAATTTATTGAAAAAAAAGAAAAAAATTTAAAAGCTAAATTAAAATTTGATATTTCTCTTTCAGATGACACCCCTTTTGTTATTTCTTTTGTTGTGATTTCACTTGCTCCTTATGTTTAGCTATTGCATAAAGTTAATTATTTAAATAACCCATACCTTTGGAGTATATTTTATGAAGAATTCCTTTAAAGAGCTATCTAAGACTCTTTTAATTGCTGGATCAATAGCAATTTTTTTTCGTTCTATTTTTTTTGAACCTTTCAATATTCCATCTGGCTCAATGATACCAACCCTGTTAGTAGGAGACTATTTATTTGTATCAAAATACTCGTATGGTTATTCAAAATATAGTTTCCCATTTGGACTAGGGCCTATTAGAGATAGGGTATTATATAAATCTCCACAAAGAGGTGATGTGATAGTTTTTAGAAAACCAGGAGATGAAACTATTGATTATATCAAAAGGTTAGTAGCGCTCCCAAATGACACAGTACAAGTTAAAGAAGGTGTTCTTTATATTAATTCCAAAAAAGCTAGAAGAATTAAGACAAATATAGGGATAATGAAAAACGTATTTGGTGACGAAAAAGTTTTCACACAATATGATGAGGTTTTGGAAGGATCAAAAACTTATCAGATAATTGAGGCTAGTGACAAAGATCCATTTGACGATACAATTTTATTTAAGGTGCCACCAAACCATTTTTTCTTTATGGGTGATAATAGAGACAATAGTAGGGATAGTAGAACACCAGAGGTAGGTTTTGTGCCAAAGAAAAATTTAATTGGGAAAGCAGAAATTATTTTTTTCTCACATAACAGCTCTGCTTCTATTTTTGAATTTTGGAATTGGCACAAAGCAATAAGATTTTCAAGAATTGGTAAGGTAATAGAATAATGTTTTTTAATAAGTTAGAAAAACAGATTAATTACAAGTTTAAAAATATTGCTTTGTTAGAAGAAGCAATAACACATTCTAGTTTTCATAAAAATAAAATGAAAATAAAAAAAAAAAATTATGAAAGATTAGAGTTTCTTGGCGACAGAGTTTTAGGTTTGGTATTGTCAGAATATGTCTTTAAAACTTTTCCAAAAGCTAAAGAAGGTATTTTAGACAATTATTTTCAGAAATTTGCCAATCAAGAAAATCTATTTAATTTTGCAAAAAAAATTAACCTGTCTGATTTTATAAAAACACAAAAAGGTGATAATTTAGATAAGAATGCATCAATATTGAGTGATGTTGTCGAAGCAATAATTGGGGCAATTTATATTGACACTGGATTTGAAAATAGTAAAAAATTCATAATAAATAATATTATTGATAAAGACTTAATTTTTTCTAAACCAGTAAAACATCCAAAATCTATACTTCAAGAATATTGTTTACATCAATACAATAAACTACCCAAATATAATATTTTAAATAAGTCTGGAAATGAGCATCAACCCATTTACGAAGTTTCTGTATTTATCGAAAATTATGATGTGGTATCAGCAACGGGTACAAATTTAAAAAAAGCTGAAGAAGCTGCGGCAGTAAAATTATTAAGTATTTTAAAAATCTAGAGATTTTGCATAGAAGAGGCGTATAGTCAATTTGGTACCAATAGACTTAAAATCAGGTTTTGTTAATTTGGTTGGAATTCCCAACTCAGGTAAATCAACTCTTATAAATAAATTAGTAGGTAGAAAAATTTCTATAGTATCACGTAAGGTACAAACTACTAGGTTTTGCATAAGAGGAATATGTAATTTTCATTTGACTAGTAAATTAAAATCTCAAATAATTTTTGTAGATACGCCTGGTATTTTTTTACCAAAAAGAAGACTTGAAAAAGCTATGGTGACTGCTGCATGGTCTGAGTTAAATTCAACTGATAAAGTGGTTTTTATTCATGATGTATTAAAAAAAATAGACAATAGCACTAAAGAAATAATTGAAAAAATTTTAAAAATAAATTCTGATGTAATTTTAGTTTTAAATAAAATTGATTTGTTGCCGAAAGAAGATCTTTTAATAAAAATTTCTGAAATTAAAAATTTATATAATTTTGAAGAAACATTTTTGATTTCAGCCAAAAATGGAAGTGGTTGTAATAAGTTAATAGAATATTTAGCAAAAAAAATGCCTTCGCACTCCTTTTTTTATGATGAAAACACTATTTCGGATTTACCGCAATCTATTTTAGCTTCTGAAATTACAAGGGAAAAGTTGTTTAAGAATCTTAATAAAGAATTACCATACAATCTAACTGTTGAAACAGAAAAATGGTTAGTTAATACTGACGAAAGTTTAAATATCCATCAGACAATTTACATTAATAAACAAAGTTACAAACCTATAATATTAGGAAAACAAGGTCAAAATATAAAAAGAATTGGGACTTTGGCTCGTAAAGAACTTGAAAAATTGTTAGAATGTAGAATTCATTTATTTTTACACATAAAATTAAAAAAAAATTGGATGGATGATCCATCCAAATACTCATCTATTGGTTTGAATTACAATGCCTGAATGGAATGACATTGGCATAGTTTTATCTGCAAAAAAATATGGTGAAAAAGGCCTAATTATTAATATTTTGACAGAGACACATGGACGTTATGTAGGTTGGGTTAATAATTATAAATCAAAAAGTATTTTATCTAATGTTCAACCTGGTAATTTAGTTAAAGTGTTTTGGAAATCTAGAATAATTGAACAAATGGGTCACTTTAAAATTGAACTAATTTCTTCTATTTCAGGAAAGATTTTTGACGAAAAACTTAAATTACAAGCTTTAACTTCATTATGTTCTTTGTTAGAAAAATTTTTACCTGAAAGACAGAGTTATTCTGAAGTATTTAATGCAACAAAAGCCTTTTTAAACGCTCTAGAAATTATTGATGCAGTTGATAATAAACAATGGATTAAAGGATATGTGAAATGGGAAATTGGATTATTATCATCAATTGGTTTTTCTTTAGATTTAAAACAATGCGCTGTAACAGGACAAAAAAATAATTTATATTTTGTTAGTCCTAAAACCGGTAAAGCAGTATCCAAGGATGGGGCTGGGGAATTTGCACCTAGACTTTTAAAATTACCAATGTTTTTAGGAGGAGCAAAAGTCATCGGATCAAGCCTGCATGAAGAGATTATTATGGGGTTTAATATAACAACTTATTTCTTCAAAAATAAATTATTGTTATCTATAAATGACACTAGAATTATGAGTTTACCAAATCCTAGAGATAGATTAGAAAATATGATAAAAAAACTTTAATAATAGGGTGTTATTATATGGAAAATGAAGATTTAAAAAATGAAAATATAAGCATTACTCCCTTCTCAAAAGCAATCGCTGAAAGATATCTAGCGTATGCATTATCAACAATAACATCTAGATCTTTACCTGATGTAAGAGATGGTCTAAAGCCTGTTCATAGAAGAGTTTTATTTGCAATGATGCAACTAAAACTAAATCATAATGTATCATTCAAAAAATCTGCTCGTGTTGTAGGAGATGTTATGGGAAAATTTCATCCTCATGGGGATGCTGCAATTTACGAATCGATGGTACGAATGGCCCAAGATTTTGCGTTAAGATATCCTTTAGTTGATGGTCAGGGTAATTTTGGAAACATAGATGGAGATAATGCAGCTGCCATGAGATATACAGAAGCAAGGATGTCAAAAGCTGCGGAATTGTTATTAGCTGATATTGATAAAGACACGGTAGATTTTAGAGTTACTTATGATGACGAAGGTAAAGAGCCTATTGTATTGCCTTCAGCTTTCCCTAATTTATTGGCTAATGGATCGCAAGGTATTGCCGTTGGCATGGCAACTTCAATTCCTCCTCATAATATATACGAATTAATAGATGCTCTTCTTCATTTAATCAAATTTCCAAATGCTTCTGATATTACGATTTCTAATTTTGTAAAAGGACCAGATTTTCCTACTGGAGGTATTTTAGTTGAACCAAAATTGTCAATTGAAAACTCTTATAAAAATGGAAAAGGAAGTTTCAGGTTGAGAGCTAGATGGAATATTGAAAATATAAAAGGTGGACAATGGAAAATAATTATTAGTGAAATTCCTTACCAGGTACAAAAAAGTAGGTTATTAGAAAAAATCTCTGAGTTGATGGATAATAAGTCTCTCCCAATGCTTTCTGATATAAGGGATGAAAGTGCAGAAAATATTAGAATAGTTATTGATCCTAAAAGTAGAAATTTATCCCCTGAAATGGTTATGGAAACACTTTTTAAAAAAACTGACTTAGAGGTAAGAGTTTCTCTTAATTTAAATGTTATTGACGATAAAAATATACCTGGTGTGAAATCTTTAAAAGAATCACTTAAATCTTGGTTAGATCATAGACAAATTATTCTCCAAAGAAAAAGTAAATATAGATTAAATCAAATTGAAAATAGAATTAATATTTTGAATGGTTATATAATTGTATACTTAAACCTTGATAAAGTTATCGAAATTATTAGAGAAAAAGATGATCCTAAAGGAGTGTTGATATCATATTTTGAAATAAACGAAATTCAGGCTAATGCTATTTTAGATATGCGTCTACGTTCACTTAAAAAGTTAGAGGAAATTGAACTTAGAAATGAACTTAGTAAATTAGAAAATGAACAAAACAATCTAAATGAAATTTTGAGTAATTATGATGCTCAATGGAAAGAAATTTATTCAGACATAAAAAGTTTAAAGAAAGATTTTCAAGATATTTCATACAGAAAAACAGATATTAGTGAATTACCTTTAGTTGAAGAGTTTGATGAAGATCAATTTGTAACTAGAGAACCAATAACAATAATTTTATCTGATCAAGGTTGGATTAGAACTCAAAAAAATCATTTAAATGATGATTTCGAACTTAAATATAGGGAAGGCGATAAAGAAAAGTTTAAGATACATGCCTTTACAACTGATAAGGTAATTTTCTTTGCAGACAATGGAAGGTTTTATAGCGTGTCTGCAAACAAACTTCCTTCTGGAAGAGGGTTTGGAGAGCCTATTTCACTTACTTTAGATCTCAAAGCAGAGAATAAAATAATATCTTGTTTCCCATTTTTTGAAGGAAATATAGTTCTGGCTTTAGAGTCAGGTCATGGTTTTAAAATTAATACTTTAAATATTGTTGCACAGACAAAATCTGGAAAACAAATTTTAAATACAAAAGGTGATAATAAAGCAAAAGTGTGTAAAAAAATTGAAGGAGATACTATTGCAGTTGTTGGAAATAATAGAAAATTATTAGTGTATTCAATAGATGAAGTTCCTGAATTAAATAAAGGAAAAGGAGTTATACTTCAAAGATATAAAGACGGTACATTGTCAGATATAACTACATTTAATAAAAAGGACGGAATAATATGGAAAATGACAGGTGGACGCCAAAGAACCGAAAAGGATCTATTAACGTGGCAAGGTAAAAGAGGAGGAGCTGGAAGGATGGTGCCTAATGGATTTCCAAGACCACCAATTTTTAATTAAAATTTACTTTCACAAATTATATCAATTAAAGATTGATCAATATTTATGCATATTTATTTAAGAAAATTTAATTTTAAATAATTAAATAAAATTCTTTAAATTAATTTTAAATTTGTGTACTAATGATACAAATATATTCTATTCTTAAATAACAATATAAAATATAGGGAGGCGTTTTATGAAACGTAGAGATTTTATTAGTAAAGCAGGTGTAGGCGTTGTTGCAGGTGTTGCTGGAGCTTCTACATTATCAGCTCCTGCAATAGCAGGAGGTCATAAAGAGATTAACATTGTATCAACTTGGCCAAGAGATTTTCCGGGTTTAGGTTTATCTGCACAAAGATTATCAGCTAGGATTACTGAGCTATCTAAGGGTAAGTTAAAGGTGAATTATTTCGCTGCAGGTGAAAAAGTTGGAGCATTTGATGTTTTTGATGAAGTTGCATCTGGAAACTCTGAAGCTTATATCGCTGCTGATTATTATTGGAAAGGTAAACATCCAGGTTTTGCATATTTTACATCAGTTCCATTTGGGATGACAACTGTTGAGTGGAATGCTTGGATTAAGTTTGGTGGAGGTCAAGAACTTTGGGACGAAATGTCAGGTGAGTTTGGCCTTAAAGCTCTTCCATGTGGTGGAACTGGTACACAAGCTGGTGGATGGTTCAACAAAGAAATAAATTCTAGCGAAGATTTAAAGGGCTTAAAAATGAGAATTCCAGGATTAGGTGGCACTGTTATGTCTAAACTTGGAGCTTCTCCTGTATCTTTACCTGGAGGTCAAATTTATGAAAACCTTGTTTCAGGCTCTATTGATGCTACTGAATGGGTTGGTCCTTACAATGATTATTTCTTAAAATTCTATGAAGCGGCAAAATATTACTACACAGGTGGTATGCATGAGCCTGGTTCTTGCTTAGCTATGGCTTTTAATGGAAGTTTTTGGGGAAAATTAACTGATAATGAAAAAGCTCTTATAACAGCTGCTTCAATGGAAGAGCATGCTGCTCAGTATGAAGAAACATGTGCTAAAAATGGTGAATATTTAGCCAAATTAATTAATGAACATGGTGTCAAAGTGAGAGCATTTAATGATGATGTGTGGGATTCTTTTGGAGAAGCATCAGCAGAAGTTTTTGAAGAAACTAGAAACCATTCAGCATTAGCTAAAAAGATTGATACTGCATATCAAGATTTTATGAAAGAATGCGGTGGCATGATGGCTAAATTTGAAATATCATACGTTAACCAAAGAAACAGGGTTTTAGGACTTTCTTAAAACAATAAAGGAGCCAGTTTCTCTGGCTCCTAACTTTATTTAATGGAAAATAAAATTTATATTTATTATCGATTATTTGGTTGGTTTATTATCGGAGCAGTATTTGCATTTTTAGTGAATAATGTTTTACAACTAAGCTTAGGTTTTCAAAGTATATTTTCGAACGATAATAAGTTTTCGATTACATCAAGCGTTGAACTAATAGTATACTTACTTAGTTTCATAATATCATTTATTTTAGCGTCAAAGTTTAATAATAAACCTTTAAGATTTGACTCCAAAATATTGCATAATTTTAATGTTTATATAATTCGATCTTGTTTTTGGGTTATTTTTTTAGTTGGTTTGGTTGATATTACTATATCTTTCCTAAGAGTAGAAAAACTATTTGAACTTTTTTTAAGTAAGGAATTAACAAGTCAATTCACTCGTCCAGTTTTTGTGGGCAGTTTTATTCATGTTCCTTTAATTATTATAGGTTTTATTATAGGTATGTTTACTAGAACCCTTGGTTTTCAGTGGTTATCTTTATTAATTGTTGCAAGTGAACTTGTAATAGTGATTACTAGATTTATTTTTTCATATGAGCAAACATTTATGGGTGATCTTGTAAGATATTGGTATGCTGGATTGTTCTTATTTGCATCAGCATATACACTTTATGATGAAGGTCATGTAAGGGTTGATATTTTATACCAAGGACTAAAAGATAAAACAAAAGGTCTTGTAAATTCAATTGGTTCAATAACACTTGGAGTGTCTACATCTTTAACAATTATTTTTATAGGATTCCATGGAAAACAATCAATAATTAATAGTCCAGTATTAAACTTTGAAATAACTCAGCAAGGAACTGTAGGTATGTTTATCAAATATCACCTTGCATTGTTTTTAGGTATTTTTGGTTTAACTATGCTTATTCAATTTATAAGTTACTTTTTTGAATCGCTAGCAGATTATTATGGCGAAAAAGGTAAAAGAATAATTGAAAGTCAGATTGGTCATTAATTTATGGAATTAATTTTTTTATTATTGTTAATAGTTCTAATGGCAATATCCCTAGGTTCAGGTTTCCCTGTAGCCTTTGCTCTTCCAGGTTCCGCTATTATATCCATAGGTGTAGCTGCATTTTTTGGATATTTATTCGAAAATAATGCCGATGCTTATTTTTACTCTGGTGGGCCATCTGAATGGCTGTCAGCTGGTGTCACTAATCTCAGAGGAGTATATTGGGAGGTAGAAAGGGATACATTAATTGCTATACCTTTATTTATTTTTATGGGCTTAATGCTTCAAAGATCTAAAATTGCTGAAGATTTACTTGTAACAATGGCTCAACTATTTGGACCTGTAAGAGGTGGTTTAGGTATATCAGTTGTGTTTGTAGGTGCATTATTAGCTGCAACCACTGGAATAGTAGGTGCAACTGTTGTAGCAATGGGATTAATATCTTTGCCAGCAATGCTTAGGAATAAATACTCTGCACCACTTGCTACTGGAACAATAGCCGCATCAGGAACTTTAGGACAAATAATACCTCCTTCAATCGTTCTCATAATTTTAGCTGATCAACTTGCAACAGCATCCGACCAGGCAGGTACAATGCGTAAAGCCTTGTACAAAGAAGCAACAGGCGAGATATCGATGCCTTCGATATTTGATGTTACTTCAACTAGTGCAGGAGAAATGTTTTTAGGAGCGTTTCTTCCTGGTATTTTACTTGTGGGTATATATATGCTTTTTATTTTAGTACTTGCATTTGTCTCACCTAAAAGTGCACCTTCAGTTCCATATGAAGGTAAAATGGATAAAAAATTCTGGCTAAATGTTATGTTGATTTTAATACCACCATTAACATTAATTATATTAGTCTTGGGTTCAATCATTACTGGGATTGCAACAGTAAATCAGGCAGGAGCCATAGGGGCTGCTGGAGCTATAATTATGGCTGGCTATAGGCAAACGGAAGGTTTAAAATCTTCATTATATCCAGCTTTTTTAGTTTTAATTTCTATTTTTTTACTAGCTTATGCAGTCAGTAATTATACTATGAATGTTAAATTAATAAATACCTTTGAAGATAAAATTGGAATATTTATTGGCGTTATTGGATCAATTTTACTTTTAATTGCACTCATTTGGAGTAGTTGGAGACTATTTAAATTTAATAATACTATGCAGGGTGTTATGATGGAAACAGCCAAAACTACTTCTTTAGTTTTTATAATCCTTTTAGGAGCTGCAATGCTCACGGCAGCTTTTAGAGCATTTGGAGGTGAAGAACTTGTAAAAGAATATTTAAATTCTTTACCTGGAGGTTTTTGGTCAAAATTCATAATTGTAATGTTAGTTATTTTTATATTGGGCTTTTTTCTAGATTTCATCGAGATTGCAGTTGTGGTAGTTCCAATTGTTGCTCCTATATTACTTGCTGATCCGTCAGCAAATATAACAGCTGTATGGTTAGGGGTCATGATTGGTCTAAATATTCAGACATCTTTTTTAACTCCTCCTTTTGGTTTTGCTCTATTTTATTTAAGAGGTGTTGCTTCAAAGGCAGTTAAAACTATCCAAATGTATAAAGGTGTAGTGCCATTTATTACTCTACAATTGATAGCTCTAGCAGTTGTGGGCTCATATCCTTTTTTAGTAAATTATTTACCTAATAGATTAAATTTTCTCTCAGAAACGTCTCCCCCGCCTAAGAATCCAAAATTACAATTGTGTACAGAAAAATATATGAAAGACTATATGTTAAATTCAAATAGTTTAACAAAAGCATCAATTATTAGTCTTTCTAAAGCAGATTTATCTTCAATGTCCAGAAAATATCAGAATATAATTAAAAACTCTATAAGTTCAATCGAAGATGGATTTTTAAACTTAAACAAAGCATTTGAAATTGATACAATAATACAAGACCAATCAAAAGATTATTTGCCACTTTTAAAGATAGTAAGAAATAAAGAAAAAAATATTCTAGAATTTGAAAGTTTGATTAAAACTAATAAGACCGCAATTTCAAGACTTGATAATAATGATAAACAAAAAATTTCAATGCTAAACTCAGAAATTGAAAAACTAAAAAATGATATTCAAAAAGAAAAGCGAGGTATTCCAGAAAATTGGTCTGATACCTATAAAAGTTTTCAGAAATTAATAAAGGAAGAAAATTTAAGTAGAAACAAATATAGAAGAGCAATGGATAATTCTTATGACGAAATGATAACATTGCTTAATATTCTGATATCAAAAAAAGATTTTTATAAATTTATGGATGAGTTTGAAAAATTCAGTAAAATATTAGAGACTAGTGAACCTAAATATTTATCAAATGAAATTAAGGTTTTTTCAAAAAAGATTTCACGTTTACCTGATAATTCAAAAATTACATCCAAACTCTCTAAAGTATCTAGGAATTTAAAAAAGAAAAAAGTAAATTATCAAAAAGTTATCAAAGATTTTAATGGATCTTTTTCTGAGTATAAAAAAAAATATAGTGATCTTAAAAAAATTGATAATAAAGTAATCGACGCCTTGTCAGTATTTCTTGATAATACAAAGTTTACAATAGGATTAAGACAACAGCAAAATATTCCAAGGGATATTGCTTTATTCTTAGCAGGCTGCAAATCTGATCACCGTGATTTATCCTTATATTTTTAATAGGCATTATTATGCTTTCTTCAAAGCTTTCTTATAATTATATGATGATTGCTCCTCATCATTTAGCTGCAAAAACAGGTTCTGACATATTAAAAGAAGGTGGTAATGCTATTGAAGCAATAATTGCGTCTGCGGCAATGATATCTGTTGTATATCCGCACATGAATTCAATGGGGGGTGACAATTTTTGGTTAATTTATGACAAAAATAAAAATGTTCATGCAATTGATTCGTGTGGCCCAGCAGCTAATAATGCAAATATAGAATTTTATAAAAATCTAGGTTTTAACTCTATTCCTTCTCGAGGACCACTATCTACTTTAACTGTTCCAGGTGCTGTTGCGGGCTGGAAACTAGCATATGATTTTAGTGTTAAAAATTTAAGAGGTAAAATTCCAATTAGTAGACTTTTGTTTGACGCAGAACAAACAGCTAAAGAGGGCATTGCCGTAACAAATACTTTAAGAAATAATTTAAAATCTAAATTAAATCAGCTTGTTGATGTTGTAGGTTTTAAAGATATTTATTTAAAAAATGGTAAAATTCCAAATGTTGGAGATAGATTAACTTTTCCAAAACTGTCAAATACTTTTTCTTTACTTAAAAAAAATGGATTAGAAGACTTCTATTCAGGGGAAGTTTTTAGTAAAATTATTTCTGATTTAGATGTTTTAGGATCTCCATTAAATTCAGATGATTTTAAAAATTATAAAGCAACTTTTGTAGATCCTTTAGAATTAAAAATTAAAGATGCTAAATTATTTAATTTACCACCCCCTACTCAAGGATTAGCCTCTATATTGATTTTAGGATTACTTGATGAATTATCAATTAATTGTAAAGATGATGTTGAACTAATCCATAAAATTGTTGAGATCACAAAATCAGTTTTTAAGATTAGAGATGAAAATATATCTGATCCAAGATATATGAAAGTTCATGTTAGTGAATTTCTAAAAAAAGATTTTATTAAAAAAATAGCTAAGGAAATTAATTTTGAAAGAGCTGCACCCTGGCCTACTTCTTATCCTGGTGGTGACACAGTTTGGTTAGGTGCTACCGACAAATATGGAAATACTGTAAGTTTTATACAGAGTATTTATTGGGAGTTTGGTTCAGGTTTAGTTTTGCCAAATACTGGTATAACAATGCAAAATAGAGGTGTTAGTTTTTCTCTTGATCTAAAAAATCACAATCATTTGTTACCTGGTAGGAAACCATTTCACACAATCCAACCTGCCTTAGCTCATTTCGATGATGGTAGGGTAATGTCATATGGGACTATGGGTGGAGAAGGACAGCCTCAGACACAAGCTGCAATTTTTTATAGGTATACTGTACAAAATTTAAACCTACAGAATGCTGTTAACGAACCAAGATGGCTCTTGGGTAAAACATGGGGTGAGGAAACTACTTCATTAAAAATTGAAGAACGTTTTTCTTCTGATACTTTTGATGATTTAAAATCTATGGGTCATATTGTCGAAAAAGTAGGAGCCTATGAAGAAATAATGGGTCATGCTGGTGCTTTGGTATGTTATCCAAATGGTCTGAAAGAAGGAGGCTTTGATTTAAGAAGTGATGGTTCAGCTATTGGTGGATAAAGTTAAAACTTTTCCCATTCATTATTATTTAATATTTGTCCTGGCTTAAACCTAGATTTGTATGACATGCTTGATAATTCTTCAATATAATAACCAAGGTACAAATACTTATATTTTTTAAGTTTCCCATACAATAAGCATTGCATAATCATGTAATTTCCTAGTCCAAATTTGGTAAATTTTGGGTCAAAAAAACTATAAACAGCGGATAGATTTTTTTCATCAATATCTAAAAGAACAGCACCTACTAAATTTCTTGATTTATCTCTAAATTCCAAAAGGGAAGTTTTTATTGGTGATGTTTCTATCATTGATGCAAATTCATCTTCATCCATATCTGACATAGACCCACCAGTGTGTCTTTCTAATTGATACTTTTTAAAAATTTCAAAATGTTCTTTAGTTGATACATTTTTTAATAATTTATAACTAAAATTTTCAAAGTTTTTAGAAACTCTTTTTAAACTTTTTGTTATTTTAAATTTTGGTATATCTACTCTATAAGATTTACATGCACTACAATTGTCACAAACAGGTCTGTACATCCAATTTTCAACTCTTCTAAAACCATTAGATGAAAGATCTTCATAAATATTTTTATTGTTAGATATATCTGTTGCAATTCTTTTTTCAACTTTTCCAGATAAATACGGACATGGAGTTGCTTTTGTAAGCATATAAATAGGTTGCTCTAGAACGCTTTTAGGTTTTATATCGATCATAATTTTAAATACGACATGTTTGCTTATTATTAAAAAGTTTTATTAATTAATTTTTTCGCAATTAATGGAGCAAAATAAGTAATTATTCCATCACAGCCAGCTCTTTTAAAACACATCATAGTTTCAAAAATAATCTTTTCTTCATCTAACCAGCCATTTTGAATTGCACCTTTTATCATCGAATACTCTCCCGATACTTGATAGGCTATGATAGGGTAATTAAACTCATTTTTTGCTTTACTAATTATATCTAAATAAGGCATTCCTGGTTTAATTATTATCATGTCTGCGCCTTCATTGATATCAAGTCTAACTTCTCTTAATGCCTCAGCTGAATTTGCTGGGTCCATTTGATAACTTTTTTTTGATTTTTTTGATAAATTGACCTTTGAGCCTACCGCATCCCTAAAAGGGCCATAAAATGATGAAGCATATTTAACAGCATAAGACATTATTTGAACGTTAATAAGACCATGATCATCTAAAGTATCTCTTATAGCTCCAACTCTTCCATCCATCATATCACTTGGTGCTATAATATCACATCCGGCTTCCGCCTGCACAACAGCTTGTTTGCAAAGAATTTCTAGTGTTAAGTCATTATCTATTTGATCTCTATTAATTATACCATCATGGCCATGATCTGTATAAGGATCTAGTGCAACATCAGTTATTACACCAAGATCTGGGTTAACTTTTTTTGAAATCTGTATAGCTTTGCATATTAAATTATTTTTATTTAAAGCTTCTTTACCCTCTGGTGTTTTTAATTCATTTTCAATTTTTGGAAATAATGCAATTGCAGAAATTTTTAAGGAAGAAATATATTCAATTTCCTTGTGGAGTAAATCTAAAGAATATCTATAAATTCCAGGCATGGAACTTATTTCTTCTTTAACTTTTGAGCCATAAGTAATAAAAATTGGATAAATTAAATCATTAACTGACAAATTATTTTCAGATATAAGTTTTCTAGAAAATTCTGACAAACGATTCCTTCTCATTCTTACTCTTGGAAAACTATTTATTGAAAATTGTTTATTTGACCATTGTTTCATGTTGATGTCCTGTTAATAATTACATAAGTTGTAATTTATACTGGTATAAACTATCAATCAAATTAGTTTTAATTTAATTTACATATAAGCCTGTTAGGGAACAAATATAATGTTATTAACTAGATTTTTTCTTCCTGTTTTAAAGGAAAATCCTAAAGAAGCTGAAATTATATCACATATTTATATGCTAAGAGCTGGGATGATACAGCAATCAGCTTCTGGAATTTATTCCTGGTTACCCCTTGGTAAAATTGTCTTAGAAAAAATCACAGAAATTTGTAGACAAGAAATGATAAAATCGGGCGCTAATGAGATTTTAATGCCTACGCTTCAATCTGCTGAGATTTGGAAAGAATCTGGTAGATATGAAGATTATGGTAAAGAAATGCTGCGTATTAAGGATAGAAATAATAGAAATTTATTATATGGTCCAACTAATGAAGAGTTAGTCACTGAAATATTTAGAACTCACGTAAAAAGTTATAAAGAGTTACCTTTAAATCTTTTTCATATTCAATGGAAATTTAGAGATGAGCTTAGGCCAAGATTTGGAGTTATGAGAGGAAGAGAATTTTTGATGAAAGATGCATATTCATTTGATGTTGATTATAAAAGCTCTATTGATTCATACAATAAAATGTTCATGGCTTATATGCAGTTATTTAAAAAAATGGGTTTAAAAGCAATACCAATGAAAGCTGACACTGGACCTATTGGAGGAGATTTAAGTCATGAATTTATTATCATAGCTGATACTGGAGAAAGTGAAGTTTACGTAGAAAAAGAATTACTAAATTTTGAAGGTTCATTTGCAAGTATTAATTATAATGATGATCTTCAAGAAGAAGTAAATAAATTCACATCATTTTATGCTGCCACAGAAGAGAAGCATAATCCAAGCAATATTAGTGACGTAAACAATAATTTAATTAAAGCTAGAGGTATTGAGGTAGGTCATATTTTCCATTTTGGACAAAAGTATTCTTTACCAATGAAAGCAAATATATCAGATACAATAGGTAATAATATTCCAGTCTTCATGGGTTCATATGGTGTAGGTCTATCAAGGTTAGTAGGTGCTGTTATCGAAGCAAATCATGATGATAAAGGTATAATTTGGCCTAAAGAAATTACACCTTGGGATTATAACATAATTAATTTAAAAAGTGGTGATGATGAATGTGAAAAAATTTGTTTAAATTTGTATAAAATAATGAATAAAAATTCATTAAAAGTTCTATATGATGATACAGACGAAAGAGCCGGTACCAAACTCGCTAGAGCAGATTTGATTGGTTTGCCATACCAAATTATAATTGGACCGAAGGGAATAAAAGATCAGTTATACGATGTAAAGTTTAGAAAAAGTGGAGATATATCTAGATTATCTTACGATGAGCTACTAAATTTTGTACAAACTAATTAATGAAGCACATGAGAAATTTTATTTTTAATGAAACTGAAAGAACTATAGCCATAAGGTATATTAAATCTAGGCGAGTTGAGGGTTTTATTTCAGTTTCAGCTTGGTTTTCTCTTGTTGGCATTATTATAGGTGTAGCTACTTTAATTGTAGTAATGTCTGTGATGAATGGTTTTCGAACAGAATTAGTTGATAGAATATTAGGAATTAATGGACATTTAATAGTTTATAAAAAAAATGGATTATCTATAGAAAATTATCATAAAATAGTTAATAAAATTTCAGATACACAAAATGTTATTGCTGTTACACCATATCTGGAAGGACAAGCTTTAGCCAAAACTAAGAATTCTGTCTCAGGAATTATTATTAGAGGTACAAAATGGTCAGATTTGCCCGCAAAAAAATTACTATGGAAGTCTCTTGACAACAGTACAATTGAAAATTTTAAAATAAAACAAAATATAATATTAGGATACAGGCTTGCGCAAAGATTAAATTTAAGAGTAGGTGATTATATATCGCTTATTTCTCCAAATGTTATGGAGACTG
This sequence comes from uncultured SAR116 cluster alpha proteobacterium, assembly GCA_902623995.1. Lineage (GTDB taxonomy): Bacteria > Pseudomonadota > Alphaproteobacteria > Puniceispirillales > Marisalimonadaceae > Marisalimonas. The sequence continues at coordinate 8,918 of CACNWE010000012.1, read as the reverse complement.
CCATCGGTGTATTGCCAATTAAGCAAAATTTTATGGTTGGTGGGTTTTTTGATATTGGTATGTATGAATATGACAATAACTTTATTTTTATACCATGGGAAAAAGCTGAAAAATTTTTATCAACAAAACAAATTGCTCATGGTATTGAAATTTTTTTGCATAATCCAAAGACAACTCAAAATGTTTATTTAGATTTAAATTCTAAATTAGATGAAAATTTGACAATAATTGATTGGAAAAAAAGAAATTCATCTTTTATGAATGCACTTGATGTAGAAAAAAACGTAATGTTTGTAATTTTGACATTAATAATCCTTGTGGCTACTTTTAACATCATTTCTTCTATGATAATGCTAGTTCAAACAAAAAAATCTGATATTGCTCTTATGAGAACAATGGGTGCTTCTAAAATTTTAATAATAAGAATTTTTATGTTAACAGGTTCAGTAATTGGCATTGTAGGAACAATTATAGGAGCAATTTTAGGCATTGTTGTGTCTATAAATATTGAAACAATAAGAAATTTTATATCAACTCTTTTTGGACAAGAATTATTTTCTCCTCAGATTTATTTTTTATCTACATTACCTTCAAATATAAATTTTAATGAAGTTTTGATGGTTATGGGGTTATCTATTTCCCTAACTTTACTAGCTAGTATATTCCCAGCTTGGAAAGCATCCAAAATATCTCCAGCTGAGGCTTTGCGATATGAGTAGAATCTTAAACAATAAAAATTTATTAATTTTATCAAACATTTCTCATATTTATAATCAAGAATCACAAAAGTTTAGAGTTTTAAATAATATAAATATTAGGGTTTTGAGAGGTGAAATGGTTTCATTAATTGGACCAAGTGGAACTGGAAAATCAACTTTATTAAATATTGCAGGTTTACTTGAAAAACCAACATTTGGATCAATTAATTTAAGTGGACATAATTGTACAAAATTAAGTGAAGATAGCAAAACATTCATAAGAGGAGCTGAAATTGGATTTATTTTTCAGTCACATCGTCTTTTTCAAGAATTTTCTGCTATTGAGAATGTTATGTTACCACAATTAATTATGGGAAAATCTAAAATTGAAGCAGAAAAAAAAGCTAAAGAATTACTATCGATCCTTGGCTTAAAAAACAGACTTGAATTCAGGCCTGCAAAGTTATCTGGTGGAGAAGCTCAAAGAGTTGCTATTGCAAGAGCATTGTCTAATTCGCCTAATTTAATATTAGCTGACGAACCTACAGGAAATTTAGATGCTATTAGTGCTAGAAACGTTTTTGAAATTTTATACAAATTAGTTAAGTCATTAGATATCAGTTGTATTTTTGCTACCCACAATAATGATTTAGCTAAATTAATGGATAGAAAAATAGTTTTAAAAAATGGTTCTATTTGTAATGAATAATTTCAAAATTAAATTTTAATTAATGAAAAATTTATTTATCCATTTGAGATTGCACTCGAATTTTTCTCTCGCTGAAGGAATGTTATCTTTTGAAGATTTATCAAAATTTTGTATTGAAAATAATCAGCCAGCAATTGCAATCACTGATACCAACAATCTTTTTGGTGCTTTAGAATTTTCTCTAAAAATGATCTCTTCTGGTATCCAGCCAATAATTGGAATTCAAATAAATATTAGTCAAAACGGAAAAGATGATAAAGATATTGGAGAAGTTGTTTTATTAGCTAAAAATGAAATAGGTTATAAAAATTTATTATTGTTAACTAATTTTTTTTCGAGCAATGAAAATCAAGAAAAGTTCATTAATGGAATTGAATTAGAAAAGTACAAAGATGGTCTTTTAATACTAACTGGTGGTGTAGAAAATGGTTTTTTGGGAAAACCTGCTTCTTTAAATAATATAAAATTAGTTAACGAGAGAATAAAATATTTGAAAAATATTTTTAATGAAAATATGTATATTGAACTTCAAAGACATGGTATTAAAAGCCAGTTGGTTGCTGAGAAAAATCTGATAGTTCTTGCTTCCCAGTACGATCTTCCTTTAGTAGCAACAAATGATTGTTTTTTTCAAAATCAAAAAAAATTTGAATCTCATCAAGTATTAACATGTATAGATAAGGGTTTAACGATTTCGTCTGATAAAAGAAGAATTCTGACTAAAGAACATTATCTTAAACACCCTAAAAAAATGATTAGTTTATTTCAAGATATTCCAGAAGCTATTGAAAATACTGTAATAATAGCAAAAAGATGTTCCTTTTTTGTAAAAACAAGAAAGTCAATTTTACCAAAATATCCTGGTTTGGAAAATATTTCTGAAGCAGATTATCTTTCAAAAATATCATTTAAAGGTTTGTTTAAAAGGTTCGCTATATCAACAACTAAGTTTTCTGATAATGAGAGAAACAATTATAAAATTCGTCTTAAAAATGAACTTAAAATAATTAGTGAGATGGGTTTTGCAGGTTATTTTTTAATTGTATATGACTTTATAAAATGGTCAAAAGAAAACAAAATACCAGTTGGTCCAGGTCGTGGATCTGGAGCTGGGTCAATAGTTGCATGGTCATTGAGTATTACAGATCTTGATCCAATTAGATGGGGCTTATTGTTTGAACGTTTTCTGAATCCAGAGCGTATTTCGATGCCTGATTTTGATATAGATTTTTGTCAGGACAGGAGAGAGGAGGTAATTGATTATGTTAGAAATAGATATGGCAAGGATAAAGTTGCTCAAATAATTACTTTTGGAAGTTTACAGGCAAAAGCTGCTATTCGAGATGTTGGTAGAGTATTGGAAATGCCTTATAGCCAAGTAGATAAAATTGCAAAATTAATTCCTTTTATACCATCTAAATCAATTTCCATTCAGGAAGCTATAGACACTAATGATGTTCTTAAGAATGAAATGTCTGAAAATGAACAGGTGCGCTCTTTAATTGAAACTGCTATTAATATTGAAGGATTAAATAGGCATGTTTCAACACATGCAGCCGGTTTGGTAATTGGAGATAAACCACTGCATGAATTACTTCCATTATATAAGTTTAATGAAGATGAAATTCCAGCCACTCAATTTAATATGAAATATGTTGAAAAAGCAGGGCTTGTTAAATTTGATTTTCTTGGCTTGAAAACCTTGACTGTTCTCTCAAAAGCCGAGGCCCTAATAAAACTTAAAGATAAAAATTTTGATCTTAGTAAAATTTTATTAAATGACAAAAAAACATATGAAATGTTATCAACTGGTTCTACCACAGGTATTTTTCAGTTAGAATCTGCTGGCATGAAAGATGTTTTAGTTGGCTTAAAACCTGACAGATTTGAGGATATTATAGCTGTTGTTTCTTTATATAGACCAGGTCCAATGGAAAATATCCCAAGTTATATAAACAGGAAACATGGAAAAGAAAATATAGTTTATATGCACTCTAGCCTAGAGACTATTTTAGAAGAAACTTATGGCATATTTATTTATCAAGAACAAGTGTTAAGAGCTGCACAAATATTGGCAGGTTTCTCACTAGGTAAGGCAGATATTTTAAGAAGAGCAATGAGTAAAAAAGATAAAGATGAGATGTCTGAGCAAAAAAAATCTTTTTTAGATGGTGCAAAAAAAAGAGAAATTAGTAATGAAAAAGCAATTGAAATTTTTGATCAAATCGCTGCTTTCGCTGGGTATGGCTTTAACAAATCACACGCTGCTGCTTATGCCTTAATCGCCTATCAAACTGCTTGGATAAAAACAAATTATATACATGAGTTTTTTGTATCTATGATGACTATAGAAAATAACAATACTGATAAATTATTTTTATTTGTAGAAGATGCAAAAAAATTAGGTTTAAGAATACTACAACCATGTATCAATAAAAGTAGTTATGAATTTATTATTGAAGAAATCTCTTCAGGTAAATTTGGAATAAGATACTCATTATCTTCCATAAAAAATGTTGGAACTGATGCTATTAAAAAAATTGTTAAAATCAGAGACAAAGATGGTAAATTCAAAAATATTGACGATTTTTTAAACAGGATACCTTACGGTTTTGTAACAAAAAAATCATTAGAAAGTCTAATAAAATCTGGAGCTTTTGATGAGATTGAGACAAATAGAAATAAAATATTTAAATCCATTGATTTGATGTTGAATTATATGCATTCAATAGACAAAGAAAAAAATGCCAATCAATCAAATCTTTTCAATGATAATGAAGCTAATAATTTACTTATTAAACTTCAAGATGCTACAGAGTGGAGTTTTCAAGAAAATATAAATAATGAATTTTCATCCCTTGGATTATATTTGTCGGCTCATCCATTGGATAGTTATTCGAATATCTTATCAAAAATCAATGTTATGAAAAGTATAGATTTACTTAATGAACCTAAAAAATATATTAGAGAGAATATTAAGTTATGTGGTCTAATTTTTAAAATTCACAAAAGACAATCTCCCAGGGGTAGGTGGGTATCTATTCAGTTAAATGATTTAAGTGGTTCATTGGATATATATATATATTCAGATGTTTTATTTAAATATGAAGATTATTTGATAGAAAAAAATCTTATTTTGATTGATGCTGAAATTAAAAATGAAAACAATCAACCTTTTAGAATTGTTGCAAAAAGAATTTATTTATTGAATGATTATATCTCAAATAACAAATATAATATTACTTTATTTATAAATAGTAATAAATATATTGAAAAACTTGTACCACTGTTAGGTTTTTTAGAAGTTGGGCATTCTGATGTATTAATAAATATTTCAAATAAAGAATGTAATGTTGAAATTAAAATTAAAGCAAATATAAAATTATCATCTAAATTTATTAATGATCTGTCAAAAATAAGTGGAATTGATCACATCAGATTTTCATGATTTTGTATTAAATTTAAAAACTTGCAAAATTAATAAAAGTGATCTAATAGATAAAAATCTTGTGTAATGTTTGGTTTTATAACCATCCGGTGTTCGTAAACATTACTTTAACATTAACCGGTAAAAGGACTAATTATGACACTACCTACATTTACAATGCGTCAATTATTAGAAGCTGGGGTCCATTTTGGTCACCATACTAGAAGATGGAATCCTAAAATGGCACCATATATATTTGGAAAAAGAAACAATATTCATATAATTAATTTAGAGAGAACAGTACCAATGTTGCAAGAAGCATTGGAAGCTGTCCAAAATATTGCTAGAAATGGAGGAAAATTCTTATTTGTAGGCACAAAACGTTCTGCCTCTGATTTGATTGCAAATGCAGCAACTAACTGTGGACAATACTATGTTAATCATAGATGGTTAGGTGGTATGCTTACCAATTGGGAGACTGTTTCTAAATCTATAAAAAAACTTAATGATTTAGAAGAAAGAATTTCATCTGGGGAAATCAATAGTTTAACCAAGAAAGAAAGACTCAATATAGAAAGGCAAAAGGAAAAGCTAGACTTAACCCTTGGTGGTATAAAAAACATGAATGGTATTCCAGATGCTTTATTTATAATTGATACTAACAAAGAGTCAATTGCAGTTTTAGAAGCCAATAATTTGAATATCCCAGTGATTGCCATATGTGATACCAATACCAATCCATCTGGTGTAGATTATCCTATTCCAGGAAACGACGATGCATTAAGAGCAATCTCTTTATACTGTGACTTAATTGCAGCGTCAGTTTTGAAGGGATTAGAAAGTAATCTAGAGGAAAGTGGAGTTGACATTGGTGAATCACAAGATTTAGCAGAAAAAAAATTAATAGATGACGTTCCAACTGAAGATACTGTAAATGAAACTGTTATAAATGAAAATAATAAAAATAAAGAAGATACTGATGTAAGTACTTCTACCGAAGAAGTTATGAATGAAGATAACTCTATATAAAATGTTTAAATAATTTTATTTACCTATGTTATTTCAATTGTGACTATAAAAAGATTAGAAAGGAAAAATAATGACTTTGTCTGCATCAATGGTTAAAGAATTAAGAGAAAAAAGTGGTGCAGGCATGATGGACTGTAAAAAAGCTTTAGTTGAAACCAATGGAAATATGGAAGATGCAATCGATTGGCTTAGAAAGCAAGGATTGTCTGCTGTTGCAAAAAAATCGAGCAGAGTTGCTGCCGAAGGTTTAATAGGTATAAGTATAAATGATGTTCAAGGCGCAATGGTAGAGATTAACTCTGAAACAGACTTTGTGGCAAGAAACGAATTATTCCAAAATTTTGTAAAAAAATGCAGTGATCTAGTTCTTACGCATAAATCAGATATTGATACTTTAAAAAACTTACCTTTTCCTGACGCAGATAGGTCTGTAGATCAAGAGCTTAGCAATAACATTGCTACAATCGGTGAAAATATGAATATTAGGAGAGTAGAATACCTTGAGGTTTCTGAAGGAGTTATAGTTTCATATATTCATAATAAAATTACAGAGGATCTTGGAAAGTTAGGAGTCATTGTTGCCATTGAGTCTCAAGCTAAACAAAGTCAATTATTAGATGTAGGCAAACAAATTGCTATGCATATTGCTGCTAGCTCTCCTAAAGCTCTAAATATTAATGACCTAGATAGCGATTTAGTAAAAAGAGAAAGAGAAGTTTTAGTTGATCAAGCAATGTCAACTGGAAAGCCTAAAGAAATTGCAGAAAAAATGGTCCAAGGGAGATTACAAAAATTTTTTCAAGAAGTTGTTTTAAATGAACAAGTGTCAGTAATTGACGGTGAAACTAAAATCAAAGATGTCATAAATAAATTATCTAATGATCTTGGAACTGCAGTTAAAATTAAGGATTTCAAAATATTAAAATTAGGTGAAGGTATAGAAGTGGCTGAAAATGATTTTGCAGCTGAAGTTGCTGCAACAGCTGGCATAAAGTGATTAAAATAAAATTTCAGGAATAGTTTTGAATAATTTTAATTGGAAAAAAATTCTTCTCAAAATATCTGGTGAGTCTCTTATGGGCCAAGATAGTTTTGGTATAAATTCTTCGGTTGTAAAGTCATTTGCAAATCAAATCCATGAAGTTGTTAAAATAGGTGTTCAGTTATGTATAGTAGTAGGTGGTGGTAATATTTATAGAGGTATCTCAAATACTCAAAACGGTATGGACAGAACTACTGGTGATTACATGGGAATGCTAGCTACTGTTATGAATAGCCTAGCTATTCAAAATGCTTTAGAACAAATAGGAATTCAAACAAGAGTCCAATCAGCCCTGCCAATCTCTGCAGTTTGTGAGCAATATATTAGAAGAAGAGCAAAGAGGCATATGGAAAAAGGTAGAGTGGTAATTTTTGCAGCTGGAACAGGCAACCCATATTTTACAACAGACACAGCAGCCGCTCTGAGGGCATCTGAAATGAATTGCGACGCAATTATTAAAGCAACTCTTGTAGATGGTGTTTACTCTGCTGATCCTAAAAAAGATAAAAACGCTGTTAAGTTTAAAAACCTTAATTATCTTGATGTCTTAAGTAAAGATCTTAAAGTTATGGATGCCTCAGCTATATCGTTAGCTAGAGAAAACAAAATACCAATTGTGGTTTGTTCTATAAACAAAAATAAAAACCTTACAAAAGTTTTAAAAGGTGAAGGTTCTTTCACTATAATTTCTGATTAGGGAGAGTTTTTATGGTTGAACTAAAATCTAATGAGATAAAAGCTAGAATGGAAAAAGCTATAAATTCACTGAAAAAAGATTTAAGTGGGCTAAGAATTGGAAGAGCATCCTCTTCGATGTTAGACCAAATAAATGTAAATGCATATGGAAGTTCAATGCCAATAAATCAAGTAAGTACTGTAAGCGTTCCAGAACCTAGATTATTGTTAGTGAATGTATGGGATAGTTCGGTAGTAGCTGCAACAGAAAAAAGTATAAGAGAAAGCCCATTAGGTCTTAATCCAATGGTAGAAGGTAATGTAATTAGAATTAATATTCCTCCTCTATCTGAAGAAAGAAGAATAGAAATTACTAAAGTTGCAGCAAAATATGCTGAAAACTCCAAAGTAGCTGTAAGAAACATCAGAAGAGATTATGTTGAAATCGTAAGAAAGCTTCAAAAAAATGGTGACATTAGTGAAGATCAAAAACATCAAGATGAACTATTAATTCAACAAATCACAGATGAAATTATTAATAATATTGATGAAGTCTTTTCAAATAAAGAAAAAGAAATATTAGACAATTAATTATGAAATTACATCATATAGCTATTATAATGGATGGTAATAGACGTTGGGCATCAGCTAACAACTTACCTTCTTACGAAGGCCATAAAAAAGGTGCTGAAAATTTATGGAATGTTATAAATAATGTTCAAGACTTTAAAATTAAATTTCTTACTTTATTTGTTTTCTCAACAGAAAATTGGAAAAGATCTAAAAAAGAAATTTCTTTTTTAATGAGTTTGTTGAATCAATTTTTAGACCAGACAATTTCAAAAATTAATAAAAATAGTTTTAGAGTTAGGTTTATTGGTGATTTATCAGCATTTGAAAAGAAAATAAAAGATAAGATAGAAATTATTCAAAATAAATCTCAACCAAATAAAGGTATTGTTATAACTTTAGCTTTAAATTACGGCGGTAGGTTAGATATTATTTCTGCAATCAATAAAATTTTAATTCATAATCAAAATTTTAATCAAATAAATGAAAAAGTTTTTAAGAAATATACATTAAATAAAGATTTGCCAGATCCAGATTTGTTGATTAGGACGGGAGGAGAGATGAGATTGTCAAACTTTCTTCTATGGGATTTAGCCTATACTGAGTTGATGTTTATACCGCAAATGTGGCCTGATTTTAATAAACTGATTTTAGAAAATTGTATTTTAGATTATTCTAAAAGATTAAGAAAATATGGTGGGGATAATTAACTTTATCAAAAACATAACAACCTTGATGAATCTTCAAGAATTTAGACAAAGGTTAATT
>CACNWE010000011.1 GCA_902623995.1 uncultured SAR116 cluster alpha proteobacterium | reverse complement strand
AGCAACAGCGCTTGGAAACTCAGCAAATACAGAATCCCCTCCTGTATTAAATATACGGCCTTTTTGTTTTTTTATGAGTGGTTCAATGATCTTATTACAGTCATTTAGACTAGCTAGAGTAGCATCCTCATCTTTTTCCATGTGTTTGCTATAGCCAACAACGTCAGTGGCAAATATGACTGCTATCTTACGGTCTATGTCTGATGAACTCATATTATTATTTTAAGCATTAATGTGATGTTGTTTCAATAATGTTTTTTGCAATATTTATAAAATAGAAAGAAATTTAAACAAAATTTCTTAGCTGAGTATTAAAGTTCTAAAAAAATTTAAAAAATTTTAATAGTTATAATAATAAATTATCTTGATTGAAATGGTGGGACTAACTGGGATTGAACCAGTGACCCCTTCGATGTCAACGAAGTGCTCTCCCGCTGAGCTATAGTCCCATTTTATAATTAAATAGATTGTGTTATAATTTAATTATATTAACAATTAAAAAAAGTAAATTATTTATGAAAAAAATTGTTCTAAAATTCAAAGATAAAAACTTAGTTTTAAACTTACGAGACACACCAACAGCAAATATAATTTATGGCGCATTACCTTTTACTTCAACAGTGAAAAAATGGGGAGAAGAGATTTATTTTGAGACCCCTGTTGATGTTGATTTAGAGGATAATGCTAGGGTAGTAGTTGAGTTTGGAGAAATAGCTTTCTGGAATGGAGGGTCTGCTATTGCCATTGGTTATGGTAAAACTCCAGTTTCAAAAGAAAATGAAATTAGATTAATTTCACCTTGTAATATTTGGGCAGACAGTAATTTCGAAAAAAGTTATATTGAAAAAATTAAAGAAAACGAGATTGTTAAAATAGAAAAACTTTAATTATTTAGGTCAACGTAAATTGTATCTAATTTTTTCTTAAATTCATAATCTAAAGTTGTTGGTTTATTGTTAACTCTATCAACATACACATGAATGAAAAATCCATCTGCAGATGCCAAATCATCATTTGGTTTAAATAAACCTACCTCATATCTGACGGAACTATTTCCAATTTTTGTTATTCTTATTCCTGCGTCGATATCTTCTGGATATTCAAACGAAGAAAAGTAATTACATCCTGATTGAACTATAAGGCCAATATTATTTCCATTTTTAATATCTATTAAATTATTCTTTATTAACCATTTGTTAACTGCGGTATCAAATAACTCATAATAAATTACATTATTTAAGTGACCATAAATATCATTATCATTCCACCTTGTGTTCATTTTGGAAAAATAATTATAATCACTTCGATTTGTAGGATTTTGTCGCAAATTAATTCTTCCTATTTTTAAATTCTTTTAAATTGCAAATTTTAGATGCTATAAAATCTATTTTATTTTCTGGCAAAGAAGCTATATTTATACGCCCATCAGGCATTAAGTAAATTCCATTTTCTTTTCTTAATGTTATTATTCCTACTTCAGAAATAGGTAAAAGTGAAAACATACCATTTTGAACATTTAAAAAGCTAAAGTAATCTGTTTGTAATTTGTTTTGTAAACTTTGTGAAAACTTTTCTCTTATAGAAACTATTCTTTTCTGCATTCTACTAATTTCTAAAAGCCATTCATTTTTTAAAATATTATCATCAAGTAAAATATTTATTATTTCAGCAGCATGATCCGGTGGATGAAAATAAAGCTCACGAGCAATTTCACTTAACATTGTTTCTAAAGAATCACTTTTTACTTTATTGGAGTCAGTAATAACTGCAATCAGTCCACAACGGTCTCTGTAAACACCAAAAGTTTTACTAGATGAAATAGTTATTATTATTTCAGGAACAATTTTAACTAAATTCCTAATACCTAGAACATCTTCATCAATGCCTTTACCCAAACCTTGGTAAACCAAATCTATAAAAGGAACAATTCCATTTTTTTTACATATTTTAGCAACTTCTTCCCATTGATCTGCATTCAAGTCAGCTCCAGTTGGATTATGACAACAGCCATGTAATAATAATGCATCACCCGACTTTAATTTCTTTAAATCTAAAATCATATCTTCAAAATTTAAGAAATTGTTTGTGCTATCGTAATAACTATGATTTGTGATTTTCAGACCAGATTTTTGAAACATAAAAGTTTGTTGTCCCCATGTCGGTTTGGGAATAGATATAAGTTTGTTTTTTAATTTACTTTTTATAAGTTCTCCAGCAATTCTTAAACCAGAGCCTGCTCCAGGTATTTGTATTGCGCCAATTTTATTGCTCCTTTCATTAAGAATATCTTTTCCTAAAACTAATTTTAAAATATTTTTACAGTATTTAGAATTTCCAGCAGGCGTTTTATATGATTTAGAAACTTCGTTTTGTAACAATAGAGTTTCAGCTTTTTTTACTGCTTTAAAGACAGGCGCCTCACCCTTTTCATCTCTGTATATACCTATTCCTAAGTCAATTTTAGAAGTTCTCTTATCACTTTCTAATTCTTTAAACATAAGTCTGGTTGCATCAAGCGCAGGTGATTGAATATCAAAATATCTCATAGAAAATCTTTCAAATAAAAATTTTAAATACACATAATTTAGTACACTTTTGAATTTGAACTAATAAACGAAATAAACTATAGAAATTATATGATTATTTACAATATTAGAAACGACCCCAAAAATCCAGTTTTAATAACGGTTCCTCATGCAGGAAGTTTTTACCCAGAACTTTTTAAAAAATATATAAAATTAGACTTAGATAAAATAAGAAGAATTGAAGATTATCAATCTGATAAAATTTTAAAATTAATAAAAAAAGAAAATGTAGATTTTTTAATTGCAAAATGTTCAAGAGCTGTGGTGGATTTAAACAGATCTAGAAAATCAATAGATAATGATATGTTTAATGGAATTGCGATTATTGGGAAGCCGGATGAAAAAAAAATGCTTTCATATGGTTTAGGTGTTTTCCCTAAAATTATTTCTAATAAATCAATTTTTAAAAAAAAGTTATCAATGTCATATTCAAAAAAAATGTTGGAAGAATATTATGATCCATTTCATAAATCTTTATCAAAGCAATTAGAGTTTTTATTAAAAAAATTTGGTTTTTGTTATCATTTTGATCTTCACACTATGCCCTCTAGAGCTTTAAAACATCTTAAAATTAAACCTGATATTGTTTTAGGAAATAATTTTGGTAAAAGCTCATCTGAAAATCTAATTTATAATATTAAAAACCGTTTTGAGAAATTTGGTCTTAAGGTTGAAATTAACAACCCATACGCAGGTGGTTATATAACTAGGCATTATGGCAATCCATTAGTTGGTATTGAAACAATTCAAATAGAAATTAATAGATCATTATATATGGACGAAACAAATCTTAAGATACATAAAATTGATAATCTACAAAAAATATTTTCAGAAATTTTTAATAATTTTGAATACTCTCAAAGTGAGGCGGCTGAATAAATTATAAAAGTCTATTAACTCCTAATAAACGCTCTATGTTAGAATCAATTACAAGAGGTTCATTTAAAAGACTTTTAATTAAAAATTCAGCATATAAAGGAGCATAAACAAATCCCCAAGATCCCATACCTCCTAATAAATATTCGTTTTTCGTATTTTTGTTTGTTACAGTATCCAAATTACAGAAAAATGGCATTCTATCTTTTGTGCTTGCCCTAACACTTACTCTATATTTAGTTTCATTGTTAAAATCTTTAGTTATTTTTTTTAAAAATTCTGGAATAGAATTTAAATTATTAATTTGATCTATTTCATTGTAATTTTTATCTTCATTTCTGTTGAATGAAGATCCTATTTGGTGATAACCTTCAAAAGCTTGTGAGAAATGATGACCATAACTAAAATTTAATTTTAAATTTTTATATGCTTTATATTCTTTTAAATAAGTTACTTGTCCAGAAATTGAATTGATGGGGATATTATTACTTACATTTTTCATCTCATAACCATTAGCCCAAATTACAGTTTTAGCTTTTAAACTATGACCTTGATAATCAATTAATAATTTAAGTTGATCTTTAGTATTGATAACTTGTTTTACATCAAAATTTGCTACAAATTTAACATCTTTAATTAAATTTTTTATAAATTTTTTATTATCCAATATTCCTGACGATTTCATGTATACATAATTTATATTTTCAAGGAACTTAGCGTTTTCTATTTTATTGGAAATCAAATCTAGTGGCCAATTATTTTGTAAAAGTTTTAAATATTTAATCATATCTCTTTCCCTTGAAGGTAATACAATAAGCCCATTAGAGGTAGGAATTGAATTTAAATTTTTAGCAAGATTTCTTGAATAAGTGAAAGCTTCCAAAGAGAGTGATCCATAAGGGGAATTATCCAATGTTAATTTTGGCATTTGAAGTGCCAACTTATTTCCACTTGCTCCACTTGCAAATTTAGAAGATTTATCTACTACAAAACATTCTATATTTCTTTTTCTTAATGAATAAGCAAGGGAAGCCCCTGAAATACCAGATCCTATTATTGCTACAGGACCAATGTGATTATTAGAACTTGTTACTTTATTAATTTTACTTGATAAAGTTTTTTTAATTCCTATTAATCTTTCTTTTTTATTGCCAAAACCAACTGCTTTTGACACTGAAAATCCAGAATTAGACAATCCTCTTCTAACATGTCCTGCAGCTGTAAATGTGCTAAATGTTCCTTGAAAATTAGTAGTAAAATAAATTTGTTCAAAAAGTTTTGAATTCCAAGCAGAAGTATTTTTTTGGGGAGCGAAACCATCTAAAAACCAAGCATCTACACTAAATTTGAAATTAATTAAACTTTTGAAATTGTCATAAATTAAAATTAATTCAACATTATCTGCTTCAAATATTATTCTATGTGTAGATTGATATAAGCTAGGTAATTTTTTTATTAGTTGATCAGAAAGTGTTTTTAAACCCTTTAGATACTTATATACTTTTTTTAACTCAATTTTTGTTAATGGAGCACTCTCAAAACTAATGAAAATTAATTTAGCATTTGGTTTTTTAGTTTTTTTCCAAAGTTTCAAAGTCAGCAGAAAACTCAAACCTGTGCCAAAGCCAAGCTCTGAAATGATGAATTTATTAGACTTTTTAAAACGAGAAGCCAAATTATTTGCTTTAAGAAAATTATGCTGAGTTTCATTTATTCCGTGATATTTATCAAAATAAATATCTTTATATAAGTTTGAATAAATTCCCAATTCAGGAGATATTAAAATCTTTGATTTTTTTAAATTATTTTTCATTTTATATCTTTAACAATTTATAGAAATTTACTAAAATTATAAATTAAAACTAGATTTTTTTGAGATTTTTATAATGTTTTGGAAAACTAAGTCATTAAAAAATATGACCTCTACTGAATGGGAATCATTATGTGATAGATGTGGTAAATGTTGTGTAGTCAAATTGGAAGATTATGACACACAAGAAATTTATTATACAAATGTATCTTGCAAGCTTTTGTGCGAAAAGACTGCTCTATGTAAAGATTATACTAATAGAAAAACTTTTGTTCCAGACTGTAAAATTTTATCTCCTAAAAATTTAAAGAATCTTAAATGGATGCCAGAAACATGCGCTTATAAAATCATAGATCAAGGTGGTCAATTACCTAAATGGCATCCCCTAGTATGTGGAAATAATAAAGAAATTGTGAAAAGTGGTAATAGTGTAAAAAACAGAGTAACAAATGAACTTAAAGTTAAAAAACAAAACCTACCAAATCATATCTATAATTGGTAATTATAAAAGGAAAAAAAATGTCTAGAAACATGTGGATATTAGCAGCATTGATATCAGTATTAGTAATTGCGTCAATTTATAGAGAACAAACAGGTATGAAGATGCCTGACCATTTAAATTGTAAAGAATCAATGTTTGAACAAATGTTCACAGATAAATGTACTCCTAGAACTGGATTAAAAAAATTAAACCAAAATTAAAACAGAGTCCTAAATAAATGAAAATTGCTATTATTGGTTCTGGGATATCAGGACTATCAGCTGCTTTACTATTGTCTCAAAAACACCAAATTACAATATTTGAAATAGATAAAAGATATGGTGGGCATGCTAATACCGTTCAAATTAATAACAAAAATACAACTATTAATGTTGATACTGGTTTCATTGTATTCAATAAATTAAATTATCCAAACTTAGTTGGTTTTTTAAAACATCTGAATGTTGAAACTATTAATTCAGATATGTCGTTTGCAGTTTCTGCAAGAGATGGAGAATTAGAATATTCAGGTTCCCTTAAAGGAATGTTTGCACAAAAAAAGAATTATTTTAATTTAAAATTTTATAAAATGTTAAGAGATATTATAAGATTTTTTATCTTTGGATATAAATATGCTTTTCATGTTAAAGAAAATGAAAATTTAAAAGACTACTTAAATAGATGTAAATTTAGTGATGAATTTGCAAATGATCATTTAATTCCAATGTCGTCTGCAATTTGGTCTTGTCCAGAAAAAGAAATATTAACATTTCCAGCAAAAAATTTACTTACTTTTTTTAAAAATCATCAGTTAATTAACTTTTTCATTAGACCTAAATGGAGAACAGTTAAAGGAGGTTCTATAAAATATGTTAAAAAAGTGATCAAAGCACTTGAACAGAATAAAAATAATAAACTTTTATTAAATACAAAAATTTCTTCTATAAATTCAAAAAGAAAAAAGATTAAAATTGAATATAATCATAGTTATGAAACTTTTGACAAAATAATAATGGCGACTCACCCTGATCAAACATTGAGATTAATAAAAGATTTAGATAAAAAAACTGCAGAAATTTTAAGTAAATTTCGATACCAGAAAAACACAGTGTTTTTACACTCAGACCCTTCAATGATGCCAAGAAATCGCAAAACCTGGTCTAGCTGGAATTATCTATCTAATAAAAATGAAAAATCCTCTACAACTTATTGGATGAATCAACTACAAGATTTGAATACTTCATTGAATGTATTTGTTAGCTTGAATCCATTTAAAATACCAAATAAATCTCTAATTCATAAAAAAATTATATATGAACATCCTATTTTTAATAATAGTACAAATGAAGCTCAAAAGCTGATTAATAAAATTCAAGGAAAAGATAATATTTACTATGCAGGTGCTTGGTTGGGATACGGTTTTCACGAAGATGGAATATCGTCAGCTATCGAAATTTCGAAATACTTTGACATAAAAGTGCCATGGATAGAAAAATAATTAGAGATCATAATGAAACCTATTACTGGTGATATAAAATTTTTTGAAGCAAATATAACTCATCAAAGAAATGGTGAAAAAAATCATTTCTTTAAAAATAAAACAAACGCAGTTTTAATTGACTTAAAAAATAAATCTCTACCAAAAATCCCTAAATACCCCTCATTGTTTTCTTTGAAAAAATTCAATTTACTTACTTGGAGTGCCTCAAAACATGGAAGCCAATGTGAATTTTCTACATCTAATGATCTTTATAAATTTATTAAAAACTTATGTAACAATAAGACAAAAGATAATAAGGAAATTCACAGTATAAAATTGTTAACTTTCCCAAAAGTTTTAGGTTTTGGTTTTAACCCACTTTCAGTTTATTTTTGTTATGATAAAAGAGGATTGCTAATTCATTCAATTTTTGAAGTCAGAAACACTTTTGGAGATATGCACCATTATGTTTTACGAAATATAAATCTAAAAAAAATTACTCAAAAAACAACCAAGAAACTATTTGTATCTCCGTTTTATCCAAAGAAGGGAAGTTATAAATTATTTGCAAACTACGTTCATGATAAAATCATGATCTCAGTAGAATATACCTTACAAAATAAAAAAGTATTTATAGCTAATATGAAATTGCAAGAAGTTAAATTTAATAATTTGAATATTTTAAAGGCATTTTTAAAATGTTCTTTATATCCAGGTAAAATTTGGATAAATATTCATTTACAAGCATTAATTCTCTGGTTTAAAAGAGTAAGTCTCTACAAAATCCCTCCTAGTGAAAAAATTAAACATTCATTTGGAATTGAAGTGTCAAAAGATTAATTGAATTTAAATAGGTTATAGAATTAATGAATTTTTGGAATAATTTATTTTTGAGTGGCATAAGAAGTTTTCCTTATGGGTCAATTGAAATTGAATGGCCAAACGGAAAAGTTGAAAAGATATCTGCAATTAAAACTGGTCCTATTGCAAATATAAAAATTGCAGATGATAAGGTTGTTAAAGAAATTATAAATGGCGGTTCTATTAAATTTGCAGAATTATATATGGCCAAAAGATTAACATCTTCAAACCTAACAACTTTAATGCATTATTTTGCTATAAATAATGATGAAGCTGAAGACACTTTCAAAATTTCAATACTTAAATATTTTTTCAACAAGGTTTCACATTCCAAAAATAAAAATACTAAAGATCAAGCAAAGAAAAACATCTCTTATCACTATGATTTAGGAAATAAATTTTATAGTTATTGGTTAGATAAATCTATGACATATTCTTCTGCAATTTTTTCAAAACCAACTGATAATCTAGAAACCGCTCAAACAAATAAATATAAAAAACTCGCAGAACTAGTTTCAGTAAAAGATGGTGATAACATTTTAGAAATTGGTTGTGGTTGGGGTGGTTTTTCTGAATTTCTAGGTAAAGAGTACAATTGTAAAATAACAGCAATTACAATTTCAAAAGAGCAATATAATTTTGCAAAAAAAAGAATTAAAAACGAAAATCTAGAAAACAAAATTGATGTTAGATATTGCGATTACCGAAATATTGACGGCAAATTTGATAAAGTATTATCAATTGAAATGTTTGAAGCTGTGGGAAAAGAATATTGGAACAAATTTTTTAGTAAATTAAGAAGTATTTTGAAGCCCGATGGATATGTTGGACTTCAATTAATTACAATTGATGATAAAATATACGAAGTTTATAAAAATAACCCAGACTTTATACAAAAATATATTTTTCCCGGGGGAATGTTACCATCATTTAAAATACTTACAAATATTTTAACTAAAAATAAGTTTAATATTGATAGCGTAAATAGTTTTTCAAATGATTATGCAAAAACATTAAATATTTGGAATGAAAGTTTTAATAAAAATTGGAAAAAAATTGAAGAACTTGGATTTGACGAAACTTTTAAATTAATGTGGAATTATTATTTATCTTATTGTGAAGGAGGTTTTTTATCCAAAAATATTGATTTAAAGCAAATAAAATTGAACATTAATTAAGTTTTTGATTTAAACAAAAATAAACTCATTTTATAGAAATAACCAATAAATGGAATTTTAATGAAGAGACCATTCAATGAATCCCAATAATCAGTATGAGAAACCACTTTTCCAGCCTCATCCAATATCAATTCACTCATACCTTCAATAGTTTGTAAAGACTTAAATGCAAAGAAAGTCATTTTCCATTTTAAAAATACTCTTTGTTTATTCATTGAATAGTCTAGAATAAAAAACCTAGGTTCTTTTACATTTTCAAACATATGATAAAAAATATTTTTAAAAGCATTTATTCCTTTAATATTATTAAATGGATCTACGAAAATTATATTTTTGGAAATTAGATTATCAAATTCATTTATATTTTCGGGTGTAAGATTACAAAATAAATCAATATAATTTTTTACTATAATTTTTTCCATTTAAGAATTCTATATTATAAATTTTTTAATTAAATAAGATGAGATCTTATCAGGTAGAACACTAAAAATCTTCATGAAAATGGAAAATGATAATGGGAAGGAAAATTCAAATTTATTTGAACTCATATATTTAAAAATTAAATTAGCAGCTTCGTTAACATTCATCAAACCTGGCATATAAAAATCATTTATTGAGGTCGCTTGTGTTTCCACAAAGCCTGGGCTGCATAATTGTACTTTTATACCTTTAGGATTTAAATCATAACGAGCAGACTGAGCAAATGACCTTAAAGCTGCTTTAGTCGGTCCATATGCAGCAGCTTTTGGCAACCCAATCCAACCAGACACGCTAGACATAATAATTATGTGACCATTTTGTTTTTTTATGAGACCTGGTAAAAATGCCTCATAACTGTTCAAGACACCAAGGTAATTTATATTTAAATGTTTTTTATAAAGATCTAGATTAATTTCAGATGCATTCACAGGTGAATAAATACCAGCATTCAAAAAAAGCAAGTCAGGTACTTCAACTTCTTTTGCTATGATTTTCAATTTTTTAATATCTTGGACATCACATGAAAAAAATTTAAATGACTGTTCATTTGATGGTAAATTTTGGCTGATTGCTCTCAATTTACTAGAATTGCGGCTAATACCAATTACTTTCCAACCTTTTTTAATTAATAATTTAGAAAAAGCAGCACCAATTCCGTCACTCGCACCAGTAACAATAGCAGTTTTTTGTTCTTCATTATTAATTTTCAAATTATTCACATTACTAATAAATTAAATTTTACAATTTTGATATTGAACTATTACAGCCCCTCTTACCTTTGATTTTAATATTTTGATTTTTACTGCAAACTTTCCTGCCATAATGTTTTTTGTAATTGGTAAATTACCCTCAACTATGTCATTATTACCTAAATAAATAAATATTACTCTAATTGGTTGAGATGGGTCAAAATAAGGATTATCAGTTACTGTATCTGAAATATTACCTTCAACTTTTACTTTTAATCCACCTGATAATAATAATAATGTATTTTCAGGTGGTATAAAAGATTGTGTTGAAACAGCTAATTCTTTAGATTCAAATTTACTACAAGTTTTGTTATAACCAAGCAATCTCAATGCATCGATTATATCATTTTCAGGAACACCCTTAGCTAAATTAGATGCAAGAATATTTTTTGCATCTCTACCAAAGTCAGTGTCCTTATTCCTTATATTTTGAGTATTAAGTGCAAGATTAGCTTCTTTGAGCTTCAATCTAATGTCAGTTAGTTTCCTGTCTAATTCAATTTTTTGATCATTAAAATCATTAATTATTTTTTCATTTTCTTGTATTAGAACTAATTTATCACGATTACCAAGCCACCATCCAATAAAAACAGCAATAATTATCATTATAAGTTTAAAAATATAATTTAATATTGATCTAAACTGTTTTTGCCTATATTTATTTTGTGCTTGATAAAAATCCAAAA
Organism: uncultured SAR116 cluster alpha proteobacterium; assembly: GCA_902623995.1. Taxonomy (GTDB): domain Bacteria; phylum Pseudomonadota; class Alphaproteobacteria; order Puniceispirillales; family Marisalimonadaceae; genus Marisalimonas. Next base: position 59,972 of record CACNWE010000011.1, on the reverse strand, counting down.
TTAAACCTTAATAATTTTTTTTCTCTTTTATATTTAATGAATAATAAATCAATATATTTTTTTGAATGCAAAACAAAAACATTAAACCTTTAAAAAAAATTAATCAAAGAGCTTGGCAAAGGATGTTATCGGGTAGAAAGCTTGATATTTTATCTCCATCTCCATTGGATGTAGAAATTGAAGACATTGCTTTAGGATTATCAAGAGTAACAAGATGGAATGGACAAACAACTGGTAAATACCCTTATTCAGTTGCTCAACATTCTATATTAGTTGAAGAACTCTTCAACATTGAATATCCAAGCTTAGATAAAAAATGGAATTTAGCAGCTCTGCTTCATGATGCACCAGAGTATGTGATAGGAGATTTAATCACACCATTTAAATATGCTCTCAATAACAGTTATCGATATGTTGAGGATAATTTAATGAAAGCTATTTATCTTAGGTTTGGATTACCAGCTTTACTACCTAAAAACATTGAATCTAAAATAAAAAAAATTGACAAAGCTCTTGCTTGGTTTGAAGCTATTGATTTAGCTGGTTATAAGGAAAAAGAAGTCTCACAAATTATTAAAAGGCCAAATTTGATTTCCAAACATCAAAATATTGTTGCTCTGTCTGCCAATGATATCGAAAAAAGATTTCTAAAAAGATTTCAAGAAATAATCACAAAAATTTCCTAATATCCCTCATCAATTAATGGGAAAGCACTTAATACATTTTTAGAATCAAATGCGTAATCTTTGCTTAAATAACTTTGATCAAGCTCTGACAATGAATTTAAACCTAGCAATCTTAAGCCTGTCAAAATTTCAGTTTCTAGTATTTCAAGCATTCGAAAAATAGCTTTAGATCCTCCAGCAGCGGCAGCAAATCCCTGAAGCCTTCCAATGCCGACACAATCTGCTCCTAGTGCAATTGCTTTTAAAACATCTGTGCCTCGCATTATACCTCCATCAAAAATGATCTTTGCTTTATTTTCAACTACCTCAACAATTTCTGGCAAAACATTCAAACCACCAACCCCAAAATCTAATTGTCTTCCACCATGATTAGAAACATAAATTATTTCAACACCATGTTTTATTGCTAATAAAGCATCCTCTTTAGTAGCTATACCTTTTATTATAATTGGCAAATCACAATAAGATTTAATCCTATCAATATCTTTCCATGAAAATCGCATTTGATACTCAAAACCACTTGCACTTTGTCTTGATGTTGTCCTATATCTCTTTGCAAGATCTCTTTCTCTTCTTCCATAAGCGTCTAAATCGACTGTCAAACATATACCTGCATAGTTACACTCAATAGCACTTTTAATCTGATCATCAACCCAATTTTGGTTACCTCGAACATATAATTGAAATAGTTTTGGATAATTAACGCTCTTTGCAACTTCTTCTAATCCTGGCATACAAGTAGAACTAATCATGTGCATTATACCAAATTCAGATGCTGCAATTGTTGGAGCAATTCCTGCTCCGTCAACAAAATCTTGCATCGAACCTATGGGTGCAAGAATTACAGGCATTCTTAACGAATGACCAACTAAGTTAGTAGATATATCAACATTTTCAACATCTCTTAATACTCTTGGTCTAAATGCTAAACTGTCAAGAGCAAATCTGTTTCTTTTAAAAGTTGTCTCAGTTTCAGCAGCACCAATTAGATAATCCCAAGTTTCTTTTGAAAGTTTTGCTTTAGCTTTTTGAGCAAATTCATGAAGAACTAAATATTCTTCACCTTCAATCTTACTGCCTAATTTATTTTCAACCATATTGTTCTCCAAATTAATAAATCAAACTATATAAAAATTATTATTTAAATCTATAAAAAACTTGCCTTAGCCAAAAAGCTAAGTTACACAACAGACATATGGTTTTGCGAGCGTGGCGGAATGGTAGACGCACTGGACTTAAAATCCAGAGTCCGATAAGGACGTGGGGGTTCAAGTCCCCCCGCTCGTACCATATTATTTGTTTTTGATATCAAACAAATCATATAGGTCATTACATTAATGGTTATTACTCGTACAAGAGAAGAACTATATAAAACCCTCGAAGAATTTTCTAAACAGCCAGGTAAATTAGCATTAATTCCTACTATGGGTAATTTACATGATGGACATTTATCCCTAATAAAATTGGCTAAACTAAAAGCATCAAAAACAATTACAACAATATTTGTTAATCCTCTTCAATTTGGTAAAAATGAAGACTTTAAAAAATATCCAAGAACTGAAGAAACAGATATAGAAAAATTAAAAAAAGAGCAATGTGATATTTTATTTATTCCTAAAAGTGGTGAAGAAGTATTTTCAAAAACCGAAAAAGTTAAAAGTTTAGTTTCTGGAAGTCTTGGATCTGAGCTTTGTGGTAAAATAAGACCTGGACATTTTGATGGGGTATTGACTGTAGTTAATAGGTTATTTGAATTAATTAATCCAGATGTAGCTATTTTTGGAGCAAAAGATTATCAACAACAAATTTTAATAAAAAAAATGGCTAAATCATTACACCCTCAAATATCTCTTATAAAAGCTCCAATAATAAGATCAAAAAATGGTGTTGCCCTTTCTTCAAGAAATAATTATTTGTCTGAAAAAGAATTAGAACTCGCTGCTAATTTATTTAAGTGTCTTCAAAATAGTGTGAATTCTTATCAGAAAAGAAAAAAGTTAAATGAAATATTAGATAACGCCAATTCTTTTTTAGTGTCTAAAAACCTAATGCCTGATTATTTTGAATTGAGAGATAGCGAACTTAATTTAATTTCAAAAAATAATTATGAAGGTAGAAAAATATTTCTAGGATCTGTTACAATAAATAATACTAGACTAATTGATAATATTGAATTTTAAATGTTTTTTTTTCCATTTGCAGATGAAAATCCTACTAACAATAAACCAATTATTTCATGGCTAATAATAATCACTTGTTCATTGATTTTTCTTAACCAAATTTTTGATCCTGCACATATAACAGAACAGACTTTTTTAAGTTTTGGGATGATTCCAGCCATTTTATTTGGATATTCTGAGTTATCTGGATCCCTTAAAATCATACCCCCTATTTTATCAATATTTACTTCCATGTTTTTACATGGTGGTTGGATGCATATAATTGGCAATATGACCTATCTTTATATTTTTGGAGATAATATTGAAGAAAGATTAGGAAAATTAAAATTTATATTTTTTTATTTGCTTACTGGAATTGTTGCTGCCTTCACTCAAGCTATAATTGATCCTACATCAACAATACCAATGATTGGTGCATCAGGAGCAATTGCTGGTATACTTGGAGGATATTTGGTTTTATACCCTAAGGCAAATATAAAAGTCCTATTCTGGTTTATAATTTTTGTAAAAGTAATTAAGATAAGAGCTTTCATTGTTCTAGGAGGATGGATAATAATTCAATTTATTAGTTTTAATGGAACTTACTTAAATTCAGATGGGGTTGCATATGCAGCACATATTGGTGGATTTATATCAGGGGTATTATTGATTAATATAATGAAAAATAAAATTACTCAAAAAAATAAAATTTTAAGTGGTTCTGTTCCTAATTCAAAATAATTATAAGGATCTATCGTCAATCTCATTACCATCAAAAATTTTTCCTTTACCACCTAATTTTATTACAATTTCTAAAATTGCTTCAGAAGCTTTTTTTAATGATATTTCATCTTCTGATCTTAATACAATAGATGTTCCAAAACTCCTTGGTTTAAAATATGGATATGAACCAATTTTCACGTTTAAAAATTTATTTTCTATTTTTTCTAAGTCTTTTGCTATAAGACCTTCACCAATGTTGCTTGACACAGTTTTTGATTTAAGTTTCTTACCACCTGTTAAATCACTCAAAATTGAATTAAACATTCCCTGCATTATTTTCGGAACACCCGCAAAAACAAAAAGATTTTCAATTCTATAACCAGGTGCGGCAGAGACTGGATTATCTATTAACTCAGAATTTGTTGGTAAAATTGCCATTTTTTGACGAGCCTCATTAAACTCAATGTTTGTACCCTCATAATGTAATTTTAATCTTCTCATAGCTTCTGAGTCTTTATATAACTTTTGATTGAAAGCTTTAGCAACACATTCTGTGGTAATATCATCGTGGGTTGGACCAATTCCCCCGCAAGAAAAAACATATGTATATTTATTTTTAAAACCTTGAATTGTTTTAATAATTGTGCTTGGTTCATCTGGAATAATTCTTGCCTCCTTTAACCTTATACCTAAATTGTCTAATTCACATGCAATCCAATTAATATTGGAATCTTTTGTTCTTCCAGATAAAATTTCATCACCAATAATTATTATACCTGCTGAGGCCACCATAAAAAAATCCTTAATAAAAATTAATATTGTACGTAGATATTTATAATCATATATTACAATTCATGAGAATTATATAAAACAAATTACTAGTTGAAATGAAAAAAGATATAGATTTACATGACAAAGAAGCATTTTTAAAAATGCATGCTGCAGGTAAATTAGCAGCTGATGTTTTAGACTATATAACATCATATGTTAAAAGTGGTGTCTCAACTGGATATCTAAATGATTTATGTCATGATTATATTTTAAAAAATGACGCTATACCAGCACCATTAAATTATAGAGGATTCCCTAAATCCACTTGTATTTCTGTAAATCACGTTGTTTGTCATGGCATACCTGGAGACAAAATTCTTGATGAAGGAGACATTCTTAACATTGATGTAACTGTAATACTTGATGGATGGTATGGTGATACAAGCAGAATGTATTTTGTGGGAGAGCCATCTAGGAAAGCGAAATTTTTGACTAAAGTAACTTATGAGTGCCTTTGGTTAGGAATTGAAACGGTCAAACCTGGAAGTACTACAGGTGATATTGGCCATGCAATTCAAACTCATGCTGAAAAAAATGGATTATCAGTTGTAAGGGATTTTACAGGCCATGGTCTTGGAAAAGTCTTCCACGCACCACCAACAATTTTACATTATGGGCAGCCAAATACTGGAGATGTTCTTGAAGAAGGTATGATTTTTACCATTGAACCTATGATTAATTCAGGAAAATATGATGTCAAAATTCTGTCTGATGGTTGGACAGCAGTTACTCGTGACAAGAGTTTATCCGCTCAATTTGAACACAGTATAGGGGTGACATCAAATGGATATGAAGTTTTTACGAATTCTCCTAAAGGCTATACGCAACCAGATTACCCAATTTAAAAATTAATTTTTTGTGTTTATTTCTTTAAATTTTCTTTAATTGTTTTTTTTAGAGATTTTGAAGTTTCTTTGATAATTGGTTTAGCTTTATGATAACCTTTTAAAGCTAACTCTCCTGCTTTTTTTCTTGCTGCTGGATTAGTTGCTAAAATTTTTACCGCATTTTTTAAAAGTGTTCCGATAATCATTTTATTCTCGTATTAAAATTAAAAACAAAATATATATATGTATATATGTTTATTTATCCAGTATAAGAAAATAGATCAAAAGAAAAAATATAAACTTTCTAAAAAAAATGATTTAGGTTTTGAAATGATTGAAAGATATTCAAGAAAAGAGATGGTTAAAATTTGGTCTCAAGAAGAGAAATTTAACATATGGTTCCAACTTGAAGCTCATGCTTGTGATGCTCAAGCAAATTTAGGTGTAATACCAAAAAAATCTGCAGAAATAATTTGGAAAAAAGGAAAGTTTGATATTAATAAAATTGATGAAATTGAAAAAACAACTAAACATGATGTAATTGCATTTTTAACAAACCTGGCAGAATACATTGGAGAAGATGCAAGGTTTATTCATCAAGGCATGACATCTTCTGATATTTTGGATACTACTCTTTCTATACAATTAAGAAACGCATCTGATATTTTATTAAATGATATTAATCAATTACTTAAAACATTAAAAAAACGTTCTTTCGAACATAAACATACTATTACAATTGGAAGATCTCATGGTATTCATGCAGAACCAATTACATTTGGCTTGAAACTCGCTGGTTACTATGCTGAATTCAAACGTAATAAAAAAAGATTAATTGAAGCAAAAAAAGAAATTAGTACATGCGCTATATCAGGAGCAGTAGGAACTTTTGCTCATATTGACCCATTTGTAGAAAATTACGTATCTAAAAAAATGGATTTAGTAGCTGAAGATGTTTCAACACAAATTATTCCAAGAGACAGACATGCAATGTTCTTTTCAACCCTGGCAATAATTGCATCTAGTGTTGAACGCTTAGCAACAGAAATAAGACATATGCAAAGAACTGAAGTAAGGGAAGCAGAAGAATATTTTTCTCAAGGTCAAAAAGGATCAAGTGCAATGCCACATAAGAGAAACCCTGTGCTTACAGAAAATCTAACTGGACTTGCAAGATTAGTTAGATCTTCAGTTATACCAGCTTTAGAGAATGTTACATTGTGGCATGAGCGAGATATTTCACATTCATCCGTAGAAAGGATGATTGCTCCTGATGCAACAATAACTTTAGACTTTGCTTTGCATAGATTAAATAATGTAATTGAAAATTTGCTTATTTATCCTGACACAATGTTAACAAATTTAGAAAAACTTGGTGGTCTTGTTCACTCACAACAAGTATTACTTGCACTAACACAGAAAGGTGCTAATAGAGAAGATGCCTATGAAATGGTTCAAGAAAATGCCATGAAAGTTTGGGAAACGCCAGAACATAAAAGAAAAGATGTATACAAAAAATTGTTAAAAAATGATAAAAAAGTGATTAAATACCTTAGTGAAAAAGAAATAGATGAATTGTTCAATTTAGATCAACATTTTGTTCATGTTAATCATATATTTGACAGAGTTTTTGACTAAGGGGATAATTAATCCATGTCTAAGAAGAAAATTTTATATGATGGGAAAGCTAAAACCATCTTTGAAGGCCCTACTTCGAATACAGTTATACAATATTTTAAAGATGATGCCACTGCAAATAATGCTGAAAAACATTCCATAATTAATGGTAAAGGAGTTTTAAATAATTCTATTTCTGACTACTTGATGCAAAAATTAAATGAGATTGGAATACCAACTCATTATATCAAAAAGTTAAATATGAGAGAACAACTTGTAAGAAAAGTTGAAATAATACCTGTAGAATTTGTTGTTAGAAACATTGCTGCTGGATCCATTGTAAAAAGACTTGGTTTAAAAGAAGGTAGTGTTTTTTCAACACCTCTAATTGAACATTATTTAAAAAAAGATGAGTTGGGTGATCCACTTATAAACGAAGATCATATACTTAACTTTCAGTGGGGCACTAGAGATGAATTAGAGGAAATGCAAGAATACGGTCTTAGGATTAATGATTTTTTAAGAGGCCTGTTTTTTGGAATAGGTCTTAAACTTGTAGATTTCAAAATTGAGTTTGGAAGATATTATTCTGAAGATGGCAATTCAATTTTACTATTAGCTGACGAAATAAGCCCAGACAACTGCAGATTATGGGACATTAAAACTAATAAGAAAATGGATAAAGATTTATTTAGGCAAGAATTAGGTGGGTTAAAAGAGGCATATCAAGAAGTTGCAAATAGATTAGGTATTATTCCTGAGAAAAAAAATTACTCGAGCACTAAACCTAAAATAGTAAAATAAAGAGAGTTATTATGAAAGTTATTGTAAATGTGTCTCTTAAAGAAGGTGTTTTAGATCCAGAAGGTCAAGCTATAAAGTCTTCTTTAAATAACTTGGGTTTTGAACATTGTAGTGATGTAAGGACTGGCAAACAAATTATTTTAAATTTGGATCAAAATAGTGAAACTGAAGTTCTTAAACAAGCTAAGAAGATGTGCGAAGAGTTGTTAGTAAACACCGTTATTGAAAATTATGAAATCAATATTTTAAAGGATTAAAAAAATTTTGCGTTCAGGTGTTGTAATATTTCCAGGTTCTAATTGTGATAGAGACATGATTGTTGCACTCAGGAAAATCTCAGGGAAAACTCCAATCAAAATTTGGCATAAAGAATATGACATTCCTAATTTAGATTTAATTGTTATTCCAGGTGGATTTACCTTTGGAGATTACCTTAGATGCGGCGCTTTAGCTGCCAGATCTCCAGTAATAACTTCAATTAAAAACCATATAAGTCGTGGTGGCACAGTATTAGGTGTATGTAATGGTTTTCAAATTTTAATTGAAGCTGAAATACTCCCTGGATCTCTTATAAGAAATAAAAAACTCTTATTTACTTGCAGAGAGACAACATTAGAAGTCCAAAGCTGTATTGAAAGCCCTTTTCTCTCTGGTTTAAAAATAGGTGAATGTTTAAAGATTCCAGTTGCACATAATGAAGGTAATTATTTTGCTCCTGAAGATTTATTAAAACAACTGAAAGAAGAAGGAAGAATTGCTTTAAAATATATTAAACAAAAGGATAATGAAAAAAATTATAATCCGAACGGATCAACAGAAGACATAGCTGGTATTCTATCAAAAAATGGAAAAGTTTTAGGAATGATGCCACACCCTGAAAGAGCCATAAACTATCTACACGGTGGAACAGATGGTTTAAAATTTCTTACAAAATGTGTTGAACAAATAATTGGTTAAATAATAATGAAACCACAATCAGAACTCTTAAAAATTAATAAAAATGAGTATTTAGCTCAACAGAAAAGTAAACTTGAAGATGCTTTAGAGATGGGTTTAACGAAAGATGAATATAAATTAATTTGTGAAAAAATTGATAAAATTCCAAATCTAACAGAATTAGGAATTTTTTCTGCTATGTTTTCAGAACATTGCTCTTATAAAAGCTCAAAAAAATGGTTAAAAACTTTACCAACAGAGGCTAGTCATGTGATTCAAGGACCTGGAGAAAATGCTGGTGTAATTGATATAGGAGAAAATTTAGCTGCTGTTTTTAAAATAGAGTCTCACAACCACCCTTCATTTATAGAACCTTTCCAAGGATCAGCAACTGGTGTTGGCGGAATTTTAAGAGATGTCTTCACAATGGGTGCTAGACCTATAGCTCTTATGAATGCATTGAGATTTGGATCTCCAGATCAACCTTTAACACAACACCTTGTTTCGGGTGTTGTTAAAGGAATTGGTGGATATGGTAATTGTATAGGAATTCCTACAGTTGGTGGTGAAACAAACTTTGATAAATCTTATGATGGTAATATACTAGTGAATGCAATGGCTGTTGGTCTTGCAAAAAAAGATAGAATATTCTATTCAGCAGCAACAGGCGCTGGTAACCCAGTTATATATGTTGGTGCAAAAACAGGAAGAGATGGAATACATGGAGCGACAATGGCTTCTGCTGAATTTACAAAAAACAGTACTGAAAAAAGACCAACTGTTCAAGTTGGAGATCCATTTACAGGAAAATTACTATTAGAGGCCTGTTTAGAATTAATGAACACAGATGCTGTCTTATCTATTCAAGATATGGGAGCAGCTGGTTTAACAAGTTCTAGCGTAGAGATGGCCTCCAAGGGATCATTAGGTATGAATTTAAATTTAGATTTAGTGCCTACTAGAGAAGATAAGATGACTAGCTATGAAATCATGCTCTCAGAAAGTCAAGAGAGAATGTTAATGATTTTAAAACCAGGATCAGAGGAAAAAGCAAAATCAATATTTGATAAATGGGATCTAGATTTTGCTAATATAGGAGAAGTTACTAATACTGGAAGACTAATTCTTACTAAACACGGCTTTGAAGCGTGCAACTTACCTCTTGAACCTCTTGTCAAAGACGCTCCTGAATATAATAAACCTTTTGAAATAAAAGCTATTAAAAAAGTATTAAAACCGTCTGATCTCAAAACCAATCTTACAATAATTGATATATTAAAAATAATTTTTAAAAATCCAAATATAGCCACTAAGAAATGGATTTGGGAACAATATGATAGCTCAGTAATGGGCGATACAATTTTTGCAAATGGTGATAGTGATGCTTCATTAGTAAAAATTCATGGAACAGAAAAAAAAGAATCTTTCGGAAAAGGCCTTGCTATAACAACTGATTGCACACCACGTTATGTTAAGTCAGATCCTATAATTGGAGGTATGCAAGCAGTTTGTGAAGCTGCACGAAATATAGCTTCGTCTGGGGCAAAACCACTGGCGATAACAAACAACTTAAATTTTGGAAATCCTGATAAAAAAAATGTTATGGGAGAAATTGTAGGATCTATAAAAGGAATTTCAGAAGCTGCTTCTTATCTAAGTACTCCAATTGTATCAGGAAATGTTTCTCTTTATAATGAAACTAATGGTAAGAGTATTCTTCCTACTCCAGTCATTGGTATGGTAGGAGCAATAGATGAGGTTGAAAATTCTCTAAAGATAAGTGCAGAACCAGATAATGTCTTGATTGCCCTTGGACAATCTGAAAATTTTAAAGCAGGTTGGGTTGGTTGTAGTATCTATCAAGAAATTATTAATAAAAAATACGACGGAGCACCTCCACCAATAAATTTAGAAAATGAAAAAAAAGTTATTGAAATTATATTAAAATTGAATGAACAAAAACTTCTGACAGCTGCCCATGATATTTCAGACGGTGGCTTGCTGACAACAGTTTGTGAAATGTTATTTAAATATAATTTAGGATTAGATATTAATTTACCTAGCAACCTAATTAATTGTGATAGTTATGACCCCTTACTTCAATCATGGTGTTTTGGAGAAGATCAAGCAAGAATAATTATTGCAACAAAACATATCAAAAAAGTACAACTAATATTAAAAGAAAATAATATTGACTTCTTTGTTCTTGGAGAAACTAATTCAAGCAGTAACTTGAATTTAAATGATATTACTACTATATCTATACAAGACATTAATAATTTAAATGAAAAAACTATCCCCTCAATGATGGGTGATCAACAACAAGGTTAAGTTTGTAAAATGGCTATGACAGCCTCAGAGATAGAAGAACTAATTATTAAAGCTTTTCCAAATGCAAAAGTTATTATTGATGATTTACGTGGTGATGGAGATCATTATGCAGCACAAATCATTGCTGAAGAATTTAGAGGTAAAACTCGTGTGCAACAACATCAAATGGTCTACAATGCAATGGGTGGTAGAATGGGAAAAGAACTACATGCATTAGCTTTGAATACGTCTGCCCCAAGTGAATAAAGGAGAATTAAATGGAACAAAGTACTAAAGATAAAATTCAGAATATAATTGATGAAAACGATGTTTTGCTATTTATGAAAGGTACTCCAGTTATGCCACAATGTGGTTTTTCCGCTGCAGTTGTTGGAGTTTTAAGCCATATGGGAATTAAATATAATAGTGTAAACGTTCTTGAAGATCCTGAAATAAGAGAGGGTATCAAAGAGTTTTCAGATTGGCCAACAATACCACAATTATATGTAAAAAAAGAATTTGTTGGTGGTTGTGATATTATTAGAGAAATGCACGAAAATGGAGAATTAACTCAGTACTTTAATGAGGCAGGCATTTCTAACTAATAAACTAATTCTAATTTTTAAAATTTTGCTTTTAACTAATTTATTAACGTGAATAAAATTCGATCACTAAGTTGGTTTCCATTTGCACTGGATAAGGGACATCATCTGGCATTGGAATTCTTAATAAAGATCCAGTAAACTTAGAGTGATCAACTTCAACATATTCAGGTACATCTCTTTCAGGTAGAGTTGTTGCTTCAATTACAGCTGGTATGTTCTTTGCTTTATCCTTAAGAGAAATAACCTCACCTACATTGATCATTTTAGAAGGTATATTACATCTGCTTCCATTTACCATAACATGACCATGATTAATCAATTGACGACAGGCAAATACAGTTGGTGCTAACTTCATTCTGTAAAGGATAGCATCTAGTCTACATTCCAAAATACCAATCAAATTTGCACCAGTGTCACCTTTTTTACGAACTGCAGCTGTATAGTATTTTTTAAATTGTTTTTCACCAATATTACCGTAATAACCTTTTAACTTTTGTTTAGCCATTAATTGAACACCATAATCTGTAGGTTTTTTCCTTCTTTGACCATGCTGGCCTGGTGCATATTCTCTGTCATTTAAGGGTGATTTTGGTCGTCCCCATAAATTAACTCCTAATCTTCTATCAATTTTATGTTTTGAACTTGTTCTTTTATGATCTGATTTAGGCATTTTTAACCTTTATGTAACTACTTAGAAGTAGTAAATTATTCCAACCAGAAGCAAAGCTTCGGGATATGCAACACCATGCTACCATCCACTTTATCGGAAATGAAATTGCAAAATACTATTATTATATAAAATGTCAAGTACGATTTGAAGAACCTGATAATGATCTAATAATACCATGAAGTGTTCTTAGATCTTGGTGAGTTAGTGAGGCTCTATTAAATAAACTTCTGATATTTCTTTTTACAACAGGAGCCATTTCAGATGAATAAAAGAAGCCTGATTTAGTTAAAAGCTCATCTAAATGTTTATAAAAATATTCTCTGTCACCAACATTAGAGAGTTCAGTACTTTTTTTTAATTTTTTATTAATTTTAACCAAATTCTTATCATCATTAAAAAAAGACATTTTTATTTTGTTCCATTCCCAACAAATCAATAGTACTGCTTGAGATATATTTAATGATGAAAATTCATTATTAATTGGAATTGAAACTGTATAATCTGCTTGGACAACATCATCATTGGATAAACCCGATTGCTCAGGACCAAATAAAAATCCAACGTTACTACCATTAACAACATGTTCAAATGATTTCTCTATTGCTTTGAAGATGCTTAAAGATTTTGTCCCAATAACACGTTTTCGTGCAGTTGTTGCAAATAACAAAGAAATTGTTTTGGTAGCTTCACTTATTGAATCATACAACTTTGCTTGATTTAAAACATCGTCTGCACCCGCTGCGGAAGGAAAAGCAGTATTATTAGGCCAACCATCTCTAGGCTGAACTAGTAACAGATTTTTTATACCAAAATTTTTCATTGCACGAGCAGTAGAACCAATATTTTCACCAATTTGTGGTTTTGATAAAATTATATATGGATTAAGTTTAATCATAAATTCTTCAGAGTTTAAAGTCTTCTCCAAACTGTTTTATCTGGTTTATCTTCTAATTGTATATTCTTTTCTAATAATTGTTCTCTTATCTGATCTGCTTTTTCGTACTCTTTATTTTCTTTTGCAATTTTACGTTTTATTATGAGTTCATCAATTTCTTTTTCTGTCATGGCAGAGTTTTCAATAGCTTCGTTTGAATTTACTTCTCCGAATTTAAACCATTCGTCTGTAGAATTGCATAAAATTCCTAAAATATTAGAAGAATTTTTTAACTTTTGAGCACATTCTTTACTTCCTTTATTAGCTTCATCAGCAAGATAATGTAATCTGGCAAGAGCTTTAGGTGAATTTAAATCATCACAAAGATTATCAATTATCTGAATGTCCTGCCCATCATTTACATCAAAGCCTTCAACAGCTCTATAAAGTCTAGAGAGTGATTTAGTAGCTTCATCTAGAGATTTCTTACTAAAATTTAAAGGAGCCCTATACTGAGCTTGCATTAACGCATATCTAATTGCCTCGCCCCTAAAATTTAACAACAAACTATTTATGGTAGCAAAATTACCAAGTGATTTTGACATTTTTTCACCGTCAGAAGTAACGTAACCATTATGCAACCAGTAATTGGCCATAATATCAGATTTATTGGCACAACAAGACTGAGCAATTTCATTTTCATGGTGTGGAAAAATCAAGTCTAATCCACCAGCATGTATATCAAATTGTGTTCCTAAATACTTTTTACTCATTGCTGAACATTCTATATGCCAACCTGGACGACCTCTACCCCATGGACTATCCCATCCAGGAAGTTTTTCGGATGATGGTTTCCATAAAATAAAGTCTCCAGGATTTTTTTTATATTCAGCAACTTCAACCCTTGATCCAGATATCATCTCATCAAGTGACCTGCCTGATAAAGCTCCGTAATTATTATATTTTTCAACAGCAAACAAAACATTTCCGGATGAAACATAAGCAAAACCATTTGAAATTAATGTTTCTATCATTTCTATCATTTCAGATATATGTTCAGTTGCTTTTGGTTCAAAATCAGGTTTCAAATTACCTAACGCATGAGCATCTTTATGAAAATTTTTTATTGTTTCATTAGTCAATTGTGAGATATTTATTTTTTTTTCAATTGCTCTTTTATTAATTTTGTCGTCAATATCCGTTATATTTCTTACATATGTAACTTTTGGATATATTTTTCTAAGTAATCTAACTAAAACATCAAAAACAACTAAGGGTCTTGCATTACCAATATGTATAAAATCATAAACAGTGGGTCCACATGCATATATTCTTACATTTTGGGTATCGATAGGCTGAAAAATAGACAAACGCCTTTGAAGTGTATTATATAAATTTAATTTAATCATTTTAGATTTATTTATTTTTAAAAATTTAATTATTTTTATTTAATCTTTCTTTAATTTTATCTTTCCCCATTATTAACACTAAATTCGCCATTTCGGGCCCGTTACTCTGACCTGTAAGGCATAATCTTAGTGGCTTGAAAAGTTCTTTACCTTTTTTACCACTTTCTTTCATAAGAGAGTTAGTCCAAACCGACCAAGTATTTTTATCAAATCTTTCTTTAGGAAGTGTTTGCAACGCTAGTTTTTTAAAATCTAGATCATTTGAAACTTCTTTAATATCCCCATAAACAATGTTCCACCAAAACTTTACATCATAAAAATTATTTATATTTCCTCTAATTAAATTCCAAAATTCGTTAGTAATTTTAATATCTAATATATTTAACTGATGACTTATATCCTTATAATCTACCAGCTGAAAAAACTTAGAATTCAAAGCAGATAATTCCGTTTTATCAAATTTCGGTTTTGAATTTCCAAACTTAGAGATATCAAAACTTTTAACAATTTGTTTCATATCTTTAAAAATATCAATTGAATCTGAAGTCCCAATTTTAGCTAACAAAGAGGAAATTGCCATTGGTTGAAATCCTTGACTTCTTAATTCTCGAAGCGATAAACTTCCAATTCTTTTTGAAAGACCTGATCCAGTATTATCAGTCAATAGTGACAAATGACCCATTTTGGGTGACAATGATCCTAGCGCTTCAAATAACTGTATTTGAGCAGCTGAATTTGTCATATGATCTTCACCTCTCAAAATGTCTGTTACTTCAAATTGGATGTCGTCTACTACTGAAGCTAATGTATAGATAACCCTTCCGTCTTCTCTTAATATGACTGGATCTGACAGATTAGACATATTGTATTTACTCTCACCCTTCACAAGATCATTCCAATTTACGTCTTCATGATTGAGTAAAAATCTATAATGTGGTTTTTTTCCTTTAGACTTTAAATCAGCAATATCTGAATCTGATAATTTCAATGCAGACCTATCATAAATAGGTGGTTTTCCTGAAGTCAATTGGCTTTTTCTTTTAAGGGATAATTCTTCCGCCGTCTCAAAACAAGGATATGCACGTTTTTTTTCTAATAAAGTTTCTAAAGCTTCATTATAAGATAAAAGTCTAGAAGATTGCCTTTCTAAACTATCCCAATTTATATTCATCCAAGTTAAATCTTCTTTAATAGCATCTTCATATTCTTTGGATGATCTCTCATCGTCAGTATCGTCAATTCTAAGCATAAAGTGACCATTTTTACTCTTAGTAAATAAGAAGTTAACTAAAGCAGTTCTAAAATTTCCAATATGTATATATCCCGTTGGGCTTGGTGCAAATCGAACTTTAATCATTAATTTTCCTAATTTATAAAAAGTTTCAAATAAATATAGTAAACTTTAATTCCAATTCCTAAAACCACTTGTTAGAGGATACCTTCTATCCCTACCAAAAGCTTTTTCAGTAACTTTTGGTCCAGGTGCTGACTGAAATCTTTTATACTCAGATCTAGATAACAACATTGAGATTTTTTTTACATCATTTAAATCAAAGCCTTCACTTACTATTTCATCTAATGACTGATCATCTTCAACTAATTTCTTTAAAATAACATCAAGGATATCATATTCTGGTAAGCTATCTGTATCTTTTTGATCTTCTCTTAATTCTGCACTTGGTGGCTTAGTAATTATTCTATCTGGTATTACTATTCCCTTAGGTCCTAAAAATTCTAATGGTTTGTTTAAATTTCTCCATTTACATAATTTGAAAACATCACTCTTCCAGACATCTTTTATAACCGCAAACCCACCACACATATCTCCATATAATGTTGCGTATCCAACAGCGTATTCTGACTTATTTCCTGTTGCTAATACCATTGATCCATATTTATTTGATATTGCCATTAATATTAATCCTCTAATTCTAGATTGGATATTTTCTTCAGTTATACCTGGTGGTATCATTGGACCATTAAAATTTAATAAAATCTGATCAATAGTTTTCATACCTTCTTTTATATCTAAATATGAGTAATCGATTCCAAGATTAGATGAAGCCATTTCTGCATCTTCAAGACTTTCTTTACTAGTATATGGACTAGGCATCATAACTGCTTTTACTAAATTTGGCCCCAAAGCATCAGTTGCTATCGCAGCTACTAGTGCTGAATCAACACCACCTGACATCCCAAGTACAACACCTGGAAAACCGTTGTTGTTAACATAATCCCTCACGCTAACAACTAGAGACTTATACAATGCCTCAATATTAGAAGAGATGTTTTTAATGTTTTTTTGAAAATTCCATTTATTGTTATTTTTATATAAATCAATATTCAATATTTCTTCTTTAAAGTCACTTAGTTGTACTGTTAATTCTCCACTATCACTTAAGCAAAAAGATGAACCATCAAAAACTAATTCGTCTTGTCCTCCTACCCTATTCAGGTAAATTAAAGGTAATTTTGATTCAAAAACTCTTGAAACAGCAACAGACATTCTTTGATCAATTTTTTTGGTTGTATATGGTGAAGCATTAATTGAAATAATCATCTCAGCTCCTGTTTCTGAAAGACAATCTATAACTGTTTCATTCCAAATATCTTCACATATTGGTAATCCAATTAATGTTTCTCTAATTTTAACTGGGCCTGACAAAGAACCAGGTTTAAAAATTCTTTGTTCATCAAATACACCAGTATTTGGAAGATTATGTTTATCCCTAAATGACAGAATTTTTCCTTGATCCAAAACAAAAACGGAATTTCTAATTTTATCTTGATCTTTTCTTGGAGATCCAAGAATTATAGCAGCTTTACCATCATTAGTTAATTTAGCTAAATTATTAATTTCATTCTCTACAAGTTCTAAGAAATCATTTCTTAGAACTAAATCGTCAATTGGGTATCCAGTAACATATAACTCTGGAACAACAATAATATCTACATCATTGCTCAAATCATTTCTAATAGAAATAAGTTTAGAAATATTTCTTTTAACGTCACCTACTTTGGGATTTAATTGGGCAAGTGCTATTTTCATTTTATTTTTCAATAATTGACTCATTTATTAGAATAATTACCGCTTCAGTAAAAACTCTCTTCCAAGTTTAACTTGTGACTTGCCACCATAAGAGATTATATCAGCCGTTGCATAGGTTTCTGACCAACGACTAGGTAGATACGATCCTGTACCTACAACATTAACAGGTACTTTTGCAAGTGAAAAAACCTTACATTTCTCTGGACCAAATCCACTTGAGGCAACAATTTTAACTTTTTCAAAACCAGCATTATCAAGTATTTCTCTCAAATGCCATACAGCAGCTGCAGACACTCCAGTGCCAATTAAATAACGAAGTTCTTGTTCAGTTCTGTAACCACGAATAGCTTGTGGAGCATTTCGTTCTAAAACCGAATAAGACCCAGCTACATCAAGTCCTTCAACATATCTTCCACCATGAGTATCAATTCTTAGTGACAAAGAGTATTTATCAGCTAAAATTTTAAATGATCTACAAACAGTTAAACCATCTGTTATTTCTTTACCAAAATAATCAATAAGAACTGTTAATGGTTCATCTGGCCAAGTGGAGTGAAACATTTGTGCCGCTTTTAATGTTGATCCAGCATAACCAATTAATGCATGAGGCATAGTACCTAAACCTTTTGTGTTTTCAAATAAATGGGCTGTTTTGTCAGTAGCGCATCCTATAAAACCTATTGCTTCACCTTCTGACTTTACCCGTTTAGAGCCCACAAATGCTCCGTAAGCCATCAAATCTGCCATGTCAGCACCTGCACAATGTCTTGCATCCATAGCTAAAAAAGCTGTTTTAGGTAAACTCTCTACCATTGCTTTTGCATTGTAAGCAGCAACGCAAGTAGCTCCGATTTTTTGAAGTAAAGCGGTTTCTAAATCAACTAATAATAAAAAAGAACCTGATATGTACAATAAAGGTTCTCCAGCACCAACATCTGAACCTTCAGCAAAACAACGTTTTATATTAACGCTACCTTTTCTCTCTTTTATAATTTTGTTTAGCCAATCTATAGCTGGGTTTAAAGCAGAAATAACCGGCCTTCTCATGAAAATTGCATATGTAACTTCTGTGTCCCCAAAGGAAGAAACAATATCCTTTGTTCTTAAAAAATAAGTGTCTGTGACTGAAGCTAACTGGCTTGGATTTGGTCTTAAATCACTGGGCCAATTATTTTTTTTGACGAGATTAAAACTATGCTTTTTCTTTTGATTACTCAAAACATTTCCTTAAGATACTGCCGCAATTTGTTTTTTTTGATTATTTCTATTTTCGGTAAGCAAGTCAGCTACTAAAAATGCCAGCTCAAGAGATTGAGTTGCATTAAGTCTAGGATCGCAATGAGTATGATATCTATCCGCTAAATTTGATTCATTCACTTCATACACACCACCAACACACTCTGTTACATTTTGACCTGTCATTTCAAAATGTACCCCACCTGGTATAGTATTCATTTCATTGTGAACCTCAAAAAAACCTTTGACCTCCATCATAATATCATCCATTTTCCTAGTTTTAAATCCTGATGATGCTTTGACTGTATTTCCATGCATTGGATCACTGCACCAACCTACAACCAATCCAGACCTCTTAACTGCTGAAATTAATGGTTTTAATTTTTTATGTATTTCTGACGAGCCCATTCTAGCAATCAAAGTTAGTCTACCCGCTTGATTAAGTGGATTGAGCTTTTCGATTAATCTGAGCAAATCGTCGGGATCTGTAGATGGTCCACACTTTAATCCTATAGGATTGGCTATTCCTCTCATATATTCAACATGAGCCTCATCAATACTTCTTGTTCTATCTCCAATCCATAACATATGAGCAGATGTAGCAAACCAACCTTTCTCTTCTGTTATAGTGTCTTTTCTAGTAAGGGCTTCTTCATAATTAAGTAACAATCCCTCATGAGATGTATAAAATTCAGTTTCACGAAGTTGCACAGTGTTTTCTGGTGTCATACCACACGCATTCATAAACTCGAGTGAAGCAGTTATCTGAGACGCTAACTCTTTGTACTTTTCTGCTTCTTTAGTACCTCTAACAAACTCAAGGTTCCATTCGTGCAACTTTGTTAAATCTGCCATACCGCCACTTGCGAACGCTCTTAATAGGTTCAATGTTGAAGCAGATTTATCATAAACTTGAATTAGACGATCTGGGTCAGGTTCTCTTGCTTTTTTGTCAAATGCCATGTCGTTTACCATGTCACCACGGTAACTAGGTAAAGAAATATTGTCTATTTCTTCAAAAGGAGATGATCTAGGCTTAGAATATTGGCCAGCTAATCTACCTATTTTAACAACAGGCAAGGCTGATCCAAAAGTGAGAACAACAGCCATCTGCAACAATACTCTAAAACTATCTCTTATATTATTAGCGTTATGTTCAGCAAACGACTCAGCGCAATCACCCCCTTGCAATAAAAAAGCATTACCTTCAGCCACATCAGCCATCCTTTTTCTTAATCTTCTAGCTTCTTCAGCAAAAACTAAAGGCGGTCTAATAGATAACTCTTTTTCCACATTATTTACCTTAGCAAGGTCATTATATTCGGGCACTTGCTTAATAGGAAGTTTTCTCCAGCTATCTAATTTCCAATCAATCATAACTTTTCCTTTAAAAACAAAATCAATATAAAATTTTTATTAACAATCTTCAAATAACAGAATTTAACTTTTTCTTCAAATTATGAGTTAAGTTTATCACTAAGATCTCATAGTGACAAACTCTTCAGCAGACGAGGGATGGATGCCTATAGTATTGTCAAAATCAGACTTCAATGCTCCTGCTTTAATTGCTATTGCAATTCCTTGAATTATTTCTGCAGAGTCTGGCCCAATCATATGAGCTCCAATAACTTTTTGAGTGTTTTCGTTAACAACTAGTTTCATCAGAGTTCTTTCAAGATTTCCAGATATTGTATTTTTTAAAGCTCTGAATTCACTTTTATACTCTCTTGCATTTATACCATTCTTTATAGCTTTATCAAAACTTAGACCTACAACTGCAATGGATGGTTGACTAAATACAGCACTAGGAACATTTTCATAAGAAATGAATCTTTTCAATCCCCCGAATTCTCTATCTGCAAAACTATGTCCTTCTGCAATAGCTACAGGAGTCAATGTAATTTTGTCTGTTACATCACCAATTGCAAATATCGATTTAATATTTGTTTGGCTATGCTTATTTACTATTATTTCACCACGACTTCCTGTTTTTACACCAACCTCATTTAATCCAAGATTTGACACGTTTGGCAATCTGCCAGTCGCACCCATAACAGTTTCAACTTCAATTTTCTTTCCATTTGATAATTTAACACTATAGTTTATGTTATTCTTTGCAATTTTTGAGATTGTAACTCCATTATGAATTGTTATTCCCTTTTGCTTCATAGATGTCATCAAAAACTGTCTTATATCTTTATCAAAGCCTCTTAAAGCCATATCAGCCCTAAAAACAAGATGAGTATCAACTCCAAAACCGTTAAATATGCCCGCAAACTCAACAGCTATATAACCAGAACCATATATAACAATCGATTTAGGAAGTTCACTTAAATCTAAAGCTTTATCTGAATTAATCATAAAATGATTGCCATCAAAAGTTGGAAAAGAAGCTTCACCTCCTACTGCAATCATTATTTTTTTTGATGATAACTCAATAATCTCATTATTACTTTTTGTAATTGAAACACTATTAGGTCCAATAATCTTGCCCCAACCAGTAATCAGTTCACAACCAGAATTTTTAATTAAATTTACATAAATTTCGTGAAGTCTATCTAATTCTTTGTTTTTTTTTATAATTAAGTCATTCCAGTTGCTATTAAAGTTATCAATTTGCCAACCAAAACCTTCTGCATCTGATACTTGTTCTGAAAATTGAGATGCATATACTAGTAATTTTTTTGGTACACAGCCTCTTAAAACACAAGTGCCACCTGCTCTATCTCCTTCAATGACAAGAGTTTTTGCTCCATAAGATGCTGAAATTCTAGCAGTTCTTGTCCCGCCTGAACCAGCACCAATTACTATAAGGTCATAATCAAAATCTGACATATAATCTCCAGAAAAATTATTTAAAACTTTGCCTCACCCTTCATTGTCATGCCTGCATCTTTTGTACTTGTAAAGCAATTCAGATTACCATTTTCATTATTTTCTATGTTGATAAATAAATTGTCATTTGCATATACAGGTGCAACGCCTCTATGTGAGAAAAAATGCGCTTTTGCTTTTTTATATTTTTCTGCAGCTCTCAACATAAGAGTTGCTTGAAGTGGCCCATGAAATACTAAATCTTTATATCCCTCTTCTTCAGTCGAATAAGGGTAATCATAATGAATTCTATGACCATTGAATGTAATTGCTGAATATCTGAATAACATTGTAGGATGTGTAAAAATTTTTTCTTCATAATCTGACTTTTCAAATGGTAAATCATTTTTAATAATCACATTATTTTTTGTTTTTTCTATATCTCTATAAACAAGATCATGCTCTTCTTCGATCATTAGCTTATCTTTTACAAAAAACTGATATTTTGCTGTTACAAAACATAACATTCCAGACTTACCATTTTTTAAATTTATATCCACCACCTTAGATATTTTTTTTACTTGATCCCCTATTTTCAACGATTGAAAAAAATGTGTTCGACATCCAGCCCACATTCTTCTAGGAAGGGGAACAGGAGGTAAAAAATCTCCCTTTTTTGGATGAGAATCTTTTCCAAGTAGAGAGGATTTAACCACAGCTGGTCCTAGTGCCCAATGAAGGCCAGAAGAGGCTATTTCACCATTCTCAGGATTACCAGGATCAATGTCAAGCGTTGCCCTAAACCTGCTTTCCAACGATTTTGTTACTTCGTCGAATATAGTCTCTTCATTGCCAATCCAAGATTTTAGTTCGTTTAAATTAACATTCATTTTGATTTCTTTTTGTGATTATAAATAAAATTGTATTTAATATATTGAAAATTATAATCTAAAACAAGTTAACTATAGCAAATAATTGAGGATTGATATGAACGAAATTCTGAAATTAAATATTGGAATTGCAGGATGTGGAACTATGGGACTACCTATGTTGGAAGTTCTATTAAAAAATAAAATCAATGCTTTTGGATATGACATAAGATCTAAAAATAATTTTCCTACATTAAAAGATAAATTTATCTCATCCAAAACAGAGTTTTTTGATAAATCAGACATTATTTTAAGTGCAGTTAGAGATATAGATCAGACATTAGAACTTTGTGAAGGCCATAATGGGCTTTTTAAATTAAATTCTCCCAAAACATTTGTAGTATGTTCAACATTATCTCCCGCCTTTTTAAAAAAATTTTTTCTGCGATCACCTGATAATATTACAATGATTGAAGCACCAATGTCAGGAGCTCCAATGAGAGCAAAAGATGCATCACTAACTTTTATGGTTGGGTCTCAGGTAAATGAGTTTGAAAAAATTTTACCTATTTTAAATATATTAGGTGATAAAATTTATCATATTGGAGAATTTGGTTCTGGGATGTCTGTTAAAGTTTTAAATAATTTTGTAGCATCTTGTTCAGTTGTAGCAGTAAGACATGTCTTATCTGAGGCTAAGAATTTAAACATCACAACTAATCAATTGCTAAAAATTTTAAATAGTTCATCTGGTCAAACTTGGTTCAGCGAAAATTTAGAAAATATAGACTGGGCTAAAGAAAACTATAAGACAGATAATACAATTGCAATTTTAGAAAAAGATGTAAGAAGTTTTTTGGATGGATTGGCTGATTCAAATTCTAGTTCAAACAATGCAATGATTGATTTTCAAAATGCTCTTTTGAATGGATTAAAAAACATTCCAACATTTCCAAATAATTAGTAAATGCCTAATTCGATGCCACTGGCAAAAGTTAAAACAAATTTTTCTAATTGTTTCAAATAATCTTCTTGCCAAGAACCTTTGAGTATTAAAGGTGGTAAAACTTGTCTCCATCGTAAACCAATTAAAATTTTATTTAATGCAACTTTACAACCTTCCCCGTCCAATCCTGCTCTAACATAATAAATAATTGGAAGTCCTTCTGTTTTGTCTTTTAACACATCATAACATCTATCAAAAAAATCTTTTGTTAAACCTGACATGTATCCAAAATTTTCAGTAGTTCCAATTATTAGACCGTTAATTTCTTTAAAAGAAGATGTATTTACCTCTATTAAATTAAGCATTGTTAAATTTACATCTAGAGTTGCACTTTCAATCTTATTTTTTACAAGTTTAGATAATTTTTTGGTATTTTCAGATGGAGAATGATGAGCAAATAAAATGTTTTTTTTCTTCATATTGAAATCACATTTATAATTTGGGAACACCAAAATGATTTAAAAATTCAATTAGGTTTTCAATCGGTTGCGCACCAACAACACTGTGATTATTATATGTGTAAGTAGGAACTCCAGTAACACCGTATGTTCTGGATTTTTGCCAATCTTTATCCACTGAACTTTTAAAAGTTCGATTTTTTATTATATAATTAGCCTCATTTTCATCTAAACCTGATTTTGTTACAATTTCCAATATTACACTTTCTAAACCAATATTTAATCCTTTTACAAAATACGCTTCAAAAAAATTGTCATGAATTGATGTTTTATTATCTAAAAATTGAGCCCAAGAGCCAATTTCTTGGGCTAGTCTACTATTAAATGTATGAGTTCTATTGCTATAAGGAAGATTTTCATTAGACATTAAATTTTTCATATTTTGATTTTTTTTATCAATATCCTCTTGATTTGTTCCAAAAAGATCTAATAGGGATTTACCTTCTTTTGGGGTGTCAGGATGTAATGGAAAATGAATTATTTCGATATCTATATCAAATATATTTGTTAATTTTTTAACCCTTGAATCTCCAAGGTAACACCAAGGACATACATAATCAGTGAAAACTTTTAATTTATGAGAACTCATTAAACACACCCAAAATTTAACAAACAAATAATATACTAAATGTATATTATTAAAGTGTATATTTGATAATAAAAAAAATTATAATTATAATTAATTATAAAAATAAAATTTTTATAAAGGAATTAAATTGAAAGATTTAAGAGGCAAAAACGCTATAGTTACAGGAGGCGCTAAAGGCATTGGTAAAAGCGTTTGTATTGCCTTAGCTAATGCTGGAGCGAATATACATATATTAGATATTAACAAAGGCGATGGACAAAAAACCGAAAAAGAAATTGCTAAACTAAATGTTGAAGTTAGTTTTTATCAAATAGATGTTGCAGACGAAAATTCATGGATTGAATTTTCTTCTTTTTTAAAAAATAAAAAAATCCTGATAGATATATTAGTAAACAATGCAGGTATTTGGATTGGTAAAGATATTGATAATGTATCGCTAGAAGAATATCAGAGACTTATATCTATTAACTTAACTGGTGTATTTCTTGGTACTAAATATTTAGTACCCTTTTTGACTGAGGCAGGAAAAAAAACAAAATTTGGAAGTACTATAATTAATCTTAGCTCTGTAGCTGGCCTTGTTGGTTCTCAGCTTGACCCATTATATTCAATGACAAAAGGCGGTATAACTACTTTCACAAAATCAATGGCTATATATTTTGGGAAAAAAAAATTTCCAATCAGAATTAATCAAGTCCACCCAGGTATCATAGAAACTGACATGGGAACACAAGTATATAATTCAAGAATTAGTCAAAACCCAGAGATGACAATAGAGGAATCTGTTTCAGCTGGCATTAATCAGACACCTATTGGTCGTCTTGGAACAGCTGATGAGGTTGCCAAAACAATTTTATTTCTATCCTCTGATAACTCAAGTTTTATGACTGGATCGAGTCTTGTTGTAGATGGAGGATTAACTGCACAATAGATATATAATTAAAAAAACGAAAAATAAATACAAGTGATAAGAAATTTGGAAAATAAAGTAGTCTGGATTACTGGTGCAGGATCAGGAATTGGACGTGACGCTGCCATAAAATTGTCTAACCTTGGTATGAAAGTAATTTTATCAGGTAGAAATAAAAACTCTCTACAAGATACTCAAGACAGATGCAAAACTAACACTATCATTAAACCAGTAGATGTTTCTAAAAAATCAGATGTTAAAAATATTTTTTGCGAAATAAAAAAAGAAGTTAGCCATGTAGATATCTTAGTAAATTGTGCAGGAATAAATATTTTTAAAAGAGACTGGGACAATATAGATGAGAATGAGTGGGATCAGGTAATACAAACTAATATTAATGGTTTATTTTACTGCTGTAAGGCAGTCATACCTCTTATGAAAGAAAAAAAGGATGGATTAATTATTAACGTATCTTCGTGGTCTGGAAATCATGTAAGTTTGTTGTCAGGTGTGTCTTATACCTCTTCTAAACATGCATTAAATGCTATGACAGAAACTATAAATATGAAATATTGTAATCTTGGTATTAGGGCTACTGCATTGTGTCCAGGAGAAGTTGCAACAGCTATATTAGACAAACGTCCAAAAAAGCTCTCTAGCGAACAAAAAAATAAAATGCTTCAACCAGATGATTTAGGGCAAACTATAGTATTTTTGTGTCAAATGCCAAAGCATGTATGTATTAATGAATTAACTATCAGCCCTACATGGCATCGAAGATATATTGCAGATCTCGGGATTGAAAAATTATAAATAATTTATGATAATTTTTCTAACTTATCTTGAGTTTTATTAATAAAGTCAGATGAACTATGTCGTTCATGAAGTTGTGATGACAACTTTCCTTTGATCTTGTTTACCATAATTCCCCTTTTAACAGCTTTTCTCTCGTTAATTTTTCTTGCCCATTTCAATACATTTTCATATTTTTTAACATCCAAAAATTCTTCTGAATCATATAATCTTCCTAATACTAAGGCTCCATACCATGGCCAAATGGCTATATCAGCTATGGTATATTCTTCACAACAAATAAAATTTTTATCAGATAATAATTTATCTAAAACATCTAATTGTCTTTTAACTTCCATAGCAAATCGATTTATTGGATATTCATATTTTTCAGGAGCATAAGCATAAAAATGACCAAAACCTCCTCCTAAATAAGGCGCACTTGCCATTTGCCAAAACAACCAGTTGAGACATTCTGTTCTTTCTTCAAATTTTTTAGGGATAAAAATATCAAATTTGTCTGCTAAATATAATAAAATTGACCCAGATTCAAAAATCTTTACTGGCTGATCTCGAGATTTATCTAAAAGACTAGGTATTTTAGAATTAGGATTAATTTCTACAAAACCAGAACTAAACTGATCTCCATTTCCTATTCTAATTAACCATGCATCATATTCTGCTTCCTTAATTCCTAAATCAAGTAATTCTTCAAGCATAATAGTAATTTTAACACCGTTTGGTGTGCCTTGAGAATATAATTGAAAAGGATGTTTACCAACTGGAAGATCTTTTTCATGAGTATTTCCTGAGACTGGCCTGTTAATGTTGGCGAATTTTCCACCATTTTCTTTATCCCACTCCCATTTTTTGGGAGGTACATATTTTTCTGATTTTGCCACTTTTTCCCTCTTATAAAATTTAAGTTAATAATTTAAAACTATTGGATCAATTGGGTCTTTACCAAGTACTAAATCAGAACCTTTTTCTCCTATTAATGTGGCGCCAGAGTGTAAATTTGCAGATAACATTGTTGGCATAATTGACGCGTCAATAACTCTAAGATTGTTTAAACCATAAACTTTAAGATTATCATCAACAACTGCAGTTGGGTCAGTTTTTGGACCCATTCTACATGTTCCCATCTGATGATAGGTTGTAGTTCCTCTTTCTCTTGCAACTTGAAGTAATTCTTCATCTGATTGTTTTTCAATTCCAGGGTAAACTTCATAATCAAAGTAATGTGAAAGAGCTTTAGAATGCATTAGTCTTCTAGATAGTTTTAATCCCGCAACAACTACCCTCTTATCTTCTTCAGCATCCAAGTAATTAGGTTGAATTAATGGAGCGTCGAATGGGTCATTTGTTTTTGATTTTATCCAACCAAGTGATTCAGGTCTTTGTTGCCACGCGGTAACCGTAAATCCAGGTTCAGTATCTAAGGTCGATTGAACACCTTCTTTGTATGATGCTGGAGTAAAAGTCATTTGAAGATCATGATTTCTTATTTCTTCATTAGAATGCCAGAAACAATATACTAACGTAGGACTTAAATTTACTATAGATTGTTTACCTATTATATATTTTCCAATTTCTTTTAGAAGTTTAAACCCTCTTGATTTTTCATTTACTGTTTCAACATTTTTAGCTCTTGCAGTTAATCTAGGAGCAAAATGGTCTCTTAAGTTCATTCCAACACCTTTAAGATCATGAATGACATCTATTCCAAGTTTTTTAAGATCTTCAACGGGACCAACACCCGACATATGTAGAATATGAGGTGATTTTATAACACCAGACGACAATATTATTTCCTTATTTGCTTTAAGGTTAATCTTTTTTCCTCCTCTTCCTCCTATTAAATATTCAACACCAATTGCTGTTTTATTATTAAAGTTAATTTTTGTGACGAATGCGTTGGTTATTATTTGGAGATTTTTTCTGGACTTGGCTGGTTTCAAAAATGCTTTTGCAGCACTTACTCTAAATCTACCTCTAGTAGTACGTTGTACGTAAGAAACACCTTCTTGCAATTTCCCATTGTAATCTTTATTAAGTGGAATTCCTTGTTCTATAGCACTTTTGATAAATGCTTCACATAAGGGATCTCTATATTCAAGATCTGTGATTGGCAATTCGCCTTGTGTTCCTCGATAAACGTCATCAAAATCACCCAGTCTTTTTTCATATTTTTTAAAATATGGAAGTAAATCTGAATA
This sequence comes from uncultured SAR116 cluster alpha proteobacterium, assembly GCA_902623995.1. Lineage (GTDB taxonomy): Bacteria > Pseudomonadota > Alphaproteobacteria > Puniceispirillales > Marisalimonadaceae > Marisalimonas. Next base: position 31,579 of record CACNWE010000011.1, on the reverse strand, counting down.
ACCCCAACCTTTATTACCCTTTTGAGCCCAAACATCAAAATCTAGGTTTTGTCCTCTATTGAAAACCATACCATTTATTGAACTTGATCCACCTAATGTTTTACCTCTTGGAATGTCTATTACTCTTCCATCTGTTCCCCAACAAGGTTCAGATTTAAATAACCAATTTACATTTGGATTAACAAGAGTTTTCATAAAACCCGCAGGTATATGTATAAATGGATTCCAGTCAGGCGGTCCTGCTTCCAATACACATACTGAATTTTTACGATTAGCACTCAGCCTATTAGCCAAAACGCAACCAGAAGATCCTGCACCGACTATAATGTAATCAAAATTATCTGCCATTAAAGTTACCCAAATTAGAAAATTTAAGTTATGTTTATTAGTTGATAATAGTTAAAGCTAAATTTTATACAATTAGAAAAGTGTCATCTAATTACCAAGACTGAAGCCAATATACCAAATAATCTCTTAAACCGGTGGAGATCATAATTTCTTGAATTTCATTTGAAAAGAAAAAAACTAGAGCAGCAATTATTATTCCAAATATAAAAGCCATTATAATCCCCTATTATAAATTTATTTATAATAAATTTAAAAATACTTGAATTCTATTAAAAAAAAAATAAAGTATTAAAAAAAAAGAGGACATTTTATGAGTAAAGACGAATACACATTTACTGAAAGTTTAAAATCAGAAACCATACTAGCAGTAATTCTTTTCTTTCCACTGCTATTTACTATTACTGGCATAATATAGATTTCCTTATCACTCCTTCATTAATCAGTTCTTTTATTTGATTATTTGAATAACCCAAAGATATAAGTATTTCTTCTGTATGTTGCCCTAAAGATGGTGCTTTAGATAGTATGTCATTATCTACAAATCTAGGCATTCCAGGGATGTTTGGAACTGGCCATATTTGTTCAGTTGTTGGTTGCTTTAACCAAGAGATTAAGTCTATTGCTTTTGTTTGATCACTTTCTATAAAATCTCTGTAGTCTTGAACCTTTTCATTTTGAACTTCGTACTTATTAAGTAAATTTTTCCAATAATCTGTTTTTTCTTTAATGAATAGTTTCTGAACTTCTCTTGAAAGAATTGCTTCATGTTTTCTTCTTTCAGAATTATTTTCAAAACGCTTATCTTTGATGAATTTTTTCCAACCAACAGCATTACAAAATTTAATAAATTCATGATTTTTTACAACTATAATTTGTATCCAACCATCTTTTGTTTTGAATGTACCAGATGGAGATGAAGCGTGAGTATAAGGCCCTTCCATATACCCACTCATAAGTCTTATTGATTGCATTGCTGCTGCTGCTTCCATTAGACTTATTTCTATCTTTCTTCCAAACTTTTCATTTATTCTCGCATATAATGATGTTGATATTAACTGAGTTGCGTATAAGGCCGTAGTCATATCAAATATTATAACAGGTGTTCTATGAGGAATATTATCTGGGCCTTTGTTTTCTGCCATAAAACCTGTAAAAGCCTGAAGGACAGGGTCCATAGCAGGTTTGTGACTCATAGGGCCATTTTGTCCAAAGCCTGATATAGACAAATAAATCAACTTTGGATTTATTTTTTTTAACCTATCATAATCATAGCCAAGCCGTTTAATTACACCTGGTCTGAAACCTTCAATAAAAATGTCGGATTGTTTAATAATTGTATCTAAAATAGGTTGACTTTTTGTATTCTTTAAATCAACTATAATACTTTTTTTACCTAAATTTGCAGCTACTGAAAAAGCAGAGTGCTCACCATACTCTTGTCCAAGATTTCTTGCCCAATCACCATCTTTGGGCTCTACTTTAATTACCTCTGCTCCATGTTGAGCTAAAAGCATGCCGCAATATGGACCGGCTACGCCTTGAGAAAAATCAATAACTTTAAGACCTTTAAATGGTTTTTGATATGACATGGAATTTCTCTCTAAACAAAATTTTTAATATTAATCTATTGATAAATTGTAAAAAAAACACCAAATATTTAACTACAAACCAAATCATTAATTTAATTTATCAATAAGACAAATTATATTTTACAATTTCAAGAAGTAGATGATAATGAATGAAAACGTCAGTTTATATTGGATAAGACAAGATTTAAGATTACACGATAATCCTGCATTAATTGAATCTGTAAAAAATGGTCCAATAATTCCAATATATATTCTCGATGATGTTAACTCTGACGATCATAAAATTGGACAAGCCGGAAGAGTTTGGCTTCACCAATCATTAAAAGAGCTTGATAAAGAATTTCAGAATAAATTGATAATTGCTAAAGGTAATCCAGAAGAAATTTTAGTCAAGATATGTCAATTAGAATCAATAAAAAAAATATATTGGAACAGAGTTTATGAACCGTGGGTTATTTCTAGAGATAAAAAAATAAAAACAAATTTAAAAAAATTAGAAATAGATACATACTCTTATAATAGCTCACTCCTATGGGAACCATGGGATATACTTAAAGATGATAAAACAAATTATAAAGTTTTTACTCCTTATTTTAGAAGGGGTTGTTTAAACTCAACAGAACCAAGAAGACCTTTTGAAAAACCAAAAATTATTGATTACGCCGAGGTTAAAAATTTAAAAAGCTTAAAAATTGATGAATTAAACTTACTACCAAGACATAATTGGAAAAATAAAATAATGGAAAATTGGTCTATCGGAGAAAAGGCTGCAACTACCAGATTAAATCAATTTATTAATAATGAATTAGATGGATACAAGGAAGGTAGAAATTTTCCAAATAAGAAAAATGTATCTAGACTTTCTCCACATTTACATTGGGGCGAAGTTTCTCCAAACACAGTGTGGCATGCCGTTAAAGACCTAAATCAAATGGGATTAAAACATCAACAAGATACGGATGTTTTTTTATCTGAAATAGGATGGAGAGAATTTTCAAATTATTTATTGTATTATTACCCAGAATTACCAAAAAAAAATTTACAAACAAAATTTGATAATTTTCCTTGGATTGATAACTCAGAACATCTTTTAGCATGGAAAACTGGTCAAACTGGGTATCCTATCGTGGATGCAGGAATGAGAGAGCTGTGGTCTACAGGATATATGCATAATCGACTTAGAATGATAGTTGGTTCTTTTTTAGTGAAAAATTTACTTACACATTGGCATGAAGGTGAAAGATGGTTTTGGGATTGTTTAGTTGATGCTGATTTAGCAAGCAATAGTGCAAGTTGGCAATGGGTAGCTGGGTGTGGTGCTGATGCTGCACCATATTTTAGAATTTTTAATCCTGTCACACAAGGCATTAAATTTGACCCTAATGGCGAGTATACTAGAAAATATGTGCCAGAATTGAATTTAGTTCCAAACAAATACTTGTTTAATCCATGGGAGGCACCCTTTGGAATTTTGGAAAAAGCAGGAGTTGAACTAGGTAAAAATTATCCAAAACCTATTGTTGAAATTAAAAGTTCAAGACAAACTGCTTTAGACGCGTTTGCAAAAACTAAACAACCTTAAAATGAATAAAAATATCTACAGGTTTTTATTTTATTTTATTTTATTAATAATTACGTATCTATTTTATATTTTCCCATTCGAAACATTAAATGAATTACTGTTTAATCAAACACAATCATTTCAATATTCTTTAATAAATACTATAATTTTTTATATTTTAATTTTGTACTATTTAAGATCACATAATACTTTTAAACCATTAAAATTTTTTGTTTATGAGGGTTTAGGGATTGGTTTTATTAGTTTTATGGTAGTATCAATATGTGTTTCTTCTAATTATATTTTACAATTCAACACATTCTTTATCGGAATAATTTCCCTAATTTTAATAATTTTGATTTATTTATTTGGTTCATATAATGCAAGAACCATAAATATAAAAAAAGTAGATATAAAATCACCAAATATACTAAAAAACTATCAAGTATTATTTATAAGTGATGTTCATCTAGGAAGTAACAACACAAACCACTTAGTAAAAATTATAAAAAAAATTAAAAAAATTAATTTTGATTTTTTATTGGTTGGTGGAGATTTGATCGACTCTAGTTCTTTTAATTTTAAAGATCTAAATATTCTAAATGAAATTAACAAACCAATATATTTTGTTAGTGGTAATCATGAATATTACTTAAAAGATCCTCAAAATAAAATGAGTCAACTTTCATCCTTTAATATTAAACATTTAAAAAACACAAAGATACAAATTGAAAATATTAATCTGATTGGAATTGATGATAACCAGACTGAAAAATCAAAAATTGATTTTGCAAACAAGCTTTGTGATGATAATTTATTCAATTTAGTTGTCTGTCATAAACCGGATATTTGGCAAAAATTAAATTGCAAAAATCATCTTATGTTATCAGGTCATACTCACAATGGACAAATATTTCCTTTTAACTTTATAGTTAAATTAAAATTCAAATTTATCTATGGTTTATATAGTATGAATAACTCAAACCTATATGTAAGTTCAGGTGCAGCATGCTGGGGACCAAAAATAAGACTTGGTTCAAAAAATGAAATTATACACCTAAAATTAGGTAAAATATAAATTAGATTATACCTTCTATATTAACTGGCAAATCGTTGATCTCAATTTCATTTATAATTTTTTTCAGATGAGAAGCATTCTGTGTTTCAATAGTTATGTTTAATTTTGCTAAACTAGCCGAAAGATCCATTGCAAACCTACTGTGCTCAACTTGCAAGACGTTTGCCCCATTCACAGCGCAGATTTTAGAAATTATCTGCAATTGGCCTGGTTTGTCAGGCATGGTAATACCCAAAGTTGTTACTTGACCTGATCTTACTAGATCTCTCATTAAAATTGAAGATAATACTTTAGAATCGATATTACCACCACAAATGACAATTCCAACTTTTTTATTTTTAAACTTTGTTCCATGTTGCAATAAAGCTGCTAAACCTGTAGCACCAGCTCCTTCAACAACTATTTTTTCATGCTCTGCTAACATTGCAATAGCTCTTTCAATCGATTTATCAGAAACAGTTAAAACATCATCAACAAAATCCTTTAATATTGAAAAAGGAATTTCACCTATTTCTGCTACAGCAATACCCTCTGCTAAAGTGGAACCCTTACACCTTGATTTCTTATTAAACATTTTATTGGACAATGACGGGTAAAGATCAGATTCCACACCTATAATTTCAATATCTTTTTTCATATGTTTAGCTACTAGTGAGCAACCAGCAATTAACCCTCCTCCACCTACAGGAACTAACAAAATGTCAATTTCATTACAATCAGTAATCATTTCATATGAAATTGTACCTTGTCCTGAAATTACATTAAGGTCATTGTATGGATGTACCTCTATAAATCCATTATTTGATATTAAGTCTTGAACATGTTGATATGATTCATTCAAATCTTGACCTTTAATAATTACATTACCGCCAAAATTTTGTGTCCTTCTAATTTTAGTAAATGGTGTTCCTTCAGGCATAACAATATTCGATCTAATATTCATTTTATTAGAAATATAAGCTAATCCCTGTGCATGATTGCCAGCTGACATGGCAACTACTCCAGCTTTTTTTTCTGCTTCTGACAAAGATAATAATTTTGAATAAGAGCCTCTAATTTTAAATGCACCAGTATATTGTCTATTTTCTAACTTTAAAAAAGTATCAATACCTAGTTTTTCTGAAATAGAAGATGTGAAGGTTGTTTCAGTCCATTTCACATTGTGTCTAATTTTTTTATGAATGTTTTTTATATCGTTAAATGTTAAATTCATTGGTATCTCTTCACTTATTAAGATTATAATGGGGTATGTTTAATTTAGACTTTTGTCAAATGTAATTATATTTTTAACCAAGTTTTAAAGAGATAGTAAATGATTAAATTAGAAGCAAATAAAATTATGAAAGGAAGTCCGCCACCTTTGGAATATCAGGTAACATTAGAAAATTGGAGAAAATATCCATATAATATTTGGGCATTTGTAAATGTAAGAAGTATCATTCCTACTTCCTCAATTAAGTTTGATCCAAAACAAAAAATAGATTTTATTAAAAAGCTAACAAAACTTGATGAAATAGAGATTTCTAATAATAATACTGAAAAAAAATTAAAAGATATTTTAGTTGATTGTAATACTGACAGTTTCCTTGTTATGCACAAAGGAAAATTAGTTTTTGAATATTTTAATAATTTTACAACTTGTGAAACACCTCACATTATATTTTCAATTTCCAAATCACTTACTAGTTTGTTGACAGGTATTTTAGTAAATAAAAAATTAATTGATGTGAATACTTCTGTAACTAAAATTTTGCCAGAAACAATTGGTTCAGCTTATGAAGATGCGACTATAAGAAATGTTCTTGATATGAATGTGGCATCTAATTTTATAGAAGATTATTCAGGAAACGCTGAAATATTTCAAAAATATAGATCCTCTACAGGATGGGATATACCTTCAAATAATGATATGACACATTTAAGTGGTTTACATGAATTTCTTTCAAATTTGCCAAAATCTATGCTTCTACATGGAAAAAAATATCATTATTGCTCTCCACATAGTGATTTGTTGGGTTGGATAATTGAGAGAGTTTCAGGAGAGAAGTATTCTAAAATTATATCTGATTTATTATTCAAACCTTCAGGAATAAAAAATGATGCTTATGTGACACTAGATAAATTTGGTGCAACTAGATCAGCAGGCGGAATTAGTATATCACCATACGACTTATTATTAATTTCAGAAATGGTGCGTACTAATGGCGCAAACAAAAATGGGCAAATAGTACCAGAAAACTGGATAAATGATATTAAGAATTATGAAGATAACTCATGTTACTTAAATCAAGATGATTTAAAAAGATTTCCTAAAGGAAATTATAGATCAAAATGGTATCAAACAGGTTTTGATGAAAATGAATTCTGCGCAATAGGTATACATGGTCAAAATATTTGGATTAACCCTAAAAAAGAACTTACAATAATTAGAATGTCATCAGCATCTGATCCAATTAATATAAAAACAGAAGAGTTGATGTTCTCTGTTTTTAAAGAAATTGGAAATGCTTTAGTATAACTAGAAAGTAATTGGAAATTTTTTATATAATTGATTAATTTCCAACATCATTTCTTCAGAAAGCACAACTTCTATACCTGTTAAAATATTTTTAAATTGTGCATTGTCAGTTGCGCCAAAAATAACTGACCCCATAAAAGGTCTCTGATTACAAAAAGCTATAGCCATGTGCACTGGATCAATTTGATATTTTTTAGCTAATGACACATATTCAGAGACTGCTAAGGTAGAATTTTCATTAATTCTTCCAAACAAACTAGGTACTCTAGATAATCTTGAATTATTAGGTACATCATCATTCATGTACTTACCAGTTAAAAATCCACCAGCAAGTGGTGAATAAGCTAGTAAGCTTATATTTTCATGGTGAGACATTTCAGCCATATCTAAATCGTATAATCTGCACAGTAAGCTATACTCATTTTGAGTAGAAACTAACTTTAGGTTTGGGAAGTCTTTTAAAAATTTAATAAATTGTAATGTACCCCAACAGGTTTCGTTTGACAGTCCAAGATATCTAAATTTTCCTTCTTTCTGAAGTTCAGATAAAGAATTTATTACACCTCGAAGATTTTCCTTAACCTCTTCATTATTTTGTTTGGTTGGATCGTAATTCCAATTTTGTCTAAAATGATAAGATCCCCTATTTGGCCAATGTAATTGATAGAGATCAATATAATCAGTTCGAAGTTTTTTCAAACTTCCTTCAATTGCAATTTTTACAGATTTAGCGTTTATGCCTTCACCATCTCTTACTGCCATGTAACCTTTACCAGAAACCTTAGTTGCAAGAACTATCGAAGATCTTTTAGATTTATTTTTTGTTATCCAATTTCCAACTATGATTTCAGTATCACCAGTGGTTTCAGGTCTTAAGGGACATGTAGGATACATTTCAGCTGTATCAATAAAATTAATTCCTGATGCTACTGACTCATCTAATTGATAATGACCATCCTCTTCTGAAGTTGTTTCTCCAAATGTCATTGTACCAAGGCAATAAGTTGATACCTTTAAGTCCGAATTGCCTAAATATTTATAATTCAATTAAATTTCTCACTTATAAAACAAATAATTTTAAGCCTATTGAATAATAAAAAATTCAGGCAATAACAAGTAATTCTATTAAAAAAAAAAATAGAGAAATTTAATAATTCACCATAATTAATAAATATGATAATTTTTTTTCATGCTTATCGATGGTTTACAATTTTGTAATTGGTCTGAAAAAATTTTCCGAGAATTGAACAATTCTAATGTCACTGCTATCCATGTAACAATTTCTTATCATGAACAATTCAGAGATACAGTATCAAATTTTGAACAATGGAATAAATGGTTTGAAAAATATCCTTCACTAATAATGCCTGCATATTTTGCGGAGGATGTTGAGCAGGCAAAAAAACTAAATAAAACAGCAATAATTTTTGGTTTTCAAAATCCATCACCTATTGAAGATGATATTGGCTTGGTTGAAATTCTTCACAGACTTGGTGGAAGGTTTATGCAACTTTCATATAATAATCAATCGTTATTAGCCACCGGTTGTTATGAAGAAAATGATCCAGGTATTACAAGAATGGGCAAAGAAGTAATAAAAGAAATGAATAGAGTTGGAATGGTTGTTGATATGTCTCATTCTTCTGAGAAATCAACTCTGCAAGCTATTGAAATATCCGAAAGACCAGTTGTTATAAGTCATGCCAACCCATCTTTTTGGCATCCAGCTAAAAGAAATAAATCTAATAATATTTTATCCAAGCTAGCTGAAAGTAATGGCATTTTAGGATTTTCACTTTATCCACATCATTTAAATAATAGTAGTAATTGTTCATTAGAAGATTTTTGTTCAATGATAGCAAAAACAGTTGATATTATGGGGATCAATCATGTAGGTTTCGGATCAGATTTATGCCAAGATCAACCTGATAGGATTGTAGAATGGATGAGAGTGGGTAAGTGGACTAAAAATATTGACTATGGTGAAGGCTCTGCTTCTAACGCAGGTTTTCCTAATATGCCGACTTGGTTTAGAGATAATAGAGACTGGCATAATATTATAACTGGGTTAAAAAATATTGGTTTTAATGAAGAAGAAGTTGATAAAATTAAAGGTAAAAATTGGTTAAATTTTTTCAAGAAATCATTTAGGTCAGTTTAAAAGATGAGCTTTCAAAACACTAAAATAAATTTGGACTATAATTATCCTATAAGACCACCCTCAACAGTTATGAAACTTGATAGATTAGGAAGCTTTCATCAAACACGTCTATCTTTCACAAGGCGTCTTATTGATGATCTTAAGTATCAAAAAAGTAAAATAGAAATTTACCAATGGGATATTGATAATAGTGGAATTGGAAGTGCTATTATTAAAATAGCTTTGAAAAAAGAAACTTTGTCACTTGTAATCTTTTGTCATTCAATAAGTGATGAAGAGAGAACTGATAGAGTTATAGCTGAGAAATGGGATATGACCTTCTCACTTTTTAGAGGTGTGCCTAATAATCAAGAATTAAATCAATTATCAAAAAATTTGGAGATACAAGAAGCAGGAAGACATAATTCAAAACAGTTGACTTTAAGTAGAGCTAATAAATCTCAAAGAATATTTGAAAAAGTGTTAAATGATTTATCAATTGGGAAACAGCCATCTGAAAAACTTATCAATGATGTTGGTTACCTGGTTAGAACTACTGCAGTATATGGCAATGGTAAATTTGGGATAGAAGATTTTTCTAAAACCAACGGACATACCTTTTTACAGAAACCTTTTCAGGCAGAAATGTTGACTGTGTATCTTGTTAGATATTTTTCAATAGAATTAATTAATTTTCTTGCTAAAAAAAAAGGAGGTAAAAAATCTGTAATTCTTTCCAAACATCTCACAAAACATTTAGGAGTTGGCAATGCTACGGGTTTAGGTATGGCTCCGTTTTTGGTAAACCATCAAGAGTTAATTCATCAATGGATTTATAATAGAGAAACAGCTCTATCAAGAGTTTTTTCAATTAAACGACTAAATAAAAAGACACAAAATAAAATTATAAATTATATCCATCAAGCATTTAAATACAGCTTACAATGGAAAGTTGATGATAGATTACAGTCAAAAAAAATTGAGAAGCTAAACTTAGACCTGAAAAAAATTTTACAAAATGAAGAACTTACTAAGCTTTTGAATTTTCATTATCCTATTAAAAGATTTTTTAATTTCTTTAAAGATGATATCACTTTAGAAACACAAGAAATACTAAACTCTATCTTTATTGAACCTTTTCCTGAGTTATTAGAGGATTTAATAAATAATATGGGAGCAGAAGAAAAAAAATCTGTTTTAATAAGTTATACAGTTAATGATATAATTGAGATTATTAAAGAAAATTTTAATTGGGCTATTAAAATAGACACTTCAAAACCTGAAGAAAATTATTGTTTCTGGTATACTTCTCAAACAAAATTAGAACCACGTCTTGGTATTACAAAAAAAGATGCTGGAATAGAAAAACAGCTACCTTTTGATATTGCTCATCAGATAAAACAAGCAGTGAATAAATTAAATAAATTACCTTCTAATATGACTGCTGCTGAAGTGATGATAAATTACCCAGAATTAAGGAATATAATTAAGAGAGTTATCATTAATAAATCAATGCCATACAGCGAAATACAAAATAATTTAATTGGTAAAGATATGAAGCCAATTGATATTTTAAGGTGTAAATTAAGTTTTTTTGGAGCCTCAAAGTATGATCCTAAATCTAATTTATGGACAAGAATAACTCTATTTCAAGGAGCCCCATTGCCCAATGAATTATGGAAAACAAACGTAAATGATTGGCTTTTCCCCAATTTACCAAATGTATAATTATGATCAGTGTATCTTTAAATGAGATATACTCAGAAACTTATAAAGCACTCAGAAGTGTTAACATTGAGTGGAGTTTAGCTAAAGACTGTGCAAATAAAGCAAAATGGTTAGCACAACACGGTCAAAATTTTCTTGGATCAATTTTAAAGACAGCAGACCTTTATAAAAATAAAGAAATAAGTATTTCAATTAATGAAAACACAAATAAAAAACCATTAGCTTCAGCTTTAATGGGATTGCTTTTAGTAGAATATGTTTCTGCAAACAAAATTACTTGGGAGGGTTATATAGATAACTCAAAATTTTTACTTGCGGCTATGGGAATAATTGCAGAAGAACAACAAATTAATTTGACATTAGAAAATGAGCAAAAAGAGATAATTGCATTTACAAAAGAAAAAAAAATATATGTTAATTCAAATCTAGATACTAAAGTTACTAGTTATTCTTCCTTAAAAACATATAATTATATAGAGGAAAAAAATACTAAATTTACTAGTTTCAAAAAAAATAAAGAAGTAACTAATCTTAACGGTAAATGTTGGGAAAGATTGAAATCAATGGCTTTTGAAACTTATGTTCCAGAAAGTGAAACGTCCAAATCTGGAGCAGGATATTAATTTATTTTACAATGTAGTCTTTTAATACATTTACATCAGGTTCATAACCCAAACCTATACCACCATTAATTTTAAAAAAACCATCTTTCGGAGTAAAAATATCTTCAGGATATAAGTAAGCCTCAAGGTCAATAAAAAACCTTTCTAAAAGGCCTGGATTAGGCATTGATTGAGCAAGATGCAATGTAGCTAAAAACCCTGGTCCAAAATAAGGGGAATGCGGCATTATCTGTACTCCATAAGTTTGAGAAATTGAAACAACTTTATTAAATTCAGTGATACCACCAACTTTTGTTACACTTGGTTGAGCATAATCAACAGCTTCAGCTTCAAACATTTTTTTAAACTCAAATGATGTACAAGCATTTTCTCCTGCTGCTAATGGAATAAGTGACTCAGATCTAATATTAGACAAACTTTCAAAATCTTCTGGAGGATTTATAGGTTCCTCAACCCAATATAAATTAAATTCTTCCCAACTATTTAGTATTTGTCTTGCTTCATCTTTTGTCCATGGACAATTTGTATCAACCATAACTGGGATCTCTTCACCAAGTGCTTCCCTAGCAGCTCTAACTTCAGATGTGAATACTTCATGTAATTTTATATAATTATATCCCAAATTTTTTGCGTTTGAACATCTATCTTTAACTGCCTCCTTATTTTCATAGCGCCATAAACTTGCATATGCGGGTATCTTTTTAATACCCGCTGATCCTAAAACATTGCACAATGGTAAATTACTATTTTTGGCTACAATGTCCCACAAAGCAATATCTACTCCACTGATTGCAAACATTGTAATCCCATAACGTCCAAAAAGATGGAGTTTTTTTTGCAATTCAAAATTTATATTCTGAACATCTAATGGATTTTTTCCAATTAGATGTGGTTTAACCATATTTAGTATTACTTCTGAAACAGCTCTTCTACAATTAAATGAAAATGCGTCACCCCAACCAGTAATACCGTTATCTGTTTCAATTTTGATAACACAAAAATCCATTCCATCTTGTTTCAAAAAGTCAGCTGAGGATGATTTTATGCCTATTGAAAATGGTATTTTTAATTCGTAAACCTCTAAATTAGTTATTTTCATGTTTAACCTATTATATTTTAATGAGCTTCGTTATCTGCCAACCATTTTATAACTTTAGTAGCTGGGTATAACCACAGGAAACCTGCTAAAATGTATATCAACCAGTCTATTGACCAGTGATAACCTGTTATATAATCAAAAATATACATAAATAATGCTACATAAATAATTAATGAAGGGATTATTCCAATTACCACAATTAAATGACGCCATCTTTTCAAATTAAAATCCTAACTTTAACTTAAATTAACTTGGAATTAATCCACCATCAACATTATATGATTGACCAGAAATATTTCTAGCACCCTCAGAGGACAAAAAAACTACCATTGATGCAATATCTTCTGGATTATTTGGTCTCTTTAAAGGAATATCTCTTACATAATGTTTCATTATTTCTTCTTCAGTTTTATTTTGTTCTGAAGCTCTCTTCTTTACTATATCTGAAAGTATATTTGTATATGTAATACCTGGGCATATTGAATTTACAGTTATTTCGTATTTTGCGAGTTCTTGAGCTGCTGTTTTGGTCAAACTAATTACAGCACCTTTGCTGGCGGCATAAATAGCATTAGAAACATCTACAAAGCCTTTCCCACCTACAGAGGCCATGTTAATAATTCTTCCTCCTTTGTTTTGCTTTATCATTTGATCAGCCGCTATCTGTAAACAAAAGAATGTTCCTTTCGCATTAACATTATGTATCCAATCCCAATCTTTTTCAGTTAAATCCATAATTTTCGATGTTCTGGTTACTCCTGCATTATTTACTAAAATATCAATTGTACCAAATTTCTTTACAGTTTTTAGGATCATGTTTTCTATATCATTAATTTTGGTAACATCAGTTTCAATTGAAATTCCCGATCCATTACTATTTAATATGTTTTCAAGAGTTTCGTTAGCTTGTTTTAAGTTTATGTCTGCACAAGTTACGTTATATCCCTGATTGCTCATTGCAATCGCAATGGCTCTCCCGATGCCACTTCCAGCTCCGGTAACACATACATTTTTAAAAATCCTATTTATCATTTTTTCAATTTAAACTAGACTGCTTGATTAATTTCTAACATGTTAGCATTATTGTCATAAAGATAAATCTGATGAAACCCAGGCATTGCGTATACTTTGGCGTCAGAGTATAAAATTTTTTCTTCATCAAGTTTAGCCGTTAAATTCGATAAATTTTTAATTGTGAATGCTGGATGCCCTGAAATTGATGGATTATGTGCAAAATTATTTCTATAACCAAATCCATCGTCAGGCTTTATAACATGTAATCCTCTATTATTATTAGATAATGGTAGTATTGCTAATTCAGATGGATCAATACTAAAATCACCCTTATTAATCGGTGCAACCCATTGCCCTTCCTTCATACCCAACAAATCACAAAAAAAATTTATAGACTCTCTAACATTCAAAGATTCTAAATTCATGTGATGAATTCCCCAATCCAAACCCATAGACCAACCATTTAAATGATCTTCAAAACCAGAGGTGTTTTCAACTAAATGTATTAAATTTAATGAAGGTTCTTGAACATATAGACTCTTAAATAACTCATTGTCTGATTTTTTATAAATAAACTTTATATCTTTGAGTTCTAATTTTTCTTTGATATTTTCAAGATTATCTACCAATAATGTAATATAACTTCTTCTACTTTGTATATGATTTGAAATTGATAAATCTGGAATTGGTTTGAATAATCTTAATCCAAAACCCTTATTACCAAAAAAAATATTTTCTTCATTTTTATATAAGGTTTGGTAAAGTATTTCTTGATTTTCATTATAACCAATAAGCATATCATAAAATTGTTTTGATTTTTGTAAATCGTAAACAGGAATGGAGACATTCAAAATTGTCCAATTCATCTATTATCCTTATTTTTTATTAATAATTTTGAATATTAAGTTGTTAACCTAACAAATGTTTACAAAAAGAACAATTTCAATAAAGTTAAATAATGAGTTTTTGTACAGGGAAAATTACCAATGGATATTAAAAACTTAACTGACAATTTTGGTGTAGAAGTAAGAAGTTTTGATTGCTCAAAAAAAATTGGTTATGATGAATTAAATTTACTTAAAAAAACTATTCAAGATAGACATTTCATATGCTTTAAAAATCAAAAATTAGATGGCGATACACTTGCTACTTTTACAAAAAACTTTGGTAAATTAGAGGCCTATCCAGAAAAAGATAAAACAAAGGGAAAAATAGAAATATTTAATGTTTCTAATGTTTCTGAAGATGGCGAACATTTAGATCCTTATGACCAAAGAGTTATTCTCCAAAAAAATAATTCAAGGTGGCATACAGATAGCTCTTACAGATATTTACCATCTATTTTTTCTATCCTCTATGGTCAAGAAACTTTACCCCCTAAAGCAGAAGGGGGGCAAACTCAGTTTTCAAATATGTTGTTAGCATATGATCATTTACCTGAGGATAAAAAAATTCTTTTAGAACCATTACACCAAGTTCACTCTTACAATGATATTAGAAGATTAGAACCTGGCCTTCCAGAACTTACTTATGAAGAAAAATCTAACTTTCCACCCGTAACTCATCCTATTGTAAGAGTTCATCCCGACAGAGACTTTAGAAAATCTCTTTATTTTACTTCTAATACGAGTCTAGAAATTGGTGGAATGAGTCTGGAAAAAGGTAAGGAGTTGCATAAATGGCTTGTTAATTATATTAGCCAGCCTAAATTTTGTTATACTCATAAGTGGCAGAAAAATGATCTTATCATGTGGGATAATAGAGTGTTGTTACATAGGGTAATTCCCTATGATTACGCTAAGTATAGAAGAGCAATGATTAGGGGAACTGTTGAGGGAGAAGTTCCTGTTCTTGGTCCATTTTCAAATGAAGTAAGATTAAATAATAATTAAAATTTAATTGTATGATTTAAAATGAACTCTGATATTTCTTATGACCCAGTTTCAGTTATAGATGAAAAAGAAGCTATTGGAGAAAATGCAAAAATTTTCAAAGATATTAGAGAGACTATGAATATTCCACTTATAACATCTATATGGAGAGGTTTGGCAGAGATTGATGATAGTTTAAAAAAAATTTGGACTATTGCTAGACCAATCTATGAAACACAGAATCCTGAAAATAAACTAAAAGAAATAATTGAAGAAATTAAACTTCCTTTAATGCCGAAATTTACAGATGATGAACTTTCAAAATGTAGACTTACCCCTAAAGATTGGGAAGAAATTTTGGTTATTTTGAAAGCATATAACCGTTCAAATGGGATGAATATGGTTGTATTGCACTCAATTATCAAACAAAATTTTCCAAGTTGCTTAAAGATTCCCAAAAATAACAAAAAAAAGATAATTTGGCCTGTACTACAAAAACTCCAAAAAAAAGAAGAAATAAAACCCAATATTTGGCAGTTAGTACGTACTGTGAACAGTATATGCGCACCAAATGGAAAAAATTCTCATGTAGCAACTTTATGGAGACACTTGGCCCACTGGCCTTTTTTTCTTGAAATAATGTATATAAAACTCAGTAAATTATCAGAGGAAAGAGTTCTTCAATCATTACTGTTTAAAACTCAAAAATATTTACAAGACAGAGGTTTGTTAATAGAAGCAGAATTTTATTTTAAAAATGATTTATCTTCAAAGGCTTATTCTGTAATTAAAAGTTACGTGTACGAAAAAGATAAGGTTATACGAATGGTTGTAATTGGCTTCATTATGCAAAAATGGATAGAAAAACAAAAATTCTTAGATTTGAATAACTAGAAAATTAATTATGTATTTTATTAAAATTTTAACTATTTTATTTTTATTTATACCAATTTTAGCGTCTGGGAAACAAAAATCTGATCTAAACAAATCAGAAAATTACAATTTAAACTCAGGAAATAAATATCTGAAATTCAAAAAAGAAGGTAAACCAGTAATTTCTGATAAATGGATGGTTGTCACAGCAAATACCCAAGCTTCTGAGGCTGCTGCTAAAATACTTAAAAATGGGGGGACTGCTGCAGATGCAATGATTTCAGCTCAATTGGTCTTAGGTTTAGTGGAACCTGAATCCTCTGGTCTTGGTGGTGGCGCATTTCTAGTTTATTTTGATAATAAAACAAAAAAAGTTACAACTCTTGATGGTCGTGAAACAGCGCCATTACTAATTAATGAAAATGTATTTCAAGATATTAACGGGAACTCATTAAAATTTTTTGATGCGGTTGTAGGAGGAAAATCAGTTGGCACACCTGGTACTCCAGCTTTACTTGAAATGGCGTATAAAAAATGGGGTAAAACTAAATGGTCTTTATTATTTGATGATGCGATTAATTTATCAAATAATGGTTTTGTAATTTCAAATAAACTTAGCTCTTCTATAAAAAAAAGTAGGGAATCATTAAGTAAGTTTTTGAAAACTAAATCCTATTTTTTACCCAATGGTATGCCACTAGAATCCGGTGACATTCATTTTAATAAAAATTATGCAAATACTCTTAAAGCTTTTGAAAAAAATAGATCGGAAGTTTTTTATAATGGTTATATTGCAAATGATATTGTCTCAACTGTGAATAATGCCAGTCATAATCCCGGAGTTTTATCTATTAAGGATATGATTAATTATAGGGTTATAGAAAGAAAGCCCATTTGTTCAAATTATAGAGGATATCAAGTATGTGGAATGGGACCTCCTTCATCAGGAGCTATAACAATTGCTCAAATTCTAGGAATGATTGAGAATTTTGATATTTCAAAACTTGGACCTAAAAATCCTGAGACTTGGAGAATAATAGGAGATGCCTCAAGATTAGCTTTTGTGGATAGATCTATCTATATAGCTGATAGTGATTTTATAGATGTCCCAGTTAAAAAGTTAATAGATAATAACTACTTGAAAAAACGCTCAAAATTATTAAACAGAAAAATTAAACTTAAGAAAATTAAAGCTGGTAATTTAACAAGTAATTTATCAATGAAATGGGGTCCAGATAATTCGATAGAACTTCCATCAACATCCCATATTTCAATAGTAGATCAGTATGGAAATGCATTATCAATGACTACTACGATTGAAAACGGATTTGGTTCTAGATTAATGACAGATAGTGGGTTTTTACTTAACAATGAATTAACTGATTTCTCATTTAAATCATTCAAAAATGGAAAAAAAGTAGCTAATAGTATTGAACCTAGTAAAAGGCCGAGATCATCTATGGCCCCTACTATAATCTTAAAAAATAATAAACCTGTTTATATTTTGGGAAGTCCTGGAGGAAGTAATATTATTGGATATGTTGTAAATGCAATAATTTCAATGATCGATTGGAAAAAAAATGCCCAGGAAGCTGCATCGGTAGCTCATGGAATAAATAAATTTGGAACTTATTATTTAGAGAAAAATACTATTATGAGTAAGCTGTTGCCTTCATTAGAGGATATGAAATATAAAGTTAAGTTAAGAAATTTTTCGTCTGGTTTAAATATAATTCATATTAATAATAAATTATACGGAGGATCTGACCATAGAAGAGAGGGAATAGCTATTGGTGATTAAGTAATTAGTCTAAACTTCCTAGCGGTTTTAACTTTTCAATAAATTCATCTAATACTTTTTTATAATTAACAAATAAACTTAGACGTTTTCGCGTTAATCCTTTTTCTTTTGCTTTCAAAAAAAATTTTTGGGCTTCTTCATCTTTTCCTTTCGTTAAAAGAACATACGAATAAAAGCCTAACATTACTGGATCTATATCTTTTACGTTCAATTTTGGTACTATTGTACGTTCAATTGAATCTACATCATTATTTTGATAATAAGCAGCAAGTAAACTTTTGGTAATAAAAAATCCATTGTCATTAGGAGCCAATTGCAATGCATTGTTGTAAAAAGAAATTGCTGATTTTAAATCAGAACATCTTTTGTATATTGAACCAGCAATTGAAAAAGTATCTACTGAGCCACCTGCATCGATAGCTTTCTTCACAAATGATTTAGTTTTTTCACAATCTTTCGAACCATAACGAAATTCAACCAAAGCTCTCAATGCATATGCAGATGCATCTTTGTAAGCAGCAACATCAGCTTTAGAATATTCTACTAATTTTTTTATGTCACTTTTTTTATCTTTTGATAAACCAAGCCTTATTCTTTGATAAATTTCCCATGCCATACCGTTATATATGGCAGGTGATTTTGGTCCTAAATTTTTTCTTAATTGTTCTTGATATTCAACATATTTTTTATGACCGTCAATTGTGTATTTTCTCCACTCAGCACGAGAGTTCAAAACTAAAGTTAAATTTTCAATGTTTTTTAATCTTTTAGAATATAAATCACCAGTCGATCCTGTAACTACTTTTATTTGAAGATGTTTTAGTATTTTATTTCCTATGTTATCTTGAACTTTGAAAATATCTTTTAAGTCAAATTCCTCTTTGTCAGACCAAACTACTTTATTCTGCTTTAAATCAACTAATTGAAGATTTATACGAGATTGATTTAAAATGGTCTGTATAGATCCTTTGATTACATAATCAGCGTTATATTCATCTATAAATTGTTTTATTGAATAATTATTATTTTTTGCATGTTGACTAGTAGTTCTAGATAAAACTCTTATGCCAATATATTTAGAAAGGCTTGAGATCATACTTTCTGTTAAAGCAGGACTAATACCTTTTGTATTTTCTGTATTTGACAAATCTTCGAATGGATAAACTAAGATAGTAGGAATAGATAATGATGAAACAGTACTATCTTTATCTAATTTAGTTTCTGTATCCAACATACCGGAGAAGAACAGTCCTATGAAGACGGCAGCTATGGTACCCCCTATCATGGCTATTAATTTAGTGTTCGATGATTGTGTCTTAAGCTTTCTCCTTTGTGATGGATCTAATAACAGATCATAAGCATGGAATTGGTTCTGCTTTACTTTCTGTATGCCTAGATCATTGAACTCGTACTTTGTTTTGTTAGCTACTAAATCATAAACATTCTTAGATATTGTTATTCCACCTGGTTGAGCAAGAGCTTCTAATCTTGCGGCAATGTTTACTCCGTCACCTAATAAATTATCACCCTCCTTAACAACATCACCCATATTGACACCTATACGGTATTCTAGCTTAACATCTGTAGTTTCCTTATCATTACGGGCTTTGATTTGCTTTTGGAACTCTACAGCAGTATCAACAGCAGCAACTGCGCTTGGAAACTCAGCAAATACAGAGTCCCCTCCTGTATTGAAGATACGGCCTTTTTGTTTTTTAATAAGAGGTTCAATGATCTTGTTACATTCTCTAAGACCGAGTAGAGTAGCATTCTCATCTTTTTCCATGTGTTTACTATAGCCAACTAAATCTGTGGCAAATATTACTGCTATCTTTCGGCTAATTTCTTCGTTTGACATTATTAGGGGACCCCAATTATTCTAATAGTAGATTCTTAAAATATGAATATAATTACATTTTTAGTAAAATGATACAAAGTTTTAAGGTTAATTAAGTGAAAAATTTTTATAAAATTTTTGGTTCTTTTAAATTTTCATTCATTCCACCTTTAATGATTTACCTAGCTGCAGGTGTGTCAGGAATTACAAATATAGTAGGTCTATTTTTTGTGAAAGAGTATTTGGATCTATCTGCAGTTTTTCTTGCTGGATTAGGTTTTTGGGCTGGTCTTCCGTGGGTGTTAAAAATGCCTTTGGGACATTTAGTTGATATTCTTTGGAAGTTTAAATCTATTCTTGTAATAGTAGGTGCACTAGTAATGGCAGCTAGTAGCTTAATTATGTTTTTTCTTATTCAATATAAATCTGAAATGATAACTATTTTTAATGCAGAAACATGGTTTGTCATCTCAACTTTACTAGCTCCTATTGGATTTGTTCTTCAAGACGTTGTTGCTGATGCAATGACAGTTGAGGCTGTACCTAAAACTGATGATCAAGGATATGAAATAAGTTTTAATGAGTTGAAATCTATGAACGTTTCAATGCAACTTCTTGGAAGAGTATCTATCATTTTTGGTACTTTGCTTGTATCAATGATTAATTTATTTGTTTTTTCAAACTCTTCAGATATGACCGAATTAGAAAAAGTCACGGCATATGGAAATATTTACTTATACTCTTTAATAGTACCTATAATATCTGTATCAGGTATATTTTTATCATATTTTAATCAGCAAAAAAGATATAAATTACTTATTAGTAATGGTATTAATCCTGTAAAAGCTGCAAATATAATATTTAATATTCCAGAAGTAACTAAGCCCAATTTATTAATAATAATTGGCTCCATATTTTTTGTAATATTTACTCTACTTGTTGGAACTTCTAAAATGGCTCTTTCACAAGAAATCGTTTTCGTTGGTTCATTTATGATAATTTTGTTTTTACTATTTAAGTTATCAAATGAATTAGATGCCAATGCAAAAAAAATGTTAATTGGAACTGCTATAATTATATTTGTGTTCAGAGCAATGCCAGGTGTCGGTCAAGGAGGAAGTTGGTTTGAAATAGATGTTTTAGGTTTTGATCAAGAGTTTTTATCATTACTTGGATTAATAGCATCTTTCCTTACTATTTTAGGTATATTTGTTTTAAGACCGTTAATGGAAAAGTCTTCAATGACTAGATTAATAGTTATACTTTCAATTGCTGGCTCTTTCTTTATTTTACCATCAATTGCAATGTTTTATGGGTTTCATGAGTTCACATCAAAGCTTACAAATGGATTAGTAGATGCTCGTTTTATCGCTATTTTTAATACAGCGCTAGAGAGTCCATTAGGTCAAGTATCAATGATACCCATTCTAGCTTGGATAGCCCAATCAGCTCCTAATCATTTAAAAGCCACATTCTTTGCTGTTTTAGCTAGCTTTACTAATTTAGCTCTCTCAGCAAGTAATTTAGGTACTAAATATTTAAATCAAATATATGTAATAACCAGAGAAGTTAAAAATGACTTGGGAATAATAAAAACACCAGCAGACTATTCAGAGCTTGGCATTTTATTAATTATTGTATGTGCATTAACCTTAATTATTCCAATTTTAGTAACATACATTGTCAAAAAATTGAAATTACTGTCATATTAAATTTTTTAGTAAAACAGTTTAATAAAGATACACAATACTTACAAAACCAACTGTAGTTGATGCTACAAATCCAATTATCAATGGCTTAAAACCTAGTTTAAACATGCTTTTTAGATTTGTTTGTAATCCAAGAGCCACCATTGAAAACAGGATACAATAAATTGAGATTTCTTTGAAAAAAACTAATGAATGTTTCCAGTAAAAGAACATATTATTATCTAGAAACAAATGATCTCCTAGTGTTCTTACAAAAGATAAAATGATAAATCCTAAAACAAAAAATGGAAAAAAATCTTTTATTGAACTTTTCATAACAACTTTTTTTTCTTTACTATAAATATAAGCAATCAAAGGAATTAAAAGTATTAAAAATGAATTCCTTAAAAGTTTTGTTGTCATAGCAGAATTGAGAGCTTCTTCACTATTATACATATCTGAATAAATTACACTTGCAGCACTTACTTGAGCGGTATCATGAATTGCTGTACCAAGGAAAATACCTGCAAGATCTGGTGACAAATGAAAATAGTAGTTTGCTATATATGGATAAAAAAACACAGCAATAATTCCAAATAGTGTAACAACACCTACTGCGTAACTAGTTTGATCTTTGTCAGTTTTTATTATTGTAGAAGTTGCAATAACTGCAGTTACACCACAAATGCAAGTTCCCATGGTGATTAAATAACCTAAAACATTAGGAATTTTAAATAGATTACATAAATATTTAATAATGATAAATGCTATTATAATATTCATAACAATTAAAAAAATAGCTGTTAAACCATAATTAAAAAGTTCCAACAAGCTTAAACTCAAGCCAAGAAAGGATATCCCAATTCTTAATAGTTTTTTTAAACAAAAATTTGCAAATGGTTCAATCTTTTTAAACGAATAAATATTTCCTAAGACCAAACCAAGAAAAATACACATGAAAGCAGATGAAATTAATATATCTTTAGAAGATAAAAATTGACTTATAAAAATAGAAAAAACAACTAAGCTAGAAATAGTTATAGCGCCAATTATATTTTGCCTAATAAAATTCATAATAGAATATCTATCATAAAAGATACGCTAAAACAGAAAATTTAATGCTTATTTTAGAAAATATTTTAAATTTTCTTCTTCTTTACGTTTATTTAAAGCTATATCAATTATCACACTTGACATAATTTTAGTAATAGCTGATCGTTTGCAATTTAAATTTTTTTGTGCTTGCTCAACTTCTTCTTTCTTATCCCAAACACGAATAACTCCGTCATTCATATCTTTTAGTAAATACCAGTCATTATCTTTTTCAGATGACCATATCTTTATACCATACATTTCAAATCTCCATAAAATAGGTAAATATGAAGAAGCAAGAATGATACCAAAATGCTAAATATTAAATTTCAACTTCTTTACTTGTAAATTTATAAATAGATTTTTTTGTAAGCATGTATACGTAAGATTTATGATTCACAAATGGTTTTAAAGCTGGATCATTTATATTTAAGCCTCCAGTATATGTGCCAAATGATGGTAAGATGATGTGATTATTTGTATGTAACAAACATTTCGCTGTAATTTTTTTAATACTTGATTTTATCGTAGCAACGGGGTGAAAATGACCAGATATTTGAAATATACTTTTTTGCAAGGCTTGATGAATAAAATGTATATCATCAATAACATATTCATTTAACAAATTTATATTATCAATTTTTAACTTATTCTCGTGATTTCCAAGAATAAAAATGACTTCGTATTTTTTTATGAGTGAATTAAAAAGAAAAAAAGCTTTTTCAGGCATCCTATTAAACGCATTTTTATCATGAAAAGTATCGCCGAGAAGGATAACTTTTTTTATATTATGACTTTTAATTCCTTTAGAAAGTTTTTTTAGAGTCTCTTCGCTATCATAAGGTGGTAAAAATTGTCCAGAATAACCAAAACTACTTCCTTTTTCGAGGTGTAGATCAGAAATAATTGCAATTTGCTTGTCGAACCAAAATAAGATGCCCTCGTTACTAATTTGAAATTTGTGTTTATTGAAAATTATAGTCTTCAATTCAAACCAACTTCACTCAACATTTCATTCTCAAGTTCTTCAAGTAAATATTCTTCCATTTCAGATTTATCAATAGTTTGTCTATTGATTTCTAATATTAGGGGTACTGCCAAGGGTGAAATTCTATCAAGTTTTTCATGAGCAATATTTTTTTCAATTCTTTTCAAAAATTCACTCAATCTATCTAAATCTATTAATCCTCTATAAGAATCTTCTCTTGCTACTTCTAATAAAAGATGCTTTGGTTCATGTTTTTTAAGAACATTGAAAATTAAATCAGAATTGAATAAAACCTGTTTGCCAGTTTTTTTCTGTCCAGGTATTGAACGCTCAATTAAACCTGAAATAATAGCTGCGTCTCTAAAATTTTTTTTCAGTAATGGTGTTTCTTCTAACCATTCATATAAATCATCTAACATAAGATCATCATTTAGAATAATATTTACATCTGTGACCTCATTAATTGACCATATTGCTAAGGCATAATCTGTTGCAACAAAACTGATAGGTTTATATCCAATGCGTTGCATTTTTTTTGACATTAAAAAACCAAGTGTTTGATTGGCATTCCTTCCTTCAAAAGTATAACAAATTAAAAAAAATCTTTTTTTGCCTCTCATTAAACGAGGGAACGTTTCAACTAAAAGCCCGTTTAAGGATGGTAAATTTGAAAATTTTGATTGTAGCTTTAACCATTCATTAATTTGACTTGGAAAATTTTTCCAAAATTGTTTTTTGCTCAATAATTTTCTTACTTCAATTGAAAGTTCTGTGCTTAAAGGTAATCTACCTCCAGCATAAGACGGTATTTTAGGTTGTGTATGACTTGTTGATTTAACAATAACACTATTATTTGAAATACTTTGGTATTCTAAAACTCTACCACTAAATAAAAAAGTATCTCCTTCATTTAATCCTTCAATAAACCATTCTTCCACTTGACCTAAGGTTCTATTCCCTAATTTTACTTTAAGCATATAAGATTCAACAATAGTTCCTACGTTTAATCTATATCTATTTCGTATACTTTTATTTTTAATTGCATAAAATTTATCTTTATTAACTCCTATCTTTGAATATTGTTCATAATGTTTCAGTGAATATCCCCCGTTCTTCACGAACTCTAAAACTTCAAAAAACTTTATTTTTGTTAAATTTCTATATGGCCATGCATTTATGACTTGATTATACAACTCATCAACTTGAAATGGTTCACTACAAGCAACACCTAAAATATGCTGAGCAAGAACGTCTAAGCTCCCCTTTTTTTCTTTTGTTTCATCTAACAACTTATTTTTTATTGAATTTATTGCAGATAAACATTCTAAATATTCAAATCTATTAGATGGAACTAAAAGCGCGTTTGAAGGTTCATCAAATCTATGATTACTTCTTCCTATGCGTTGTAAAAATCTTGAAATCCCCTTAGGTGATCCAATTTGGACAACTAAATCAACATCTCCCCAATCAATTCCAAGATCTAAAGAACTTGTTGCTACCACACAGTCAATTTTTCCTAAAGACATTAAGCTTTCTACTTTTCTTCTTATTTCTTTTTCTAGACTTCCATGATGAATGGCAATTCTTAAATTATTATCATTTTCTTGCCAAAGTTTATTAAAAACTAACTCTGCTTGTGCTCTCGTGTTGACAAAAACAATTGTCAAAGATGATTTCTTTATTTTTTGGTATATATCTCTAATTGCATAACTTGCCATATGACCAGACCAAGGAACTCTATTATTGGTTTCTAAAATATCTATTTTAGGGACAGATGTTTCTTCGACATTTAGAGTTTTAGCCTTTTTTTTTGTAGTTAGAAATTTTAAAACAGCATTTTTATTTTTTACAGTCGCTGATAAACCTATTCTTTTGCAATCTGGACTTATTGAACTAATTCTAGATAAATTAAGTGAAAGTAAATCACCTCTTTTCGTATTGACTAAAGTATGTATTTCATCAATAACCAAATATTTTAGATTTTTAAAATAATCTTTTGATTCCTTGTTTGATAATAATAAAGCCAATGATTCAGGAGTAGTCATTAGCATATCAGGTGGTAAAACCTTTTGCCTATTTTTTTTGTAAGCTGAAGTGTCCCCTGTTCTTGTCTCAACTCTTATATCCAAGCCTTGATCTTCGATAGGACTTGTTAAATTTCTATGTACATCGATGGTAAGAGCTTTAAGAGGAGAAATATATAGTGTATGCAAATTATTTTTTTTTGGTTTATTATTAATTAAATCATTTAGTGATGGTAAAAAACCAGCTAGTGTTTTACCTCCTCCAGTAGGAGCAACCAGTAGAACATCATAACCATTCTCAGATAATTTCAAAGTTTCAATTTGATGATTATAAATGGCCCAATTATTTTTTTTTAGCCAATTATCAATAGGTTCAATCTTTAAAATATCTGACATTATTATATATTACTATAATGCAATGGATTAATGAAAATTTATATATATCTCCAATCAATACATATATTGATCCATCTAGGCCAGTGGAAAATGCAATTATAACACATGGACATGCTGACCACGCCAAACCTGGTCATAAAAATGTCTTAGCAACAAAAGAGACAATAAATATTATGAAAATAAGGTATGGTGAAAATTGTGCAGAAAATTTTCAAGAGTTGCCATTAAATAGAACATTAAAAATTGACAACGTTAACATCACCTTTTATCCCGCAGGACACATATTAGGAAGTGTCCAAGTATTAGCAGAATACAGAGGAGAAAAAATAAATTTTACTGGAGATTATAAAACTAAAAAGGATAAAAGTTGTGAGAATTTTGAGCCTGTAAGATGTCATACTTTAGTAACTGAAGCAACTTTTGGACTTCCTATTTTTCAACATCCAAATGAACATAATGAGATAAAAAAACTACTTAGATCGCTACAATTATTTCCAGAAAGACCTCACCTAGTTGGAGTTTATGCGCTTGGAAAGGCACAAAGAATAATAGGTTTATTAAGACAACAAAGATATGATAAGGAAATTTTTATACATGGAGCATTAGAAAAATTATGTAATTATTATATAAAAGAAAATGTTTTTTTAGGAAAATTTTCAAAAACAAATCTTAAAGATAAAAAAGAATATCAAGGTGAAATTATTCTTGCTCCTCCATCTGCAATAAAAAATGTATGGTCTAGAAAATTCGAAGATCCAATAATTTGTCAAGCCTCTGGGTGGATGTCAATTAAACAAAGAGCTAAACAAAGTTTAGTAGAGCTTCCTCTTATTATTTCTGATCATGCAGATTGGAATGAGTTAACTGATTATATAAAATTAACACGTGCTGAAAATGTTTATGTGACTCATGGCAGAGAGGAAGCCATAGTGCATTGGTGTAAAATGAATAAAATAAATGGATTAGCATTATCTTTATCTGGAAGAGAAGATGAGGAGGATTTGTGAGAGGTTTTAGTGAATTAATTGATAAATTGTTATTAACTTCCTCCAGAAATAGGAAAATTGATATTCTATGTGATTATTTTAAAAGCACTCCAGATCCAGATAGAGGTTTTGCACTAGCTATTATAACTAATAGTTTAGATTTAAAAAATATTCCAATTTCAAAAATAAAGGAAATTGTTAAAGAAAACGTTGATGAAGAATTATTTGCATTATCATATGATTATGTTGGTGATCTAGCAGAAACTATTTCTTTAATATGGCCTTATAAGGAAAATGGGCATCTTCCTCAAATTTCAAAAATGATAAGTATTTTGAAAAATATTAAAAAAGATGAGTTAAGTAAAAAAATAAAAACTTTTCTGTCAATAGCAAATGAAACTGAAAGATGGGCCTTAATTAAATTAATTAGTGGTGGCTTGCGAATAGGTGTTTCATCTAGACTAGCTAAAACTGCATTAGCTAAATTTGGAGATAAAAAACTAGATGATATTGAAAAAATATGGCACGGAATTGAAGCTCCATACGAAACCTTATTTAAATGGTTATGTAATTTAGGTCCTATGCCTGAAATTGATCTAAAAAAAACTTTTAATCCAATGATGCTTGCAAACCCAATTGAAGAAAACGATTTCAAAAATATCAATTCTAAAAACTTTGTTGCAGAATGGAAATGGGATGGGATAAGAGTACAAATTATTTTAGATGATTTTAACATCAAAATTTTTTCCCGTACTGGAGATGATATAACTCAAACATTCCCTGAGATAAAGTGTCTTCAAAAAGAATTAGTGATACTTGATGGAGAGTTATTAGTAGGAAGAGATTATATTCCAATGACTTTTAATACGCTTCAACAAAGATTAAATAGAAAAAAAGTAAGTCTAAAGCATATTGATGACTTCCCTGCTTTTGTAAAGTTGTATGATATTTTATATTTAAACAATGAGGATTTAAGAGAAAAGAATTGGGATGAGAGAAGAACAATACTTGAGAGTTGGTATTTTAAACATAAAAATAGATTTTTTGATTTATCGAAAATTATTAATTTTAATAGTTGGAAAAATTTAGCTGAAATTAGGAAAAATGAAATTATCGACGATCAGCATGAAGGTTTAATGATAAAAAGTAAGTATAGTCCATATATTTCTGGCCGTCCTAAAGGACATTGGTACAAATGGAAGAAAGATCCAAAAACTGTTGATGCAATTTTAATGTATGCAGTAAGAGGTCATGGTAAAAGAAGTTCATATTATTCTGACTTTACTTTTGGTTTATGGGATGAAAATCAACTATCACCAATTGGGAAAGCATATTTTGGTTTTAATGATAATGAATTAAAAATTTTAGATAAATTTGTTCGTAATAATACAATTAAAAAATTTGGACCTGTAAGAGAAGTTGAAAAAACTTTCGTCATTGAAGTTGCTTTTGACTCAGTTAACTCTAGTACAAGGCATAAATCTGGTGTGGCCTTGAGATTTCCTAGGATCAAGAGATTGAGAGAAGATAAGCCAATAAACGAAGTATTACAACTTTCCGAGTTTAAATTGGAATTTTTGTAAAATCTTTTTCACATTAATTATCTTGAATTAAAAATTTTTATTTTCTAACATTTATAAAAGAATTTATTTCATAGGAGTAAAGTATGTCTGATTTACAAGAATTAATGGTTGGTTCTACAAGAGTTGTAGCTTTAAAAGACGGTGAGTTAACATTACCTAAGGAAATTCTTCTTAATGTAGATGAAGATACTAATAAAAAACTTTCTGATGAAAATAATCAGCTTACAAATAGTCAAATTAATGCTTATTTGATATTCAAAAATGAAAAAATTCTATTAGTTGATGCTGGATGTAGGGATCTATTTGGACCAACCTGTGGATTTGTTCATGAAGAAATTGAAAAAGCAAATGTGAAACCTGAAGATATTACTGATATATTTTTTACTCATTTACATCCTGATCATGTAGGTGGATCAATTAACAAAGATGGTAAGGCAATTTTTCCAAATGCAACCGTTAATATAATAGAAGATGAACTAAATTTTTGGAGCAAAGATAATTTTGAAGATGTTGAAATAAATGGGAAAAACATGGCGGACTTAAATAAATCTGTTATTAAAGCATATGGAGAAAATGTAAAAACTATCAAAACTAATGAAGAAATAATTTCGGGGATTTATCCTGTACCACTTCCTGGTCATACACCTGGACATAGTGGATTTAGAATAGCTGATGGTAATAGCAGTTTTGTACAAATGGGTGATGTTCTTCATACCCCTAATTTACAGTTAGCAGACCCAAATATTTCTGTACTCTTTGATATAGATGTAGAACAAGGACTAAAATCAAGAAAACATGCTTTTGATATGGTTTGTAATGATAGAATAATTTGCTCAGGAGGCCACATTCTAGAGCCAAAATTTGGATATTTGGATAAATTTGGTAATGGATATAAGTACGTTGCAATATAAACAAATAGAATAAACTAATTTGATAAGTTACACTTTAGCAGAATTTATTATTGATTTTAATGCATTGCTTTTATCATCAAACACCTCTAACCGATCAACAAATTCCCGCCAAAATTGTTTTTCAGTTTTGTATTGATTATGTAATTTAGTTTTGCAAAATTCTTGGGTATTGAATAATCTTTTAGAACCCAAACTTACATACTTTTCACCATTGAAACATCCATCGATTAAAAATACTAAACCTACAAGTAGTTCGGCATATTGAGTTGAAAAGACAGAAGTAAAAGGCCAAAAGTGTTCTTTTAAAACCTCAAAATCAAGTTCATGTGCTTCAAAATAATTACTAAATATTAATATTCTTTCTAAATTTCCTATTTCTTTACCAAACTTGGACATTTCTATACTTTTTTGAGCAAAAGAATGCTTATCATGTCGCATAATTAAATTGTTGGCATGACAATGACTTAGATATTCATTTTGATTTATAGATGAAATAACAAAAGCTTGGTCTTCAGCTCTATTAACAAAACTAGGCGTAAATGGGGCCCATCTTTTCAAACTCTCAACAGTTATGCCCGTAGTCCCACCAGTAACATGTATTCTTTGAATGTCATCTGATCTATACATTAATTCTGCTTCTGTTGATAATGATTGTGGCCATTCAGGACAAAAAATTCTTTTTGATAATAAATCTGATGCAAAATTTTTTATCTTTGGTCTTTGTACATCTGGAGTAAACAAATCTTTGGAAATATCATTCTTGTTTACTAATGCTCCAGCTAACATCCCAAGATCTACTCTTCTTCCATCAAAATCAGTTGCAGTGCCTCCCCAAAATTTTTGATTTTTAAAAATTTCAAGTACTGAAGAACCAGTATTTTTTAACAAAATTTTCTGATCAAAAATTTGGTCTAAATCAATTTTAAAACTATATCTAAAATCTGTATTAATTACCTTATTCCAAATTAATAGTATGTATTTTAAGAAAGTATAATGACGACCATAATTTCCATTAACACCTAATACATTATTAAAATTGTTATTTTTTGGAAAAATTGCTGAATAAATTTTATTGCAAATATCTTCATCAAAAAGATAAACTTGTATGAACTTTAAATTTAAAAATTTCTTAATAATTAATTTAACATACTCTAATGCTATTTTTTCTAAACCATTATGTGTAACAGAAACTGATAGAATAAGTTTAATTTTATCTGTAGTTTTTATGTTGTTTCTTTTTGCTTCGAAAGCCATTGCCTCATCAAGGTTTTTCAATCCATAAATTATCTCATTTTCATTAATTGTTGCATCCAAAGGTATTGGGTGATCATACCAAAAGCTTTGTTTAACATTCTTGAACTTTTGAAGTTCATCTTTAATTTCAACTGGTATGTTTGATGACAAATAGTCAAATGGAGTTGTTATTAAAACATTACTTAAAAAAAGTATTTCTTTAGTTGGATTTTTAAGAGAATTTTTGCTTTCTTTTAAATTAGTCAATTTTCGTTTACGTAAAATTTTATCTTTTGTTTCTTCTGGTCTATTAAAAGCCTCAAGAGCCTCTGGGCAAAGTATATCCCAAATGTTATCTTTGTTTTTTCTATTATGATTAAAAGTTAATTTTTGGTAATCTGAATTAAAAAATTTGTCAAAAAGTCTCAAGGGTAGGTTATCTACTAAAGAATTCAATATAGAAACAGATTCATTGTAATCTTTATTATTATTATAAAATTTAATAACAAAAGCTCTACAAAGCTTTGAAAAGCTATCACTAGAATTTTTTAAAGATAAACTTGATAAATCTTTTTCAAAAACAATGTTTTTTAATATC
>CACNWE010000010.1 GCA_902623995.1 uncultured SAR116 cluster alpha proteobacterium | reverse complement strand
CTTAAACATGAAAGAAAAGTGATAGACAATGGAAAATACATTCTTAGCAAAATTAAATAATTATATTACATCCGCTTTTAAAAAGATTGCTGTAATTAGAACAAGACAAGCATTAATAAGTTTAGATGACCGTACACTAGCTGATATTGGATATACAAGACAGCAAGTATTAAACGGAGACTTCTTTAACGTAACTGACGTAGTTGATTTCCCAGCTGGTAAGTTAGGTGTAGAAAAATCAGCACAAGTCAATAAAGCTGATGAAAAGGAAGCTGCATAAAGAAACTAAGAATTAATATCCTATCCTCCTCCCCTGGATATTAATAAAAGATGGTGACATAACATAGAACTCATATCCTCCCCCAAGGTAGTCATTATGTCATCGGAATAAGCAAGGACGAAGGACCCCATCCTTCGTCCTTTTTCGTTTGTATGAGTAAATTAAAAATATTATAATAAATCTATTGCTTAGGAGATTTAAGATGGACGATTTTACTAAAAATATTTTTCCTCCGCCATATAGCGGACCAAAACCAGGAAATATAATCCCAGATATTTTTATTGAAGATAGTTTTTGCAAAGATGACGATAGACTTTGGATTCCCTTATCTCCTGGTCGTTGGTCAAGACCATTATGCTATAGTATTAGTCAAGGTTATTGGGTTCATCTAACAAAGGTTATCGGTGGTGGCTTTTTATCTAGACACAGACATCCCGCTCCAGTTCACGGTTTCGTAATTAAAGGTTCATGGAGATACCTTGAGCATGATTGGGTTGCCAAAGAAGGGTCTTATTTGTTTGAGCCTCCAGGTGAAATCCACACACTAGTTGTTGATGAGGATTGTGAAGAAATGATTACATTATTTCACAATTCTGGAGCTTTAATTTATTGCGATGAAGATGGAAACACGATTGGCACGACTGATGTTTTTGATAGAATTGAAGCAGCTAAAAAACATTTTATCAAAGTTGGTTTAGGCGAAGAATATGTAAACCAATTCATTAGGTAGTTTTTAAAGAGCTGGTCCTTTTATATAAGAAATATGCACCAGTTAAAACTAATATTACAGCTACTATCATTCTTACAGGACTACCCATCAAAAATAATGGTAGTGACAATACAATCATAGAAACTGGAACATAAAGTTTTGCAAATAATGTTTCTTTCTTAGCTTCTTGATAAAAAGGGAATATTACAGAGATTACTGCCATCAATAAGAAAAACAATGACCATGGCCTTGAAATAAATAACAACATATCATCGCTTATTCCTGTAGCTCTAGCTAAGTTAAGTTCTGCCAATTTACCTAAGACAACACCAAGTATCATAGGAGCAAGAGGAAACCCTAATTTTTTCATAAAATATCCAATTACTCCAAAAAAGAACATAACCCATATATCAAAAACTATATTGTGTAATGCAAAAACTCCAATAGCACAGTATGCTAGAATAACTGAAGCTAATACATACATTGGGATTTTCGTAACAAGTAAAAATATTCTTAATGAGAATGCCTGTAATCCAACCATAAAGAAATGAGCAACGAAAAACGCTATAAAAACACCGTAAGCTAATAATGGTTCGTCTTGAATGAATGTTGGACCAGGAATGATATTGTGGATCATTAATGCTCCTAACATAACTGCTGTTACAATATCTCCAGGAATACCGAGCGCCATCATCATAATTAATGCTCCACCAGCAGTTGCATTATTAGCAGCTTCTGGTGCAATGACACCATCATATTCACCTTTTCCAAAATTTGATCTATTAGGTGAAGCTTTTTTTGCTTGATCATATGCTAAAATATTTGAAATTGAACCACCAGCGGCAGGTAAAATTCCAGTAAAAATACCTATGAAACTTGACCTAAATAAATTAACCCATCTTTTTAAAATTATTAATATTGCTTGCCTATGCTCAACTTTCACAACAGTTCCAGACTGAGACATAAGTGGGCTCTTTGCCCTTTTGTCGTCTTCTACATCTGTTAATAATTGTGAAAAAGCAAACAATCCAATTAGAACTGGTAAAAATGCAAATCCTTGTTTGAAATCATCAAAACCAAAGGTAAATCTTGCAACTCCATTAATCTCATCTTCACCAACTGTTGCGGCAAATAAACCAAGTAGTCCAGCAATCAAACCTTTAGTAATATTACCACCTGATAAACTTACTGTGATTGTTAGAGCAAAAATAATTAATGAAAAATAATCCCAAGGACCAAATTCTAATCCTAAGAAAGCTAATTGCGGTGCTAAAGCAACTAAAATTACGGCACTAATCATTCCACCAAAGAAAGAAGACCATAATCCTAACCCTAGCGCGAGACCTGGCCTACCTGATCTTACTAACGGAAAACCATCAAAGGTTGTAGCAACTGAAGACGGAGTTCCTGGTATCCCAGTTAACATGCATGACATCAACCCTCCTGAGAAGCCTCCAACAAAAACCCCAAGCATGGTTGCTAATCCTTGAACTGCAGTCATACCAAAAGTAAATGGTAGCGTTAAAATTACGCCCATTGCTATAGTAAAGCCTGGAATAGCACCTGCTAAAATACCAGCGAGTGTACCTACAAACATTAATCCAAGTGTAACTGGATCTAAAACTATGCTTGCAAAGGCCTGTAAAATAACATCTATCATAAATTTACCAAATTCTTAGAATTTCGCCCTCTGGTAAAATAACTTTTAAACCAAAGGTAAATATTGACCACATAATTCCTATTGTAATAATTGAAATAATTGAATGATTTATAATTTTTTTTATCTCAAATCCACCTAATAAAGTTAGTAACCCAAATACAAACAAAACACCTCCAATTAACATTCCTAAATAATCTAGAAATGCTAAAAAAAGAATAAACATTAAAAAGCATATTGAGGCATTCTTAAATTTTAAAAAAATATTTTGTGAATTTGTATTTTCAGAATTTAAGTTATTGTCAGTTGTAGAAACCATAGATTTGATTAACATAACCAATGACATAACCGATAATAGACACAAAACTATTGTTGGCCAAAAACTAGCTTTCATTCCTTGATAACCAGGGTCTTCAATATCAAAACTACTATTTATCATTATTCCACAGAATAATAATAGAAATATAGCTACGATTGTGTCTTTGTTAATACTCATAATGATTTATTTAAAGAAGAGATAAACCAGTTATCTCTTCTCTTTCAAATTTAGTCTTTTCTTTTATATACACCAACTTGTTTTGCTATTGGCTTCCAATAATCATAAGTTGCTTGAAAATGTTTCTTATAATCTGCAGGTCCTTTATAATTAATTAAAATACCTTTTTTGTGCATAGCAGCTTTAAAATCTTTATCCATGGCTGCGCCTTCAAACATTTTTGCGTAATGATTTACAATTTCTGGAGATGTTCCCTTTGGAGCAACAACCCCTCTTTCAACAGCAAATATAACCTTAGCACCCTGTTCTTGTGCTGTTTTAATATCAGGAATTTGATCAAGTCTTGCATCATTAGTAACGCCAAGCGCTTTTAATTTACCAGCTTTGATAAATTTAATAGCTGCAGCCAAATTGATCTCTCCCAACTTTATATTATCTGCTAACAAAGCAGTCATTCTTTGTTTTGTACCATCATATGATACATGTTTAAATTTTACACCAGTTGCATCCTCTAATAAAAGAAAAACAAACTGACTTGTTGAACCAAAAGTTCCACCTGCTGTGATAGTTCCTGGTGCCTTTTTCGCAGCAGCAACTAATTCTGATATGTTATTATATGGTGTGTTTACATTTGCGCCTATTATAGAAGGTGTTGATGTAACCATAGAAATAGTTTCAAACGCATCCCAAGTAATATCTATTCTACCAGTAAAATAACTAGTTATAGCACTTTGGTGAATTGCAAACAAAGTACAACCATCAGGTTTAGCTTTAGAAGCTTGTTTAGCTCCTTTGTTTCCACCTTGGCCACCAACGTTCACGACTTGTAGCTGTGGCTTTGCTCCACTTTTATTTACTTTTTCGACCATCTGTCTAAATATGACATCTGTACCACCGCCAGCTCCCCATGGAACAATTAGTTTTGCAGTGCCACAAGGAATACTTGGAGCTGCTGAAGCTCCTGTAAATGATAAAGCTAATAAAGCTGCCCCAGCCAAACTCGCTTTAAATAAATTTTTAATAGGCATTGTTATCTCCACAAATTTGTTTATTTTATTTTTGATGATTATCAATTTTATATTCTCTTAGTTCTTTAATAAGAGTCAATTAATAAAATATTATATTGAAAATAATAAAATTTTATATTGGAAATAAAATGAGTAAATTTACTACAAGACCTGAAATTGTTGGCAACTTTGGAGTTGTTACTTCTACTCATTGGATTGCATCTGCAATTGGTATGTCAATTTTAGAGAAAAATGGAAACGCATTTGATGCTGCTGTTGCCACTGGATTTGCACTTCAGGTAGTTGAACCTCACCTAAATGGACCAGGTGGAGAGGTTCCTTTAATCTTATGCCCTAATGGAGAAAACCCTGTTGTAATATGTGGCCAAGGTGTTGCTCCAAATTCTGCATCTTTGAAAACTTTTAGTGATATGAATTTAAATATAGTTCCAGGAAGTGGCTTGTTGCCTGCTGTTGTTCCAGGCGCATTTGATGCTTGGATGCTTCTTTTACTTAACTATGGAACTATGTCATTAAGGACTGTTTTAGAACCAGCGATAGGTATTGCAATAAAAGGTTATCCTTTAGTTCCAAACATAATTAATACAATCAAATCAGTTGAAGAACTGTTTAAAACAGAATGGACAAGTTCAGCAGGAATTTATCTCCCTAATTGGAAAGTTCCTTCCATTGGTGATTTTTTTACTAATAAAAAAATGGCTAGTACATACTTAAGAATTATTGAGGAAGCAGAAAACAAATCCAATG
Organism: uncultured SAR116 cluster alpha proteobacterium; assembly: GCA_902623995.1. Classification (GTDB taxonomy): domain Bacteria; phylum Pseudomonadota; class Alphaproteobacteria; order Puniceispirillales; family Marisalimonadaceae; genus Marisalimonas. The sequence continues at coordinate 72,385 of CACNWE010000010.1, read as the reverse complement.
ATCGTAAAGAACAAATCAAACAAGCTCGTTTAATATGGAGTCAGGGTTTTATTGCACAAGAAATAGAAGATTTTTGCAAAAATAATGAGTTTATAGATACAACTGAAAAAAGACATAAAGGTCTATTAACTGGAGATGATCTAGCCAATTGGTCTGCAACTATTGAAAAACCTTTATGTTATGATTACAAAAACTATACAGTTTGCAAAACTGGGCCTTGGGGCCAAGGTCCAACTTTTTTACAGCAATTAGCATTGCTAAAAGAATTTGATTTAGATTCATTAGATGAAAATTCTCCTGAGTTTGTACACTTAGTTGTGGAAGCAACTAAATTAGCTTTTGCTGATAGAGAGGCTTTTTATGGAGATACAAATTTCAACGAAGTGCCTATGGATATTTTATTGAGTGAAGAATACAATGCTACAAGAAGAAATTTAATATCCAAAGAAGCCTCAATGGAAGTAAGACCAGGAGTTATACCAGGTTTTGGAGGGAAAGTGTTGGTAAGACCAAAAGGTGGTACGCCAGAGTCATTTTCAAAATTTGATATTGGAGAACCTACAGTAGCGAGGTTTGACGAACCTAATCCATCCAGTCTTGGGGATACAAAAGGAGACACTACTCATTTTGATATAATTGATAAATGGGGAAACATGATTGCTGGCACTCCCAGTGGAGGTTGGTTGCAAAGCTCTCCAATAATTCCAAATCTTGGATTTTGTTTATCTAATAGAGGGCAAATGTTTTGGTTAGACGAAAACTCCCCAGGTTGCATTGGTCCAAAAAGAAGACCTAGAACTACTTTATCTCCAAGTCTTGCTTTGAAAGATGGACTGCCTTATATGGTTTTTGGTACACCAGGAGGTGATCAACAAGATCAATGGTCTCTTCATTTGTTTTTAAGACATGTACATTTTGGACTCAATCTTCAAGAAGCAATTGATGCCCCAGGTTTCAGCACTGCACATTTTCCAAATTCATTCTATCCAAGAGAAACTGATATTGGTCATCTAGCAATTGAAAGAAGATTTCCTAAGGAGACTATTGATGAACTTATTAAAAAAGGACATAAAGTAATAATTGATGATGACTGGAGTCTTGGCAGAATGACTGCAGCTTCAAAGGATAATGAAATTTTAAAAGCAGCAGCTAATCCAAGATTTATGCAAGGTTACGCAATTGGAAGATAAATACATAAGGGTAAAAAGATGAATGTTGGTATCGTTGGTTTTGGCTCAATAGGAACAGAAGTAGCAAAAGCGCTCATAAAAGGTGTAGAAAATTTTTATTTATATGGAATTACATCTAGAAGCAAAACAAACGCAGAAGAAAGAATTTCAAAATTAAAAAAAAGCATCGAAATTTTTGACTTAGAAACTTTGATTAATAATTGTAAAATTATTATCGATTGCGCTCCAAAAAAAGCCTTCAGGGATATAGCAACTCGATGTATTAGTGAAGGTAAAACATTAATAACTGTTAGTGGTTCTGGTATACTTGAGAATTTTGATTTAATTGAAACATCAAAAAAAAATAACTCTCAAATAATTTTAGCAACAGGTGCAATATTAGGTTTAGATGCATTAAGAGCTGCTGCAGAATCCACAATTCATTCCGTTAAAATGACTACTCGGAAACCACCTAATGCACTTTCAAAAGCACCATATGTCATTAAAAACAATATAGAACTTGATCAATTATCAGAAGCTAAATTAATTTTCAAAGGCTCAGCTACTGAGGGTGCAAAAGCTTTTCCAGCAAATGTCAATGTCGCTGCTGCTGTTGGTCTGGCGGGTATAGGTGCTAATAAAACCCAGCTTGAAATATGGGCAGATCCAAATCTAAAAAGAAACACGCATAAAGTTGAGGTCAAATCGGATAGCGCAGAATTTGAAATGTCTATTCAAAATGTTCAAACACCAGAAAATCCAGGAACTGGAAGAATAACAGGATTAAGTGTGATTGCTTGTTTAAGAGGTCTAAAATCTTCCCTTAAAGTTGGATCTTAAAAATTAATTTAGATTTTCTTTGTAAATTTTCATTCTTAAATAACACGCTTTAAGAATTGGGCAATCAAGTTTAAATTTTTCTGCTTCTGTAATTAAATCTCCAAATATTTCTTCATGCTCAGTGAATCCTTTTTTTTCTACGTCTCTTAGCATTGAAGCTTTAATGAGTGATCCTGGTGTCATTATATTTTTCAAAACATTTTCTGTTTCTAAATCACTAATAATATAACCGTTAAGTTTTGCTATTGATCTACATTCATCGTACAAGTCTGATAAAGTTTTTTTACCAACCACATGATTACTTATTTCTCCAAGTGGACAATTAAATAATGTTGTAGCCCCGGCAACAGTTGCAATAAAAACCCATTTTTTCCATAAATCCAAGGTAATATCTTCTGATATAGCAACGTCAAATTTAGTTCTTTTGCAAATGTTATAAAATGATACAAGATCATTACTTTGTTTTTTTTTTCTATCACCAAAAGTTATTTTTTTAAATTCACTAAAATGTTCTATTGCACCATTATTATTTATAGTTGAGCTTATATGAGCCACACCACCAATTACATTTTCACTACCAAATTCTTTATCTAATTTTTCCATGTGAGTAAACCCATTCAAAAAAGGGATAATCATACCCTTTCCTCTAACCCCTTTTAAATCTCGCATGGCTTGATCTAAATCATAGGTTTTACACGAAACTAGAATAATATCGTAGATTGGTTTTAATTCATTTGATAGAATTAAATTAGGTTCTAATTTTAAGTTACCAAGTGAGCTTATAATCTTTAATTTATTTTTTATTATTAGCGCCTTTCTTTTTGGTCTTACTAAAAAAGTTACATCAGCACCACTTTCTTGAAGAAATCCTCCAAAAAAACCTCCTATTCCTCCAATTCCTAATACTAGTATTTTCATATAAACCCTGACACTTTAATTTTATTATTTAAGTTATATGGTTGCTTCAATCTTAAGTCGATATAAATATAAAATCAGATAAAATTGGAATTTTGTAATTCAGATATCTTTATCAACAAATCATCTGGCAATGACCCCATCTCAACTGCTTGCAAAGAATTTTTTAAATGATCTAAGGAAGCCAAGCCTAATACAACACAGTTCAAACTTTTATTTGATAAACCATATCTCAGAGCGAATTGAGCTCTGTTGCCATAGGAGTCACCTACTAATTGAAAAATTTTTTCAACACGCCTTTCTTCTTCTTTCATATTAATAACGTGAGTAACTGGAATTTCTCTACCATGCCTGACATCTGTAGCTAACAATCCAGCTGCAAAAATCCTTATACCCATTATGCCCATCTCAAACTTTTGACAATCTGCAATTAAACCAGAAAAATCATGGTCACCCCAATTACCTCTTTCTCTAAAATTAGCACTTGGATTTAACAGATTATAATAAATTTGAGCTGTATCAAAATGGCCAGTTTGTATAATTTTTCTTATAGATTCTGTATCCCCTAAAGCTGTAAGTCCAATATTTTTAACACGTCCATCTTCTTTAAGCTTTGTCATTGTCTCACAAACATTATTAGTTAATAATTGTGAGGAGGTCAGAGTATCATTACTTTCTTCAATAGTTATTCTATTATGTAATTGATATAATTCTAATTTATCTACCTTTAATCTATTTAGTGTGTTGTCTAATTTTCTATCTAACTGTGAAACGAACGTTTCTGAAATAGTAGGATCTAATCTAGCTTTCGAAGATATCTGTAATTTATCTGAAGCAGGAAGAGAACTTATTAAATAACCAATATTTTTTTCAGATTTACCATCGCTATAACTTTCAGCTGTATCAATCCAATTAATGCCAGCCTTAATCGAAAGTTCAATTGCTTTCTCCATGATATCAAAATTAGGGTCAATAAATAATCCTCCAACCCAACCACCACCTAAAATAACTTGGGATATATCTAATCCTGTTCTACCTAATTTTAATTTTTTCATAATATCACTATCTTTATCTATTTTTATTTGTATTAGATTAATAAGTGAATACTTCTTATTTCAACTTATTTAAAATAAAATAATGAATAAAGACAAAATAATTTTAAAAAATCTAATATTAGGATCATTTTTTGCGTCCTTTTCAGCCGCACTCGGTGGATCAACTTTTGTTTTCACAAGACTAATTGTTGATGATTTAGATCCATTTACTCTTAGTTTTTTACGTTATGGATTAACTGGACTTATTTTGTTTTTGCTTTCTATTTCTGTATTTTTAAAAACAAAATTTTTAAGAGAGGACAAAATTCCTCTAGCTATTTTAGGATTAGCTATGATAACAATTTTTCCTAACTTTATGGCCGCGGGACTTGAACATACAACTGCAGCAAGAGCAGGATTACTTTATGCAACCATGCCACTATGTACTATATTAATAGCTTTTTTTTTTAATATAGAAAAAATAACAATAAATAAGTCTATAGCTGTTTTTATAGCAGTTCTAGGAGTATCATTTTGTTTGTCAGAAAGTGTGAGCAATAATTTTAGTCTAACATTGAAAGGTGATTTTTTTATGATGATTGGAGTAATTGCTGCGTCATGTTTTACTGTTTTTTCAGGAGAGTATCTAAATAAATATGGAAATATACCAGTAATGATTTATGTAATGGGTACTGGTTCATTGATTAATTTTCTTATAACTTTGTTTTTTGGTTCATCTTTTGAAAACATATATCAAATAGGTGAAGTTCAAATCTATGCATTATTAATGTTAATCATTCCAGGTGGAGTTTTAATGATGTATTGTTGGGGAAGAGCACTTCAATTAATTTCTCCAACTCAAGCAGCTATTTCTCTTGGCTTCAATCCTTTATCCGCAATTTTACTTGGCTCTTTTATACTTAACGAAGAAATAACTTTAAAATTAATTGTAGGTTTCTTATCAATAATTTTCGCAATAACACTAGCTAATTGGAGAATAAAGAAATAATTATAAATAGTTTTATTTCAGTTTCTCTTTAAGAAGTTTATTAACAACGCCTGGATTTGCTTTACCTTGTGATAATTTCATAACTTGTCCTACAAAAAAACCAAAAAGTTTATCTTTTCCACTTAAATATTCATTAACCTTATCTTGGTTGTCTGAGATTACTAAATTTATCAATTTTAAGATTTCTGCATCATCAGAAACTTGCTCAAGTCCTTTTTCTTTTACAATTTCAGAAGGTGACTTTTTGCTTTTCATCATCTCTGAAAATACTTCTTTTGCAATTTTACCTGAAATAGTTCCATTGGATATCAAAGAAATTAATTCTCCAAGATTTTCAGAAGTAATTGGTGATTCTGAGAAAGACAAATTATCTTTTTTCAAAGCACCAAATAATTCAGTTATCATCCAATTTGCCGTAAGCTTGCCGTCTCTTCCATTTGCTGCTTGTTGGTAAAAATCAACGTAATCTTTTTCCTCTACAAGAATAGAGGCATCATAAGAAGTAATACCAAAATCTTTAACTAGTCTTTTTTTTAGACTGTCTGGAAGTTCTGGAAGTTTTTCTTTAATATCTTTAACCCAATTTTCTGTAAATTCTAGAGGCAATAAATCTGGATCAGGAAAATATCTATAGTCATGAGCATCTTCCTTACTTCTCATTGATCTAGTTTCTCCTGTGGAAGTGTCAAAAAGTCTTGTTTCTTGATCTATTGTTCCACCCTCTTCCAATATATCAACTTGTCTTTCTGCTTCAGATTGTATTGCTTGAATAATAAATCTAATTGAATTTAGATTTTTTATCTCACATCTTGTTCCAAATTCTTCTCCAGACTTTCTAACAGATACATTGCAATCAGCTCTGAGTGATCCTTCTTCCATATTTCCATCACAGGCACCAATATATCTCAGTATAGATCTAATTTTTTTAACGTATGCACCTGCTTCTTGAGGTGATCTTATATCTGGCTTTGAAACTATTTCCATTAAGGCAACACCAGTTCTGTTTAAATCTATATATGATTTTGTTGGATGTTGATCATGTAGTGATTTTCCTGCATCCTGTTCTAAGTGTAATCTTTCAATACCAATTGTCGTTTGTTCGCCGTCATCTAAATCGACTATAATCTTACCCTCACCTACAATTGGTTTGGTAAATTGACTTATCTGATATCCTTGAGGTAAATCTGCGTAAAAGTAATTTTTTCTATCAAAAACTGAAACATTATTTATTTTTGCATTTAGTGCCAGTCCTGTTTTAACTGCTTGTTCCACACAAAACTCATTAATAACTGGAAGCATGCCAGGCATTGCAGCATCGACTAAGGATACATTTCTATTTGCTTCAGAACCAAAAGAAGCCGACGCTCCTGAAAACAATTTTGATTTACTTGAAATTTGTGCATGTATCTCAAGTCCAATTACCATTTCCCATATACCAGTTTCACCTTGAATATGACCTGGCTTCAAAGTTGAAGTATCATTCATTTTGCAGCTCCATCAGCTATAAAATTAAATCCTGCACTCATTTCTAATACTCTAGCTGTACTAATCAAGCCAGGTTCATCAAAAGAATTTGCAATCAATTGTATACCAATTGGTAAGCCAGATTTATCTAAACCAACTGGCAAGGAAATTCCAGGCAATCCAGCCAAGCTTGCTGGAACTGTAAAAATATCATTTAGATACATAGTTAGTGGATCTTGTTTTTTTCCTAATTCAAAAGAAGTTGTTGGTGTTGAAGGGGTCAAAATATAATTTACTTTTTTGTAAACGTTCTCAAAATCTTCTTTTATCAATCTTCTTACTTTTTGAGCTTTTAGATAATATGCGTCATAATATCCAGAAGATAACACATAAGTACCGATCATTATCCTTCTTTTAACTTCATCACCAAAGCCATTTCCACGAGTTAATTCATACATTTCATCTAAACTAGAAGCTTCATGTCTTGCGCCGTATCTAACCCCATCATATCGAGCTAAATTACTTGAAGCTTCAGCAGGAGCAATAATATAATAAGCAGGCAGAGCATATTTAGTATGAGGTAACGAAACTGGAATTATCTCAGCTCCCTCATCTTTTAACCAATCAATTGATTTCTCATAAATTTTTACAATATCTTCAGAGGTACCATCTTGCGTGTATTCTTTTGGTATGCCTATTTTTTTTCCTTTTATCCCTTTATCCAAATAATCCATTAAGTCTGGCATTTTTAAATTTGCTGATGTGGAGTCTTTTTGGTCATAACCAGCCATAGAATTTAACATTAAAGCAGCATCACTCACTGTTCTAGTTAGTGGGCCTGCCTGATCTAAGGAAGAAGAAAATGCTACAATTCCCCATCTTGAACACCTTCCATATGTAGGTTTTAAACCAGTTATGCCACAAAAAGCTGCTGGTTGCCTTATTGATCCACCTGTATCTGTACCTGTTGCCGCCAAAGCGGACCTTGCAGCAACAGCTGCTGCTGATCCACCTGAAGAACCACCTGGAGACATTTTTTTATTTTTCAACCATGGGTTGATTACGTTACCTTTAGCTGCAGTTTCATTACTAGAACCCATTGCAAATTCATCACACGATAATTTTCCAAGAATAACTGCGCCATCATTCCAAAGATTCTGAGTTACTGTACTTTCATATGTAGGTATAAAATTTTCTAAAATTTTTGAAGACGCAGTTGTTTTTATGTCTTTGGTGCAAAACATGTCTTTAATTCCTATGGGAATTCCCTCTAGAGGTCTTGCTGTACCATCAATCAATTTTTTGTCTGATTCTTTTGCCATACTTATGGCCTTGTCCTCTACTATTTCAAGATAAGCACCTAATGAAGATGTATCACTAATGGATTTCAAATAAGCTTTCGTTAATTCTAATGACGAAATCTTTTTGTTTTTAAGAGCTTGAGAGGCCTCAACTAAATTTAAATTAAGTAATTCAGACATTATTCGATAACCTTTGGAACAACAAAAAAGCCACTAGAGCTTTCAGGGGCATTTTTTAAAACTAAACCTTCAATATTACCATCATTGACATCATCACTCCTAAGTGGCAACTTATGTCCTGTTACAGAAGCTAATGGCTCTACATTAGATGTATCTACTTCATCAAGCTGTGCAACAAAGCCTAAAATATTATTTAAATCATTAGTAAGACTTTCTTTATTTACTTCTGGAATATCTAATCGACAAAGCCGAGCTATTTTATTTACAGTAGGAACATCTACAATTGTATCTTTGTTAGGCATGTTCAACCCTATATTAAATTGATGAATTTTATTTTATCTCAAAGTCTGTTAGCATCAATTATGCCTATCTTCAAGCCTGATGAATTTTTGTTAAATATTTTGCCTAAAAAACGACTGTTAGGAATTGACCATGGCACTAAAACACTAGGCATTGCAATAAGCAACTCCGATATGACAGTTGCTTCACCAATAAAAACTATAAAAAGAGACAAACTCAAATCCGATTTGAGTAAATTGATTTCAATTTTTGATGAGTACGATATTACAGGATTAGTAATGGGCTGGCCACTTAATATGGATGGGAGTATAGGTCCTAGATGCGACTCAGTAAGAGATTTTACAAATAGTATTTTAAAAAAGAGAAATCTTCCAGTTTTATTACAAGACGAGAGAATGTCCACAATGGCTATTGAAAAACCAATGATTACAGCAGATATGACAAGAAAACAAAGAAGTTTAAGAACTGATCAACTGGCTGCTTGTTGGATTTTGCAAACTGCACTAGACGTATTAAAAAAAAAGATGTAGTAAGATATTTTTAATGAACAAATTATTTAAAAATAATTCTGAAGTTAATAAATTTTCCCCTGTAAAATTATCATCACATCACCTTTTAGCAATAGAAGGTATGCAAAAAAGTGAAATTCAGAAACTACTTGATAGAGCTGACTTTTTTGCAAATTTAGATAAACACGCCGACACTAAATATCTGTCTGGATATGTGGTACTAAATGTCTTTTTTGAAAATTCAACTCGTACTAGGGTTTCATTTGAACTTGCAGCTAGAAGACTTGGAGCAGAAGTAATTAATATTTCTTTAATTAACTCATCTATAAAGAAAGGGGAAAGCTTATTAGATACCGCTAGTACTTTAAACGCAATGAAACCTGATTTATTGATAGTGAGACATCCCCATAGTGGTGCACCACTCCTATTCGCAGAATATTTAAGTTGTAGTATTATCAATGCTGGTGATGGTAGACACGAGCACCCTACACAAGCTTTATTAGATGCTTTAACAATCAAAAGAAGAATTGGATATCTAGAGGGTTTAAAGATTAGCATATGTGGGGATATTTCTAATAGTAGAGTAGCGAGATCAAATATACATTTGCTGACAACTATGGGTGCTGAAGTAAGATGCGTTGCTCCATCTACATTAATGCCTTCGAAGTTAGAAAAATTAGGTATAAAATGCTTTAATGATATGAAGGAAGGAATTAAAGATGCTGATGTAGTAATGTTATTACGTCTTCAAAATGAAAGAATGTCAGGCACGGAAAATCCTTCAGAAAGAGAATATTTTAAATTTTTTGGACTTGATGAAACAAAACTTTCAATGGCCAGCCCAAATGCAGTAATCATGCATCCTGGACCAATGAATAGAGGGGTAGAAATAGCATCTGCCCTAGCAGATGATACAAATAGGAGTTTAATAAAAACTCAAGTTGAAATGGGTGTTGCTGTAAGAATGTCAATAATTGAGGCACTTAATCATTCTAAAAATAAAACTTAAAGAATTCAATGACACATACAATTTTTAAATCTATCAAACTTATAAATCCTGCTACAAATTTTAATCAAAAAGTAAATGTAGAAATTCATAATGAAACTATTATTAATATATCCAAAGATTTAAATTTAGAAAAATTTAATAAAGATAATCAAACTATAATTTATGACTGTGAGGGTCTTACAATGTCACCAGGTATATTTGATATACGGGTAAATATTGGAAAGACTGAGAATCTAAAATTCACTCAAATAATTGCCGCCGAAAGCGGAATTACGTCTATGGCAATTCTACCTAATCAAACTCCAAAGTTAAACAATCCATCTATAATTGATCATATTAAAAGACAATCAGAAGATATAAATCTTCCAAAAATAATGGTCTGTGGAGCCGCAACAAAAGATCTAAACGGTCTAGAAATTTGTGAAATTGGGCTAATGTCAGAAATGGGGGCAATAGGTTTCACTAACGGAAATAAGAGTATTAAAAATAGTCTAGTTATGAGGCGATTAATGAGTTATGCAACAATGATCAATCGCCCCATAATACAACATGCAGAAGATGAAGATTTATCAGGTTTAAATCAAGCTTCAACAACCTCTATAAAAGGTGAAATGAACGAGGGAGAAATATCTACTCGTTTAGGATTAATTGGAATTCCAGCTTGTGCTGAAGTTATTATGATTGAAAGAGATATCAGATTAGCTAAGTTGACTGGGGCGCGTTATCACGTAGCACATGTGTCTACAAGAGATTCTGTAAACGTAATTAGAGAAGCTAAAAAATCAGGATTAAGCATTACATGCGATACTGCTCCACCTTATTTTTCATTAAACGAAAGTAAATTACTAACTTACAACACAGCATTCAAATTATCTCCTCCTCTGAGAAGTGAAGATGATAGACTAGCAATTATTGAAGGAATTCAAGATGGAACCATTGATGCTATAGCATCTGATCATAGAGCTAGATCGAAGGACACAAAAGCTCAACCTTTTTCTGCCGCTTCGGTTGGCGCGTCTGGAATTGAAACCTTGTTCTCACTTACCTTAGATTTAGTGCATAAAAAAATCATTGATATTGACAAAGCAATCTCTTTTTTAACTATCAACCCAGCAAAAATTTTTGGAATTGATTGCCCAAGCTTAGAAGAAGAAAAAGTAGCTGACTTTATAGTGTTTGATGAAAATGAGCCTCATACTATTAAACAAGAAAATTTAAAGACTAGTCCAACTCCTTTTGAAGGGAAAAAAATTAATGGTAAAATCTTAGCAACTTACATAAATGGTCAGGTTGCCTTCATGAATCAGATTTTTAAAAATAAAATAATAAAATGACTTATGATTTAAATTATTTAGTTTTAGGGTCAATCTTTATTTTTGGATATTTTTTAGGATCAATCCCTTTTGGATTAATACTTACAAAAAAATCTGGATTAGGAGATATTAGAATAATTGGCAGTGGAAATATTGGTGCTACTAATGTTTTACGAACTGGAAATAAAAAAATAGCTCTTTTCACTCTTCTACTTGACGGTAGTAAAGGTGCAGTAGCAATTTATCTAATTACAATAATTTTACCTAAAGTTTTCGATAATAATCTTTATATGGTTGAATTTTATCAATGCACAGTTGCAATATCAGCTGTTGTAGGGCACTGTTTCCCAATTTGGCTCAGGTTTAAAGGTGGTAAGGGTGTTGCAACTGGGTTCGGTGTTATTTTGTCACTTAATCTAAATATTGGTATAGTTGCACTATTGACATGGGTACTTATTGCAAAAGTATTTAAAATAAGCTCTATGTCTGCTCTAATTGCATATTTTTTAATACCTATTCTCATGTTTTATTATGAAACTGAATTCATATATTTTTTAAGTTCCTTCATAATTTCATTAATATGCTTTGTTCAGCACCGAGAAAATATAAAACGCTTAATTAATAGATCTGAGCCTAAAATATAAAAACATTATTATTGTTATTTCATTAAAGTAATGTTATCTGCACTAAAATAATGATTTTTAAAGTTTAATAAATAAGTTCAGGATTAAAAATAAATGAAGTTAGTAATAGTTGAATCCCCAGCGAAAGCTCAGACTATTAATAAATATCTCGGTAATGATTATAAAGTTATGGCTTCTGTAGGTCATATAAGAGATTTACCTTCTAAGGATGGTGCTGTGCTTCCTGATGATAATTTTAAAATGTCTTGGGAAATGCACAAAGATAAAGAAAAAATTGTTAAAGAAATAATTGGAGAACTTAAATCAGCTGAGTCATTAATATTAGCTACTGATCCTGATAGAGAAGGTGAAGCAATTAGCTGGCATCTACAAGAAATATTAAATTCAAAAAAAATGATAGAAGATAAACCAGTAGAAAGAGTTGTTTTTAACGAAATTACTAAAAATGCTGTTTTACATGCTATGAAAACACCTCGACAAATTAATTCTGAATTAGTTGAGGCATATTTGGCAAGAAGAGCTTTAGATCACCTAATTGGCTTCTCCATTTCTCCAATTTTATGGAGAAAGCTTCCAGGTTCAAAATCTGCTGGCAGAGTACAATCTGTTGCACTTAAACTCATATGTGAAAGAGAAATTGAAATTGAAAAATTCAATATTGAAGAATATTGGTCAATAATATCTATTTTTTCAAAAAATGATAAACAACAATTCACAGCTAAATTGTCTGTTCTTGATAATAAAAAATTAGCCAAAATGGATTTAAAAAATGAAAAAGAAGCAAATTCAGCATTAGAAAAAATAAGAAATTCATCATTTAATATAACTAAAATTTCAACTAAGAGTGTTAAGCGGAATCCATTACCTCCCTTTACAACCTCCACATTACAACAAGAGGCCTCTAACAAATTAAGTTTTGGTGCATCAAGAACTATGCGGATAGCTCAAAAATTATATGAAGGTATAAATATTGGTAGCGAGACTACGGGCCTGATAACATATATGAGAACCGATGGTGTCCAATTAAGTACTCAGGCAGTTGATGAATTAAGAAATGAAATTACAAAGCTTCATGGTAAAGAATATATTCCTCAAATACCTAGAGTTTATAAATCTAAAGCAGCAAATGCGCAAGAGGCACATGAAGCTATAAGGCCAACCGCAATATCTCGTCACCCAGAAAGCATGTCTTCCTACTTAGATGATGAACAATTTAAACTTTACGAACTTATTTGGAAAAGAACTATATCAAGTCAAATGCAATCAGCTGAATTAGACGAAACATCTGCCGATATTTCAAATAAGGATAAAACTATTGTTTTTAGAGCAAACGGTTCACAAGTACGCTTTCCTGGATTTTTTATTTATAGAGATAGAAATGATGATAAAATTTTACCTAATTTAGTTGAAAATGAAAATGTTTACTTAGAAAAAGCTGAAAGTGAACAACATTTTACTCAACCACCTCCTAGGTATACTGACGCAAGCCTTATAAAGAAAATGGAAGAACTTGGTATTGGAAGACCATCAACATATGCCTCGATCTTACAAGTGCTTGTTAATAGAAATTATGTTGAGAAAGACAGAGGAAAGCATATTCCTCAAGAAAGAGGAAGAATTCTGACAGCATTTTTAAATAATTTTTTTGGAAAGTATATTGAATATGATTTTACGGCTGACTTGGAAAAAAAATTAGATAAAGTTTCAGACGGAAAGTTAAATTATAAAAAGCTTTTAGAAGAGTTTTGGAATGGTTTTAAACCACATCTAAACAAAATGTCAGAACTTGAGAGAGAAAAAATTCTTGAAGCACTTGAAAAAGAATTGGCTGATTTATTCTTTCCTAAAAATGAAGATGATACTAATGCTCAACCCAATAGGAAATGTCCAACATGTTCCAATGGCAATTTAGGTTTAGAACTTGGAAGATATGGTGCTTTTATAGGTTGTTCTAATTATCCGGAATGTAAATTCACAAAACAAATCGCAAAAAATGAAAATAAAGAAGAAAATAATACCAATGAAACTTTTTTGCCTGAAAATGACGGTGTCTTAGGAGTTGATCCAGAAACAGGTCTAAAAGTTATAATCAAAAAAGGTCCATATGGTATATATCTTCAGTTAGGCGAAGAAAAAAAACCAAAACGAACAAGCATACCAAAGCTGGTAGAGGCATCTACCATCGACCTGGAAAAAGCACTTTCATTTTTATCATTACCTAGATTAATAGGTAAACACCCAGAAACAGGTCAAGATATTTCAGCAGGAATAGGAAGATATGGGCCGTATCTAAAATATGATATAAATTTTATAAGCATACCAGCTGATGAAACTGTTATTAACATTGGTCTTAATCATGCTGTGGTTTTGATAGGTGAAAATAGCCAAAAACTTGGTAAAGTACTAGGAGATCATCCAGATGGAAATGGAAAGGTCTTAGCTAAATCTGGTAGATTTGGTCCATATGTTGAATACAACAAGATAAGGGCAACTTTACCCAAATCAATGTCTTTAGAAGAAATTGACTTAGATAAAGCTATAGAGTTAATTATTGCCAAGTTAGCAAAACCTCCTAGATCTAAAAAGAAACAAGCCAAGAAAAAATAAATTTAATTTCATTAATATTTGAAACAATAAATTAAGTGCATCATAATAATAAAATACAAATTTCAAAATTAGAAATAATTTTTATTGATGATGACGGTTTTGCATTAGGGCATATTTTAAATAATAATAAATTAGATCAAGAAATTGAAATTCCATTTGATAAAACAAATATAGAATTCGAAATTAGTGATCAATTTTTAGTAGAATTAGAATTTATTGGGAAAAAAAAATACAAATTTAAAAAAATTATTAAAAAAATTGAATTTGAGAAAAACTATTTTTTTGCAGAAGTAAAATTAACATCAAAAGGCAAATTCTACCTTAATGAATTAGAAAGAGGTTACCAAAATAGAACAAAAGTACAACCAATTCTAATTGACGGTATAAAAATTAATAAAGGTGACGTAGTAAAGGCACAGAGTGCCTCTTATGAAATTCTAAAAAATTTAAAAATTAATAAGAACAAGAAATCTAGAAAAAACAATAATAAAGATTATGCAGAAATATTAGAAGTTGTAGGAAATGTTCTAGACCCTAATATATATTCTTACCTGGCAATAAAAGAATACAGTTTAAAAAATAACTTCAATCAAGAAATCAAAAGTGAAGTTACTAATCTAATTGATTTTGAGAAGAATGGACGTGTTGACTTAAGAGATTTATCGCTAGTTACAATCGATGGCGAAGATGCAAAGGATTTTGACGATGCTGTTTATGTAGAATATGTCAACAAAAAAAAAGAATGGCGTGTCTTAGTTGCCATAGCTGACGTTTCATATTATGTGACACCTAATTCAGCTTTAGATAAAGAAGCTAAAATCAGAGGAAATTCAGTATATCTTCCAAATTTTGTTATTCCAATGCTCCCAGAAGAGTTATCAAACGATAAATGTTCGCTTAGACCTAATGAAGATAGATTGTGTTTAACCGTAGAGATTATATTGGACGAGAAAGGAAAAAAGAAATCACATTCTTTTTTTAGATCTGTAATAAACTCCAAAAAAAGACTTACTTATCAACAAGTAGAAGATATTATTAATAAAAAAACTACAGATAAGATTCTTGATGATAAAATTATCAAAGTTATAAACTCCTTAAATGATGTATATTTAATCTTAAAAGTTTTAAGAAAAAAAAGAGGTGCCTTAAATCTAGAACTATCCGAAAGAAAAATTTTATTCAATGACTCAGGATGGCCAACTCAAATCAAAAACGTTTACGGATTAACAAGTAATAAAATTATTGAAGAGCTAATGATACTTGCCAACGTATCTGCTGCAGAAGAAATAATTAAATTTGGTTACCCTGGAATATATCGTGTACATGAACCACCTTCTCCTGAAAAATATAAGAGTTTAATTGATATAATAGGTAAACCACTTTCTAAAATACTTATAGGGAAACTACCGCATCCATTGTTAATGAATAAAATTTTAGAGAACACAAAAGAATCAGCAGATTATGATATGATAAATCAGTCTATTTTAAGAAGCCAGTCTCAAGCCAAATATCATAATGAAAATAAATCTCACTTTGGTTTGGCATTAAAAAATTATGTTCACTTTACTTCTCCTATAAGGAGATATTCAGATTTGATAATCCATAGGCAAATTATTGAAATAATAAGTAACAAAAATAAAAGAAAAAATAATTTAACAACTTTCAAAGATAATAATGAAAAGTTCAAAATAATTAGTGAGCATATCTCAAACACCGAACGAAAATCAGTAGCCGCCGAAAGAAAGACTTTAGACAGGCTAATATCACTGTTATTTAAAGAAAAAATTAATGAGTTAGTTGATTGTACAATTACTTCAATTCATAAATTTGGAATTTTTGTATCTATAGAAAATGGAATAGCTGACTGTTTACTACCTTTAAGAAATTTACCTTATGATTGGTATGACTATGATTCAACTAAACAAACACTAAATGGTGTAGATAGTGGTTACAAGTTTATAATTGGTATGAAAATTAGAGCTAAAATTATAGAAGTTGAACCTTTAACTGGAAGTATCGTAGTGAAATTTCATGATAATACAACAATGGATTCAAGAAATAGAGGTAGAAAACATAAATATAAAAGAAAAAATAAATTTTCATTCACTTGACTTTATATAAAAAAAGAATAATTTATGACAAAATTTATAGGAGTATATAATGGCAAAACCAGCCACATTGCAAATTAAATTATTAAGTACTGCTGACACAGGTTTCTTTTACGTTACTAAAAAAAATCCTAGAACTAAACCAGAAAAATTAGAACTAAAAAAATATGATCCTAAAATTAGAAAGCATGTATTGTTTAAAGAAGCTAAAATTAAGTAATTTTATTTTTTACACATTGTTTTAGGTAATAATTCAAATTTTTTTAGCAAAGCTTCTATCTCAAAGCTTCCGTAGTCAACTTTATATGAGTGAACTACACCTAAATCATCAATCTCTAAAAAAATTTCATATTCTGGATTTTGTTGTTTAGATTTTTCTTTGTAAAAAGCAACTTTAATTGGCCAAATCTTTTTACCCTTTAAATCTTCAATACCTTCTAATGTAGACTTTCTACTTTGACCTATAAATGCCGAAACAATTTTAATAAATTCTTCATCTTCATTTCCAAAAAACACCTTTTTAGTTAATATTTTTGATCCCATTTTTGCTGTTTTAATTAACTCTAATAAATGTTCAATTGGAAATAATACATCTTTATTAAAAGTTAATTTTTTAATGGAACTATTAATTATAGAGCCAGAAATTTCACTTTTATTTTTTTCAATAAAACCTTGATATGACTTCTTACCACTAAATTGACTTTCTTCATTTAATTCAAAGCTATGCTTTGTCCCTAAAAAATTTTCAAAGGTAGAATAACTTGAAAAACTGTTTGATGTTTTTTTATTAGGTAATTCATAAATAAGAACATAGTCTTCTTTTATATTCCATCCATTACAATTTTCTACAATTTCAAAAAAGGTTTGTCCCTGCCCTCCTTCTAAAAAACTATTATCTTTAATATTTAGAATGTTAAGAGTATAGGTTGCTTTATGTGATAAAAGTTGTGCACTTAAAGCAAGATTAGTGTTGTAAATAAAAAAAATAATAAAAAAATATATATACTTAATAATCGACATAATTGAACCTCTCTATTAAAATCAAAATGTTTAAGAAAGCACTTTCTGAAAATTTAAAACAAGATATTAATATGGATAAAATAAATATTATTAAAGATAATAATACATTAAAAAAATTTTGTAACAAATGTAATAAAGAAAAAGTTTTAGCTATTGATACAGAATTTATAAGAGAAAATACTTATTATCCGATCTTATGTCTAGTACAAATTGCTAGCGATACTTTTTCCGCAGCAATCGATCCACTGTCTGAAATAAATATGGAACCAGTCTGGGAAATACTTTCTAATCAAAAAATTTTGAAAGTATTTCATGCTGGTAGACAAGATCTAGAGATTTTTTTTAATTTAACTGGCAAAATTCCTAGACCAGTTTATGACACTCAAATAGCAGCAATGTTTTGTGGTTTAGGAGATCAAGTAAGTTATGATAGAATAGTTGATAAATTTCTAGGGGTAACAATAAGTAAAGAAAGTCAATTTTCAAACTGGTTACAAAGACCACTGACAAATAAACAATTACAGTATGCTTTATCAGATGTAAATTATTTGATCAAAATTTTCCCATTAATAAAAAAGATGATTAGAGAAACTAATAGAGTAGAGTGGGTTGAGAAAGAATTTCAATACATCACAAATAAAAAAATTTATGATATAAATCCAAACGAAGTTTGGAAAAAAATAAAGATTAAAAATCCTAATAGAGAAATTTTGAACTTATTAAAGTATCTTGCTGAATGGAGAGAAATTGAGTGTAAAAAAAGAAACATTCCAAGAAATAGACTTATTAAAGATGAAGTTTTAGTAATTTTATCTCAGCTAAAACCAAGTGACATTTTTTCAATTAAAAAAATAAGAGGAATACCTAAATATCTTTGCAATGATGATTTAAACAAAATTTTAATAATAATTAAAAACTCTCAAAAAATTGAACAAGATAAATGGCCTAAAATTCCTAAATATTCAAAAAAACTAAACGTAAATAAGATAAGTCTTGATTTATTAAAGCTTTTATTATCGTATTGCTCACAAAAAAGTGGTTTAGCAGAAAAGTTAATTACAAACGCAGATGAATTAAGATTAATTCTTGACGGGCAAATAGATGATTTAGAAGTTTTTAGAGGATGGCGAAACGAAATTTTTGGCAAATTTGTTACACAATTATTAAAAGGAGAAATTGCATTTACAATTAAAGACAATGAAATAAAAAAATTAGAATTTTAATCTATATTCAAATTATCCAATATTATTTTAATGTTTTTGTAAGTTATTTTTTGATTGTCTTCTAGAGAATGTGTATTTAGTCTATCAATTACTTTTATAACACTTTCAAAACTTCTATCTAATCTTTCTAAGATATAAATGAGTTTTTTATCGCCTATAAATAAATTTTTTTCATTTGAATATTTAACTATAAATAAATAAAGAAGCACGTCATCAGGCAATTTTATTTCACTTGATATTAGACTTCTTATTCTTGAATTTAAATCATCCAGATCCCAATTCATTTCAAAAGGCGATAGCCTTGATAAAAACAATATAGAACCTTCTTTATAAGTAACCTGGTTCATGAAATGCATTACTAATTCTGCTGGATATATCTTTCCTGGAACAAAATTATCTAATATAAAATTTTTACCTTCGGTCACTTTCTCAAGGCTATTTCTTGATAAAGAAGTTAAATAATCACAATCAACATTCTGTTTAAAAATCGAACATAAGTGAGTTTTTCCAGAACCTTTAGGACCATAAATAATTGCTCCAGGAATAGAGTTAATTTTTGGTTTGTTTTGCCAAAATAAAGAATTTTCAATTAATTTAACTGCTTCTACATTACATTCAGAAACAAGGTAATTTTCCCTATCTTTTGTAGATTTGAATTTTAATGGTAGAGCCATTTGTTTATTTATAGCTAGCTTATTAATATTTCTTAATTTAGAAGACATAAATTAATCACCCAAAGAGTTTTATAAAATAATGTCTTACAACTACCCCTATAACAGCTGCAACAGGCAAAGAGATTAAAACACCAAAAAATCCACATAAATAAGCACCTGTCATTAATGCAAATATTATCCAAATTGGATTCAACTTAATTGCTTCACCGACTAATTTTGGCGTTAAAAAATAACTTTCAAATAACTGACCAAAAATGAATATAATAAATATAAAAATCAAGTGAGGTGAAATACCAAATTGTGTTAATCCTAGTAATAAAGTAAGGCCTCCTCCTAAAAAAGAACCTAAGTAAGGTACAAATGAAATTAAGCCAGCAAATAAACCTAACAAAATTCCAAATTTCAAACCAACCAAAATCAGCCCAACACTATAAATTACGGATAATACTAAACAAATAAGACCTTGACCTCGAATAAATTTGGATAAAACAAGATCTATTTCTTTTATTAATAGATGAAAGTCATTAAAGTCTGAATTTTTAGCGATATTATAAACAAATTCTTTGATTTTATTAAATTCTAAACTTAGATAAAAACTTATAACAATAATCAGAATAAGATTAAAAAAACTATTAACAAATTCGATACCATTACTGATTATATTGTTACTTGAACTAATTAAACTATCAGAGATAGTTTTGATTATAGATGTATACTCAATTGTTTTAATCTTTTCAAAAAAGAAATATTTACTATTTATTTCTCTAAATAAAGTTTCAATCTCTGTTAAATATGCTGGTAGAAATAAAACTAAATTTTGTATTTGGTAAATAATAATTGGTAGGATTAAAACCAAAATAGATAAAAAGCCTAATATAAATGCAATAATTGATAAAAAGCTCGAGAGGGTTTTATTAATGTATTTATCAAGATAATTTTTTAATGGATTTGTTAAATAAGTAATTATGAATGCAACAAAAAAAGGAATAACAACTTCAAATAAAACCAAAGTAATTAAAACCATGACAACAGTAAATAGAATAATATTTAAATTTCTTTCAATAAATATTTTTGTTTTGGTTGACATTTATTAAACCTCAATCTGTACTTAGTATGTAAGTACATATTGTTGGGAATTTAAGTCTTTAAAATTAAGTTTTTTTTCTGAAATAGCTTGAAAAAATGTTTTTTTATTTCCCATGAACTTTACTATAATTCTTCCTTGTGAGTTTGTAATAGAAATAATTTTCACTTCTATTACAAAGGGTAATTTTTCTAATATTATTAAAATATTTGGCCAAACACTTAAATCCTTTTGAATTACATTGACATTCTTCTCATACTTTAATTTTTTTGAAGAATTAAATGAACTCCTTTTGATATTCTCAAAAGTATTTGTAGTTTTTTTATTATAAAAAATTATTTCATTTTGTATTTTCAAAAAACCTTTATCTTTAAACCCAAATGTTGAATCTACATTAATTGATTTATCATTAAACAATAATTTATTTTTTAATGTAGTGGTGTTGATATTTGTTATTGGAATTATGAGATCAACTTCATTATAAACTTTAGTATCAATTAAATTATTTCTTTTCCAATTTGTTTCGATTGATTTTATGATATTGGACACTTCTTTTGCTAATAAGGTTTTATCAACATTGTAAAATGAGGAAGTTCTCTCTAGAGGTATTGAATTCCTATAAATCGTTGATTGTAATTGTCCACTTTTGTTATATAATTTTCCATACGTGGATAAATAAGTTTTTCCATCTCTCATTAAAATTGGCTCCGCAACAACTATAATAAGAGCATTAGTTTTTTCATTTATTATTAATTTATTAATATGATCTTCATTTGATTTCAAAAGTACATTAGCTGTTAAAACTCTATTTAAACTAAAGTTACCTTTAGCTAGTTTTAATTTAACTAATCCATCGATAATTTTTAGATTATCTTTCCAATTTAAATACCAATTATCTTTTTCATCCCATATAACAAAACCTCTTGGGCCTTTAAAAACAGGTAAAACTGCCACTGGTTCTCTATATGTTTCTGCATATTGTAGTCTATTTTTTCTAAAAAAGTTAATAACTAGATTTCGGTTAAAACAAATATCAAAATTTGCTAAATATCTCTTATCACTGTTAGCTTCTTTATTTATTTTTAAATAATCAACTAAATAAGAAACATCTATTTTGTTAAAATTTAATTTCTTATTTTCTATAATTAATCTATCAGTAAGTCTTTTAAAGCCTAAAAGTTTAGATTTTTGTTCCGCTTGAGATCTTGCTTCATTAATTGATTCTTTTGTTAAATCAACGTTTATATTTTTGACATAAAACGAGGAATTTATACAATCTTGATCTATATAAGCCAATGATGTTGAACTTGTAAAACAGATTTTTAAAATCATTAAAAAAATTATTTTAAAAAGTTCAAAATACAAAATATTTTCCTCACTTTTTTTAATTGATATGTGCTTACAAGATCGATATATCAATATATATATATTGTTTGTTATAAATATTATAGAGAAATCTAACTTGCTAACATCTCACAATTCAGAAACTACATTGATATGTTAAAAAACAAAAAAAATACACAAAAATTGAATATTACTTATAAAGATTCTGGTGTTGATATTGATGAAGGCAACAAACTTATTAAAGATATTGCTAAAATTACTGAAACCACTTCAAACAAAGGTTCGATTGGTAAGTTAGGTGGGTTTGGAGGGTTATTTGATTTAAAAAAATATCGTTTCAAAGATCCTATACTTGTCTCCAGTACTGATGGTGTTGGTACTAAATTACAATTAGCAATTAAAACTAAATCTTATTTTAATGTTGGTGTGGATTTAGTGGCTATGTGTGCCAATGATGTTTTAGCACAAGGAGCAAAGCCTTTATTTTTTATGGATTACTATGCTACAGGAAAATTAAACAAATCTACGGCTATTGAAGTAATAAGAGGAATTGCAGAAGGTTGCAAACATTCAGGTTGTGCTCTGATAGGAGGAGAAACTGCAGAAATGCCAGGACATTACAAAAAAAATGATTTTGATGTTGCTGGTTTTTGTGTAGGAGCGGTAGAGAGAGATAAGGTCTTAAAAAAAAGTTCCGTGAAAAAAGGTGATTGTGTAATAGGATTATCAAGTAGTGGAATTCATTCCAATGGTTATTCGCTTGTAAGAAAAATAATAGAAATTAATTCTATAGATATATTTAAAAAACCTGAATTTGATAACGACACAACTCTTGCAGAAATTTTGATGAAACCAACTCTATTATACACAAATGCTTTTCTGGCAGCAAATAAGAACTATAAGGTTAAATCTGTAAGTCACATTACAGGTGGAGGTTTGATTGATAACCCCCCAAGAGCTTTTAGTAAAAATCTAACTTTAAAGTTAGATATGAAAAATTTCAAACTCCCTCCCCTTTTTAAATGGCTAAAAGACAAAGCAAATATATCTATGTTTGAGTTGTCCAAAACCTTTAATTGTGGCATTGGTTTTTTAATTTTTGTAGATAAAAAAGATGCTCAAGAAATAATTAACGATATAAATAAAGTTGGCTATAATGCTTTCGTAATTGGATCTATGGTTGAAAATAATTCTAAAAAAAATGTGATTTTTGATGGATGGAATTTTTGAAAACTTAAATTTTTATAGTATAAATATTAATTTAGAATAAATGTTTAGGAATTATGTATGAAAAATAAAATTGAAAAAGAAACACGAGAACATAAAGAATTTTATGAAAATTTTTTAAGATTTACTACATATAGTACTGTTATTGTTATAGCTATTGTTGCATTAATGGCAATTTTTCTAGTTTAAAGTGAATTAGACTATCAACTCTATTTTTGCAAAAAAGAAAGATATCTCAGTTTTTGCGTTTTCAAAACTGTCAGAACCATGAACTGAATTTGCCTCAATGCTCTCTGCAAATTCTTTTCTAATAGTACCTTCTTCTGCATCTTCTGGATTAGTCGCACCCATAATATTTCTGTTTAATTTTACTGCATTATTACCTTCCAGAACTTGAACAACAACAGGACCTGAAATCATAAAATTCACCAAATCATTGTAAAAAGGACGATCTTTATGAATTTCATAGAATTTTTCAGCAATAGATCTAGTTAATTGTAATCTCTTTTGTGCAATTATTTTTAGCCCAGCATTTTCAAATTTAGCATTAATCAAACCAGTTATATTTCTCTTAGTAGCATCAGGTTTAATTATTGATAATGTTTTTTCAACAGACATATTTCATACTCCAATTTAGTTTGATTATATTCATTAATTGATTGAAACAATCAAGATATTTTTAGGGTTTTGACATTTACATAATATTTAATTTTGCTTTATTAAATGATATAACATTCTAACTCCCCATCCCACTCCACCAGATGGTATAGAAGGAGTAGATTTATTTTGCCAAGTAACTCCAGCTATATCTAAATGAGCCCATGGGGTTTTTTCTACGTGTCTTTTTAAAAAACATCCTGCTGTTATTGAACCTGCACTAGGTCCTCCAATATTTTTCATATCTGCAATCTCTGTTTCAATCAATTTATCATAATCGTCGTCTAGGGGCATTATCCAAACTTTTTCACCTGTAATTTCACCTGAATTAAAAATAGCTTCGGAAATTTCTTTATTATTTGAAAACAATCCAGCCCTAATATTTCCTAAAGCTACAATCATCGCCCCAGTTAATGTGGCAAAATTAACTATAAACTTAGGTTTATATTTTTTCTCAGTCCAAGAAAGTATATCAGCTAGTACAAGCCTTCCTTCAGCATCTGTATTTAAAACTTCTATAGTTTGACCAGAATAGGATTTCACAACATCTCCAGGTCTTTGTGCATCGCCATCTGGCATATTTTCTACCAAACCTATAACGCCTATTAAATTATATTTTAACTTAGAAAGTGCAGCGGCTTCAATGATTCCAGTTACAGTGGCTGCTCCTCCCATATCCCATTTCATATCTTCCATTGACTTTGCTGGCTTTAAAGAAAGTCCACCAGAGTCAAAACACACTCCTTTTCCTATAAATGCCATGGGTTTATTTTCTTTTTTACCGCCTGACCATTCCATAACAACAACTTGGCTATCTTTTCTAGATCCTCGTCCAACTGCAAGTAGTGCTTCCATTCCAATTTTTTTAAGTTGTTTTTCGTTATAAATGCTTACTTTGACACCTATTTTCTTCAACTTCTTACATTCGTTAGCAAATGAGGACGGATATAATATATTTGGTGGTTGCCATACTAAATCCCTAGCGGTAAACACACCCTTAGCAAGATTTTGTATTTCAGCTATTTTGTTTAAACTTTTACTGGGTTCTTTACAAACAAAAACAATATTTTTTAGATTTTCTATTTGTTTTATTTTATTTTTTTTGTAATTCTGAAATTTGTATGAGCTTAATATAATCCCCAAAGCCATTCGTTCATTAATAGAAATGTTATTTTCATATATTTTTGCTTGAGAAGAACCTAAGAGTTTTAATTTATTATAAATTCTACCACCTAATTCTTCTAAATATTTATATGTTAAATCCTTATCTAGAGTTTTTCTTTTAACTAAAAGAAAATTACCCTTTTCTGATCTTACTAAAATTATATTAGATATTTCATTTGTGATAATTTTGTTGAATAAGGTTAGTAAATCTTTTTGAGTACTGAAATTTTCAGATAGTAGAATGTTTTTTTCTGAATAAAATAAAACATTTATGTCGTTATCTTTAAATTTAATATTATCACTTTGTTTTTCAAACTTAAATTTTATAAAACGCTTATCATTCAACATATTTTTTCCTTAAATTCAAATAGAACTATTGTATTAATATAAATTAGTTATAGTACTATTAATATTTAAAAAAAATTCAATATAAATCTTTGAGAAAAGCTTTTATGATTTTGACTTTATATATTTTTAGGCAAACTTTAACCAATGTTATAATATCTACTTTTGTTTTTGTAGGGATTATATGGTTAAGTCAATCATTTAAAACAATAAAATTAATAATCGACAAAGGAGCTGGTCTTTTAGAATTCTTTATTTTATCTGCATATAGTCTTCCAAGTTGGCTTTTAATGGCTATACCATTTGGTACATTTGCAGGTTGTATGATTTCATATTTAAAACTTCAAAATGATCAAGAAATTTTAGTAATGAAATCTGCTGGAATTAATCCAATGAAATTAAGCAATCCTGCTCTGTTTGTTGCAATAATAGCTTCTATAACTTTATTTATTATTTCACACTTCATTTTGCCAAAAACCTATAAAAATTTTAAAGTTTTGCAAAATGACATAAGAAATAGTTCTAAAAGTTTAATTATTAGAGATAATATATTTATTGATTTAAACAAATATCAAACAATTTTTATTAATAGTTTAAATGAAAACAATGAATTAGAAGAGATTTTTATTCAAGATAGAAGTGATCCCAAGTTCGTTGTGGAATTTTTTTCAAAAAAAGGAAAGCTTAATTTTGAAAACAGTATAATTTTAAACATGCAAGATGGCACTAGAATTTCAACTGATACAAATGATAGATCAACTATATTAAGTTTTAAGAGTTATAATATAGAAATATTACAGGAAAATAATAAAAAATCATCTTCAAGAGTTGTAGAATATAATGAATACAATTTTTTTGAGCTATTAAAAAAATCAAAAAATGCAAAAGAAAATAGAGGAAAATTATTAGCAGAAGCGCACAGCAGAAACACAATTGTTTTTATGCCCTTAGTTTTTAGCATGATTGTGATGGTGGTAATACTTAAAGATAATTTTTCAAGGATTTTTTCAATTTATAGAAAAACAATTGGAATTGGTCTTCTTATAATTATTCAAAGTATTGTTTTAATTATTAAAAACGCTGTTCATTCTAATATTATATTTTTACCTGTAATGTATGTTTTTCCTTTTTTAATTTTAATAACATGTGTTTTTTTACTAAATTATAACAATAAATATCATAGAATTATATCATTTACTAAAAGGGTCAGTAAATAATGATAAGACTTATTAGTCACCCAATAATCATGTATAAATATTTTACTAAGGATTTACTTAAATTTTTTATATTTGCTCTATTTTTTTTAATAATTTTAATCTTTTTTATTGATTTAATTGAACTATTTAGAAGATCTTCAAATAAAATAGGAGTAAACCATCTATTAAAGGCAGATTTCATTGACTTGGTTGGGATGGCTTCTTTAAAAATAATAAGTAATATTCAAAAAATTTTACCATTTGCTGCACTGATTGGATCTATTGCATGTTTTAACCAATGGCGAAAAAAAAACTATTATGTTATCTCGAAAGCCTCTGGAGTTTCATTATGGAAAATTCTTTCACCAATTTTAGTTTGTTTCTTTTTTGTTGGACTGTTTTCAATAATAATTTTAAATCCTTTTTCAACATTAATGAACAAAAAGTATGAAAATTTAGAAGCATTATTTTTTGGGAAAGTAAATATCCAAGAATTATCATTTGATACTAAAGGATTTTGGATAAAGCATATTTCTGGGAAAAGGAATTTAATAATTAATGCTAATAAAATAGACGAAAAAACAAATACTTTGTTTGATCTAAATATTTTTGAATATAATGATGCCAAAATTTTTAAAAAAAAAGTTAAAGCACAAAAAGGTAAATTTACTTCCCAAAAATTATTACTTTATAATGTACAATCAATTGATGAAAACTATAAAGTGACCAGATTAAAAAAATTTTCTTATTCAATTAATTTTGATACTAGTCAGCTAAGTGTAGCCACAAAAAAACCTGACAAAATATTTTTACTAGATTTTCCATATTACCTAATAAAAATGAAATCTTTTGGCCTTAACATTTCTAAACATTTAGTCCATTTTTTTAAATTGATATGCCAACCATTCTTAATTATTTCAATGATTTTACTTTCCGCATCCTTAATGTTAAGGAGTAATGAAAGAAAGATTGAAGTAGGGATAGTTTCACTATCATTGGTTGTTGGTTTTAGTTTATACTTTATTGGAGATTTTATTTTTGCATTAGGATTTTCAGAAAAACTCCCTCCGTTGCTAGCTGGATTTGGGCCAACGCTAATAGGATTGTTTTCAGGTTGTTATTTAATAAGCGATATAGATGAAATTAAATATGTTAAAAAAAGGTAATAAATTAGAGATGGTTATAAAATTTTTATTTCTAATTATTTTTTTTATTACTTATACATTTAAACATGGATTTAGTGAAGAAAATTACATTGTTACTATTGTTAATAATATACCAATTACAAAAGTTGATATTTATAATAGAGCAAAGTTAATATCCATATCTATAAATCAAAACTCAAAAATAAAAAACATAGAAAATTACTACAATCAATCTCTTCAAGCTCTAATAAATGAAAAAGTCATTTTATCAGCTGGGAAAAAAATAAATAAAAATTTAACTTCAATTGTATCAAATCAAGCAAATAGAATGCTTTTGGCTGAATTTGAAAATTCAAAACTAAAATTAGATCAATTTTTAAAAAAACATTCTATTTCAAAATCCGTATTGTTGGAAAAACACAAAGCTCAATTAATATGGGGAATTGTTTTAAGAGATAAATATAATACGCAGTTTTCTAAAATAGAAAAAAATATTGAAAAAACATTTGAATCAAATGAGTACAGAAATAATGTTGATTTATATGACTTAGCTGAGATCGTAATCAATAAAAATAACAATAATATACTATTAAAAAAGATTAATTTTGCTCTAAAAGATGGTGCTAACTTTCTTGAGATTGCTAAGCAAATTTCAATAAGTAGTTCTTCAAAATTTAATGGTAAAATTGGATGGTATAACTTTCAAAATCTACCTAAATATATTCAAAATATTGCTAATATTAGAGGTTTGAATAAGGGAATAGGTATAAATGAGGGTGAAATTTTTACTTTTCATGATAAAGACAAAATCAAGATTATAAAAGTATTAGCTAAACGTCAAAAGGGAAAATTAAGTAAAAAAGAAGATATAATCTTACTTGCACAATTAAGATTTCCACTTAATTTTCAAAAGAGAAATATAGCATACAAAAAAATAAAAAATAATTTAGATAGTCTTTTATCAAACAAGAGCACTTGTGATGTATTAAAAGTTTTTGAAAAGGCAAATAGTAAAAATTTAGATTTAAAAGTCATTAAGTCAAGGATTGCAGATTTAAGTCCTAAAATAGAGAGTATTATTGAAAACTTAAATTTTTTCGAATTATCAGAACCAATATTTCTTGGCAATAGTGGATATACCTATGTTAAATGTGATAAAAAAGAAGCTAAATTAGAAAAAATTAATTATAAAAAATTAAAAAAAACAAGACTGAATAAATACTTCTTAATATACAGCGAAAAACTAATTAAACGTCTTAAAAATGATGCAAACATTTTACAAATTGAAAAAATAAAATGAAGGCTACTAAAGAGGTAATATTAATAACCGCTGGAGATCCAGCTAGTATATCCACTGAGATAACTATAAAAGCTAAAGAATCTCATAGAATTAGTAAAAATATCAATTTAGTAGCTATTACAGATCCAAAATTAGTTGAAGAATGTAAAAAAATAATTAACAGCAGTATAAAAATTAATGAAATTAAAGATAAAATCAAATTTTCTGATTATAAAGAAAATTGCTTTAATATCATCCCTATAAAACTCAATAATGGAGTTGAATATGGAAAACCAAATATAGAAAATTTTTCTTTTACAAAATTTTCAATAATAAAAACTGTAGAAATACTTAATAATAGTGTTGCTTCTGCAATTGTAACGAACCCAATTAACAAATATATTATGTATAAATCTGGTTTCGATTTTGAGGGTCATACTGATTTTCTAGGATCACTATCTATTAAAAAGAAAAATCCAGTTATGATGTTAGCAACGAATGGACTAAAAACTCTACCATTAACAATTCATGTTCCTCTTAAAAAGGTAACTGAATTGATTACCAAAGAACTTATTATTACCAAAATAAACATTGCGGTTGATGATCTAAAAAATTTCTTTAATATAAAAAAACCATCTATTGTCGTTACAGGTTTGAATCCACATGCAGGTGAAAATGGTGATTTAGGTGATGAAGAGATAAGGATAATCAAACCAGCTATAAATGAATTAAAAAAACTTAATAATATATCTGTCACTGGGCCAATATCAGCAGATAATGCTTTCTCACTTAGCAAAAGATGTCAATATGATTTAGCTGTTTGTATGTACCATGATCAAGCACTTATACCAATCAAAACCTTAGATTTTAATAATGGAGTTAACGTTACATTAGGCTTAGATTTTATTAGAACATCTCCTGATCATGGTACCGCATTTGACATAGCAGGTAAAAATTTAGCTAATCCAGAGAGTTTAATTTCAGCAATTAATCTTGCTTATGAAATGAGTACTAATAAAAACAATGTGTAATGAAATTAAAAATTTACCCACCATACAAGAAACTTTAAAAAAAAATAAAGTAAAAATTAACAGAGCTTTAGGTCAAAACTTTTTATTTGATCTAAATTTAACTGATAAAATTGTTAAACAATCAAAGCCATTAGCATCAACCATTATAGAAATTGGTTCTGGACCAGGAAGTTTAACAAGATCTATTTTGAAAAATAAATCTGCAATTGTTTTTGCAATAGATAAAGATATTCAATCTGAGAAAATGTTAAGTGAACTAAAAATAATTTATAAAGATAGACTAAACATAATTATTGACGATGCTTTACATTATCCTATCTGGAATTTAGGTAAAGCACCAAGACAAGTAATAGCAAACCTTCCATACAATGTAGGAACGAAAATGTTGATTACATTGTTGAAATATATTAAGAACTTTGATTTGCTTACTTTGATGTTTCAAAAAGAGGTTGCTGAAAGAATAGTTGCAAAACCTGGTTCGAAAAACTACGGAAGGTTATCAATTTTAACAAATTGGTTAACTGAAAGTTCAAAATTATTTGATATTCCAAGTGAAGCTTTTATACCCAAACCTAAAGTTAAATCTTCAGTAATACAATTGAAACCACTTTCAAAACCTCTTTATGAGGTGTCATTTGAATCCCTTGAAAAAATAACTCATCTTGCTTTTAGTCAGAAAAGAAAAATGCTTAAAACTAGTCTAAAGGAAATTAACGGTGAAAAAATTTTAGAAGATCTAAATATTTCACCAAATTTAAGACCCGAAAATTTATCTGTTGTTGATTTTTGTAAAATAGCTAAAAAAATTAACTCAACTTTAAATTAAATTAGTTTTTCTACTGTTTTATTTAAATTTAATTGTCTATACCTTCTAAGTCTTTCTGAGAGTAAAATTAGCTTAATTTGATCTACAGCTAACTGAAGATCATTATTGACTATAACAAAATCATATTCTGAATAGTGACTTATTTCTTTTTTTGCCTCAGACATTCTTTTTTTAAAATTTTCTTTATTTTCACTTGCTCTTTTGCCAAGCCTGTTTTCAAGTTCTTTCATTGATGGAGGTAAAATAAAAACTTTTACAACATCTTTTGGCAATTGTTTTGCAATTTGTCTTGTCCCTTGCCAATCAATGTCTACAATAACATCAGTACCCTTATTAATTTTTGAGACAACCTCTTTTTTCAACGTTCCATATAGACACCCAAAAACATTAGCATGCTCTAGGAATTGATTTTCTTCTAATAATATTCTGAACTCATCTTCATTTTTGAAAAAATAGTGTTTACCCTCAATTTCATCTTTTCTTTTTTTTCGTGTAGTTACCGAAACTGATAAATCAATATCATCAACTTCATCGATTAACTTTCTACATATAGTAGTTTTACCTGCACCAGAGGGTGATGAAATAATAAGTAATAAGCCTTTGTTAACGATATTAGACATTATTTATCCTTGTTCATACTATCTTTCCATAACTTGATATTTTTCTTATGTAAACTATAAGTCCTAGAAAATCTATGTCTTCCATTGCCATCGCTTACAAAATAAAAATAATCAGTTTTTTTTATGAACTTTAGAGCATTTAAAGCATTTTCTCCTGGGTAGGATATTGGCGTTGGTGGTAAACCATGGAATTTATACGTATTGTATGGATTAGTTGATTTCAACATTTTTCTTGTAATGTTTTTACCGTTAACTTCAAAACCATATGCAAGTGTAACATCTGATTGAAGTTTCATTTTATTATTAAGTCTATTGATAAAAACACTCGCTACTAATTTACTATCGTCAATATGCCCAGACTCCTTCTGGATTATTGAAGCAAGTATTAATAATTCATTTTTATTCTTTAAGACAAAATCTTTTGGTTTTTCTTTCCAAACAGAATTTAATAATTGTTGTTGAGCTTTTTTCATTTGATTTAAAAGTTTGCTTCTGGGATAACCTAATTTAAAAAGATATGTGTCTGGTTTGTAAATGCCTTCTTCTAAATCCTTAATTTCTCCAGTCAAATAAGGGTTTTTTATTAAATTATTTTTTAGATCAACAGCTGTAGTTCCTTCGATTAATGTAAAGTTTCTAGTTATTGTTTTACCTGTTTGTAAAATTTTTTGTATTTGAAAAAGCTTAAGATTTTTGGGAATTAAATATTCTCCCGCTTTAGGAATAAAAGGTCTTCTATGAAACAATGATACCAATTTCCAGTTTATGTAAGAAATATTTATATTTTTTGTTCTAAGCTCAGATATTATTTGTTTTTGGCTAGTGTTTTTATTCAATAAATAATAAGTATCGTCAAAAACAACAACTCTATTAATTATTAAATCAATATATATATAGATCGAAGCCAAAAGTGAAAAAAACAATAAAAATGACAGTACAAACTTTTTTTTCAAACTCAATCTGAGTTTCCAATCACTAAACTTGCATTTGTACCTCCAAAACCAAAAGAATTTGAGAGTACATTTTTTATGTTTCTTTTTTTTGATTTAATCGGCACCAAATCAAAACCTAGTGAATCTTTATCTGGGTTAACTAAGTTATTTGTAGGAGGAGCAGTTTGATTTACAATTGATAATATTGAATAAATAGCTTCAATAGCACCAGCTGCACCTAACAAATGTCCTGTTGCAGATTTAGTTGAACTAATACTGGTATTTTCTATTTTTTGTCCAAGAAGTCTACCAATAGCCCTCAATTCAATTATATCACCTAAAGGCGTAGACGTACCATGCGCATTGATGTAATCAAGGTCTGTAGCACTTATACCTGCGTCTTGAATAGCTGATAACATAGCTCTAAAACCACCATCTCCATTTTCAGCTGGAGCTGTTATATGGTGAGCATCTCCAGACAAACCATAGCCCTTTATCTCTGCATATATTTTTGCACCTCTTGCAAGAGCATGTTCTTTTTCTTCAAGTACGAGTACCCCAGCACCTTCTCCCATAACAAATCCATCTCTGTCTTCATCCCAAGGTCTAGAACTATGTTTAGGATTATCATTAAAGTTAGTGCTTAATGCTCTTGCGGCAGCAAAACCTGCCATGCCAATTCTACAGCAAGCTGCTTCAGCTCCACCTGCAATCATTACATCTGCGTCACCATAACGGATAATTCTTGATGCATCACCAATAGCATGAGCTCCAGTTGAACAAGCAGTAACAACAGAATGGTTTGGACCTTTAAAACCATATTTAATACTTACTTGACCTGATAATAAATTTATTAAAGCAGACGGTATAAAAAAAGGACTAACTTTCCTTGGACCTTTCGAATTTAAAAGCTCAGTTGTGTTAGAGATAGTCTCAAGACCTCCAATACCAGAACCAAGTATTACACCCGTTCTATTCTTTTGATTTTCATTATTTGGAGCCCAGCCTGAATCTTCAACTGCTTGAGCAGCTGAAATAAGACCGTAAGCTATGAACCTATCAATTCTTTTATATTCTCTTGGTTCTATCCAATCATCAATACTTAAACCACCTTCAGGATCATCGCTCTTTTTTGGTATTTGTCCTGCTATTTTACAGGGCAAGTCTGAAACTTCAAAATTATCAATTTTATTTATACCAATTGTACCAGAAATAAGTCTTTTCCAATTAGTGTCTAAACCTAATCCTAAGGGTGTTAATAATCCTAATCCCGTAACGACAACTCGACGCATAAAAACTCCTAATTATAACTCGAGCAAAATTAAGTAGGTATATTAACTATTTGAAGATATAAAGTCTATTGCATCTTTTACAGTTTGAATTTTTTCAGCTGCATCATCTGGGATTTCACATTCAAACTCTTCTTCAAAAGCCATAACTAATTCTACAGTATCTAAGCTGTCAGCACCCAGATCATCTATAAAACTAGCACTTTCAATAACTTTTGATTCATCTACACCAAGATGCTCAACTACAATCTTTGTAACTCTACCAGCTATATCACTCATTAAAATCCCCTTAAAATATGAAAACAACTTTTTTTGAATTCGAGTAACATAAATATGTAATGATGCCAAGTATATAATGTATTCATACTCAAAAAATTATATCATACTCATTCCACCATTAATATGTAATGTAGTTCCAGTTATGAAACTTGCTTCATTACTAGCTAAAAAAATGCACCCAGTTGAAATATCTTCAGCGTTACCTAACCTATTAACAGGAATATTAACAATTATTTTACTTTTTTGATCATCTGTTAGTTTATCTGTCATAGGTGTTGATATAAATCCTGGGGCAATTAAATTACAAGTTATTCCTCGAGCTGCCACTTCTAATGCAATAGATTTTGTAAGCCCTGATAAAGCAGATTTAGAAGCTGAATAGTTGGCTTGACCTGGATTTCCAGTAAATCCTACTATTGAACTAATAAAAATAATTCTTCCAGATTTTCTTTTTATCATACCTTTTATAACTTGCCTTGTGAGCCTCATACTAGCAGACAGGTTAACATTTATAACATTTTCCCATTCTTCATCTTTCATCCTTAAAAAAAGATTATCTGCTGTAATGCCAGCATTGTTAATAAGAATATCTATATAACCAAAAGTACTTTCAGCCTCTGTTGCCAAAGATAAAACACTTTCTTTAGAGGTTAAGTCTGTAGCTATAGCTTTTGTATCACCTCCTAACTCAGAAGAAAGTTCATCAAGAATATTTTTTCTTGTTCCTGATAGAATAAGTTTAGCACCTTTTTCTTTCATGTTTTTTGCTATAGATTTTCCAATACCTCCTGTGGCTCCAGTCAATAAAACAACCTTATCTGTTAGATCAAACATATCTCTTCTCCGTCAAAATTTATAG
Organism: uncultured SAR116 cluster alpha proteobacterium; assembly: GCA_902623995.1. GTDB lineage: Bacteria > Pseudomonadota > Alphaproteobacteria > Puniceispirillales > Marisalimonadaceae > Marisalimonas. The sequence goes on along the minus strand of CACNWE010000010.1, from coordinate 37,789 downwards.
GAAAGCATCAAAATCTTTTGGATCTTCATAACTTTCGCTTGAAATATCTTTTACCATTCTTTTTGCAATTCCTGTAAGAACTTTTCCACTTCCTAATTCAGTTATTTTTTTAACACCTTGATTTTTTGCAAACTCCATCGTCTCTCGCCATTTGACAGTACCAGTAACTTGATCGATTAAGTTTTTTCTTAATATTGTAGGATCTGTATGAGCTAATGCTGTAATATTTGACACTACTGGAATTAGAGGCACATCAAATTTTGAGTCATTCAAAGCTTCCTCCATAATCACACGAGCAGGCTCCATCAATCTACAATGAAAAGGAGCACTAACAGGAAGTAAGATTGCTCTTTTAGCACCATTATTTTTGGCAATTTCAATTGCTTTTTCAACTGCTTTTATATCTCCACTTATAACTACTTGACCATCTGCATTATCATTTCCAATATCACAAATTCCATGAGTTTGAACTTTTTCAATAATTTTAATTGTTTGACTAATACTAATTCCAATCAAAGCTGCCATAGCTCCCTTACCAACAGGAACCGCTTTTTGCATAGCTTCACCCCTTAATCTAAGTAAAATTGCACATTCTTTAAGAGAAAAAACTTTTGCAACTGTCATAGCTGTATATTCACCTAATGAGTGTCCACAAGTAAAATCTGCTAACTGTTTTAAATTTTTATTTTCTAATTTGCTTAAAACTCTATACGCAGCCACTCCGCATGCCATAAGTGCAGGTTGTGCGTTAGTAGTCAATGAAATTTCTTTTTCTGAACCTTCCCAAATAATTTTAGTTAAATTCATGTTCAAAGCATCATTAACCTCATCAAAAACTTCTTTTGCTTCAGGAAAATTTTCCGATAGCTTTTTACCCATCCCAATTTTTTGAGAACCTTGTCCAGGGAAAACTATAAAGTTCATTTTTATTCCTCATTAATTATTAAAAATTTATAATTATGTATTGCATAATTTTTATAAACATTTATGTTCCTGAAATAAATAAAATACTAACATAAATATAATATCAGTTTATGTGCTCCTTTCCAGCAAGTGTCTTGTTGGATAACCTGGGTATTAGACACCCATAAAGCCAGAAGGAGAAAATTATGGCATTATACGAAAGTGTAATAATTGGAAGACAAGACCTTACACCAGGTCAATTTGAAACATTATTAGAAAAATTTATAACAGTTATTGAATCTTTTAAAGGAGAAATTAAAAAAAGAGAAAATTGGGGTATTAGAAACCTTGCTTACAAAATCAATAAAAATAGAAAGGGGCATTACATGCTCTTAAATATTGATGGGCCTCCAGAAGCTATTCAAGAATATGAACGTTTAATGAGGTTAGACGAGGACATTGTAAGATTTCTTACAATTAAAATTAAATCTATAGATGAAAAACCTTCACCTTTAATGGTAAACAAATCTGAAAGATTAAATAACGAAACGGTTACAGATGAAAAATATCAAGAAACTAATATTACATAATGAAGGAATAGTTAATGACACAATTACACATAACAAGAGAGGCAATAAGAAAGCCTAATCAAAAAAGAAGAAAATCTTGCCCGTTTGCAACACCTAACACACCTGAAATTGACTATAAGGATCTTAAAGTATTAACAAGATATGTATCTGAAAGAGGTAAAATTATACCATCTAGGATATCTGCTGTTTCAGCTAAAAGACAAAGGGAACTCTCTAAAGCCATTAAAAGAGCAAGATTTTTAGCGCTAATGCCTTATGTTGTTGGTTAATAACGGAGAATTTGATGAACATTATTTTATTAGAGCGTATTGAAAAATTAGGTCAAATAGGCGATTTGGTTACAGTTAAGTCTGGATATGCAAGAAACTTCTTATTGCCCCAAGGCAAAGCTGTATTTGCCTCAAAAGAAAACATTAAAATTTTTGAAGATAAAAAAGTACAATTGGAAGGTGAGAATATTCAAAGAAAAAAAGAAGCTCAAAGTTTAGCAAAAAACATAAATTTTAAAGAAATTATTGTAATAAGAGCTGCAAGTGAATCTGGACAACTGTATGGTTCAGTTTCAGCCAAAGATATTGCTCAAGAGGTTACTAATTTAGGTTTATCAATTAATAAATCACACATTGTTTTAAACAAAACTCTTAAAACCTTGTCATTTGAAGATGTACTAATCAAACTTCATCCAGAAGTAAATGTAAAATTAAAATTAAATATTGCTAGATCTTTTGAAGAAGCCAAAGAACAATCAAAATCTGGAAAAGCTATTATCACAACAGAAATAACTGGAGGGGATATACGATCAGAAAGAGCCCAAAAAGACGCAAAACGGTTTGTAAAAAAAATTAGTGATAAAAAAACTGAGAAAATCCCAGAAGTTTTAAGAACAGTCAATACTGACAATTCAATAAATTTGGACAAAGAAGAATTAGATAAAAATAAAATCAAAAAAGAGGCATTACAAGAATAATAATTTATAGTCTTGTTTTTTTATTAATAGATTATTAAAAATAAATCTCCATTCCATTCAGGAGACGCAATTATGGATGACAGTATAGTCGAAGACTACGTTAATTCTAATGACATAATCAAAAAAAAAAATGTAATGCCCCAAAACCTTGAGGCCGAACAAAGTCTAATAGGATCAATACTTTTTGATAATAAGATTTTAGAAGAACTCCCTACAAATTTTAATTCTCACTACTTTTTTGATCCTTTGCATTCAAGTATTTATGATGCGAGCATTTTATTTATAGATAATGGTCGTTTAGCAGACCCACTTACCTTAAAAAACTATCTAAGTGATAACAAACAGAATATAGATATAGATATTGAACAATATCTAACAGATTTAAGAGATGGAGTTTTGTCTCTAAGTAAAGCTAAATTTTATGCTGAAGAAATACGCAATTGTTATATTAGAAGATCTTTAATTATTATAGCTGATGAGTTAATTCACAAAGCAAACCATCCAAAAATTGATATTACTCCTGATCAAGAAATATCTATTGCAGAAGAAAAATTATATAATCTAGCTGAAAAAGATCAAATTAATTCAGGGCCATCGGATTTTAAAACCGTTCTTGCCAGTACAACTAAACAAATTAATTCGGCCTATAATAGAAAAGGAAAATTATCAGGAATTGATACTGGATTTTCTGGTATCAATCGTCATTTGGGAGGGTTGAATAAATCAGACCTAATTGTTTTAGCTGGCAGACCTGCTATGGGAAAAACAGCTCTGGCAACTAATATTGGCTTTAATGCAGCCCAAAGCAGTAAGTCAGATAAAAATGAAGCAATTTTGATATTCTCTTTAGAAATGTCTGCTGAACAATTAGCTCAACGAATTCTTGCAGAACAGTCTACTATAGACTCTCACAGATTAAGAAGTGGTGATATTGATGATGATGAATTTTCAAAACTAGTTGTTACTCAAAATAATATACATAACCTACCTTTTTTTATTGATGATACTCCTGCAATTTCCGTTGGGCAAATTGCATCAAGAGCAAGAAGGTTAAAAAGAACAAATGGGTTGGGTTTAATTATAATTGACTACATACAACTAATTCAAGGATCAAAAGCTAGTGAAAGTCAGGGTAGAGTCCAAGAAATATCCAATATTACTAGAGGTTTAAAATCATTAGCAAAAGAATTAAATGTCCCAATATTAGCATTATCTCAGTTAAGTAGAGCTGTTGAACAAAGAGAAGATAAAAGACCAATACTAGCTGACTTAAGAGAATCTGGATCTATTGAACAAGATGCAGATGTAGTAATGTTTGTATACAGAGAAGAATACTATCTTGATAAGAGTGAACCAAGTCAAAAAGAGAATGAAAATCAAGAAAGCTTTAACGAACGGTTTACAAAATGGCAGGATAGAAGAACCGCTGCAGAGGGAAAAGCAGAAATCATCGTCTCTAAACAACGTCATGGACCAACAGGTATTATCCAAGTACAGTTTGAGGCTAAACTTACAAGGTTTATGGATTTAGTCCACAATGAGCGGTTACCAGACCAAATCTATTAGTAAATTTATTTGAATTTGTTTATTATCTTTTTATGAAATCTATTCTAAAAATTTCTCTAGATGATATTAAATATAATTGGAACTTAATGAACACCTCATCTAATGGGAAAGCCGCGGCAGTTGTAAAAGCTAATGCATATGGTATGGGTATGATAGAGGTAGCTAGTGCATTATTAGAATCTGGATGTAATTATTTTTATGTAGCAAATATTTTTGAAGGACTTAAACTTAGAAAAAAATTCAACTCTAATAAAATATCAATTGCCATTTTTGAAGGTTATTTAGCAGGTAATGAAAAAATTTATTCTGAAAATAACTTAATCCCTGTATTGAATAATATTGAACAACTGAAAAGATTGAAAAATTTTTCAAAAGAAGCATTAAAGCAAAAAGTTATAATTAACATTGATACTGGAATGAATAGATTGGGATTAAGTGAGAAAGAGAGAGATTTTTTAATTAATAATAAAGATTTATTAAATAATGTAAAAATAGATTACATTATGTCTCACCTTTCAAATGCACAAGAAAATGAAAATGAAATTAATTTGCTTCAACTTAATGAACTCAAAAAATTTTCTAAAAATTTTCCAAATATAAAAGTTAGCTTTGCAAATAGTCACGGAATAAAACTTGGATCAAATTTTTGTTTTGACCAGACAAGGCCTGGCATTGGATTATATGGAATAGATACTTTTGGTAAAAATTTTAATTTTAGTTCTAAAGAATTAAAATTCCCACTAAAGTTATATGCTCCAATTATTCAGATAAAAAAAGTAAATGCTGGCGAAAAGGTGTCATATGGTGGAATTGATACTTTAAAAAGAAGTTCAATACTTGCTACAATTGCAGTTGGTTATGCTGATGGTTGGCTAAGATTGTTAAAATCTAATAGTGTTTTTTTAATTGAAAATGAAAAGTGTAAAATTGTCGGTAATATAACTATGGATAGTTTTATTCTGGATATTACTGATGTTAAAAAAAACAAGTTAAAAGAAGGAGATCACATTTGTTTGTTAGATAATTCTAACATTGGACATTTACTCAAAAATAATAACATTATTAGCTATGAACTATTAACACTTATGGGTGATCGTTTATATAGGCAATATTAGCTCTTATAAATTTTTTAATAAAGGTGATTAAATTTGCTTGAATTTTTTTTAGATATTCTTGGAACAACTGGAAAAAAATTTGTTAATTTTGTAGCAAATATTGGACATTTTTTTATTTTTTTTTGTAACGCTATCTATTGGGTATTTAAACCACCTTGGTATTTAAAAAAAATTTTTCAACAAATACTAGATATTGGATATTTCTCATTACCTGTTGTAGGTTTAACTACTTTTTTTTCAGGTATGGTTTTAGCTCTACAGACTTATAATGGCTTTACTGAATTTAACTCAGAGTCTACGGTTGCAAGAATTGTTTTAACCTCAATCACTAGAGAATTAGGCCCAGTATTGACAGGTTTGATGGTAGCAGGTCGTATAGGAGCAAAAATGGCTGCAGAAATAGCAACAATGAGAGTTACAGAACAGATAGACGCATTAGGTACATTAGGGACTAGACCTATGCAATATTTGATAGCACCAAAAATAATTGCTTCCTTAGTTTGTATACCTCTTTTAGTTTTAATAGGAAATACAATTGGTATTTTAGGAGGTTATGTAATTGCTATTTACAAACTTAATTTTAATCCAAGTCTATATCTATATGCAACTATGGAATATTTACAGTTAATTGATATTATACAAGGCACTGTAAAAGCCGCTATTTTTGGTTTAATAATCTCAATGGTAAGTTGTTATTTTGGATATAATGCGAGCAAAGGGGCAGAAGGAGTTGGATTTGCAACTACATCATCAGTTGTTATTTCATCCGTAATGATTTTAACAAGTACATATATAATAACAGCACTATTTTTTGGTTAAAATATGAAAAAAAGAAAAAATAAAAAAATCATAATAAAAGTGAGTGATTTATCAAAAAGCTTTAATAACAACATTGTCCTCAAAAATATAAATTTTCAATTACTCGAAGGAGAATCTTTAGCAATTATTGGTGCATCTGGTTCAGGAAAATCTGTACTTTTAAAAAATGTAATTGGCATATTGCAACCTGACAAAGGTTCAATTGAAATTAATGACACAGAAATGGTAAACTTACCAAGAAATTTAAAAGAAAAAGTTTTGCTAGATCTTGGAATTACTTTTCAACATGGCGCTCTATTTGATTCTCTTAAAAATTGGGAGAATATAATTTTTAAAACAGCTATTAGAGAAAAATTGAATAAAAAACAAGGTAAACAATTAGCATTTTCAATAATAAAACAATTAGGACTTCAACCTGATATTTTGGATCTATATCCTTCTGAAATTTCAGGAGGAATGCAAAAAAGAGTTGCCATAGCTAGAGCAATTTGTGGAAACCCAAAAATCTTATTATTTGATGAACCTACTTCTGGATTAGATCCTGTAACAGGAAGTCTAATAGATAAGTTAATTAAAACAGCTGTAAGATCAGTTGGAGGAAGTGCTATTACAATTACCCATGATATGGCTTCAGTATGTAGAATTGCTGACAAGGTCATATTAATTGATAAGCAAACTATTTCATGGTCTGGCAAACCTGAGGAAATGTTCAATTCAGCAAACTCAAAAATACAAGAATTTATAAAATCAATTAATTCTGAAGTATTATTTAAATGATTAAATCCAAGAAACAATTTGTTTGTCAATCTTGTGGAAGTGTTTACTCAAGATGGATCGGCAAATGCGAACAATGTAATCAATGGAACACATTAGTTGAAAAAAATAATTCTAGACCCTCTGGCATTTTATCTAAATCAATAGGTGAAAAGATAAACTTTGAAAAACTGAATGATGTAAATTACGAATACTCTAGAATTAAGACTAATCTCAATGAACTAGATAGAGTAATTGGTGGTGGATTTGTTCCAGGATCCGTTACTCTGATTGGTGGGGATCCTGGTATTGGGAAATCTACTTTATTGCTACAACTCGTTGGGAGGCTATCTAATCAAAAAGAAAAATGTATTTATGTTTCTGGAGAAGAAAGTTTATCTCAAATAAAAATGAGAGCTGACCGTTTAGGTATTAAGAATAATGATATAGAATTTGCATCAATCACAAATGCATCTGATATTGCCATCACAATAAACTCAGAAAAAAAGAGATGTGTATTAGTAATTGATTCTATACAAACTATGTATTTACCACAATTAGACAGTTCGCCTGGTACTGTATCACAAGTGAGAGCTAGCGCACATGAATTAATATTAGCTGCAAAAAAAACAAATACTATACTAATTTTAATTGGTCATCTAACAAAAGATGGAGCAATAGCTGGACCAAAAGTTTTGGAACATATGGTTGATACTGTTTTATATTTTGAAGGAGATAATAATTTTCAATATAGAATTTTAAGAAGTTTTAAAAATAGATTTGGTGCAAATAATGAAATCGGTGTGTTTGAGATGCTTAATAATGGATTAAAAGAAATAGTAAATCCCTCCGCAATTTTTTTGTCTGACAGACAAAAGAATATATCAGGCACAGCAATTTTTGCTGGATTAGAAGGGACTAGACCTATTTTAGTTGAAATCCAGGCATTAGTTACTCAATCTACATTAGCGTCTCCAAGAAGAGTAATAGTAGGTTGGGACATTTCTAGGCTCTCTATGTTATGCGCAGTTTTAGAGGCAAGGTGTAAAATTCATCTTTCCAATATGGACATATTTTTGAATATTGCAGGAGGCATAAGACTATTTGAACCAGCAGCAGATTTAGCCGTAGCTGCTGCTATAATCTCATCTGTAAAAAATATCCCAATATCTTTCACAAGTATTTTTTTTGGAGAAATTGGACTTTCAGGAGAAATAAGAAAAGTTAATCAGCCAGAATTAAGAATTAAAGAAGCTTATAAATTAGGTTTTACTAATATTAATTTACCCTCAAAACAAAAAGTTATAATTCACGAAGATATGAGTTATAACAATTTAAGTGTTTTAAGCGACTTAGTAGAATTAATTAGTGAAGATAATAGATACTGATGGAATCTTTTTACAATATATATTTTAATATAATAGATATTATAGTTTTTGGAATAATTCTTACATCATGTATAGTAGCAACTTTTAGAGGTTTTGTTCAAGAATTATTTAGTATTATTTCTTGGATTTTGTCTTTGATTATAGCGTCAAATTTCTTTGAAAAGTTTAAAATTAAATTGTTAGACCACATATCACAGGAGATGATTGTAGATTTAATCGCCTTTGGTTTTCCATTTTTAGGAACTTTGATTTTATCTAGTATTATCTCGAGTTGGTTATCTCCAAAATTTGAATTAAATGGAATTTTAATTTTTGACAAAATTTGTGGGTTTATTTTTGGTGCCTGTAGAGGTTTTTTATTAATCATTTTATTTTATTTAGGATTCTTATATTTAATAGGTAAAGATAAAAAATTACCTGATACGCTTCTAGAATCATATTCCTTCAGATATGTAAATTTTTCTTCTGAATTATTGATAAAATTATTTAATAACGAAGCACTAAAAATTGATAATGAAAAAAAAGAATTCTGAAACAAAAGTTCTAGGAAAATATAATGTATTGTAAAATGGATGATAAGTTTAAAGAAGAGTGTGGAGTATTTGGTATATTTGGAACTGAAGAAGCATCTGTACTAACGACTCTAGGTCTTCATTCTCTTCAACATAGAGGTCAAGAAGGCGCAGGGATAGTGAGCTTTGATGGAAAAGTTTTTCATTCAGTACGAAAACAAGGTTTGGTAGGAGATAACTTTAACAATAAAAATATTTTGTCTCAACTTCCTGGTAAAACAGCTATAGGTCACGTACGATACTCTACAACTGGCGCATCTAAACCTGAAAATCTACAACCACTTTTTGCAAATTTAGCTGTTGGCGGCTTCGCATGCGCACATAATGGAAATTTAACAAACACTTATTCAATTAAAAAATATTTAGTAGAAAGTGGATCTATTTTTCAAACTTCATCTGACACTGAAATTATTCTCCAGTTAGTTGCACGTTCAAAAAAGAAAAATATAATCGATAAGCTAATTGATACACTCCATCAAGTAAAAGGAGCATATTCACTTGTAATACTAACAAACAAAAAACTTATTGGGGTAAGAGACCCTTATGGGATTAGACCATTAGTTCTAGGTGATAAAAATGGTTCTCCTGTTTTAGCTTCGGAAACTTGTGCTTTAGACATGATTGGGGCAAAATATGTTCGTGATATAGAAAATGGCGAGATAATCGTGATAACTGAAAAAGGTATTGACTCAATTAAACCATTTAAAAAAATCCCGGAACGACCTTGTATATTTGAAAGAATTTATTTCGCTAGCCCTGATAGTATAGTAGGAAATAAAACAGTTTACACATACAGAAAGGCTCTTGGTGAACAATTAGCTATTGAAAATAATATAAACGCAGATGTAGTTGTCCCAATACCAGATTCTGGTGTTTCAGCAGCTATTGGATTTTCACAAAAGTCAAAAATTCCATTTGAACTTGGAATAATCAGAAGTCACTATGTTGGTCGTACTTTTATAGAACCTTCACAGAATATTAGACAATTTGGTGTAAAACTTAAACATAGTGTAAATAAATCATGTATAGAAAATAAAAAAGTTATTTTAATTGATGACTCCATAGTTAGAGGAACTACTTCAAGCAAAATTGTTAAAATGGTTTACGAAGCAGGAGCAAAGGAAGTTCATTTAGGAATTTCATGCCCTCCAATTTTACACCCAGATTTTTATGGTATAGATACACCAAGCTATAATCAATTGATTGCTTCTAAATCTAATTTAACAGAAATGACTGAATTAGTTGGAGCTACGTCATTATTTTTTCTATCTTTAAATGGCACTTATAAAGCAATGGGATGTGAAGAAAGGAACTCAAAAATACCACAGTTTACTGATCACTGTTTTACAGGTGAATATCCAATAGATGTGACTGAAATTCTGAAACTTAATAAATAATCTAATGAATAATAAAAATAAAATTGCTCTTATTACCGGAGCAGGAAGTGGTATTGGAGCAGAAACGGCTATTGCAATTGCGAAACATAATTACCATACAATTATCACTGGGAAATCTCTATCTAGTCTAGAAAAAACTGAAAAAGTCATAGCCGATAATGGTGGTTCATGTACTTTAGTTAAACTCGATATGAATGATTTAATTGGTATTGATAAATTAGGTTTAGAAATATTTAAAAGATGGAAAAAATTAGATATTTTAATATCAAATGCAGCAATTCTAGGAACTCTTGGTCCTATCCATCACCAAAGTAGTGATGAGTTCATTGAAGTAATTAATGTCAATTTAATTAGCAATCATAGACTTATTCGATCTTTTGAGCCACTTCTAAAAAATAGTAATAAACCTAAAGCTTCTTTTCTGTCGTCAACAGTAGCTTATGAACCAAGACCTTTCTGGGGTGCTTATGCTGTATCTAAAGCATCACTTCAACACATGGTTAAAATATGGTCTATGGAGAATAAAAATAATAATTTATCTATTTCAATAATAAATCCTGGAAAAACAAATACGAAAATGAGGAAACAGGCAATGCCTGGTGAAAATAGTAATAATCTTCAAAACCCAAAAGATGTAGCAGAAAAAATAAAAAGAATTATTTTTTCAAATAAAATTTATAAAGGGGAGATAATTGATTTAATGAGATTTAACTAAGATTAATCTTCTATTATAACTGGCTCTAAGTAAGAGAAATAAAAATCAATTTTATCATCAAATTTTCTAGCAATTTCTTGTGCCTCTTTTTCACTTTTTGCACAAAAACTTAAACTTAACCTATAATTGTTTAGCCTATAAAAGAATCTTAAAAGATCTATCTGACTATTTCCTACATACCAAGATTTTAATATCCAACCTATGAAAAATAACCACGGAGAAATCGAAAAAAGCAAAAAGTAAAATACCATTGTAATACAAAAGAAAGTCCACAACCTATTTTGTAACATCCACAATGGTGGAGCAATACTTGCAAAAATCGACGGCATTGTATTAAGTAAAATAGCAACATTTCCAGGTTTTTGAAAAACTTCGAATAAAAAGTAAAATTCATTTTTTTGAAAATGATCATTGATATTTGCAATTTCTAATTCTGGTATTTTTTCATATGTTATATTTTCACAAATTACTCCCAAAGGACCATATATAAAAGTATTAAAAATAACTCCATCTCTAAATAAAGTAATTACTTTTTTTTCATTTTTTTCTTTTATTTCAGATAATTCTTTAGATAGTTCTTCATAGCTCTTATTAACCATTTCACCATCAAGTGCTAAAATAACGTCTCCCTCTTTAAGTTTCATTAGAAATCCATTTGAAGATGTTCTTATTGTTTTAATCTGTAGAAATGATTTATCAGTTACAATTTCTTGATTCATTTAATTAAACTCACTATATAAACTTCCTAAATTATGGATATTTAATTCTACTAGTTTTATCAGCAATCTTACTTAAAACATTATTATTTTGTTTTAAAAGTTTTGAAATTTGTTGTGCTTGTATTGCTTGGTTAGCTACGATTTGTTTATAGATAGCTTTATTACTGATCTGTTGAATAGCTTTAGAGATAGACTTATTATTAGATTTATTTAACTTTTCTAAATTTGCAGTAAGTCTATTATTATTATCTATACTTACTTGAGAGTTTTTATTTAATTCATTTACAAGAGTGTTTGTAATTAATTGTAATTCTGAAACTGTATTTTCGTTAGATGTTTGAACTCTTTTCTCTATTTTATCAAGAGTTACAACTAATTTCTTGTTAACCTCTAGTAAATCTCCTTGTTTTTTAATAGCAATGTCTAGATTTTTTAGCGAAGCGTTTACCCCATCGACGTTCTCTGCAAAAACTACCAGTGCTTCCCTACTTGTTTCTGTCATATTAGTCAATTTATCTGAGGATTGCATAAATAAAAAAGCACTAACAATTATCACAACTAAACCTGATATAATAGATGATAAAAAAACGATCGTTGTATATTTATGAATTTGTTTCACCTTAGCCTCCAATTTTTCGTGTGCCTTTTTAACTTTATTATATTCTGAAGTTACATCAGTTGCTGCATCTGCTGCGTCTAAAGCTAATTTTATGCTTTCTTGAACAGCTTCCATTTTTGTATCCATTTTATTTTTCCTATAGTTTTTAACTAAACAAATATAAAATACTTAATTCTTCTCTTTTTTATATGCACATTCCATACCAGTTGTACTAAATACTTCCAGTGATGGTATAAATTTAGAGATAAAACCAAATTTTTTGCATCCCCACGGCCTTTGTTTTTTGTGGGTAATGAAGAAATAATTGCATCCATGGCAAGTCACTCTTTTATTATCATTATTTATATTTTTTGACATGGCTACAAACTTTATTTTTTATTTTTATTTTTAAATTCAATTAATCCATATATCAATTCAGCAATTTTAAATCTAAAAGCTCCTAAAACTGCAGTAAAACCAAAAAACCAATATAGAGCAGCATTGGTAGTATCACCTACTTCACGAAGGGAACTTGCTTCAAAATGACATAAAAGAGCAGACCAAATAAACATTGCAGTAATGATAATTTGTCCAAATGTTTTTCTTTTCTTCACATTATAACCATAAGTTTATTTAATTGTTTTTCCATATTCATCAAAATTCATATTTTCAGGTATGTCAAATTCAGGATATTCTGTTTCCTCTCCTCTTTCAATTTTAAAGATATATGCTAATACAGATGCAACAGCTGAATAGAGATTTTCAGAAATTTCCTTTCCTATTTCTCCAGTAAAATAAAGAGCCCTAGCAAGTAAGGGGCTTTGAAAAACTGTGACTTTATTTTCATCAGCCAATTTTATTATTTTTTCTGCTATCATTCCTCTTCCCATTGCTAAAATTTTTGGGGCACCTTCTGAACCCACCTCGTATTTTATTGCAACTGCAAAATGAGTTGGGTTAGTGATCACTGCTGATGCATCTTTTACATTATCTAACGCAGCAGTTTGAGTAGCAGCTCTATTGGCAATTTCATTTTGTAATTTTCTAATTTTTTGCTTAACCTCAGGTGATCCATCTGTATCTTTATGCTCATCTTTTACTTCTTTAATTGTCATTTTTAATTTTTCTACATGTTGATATTTCTGCCAAATAAAGTCAAAGATTGCTATAAAAGCCAAAACAATTAACAGAGCAATTGTGAGTTGAGGGAAATTGTTTAGTAAATTTGATAAAGCGGAATATAAATTACGTTCAGATAAATTTATAATATCTTTCATATTGATATATATCACAAAGAAAGTAATTCCACCTAATAATCCAACCTTAAATAAAGACTTTATAAGTTCAAACAAGCCTTTAGAAGAAAAAATCCTTTTTAATCCAGATAATAAGTTGATCCTATTTGATTTGAAATGAAAAGCTTTTGGAGCAAAATTAATACCTCCTACAGCCATTTGAGTTATTATAGTAATTAATATTAATGGAACACCAACAATTAGTGTTATATTTATTACATATTTAATCAATTTATTCATGCCATAAGCAGGAGAAATATCAGTTATATAATCAAGATCGAATAAGAAAAATGTCTTCCAAATTGCTAAAAAATCTCTTGCAAAAAAAGGTATTGAAGATAAAACCATTAAACCCATTATTAGAGATGTAAACACAAACATTTCTTTAGATGATAATACCTGACCATCCTCAGCCGCTTTATCTAATTTTCTTTGGGACGGTTCTTCGGTTTTATCTTGTGAATTATCTTCTTCAGCCATTTCATTGATTTCCCACTTTGTAAGAATGAAGAACTTCGTCAATTAAATTAATTGTCGTAGCCGTTAAGTCAGAAAAAGCATTTGAAATTGGTTCAACCCCTAAGAACAAAAAGATAAAAACACTAATCAAAGAAATCGGAAAACCGAATGAAAATAGATTTAATGATGGAGCAGATCTGGTAATTATACCAATCGAACATTGTATTAACAATAATCCACCCACAATTGGTAAACTAATTAATGCAGCTAGATACAACATATCTCCAAAGGTATTTACAGCAACATTGCTAACCTTAGAAAAATCAAGAATTAGGCCAATTGGTAAGTAGACATAACTTTCTATAAGTAATTTTAGTAAATACAAATGACCGTCTAACGATAAAAAACAAGATATAAGAAATAAAGTCAATACCGTACTTAAAACAAGTGTTTGTCCTCCAGATTGAGGATCAATCATGCTTGACATCGATAGCCCTGCTGTAGATGCTATCTTCTCACCTGCAACTGCTGCTGCAGAAAAAATTATATTTAAAATTAATCCTACTGAAAGTCCTATACCTATTTCTGATAAAATAAGTATAAATAAATTAAAACCTTGCATGTTTTGAATTTCTGGCACTTTAATTACAGGAAATAAAAATATTGTTAAACTTACACTTGCAACAATTCTTACTTGTAATGGTATTCCTCCTAATGAAAAAAATGGTGCACTAATTAAAAAGGAAGAAATTCGAAGAGATGATACAAAAAAAATAACCATATATTGGTATAAGTTAAATAAATTAACTCCTGGTAAAGCAAACTCTATTCCATTCATAATAAATTTCTTTCGTGTTTAATTTTGCCCTACACCAGCAACCTGATCAAAAATAAAATTAAAGTAATCAACAAGTCCTATCATGAAAAAATTACCTAATAATCCTATCCCTAACATTACAACAATAACTTTAGGTACAAAACTAAGAGTCATTTCATTGATTGATGTTGCAGCTTGAATAATTCCTATCAAAAGCCCAATACCGAGCGCCAAAGCTAAGATAGGACCAGAAACAAGTAAAACCTGATAGAAGGCCATACTTAACATACTAATATTTTCATCAAAGTTCATATTTTTATCCTGCTGAAAAGGTGCTTACTAAAGATCCAACTGTCATACTCCAACCATCTACTAAAACAAATAATAGTAATTTAAATGGAAGTGCAACTAACATAGGGGACAACATCATCATTCCAAGTGACATTAAAATCGATGAGATCACCATATCAATTACCAAGAAAGGTAAGAATAAAAGAAATCCTATTTGAAATGCAGTCTTAAGTTCACTAGTCATAAATGCAGGAAGAGCTATTCTAAAGGGAATATCAGAAACTTTATCATATTTTTCTAGACCTGCTAATTCAGTGAACATTATTAAGTCTGTTTTTCTTGTGTTTTTTACCATAAATTTTTTCATTTCAGAGCTAGCTGTTTCAATAGCCTTTTCTGCAGGTAAGTTTTTTTCCATATACGGTACCGCTGCATTTTCATAAACTTTGTTAAATGTTGGAGCCATAATAAAAAAAGTTAAAAATAAAGATATGGCTATTAAAACCTGATTAGGAGGAGTTTGTTGCGTACCTAAGGCTTGACGAAGAATTGACATAACAATAATTATTCTTGTAAAACTAGTCATACCTAGAACTAATGAGGGTAAAACTGTTAAAGCAGTCATTAATAGCAAAATTTGTAATGGAAATGAATATTCAGTTGTATCACCGTTAGTGGATACATTTAATGCAGGAAACCCAGACGCAATGGGATCTCCAATAGCCTGTACAGGAAATCCACCGATTAAAATTAAAATTATGAAAAAAGATAATTTCTTAAATAAATTCATTATAATTTCATAAATTTGTTCTTTTGGATTTGAAAAATAAAATCTATTTATCGGCTGTGGGCAAATTGCTCTACGCATTTTTATTACCTTTTTTATGAGCTGTTAATAAATCTGAGATATTTACATGTTGAAGAGGTTTAGAAATCTTAGGTTTCTCTTGTAAAGAAATATTTTTAGTTGATAAATTTTTTGAATCTTTGTTATTTAAATTACTTATTTTAGATTTAAGTTGATCAATTTGTGCAAGTGACCCCCTACCAGACTTATGCCCTACAAAGAAAAACTTTTCTTCGTCAACTTTAAAAACATAAGCTAAGAAACCATTGTTAAGAGGCATTTGATTTATCACCTCAAAACTATTTTCCTTCTTAATAATTTTTTTTAGGTGTCCACTTTTTTTCTTAACAATAAAAGCAACAGCACCTAACACTAATAAAAATGATATTACGAAAATAACTGTAGTGAAATCTGGAACTGATTGTGACATTGTAGCTTTCCTTAGTTTTTTCATCTAAGAAAGCAAAAAATATGCCATCAACAAATTTTAAGATTAAGTTATTGTTTTTATTTGATTATTTTTGTGTCAATTTTTTGTAATTTATAATTTTTGCACTCGGTTTTCTGGATTTGTTACCTCTGTAAATCTTATACCAAATCTTTCACCAACCATGACCACCTCTCCTTTAGCAATTTTAACTCCGTTTGCTAAGATATCTAGTGGATCTCCCGCTAATCTTTCTAGTTCTACTACTGATCCTTCATTAAGTCTTAAAAGATCTCTTATTTTAAGCTCGGTTGAGCCGACCTCAACTGTAAGTTTTACTTCAATATTTTCTAGTACCTTAAGATTATCAAGTCCTGTTTTATCTGTAACTTTTTCTTCGACTTGAGCTTCAGCTTCATTTTCTGCCATTAAATTACTCCTCAATATTTATAATCTATTTTTTAAACTAACCGCCACTTGTCCATTTGTTTCGCCAATTTCAGCTTTGAATAAAATTTTATCATTTACAAAAAAATCTACTCCATCAACAGGAGGTAAATTCATTATATCTCCCTCTTTAAATTGAACAAGATTAGATAATGAAACTGATGGTTCACTCAAAATTGCTGATACTGGAAGTGGAATATTCAATACCGATTTTTCTAAGCGTTCTCTCCAGCTTGTATCATCATTAATTATATCACTTTGAACTCTAGAACGTAATAAAGAAGCAATTGGTTTTAATGTTTGTAAAGGATAAATTATATCAAATGAAGCTGAATCAACGTTTGGTAATTGAACCACAAAAGAACAAATTATTACAGAATCTGTTGATTCAACTAAAGTTGCAAATTGTGGATTAATTTCTCTACTTTGATGCTTTATAGTAATTGGCATAAGATCTTTCCAAGCTGTTTCAAGGCATTGAGTTATTCCATCAGAAACAATTTCAATTATTCTATCTTCAGTGGCTGTAAACTCTGCCTTTGCTGAAGGAAAGTTCGCCAGTTTACCACCATAATAACAATTTGTTAAAACACTTATAAAAGAAGGTTCGAGTACAAGTAACATTGATCCTCTAAGCTCATCAATTCTACTTGTACTTAAACTCATAAAACTATTAAGACCTGCGCTGTATTCATCATATGTTTTTACTTCTGGAGGAAATGGATTAATTTTTGGCTGCAATCTTATCATAGGCAAAAATATACTTCTTACTAATCGAGCAAATCTTTCATTAATTAACCTTAAAGCGTAGTAATCACCAAGAAGTTCTAAGTTATCTGATCCAAATGCAAAATCTGTCACTTCAACATCATTATTTAATCCCGAGTTTGCAGTTATTTCTCCAGATTGCAGTCCTTCCATTAAAGCTGATACTTCGTCAGAAGATAGTTTTCTAGATGTATTAGACATTAATTTATAAATCCTAATCTATTGTAAAATGAATGCGGTAAAGTATACATCTTCTATACCTGGAAATTCATCAAGAGATTCTAATTTTTTATTGAGAACCACTATTAATCTCTCCGATAAATTTTTCTTACCCTCACTTCCTGAAATATCTTCCTCAGTAAAATCACTTATTGTTGATAATATTTCCGAACGTAACGCTAATTGATGAGAGTCAACTACCTCCATAACTTTTTCATCGTACTGTGTAGATACACCCACACTTACTTGTAAAAATTTCCTACTACCTTTTAAATTTGTTGTAAAATCTCCTGGAAATTCAAAATAAGTAGTTTCATAACTATCAACTTCTGGGATAGCTTTAACATTCTTTTTAATTATGCCATCTTCACCTTCTTCTTCACCTTCTTTTTTTTCAACATCTTCTGTTTTTTTCTTTTCAGCTTCTTTGCCTTCGATTATTTGGTTAACCTCAGCAGAAGGATCCGGTTCAGGCTCACCTCCAAATAAAAAATAACCAATGCCAAGACCAACAGCTATTAACAAAATGCCGCCTACTACAAAAAGAATTATTTTTAACAAATTACTTTTTTTTGGTTCTTCTTCTACTTCTTCAGCCATTTTTTTCTCACTACTCAGTTATTAATTATGCTATTACGTTTACAATATGTCTAGATGAAACATTATCATCTAAATCAGCTATTGCATTTTGTTTTTCTTTTTCATTAACAGACTTTTGAAAATTATTTTGATCATTATTACTTGAATTTTTGTTAAAACTATTTTTTGAGCCAAAGTATTTTGTATCGTCATGAGCTGAAAATTCTAAATTTATTCCTTGGTCATTAAAGAGTTTTTGTAAATGATTTTCATTTTGATTTAAAGCATTAGAAACAAATGTATTTTCTGTAATTATTTTTACGTTTCCAGTTCCATTTTTCAAACTTATAGAGACTTTTAGTCTTCCCAAATTTTTTGGTTTTAGATTAAACTCAATTTCGTCACCACCACTTTCTAGACCATTTTCAATTCTAGAAACAAGTTTTGAAGTCCATCCTTTTTGACTTAGATCAAGAGTTTCTAATAACCCTTCTAAGATAAAATTCACTCCACCACTTGCAAATGAAGTGCTATTTTGCTGAGAAAATTGATTTCCCTTGCCGTTAAAATCAGTAGAGTTTTGAATGTTAATAACTTTTTCGTTAATTTTAATTTCATTCATTTTATTCTTTTTTAATTCATCAACAAATTGATTATTGATATAATTTAAATTTGTGTTGCTAGATAATTTTGAATCTAATAATGATGCTGTATCAAGTTTATCTTTATATTTAAAAGAATTAGAATTTGGTATCTGATATAATTTATTTGGATGGTCATTTTTGTTAATTTTTTTTACAAAATTATTCTTTGTATTATTTTTATTTAATCTTGTTTGATTTTCTAGGTCATGATCAAAATTTACACCTAAACTATTTTTATTTATAATATTTGATTTAATAGATTTTTGTTCACTTTGATTGATAGCTTGTTCCATACTTTTTAAAACAGGTGATAAAGTTTTTGAACTTTCATTTTTAATTTTAGAATTACCTATATTATCAACAACATTTTTATTGTTTGATACTTTAAGTTTTTGATATTCAGGTAACTTAATTAAGAAATTTTTATTAAAGGGCTTTGATGTGTTAAATAAACTTAATAATTTATCTTTAATTTCAGTTTTAATATTTTGATCTAATTTAATTTCACTTTTAACTCTTTCAAAATCATGTGAATTTAGATTATTGATATTTAAATTAGGTAAAATATTTGATAAATAATCAATAATTTCCAAATCTTCTTTACTAAAAATAAATTCAAAATCATCTGAAATATCACTTGATTTCACTTCATTAATATTAAAGTTGATGGAAAACAACGAGCCTAATAAAGAAGCATCCTCATCTCCTTTATTTGATAAAGACAAAAAGTCAGTATTATTATTTACATCATTTGTAATTTTCATTTTAAATTCCATATTTCGAAATTAATTGCAAATACAATGCCATTATTGGAATATGTAATTTAAAATATTTTATTGATAGTTTTTGTTTTCTAATTCACTAATATAATTTCTTTTATAATCTTTAACTTTTTCTTCAGCTTTATTTTTCTTGAAATTATTTTCAATAATTTTTTTTCTAATTATTTCTTTTTCTTCACGCAAATATTTATTTCTATTTGATGCAATATTTTTTTGACTTTGAAGTGTGGTCAATAGTTGAGCATTATTTTTAAAATATCCTGAGTGGATTATTTTGTTTGAAGAATCATTTTTACTACTCTCCATAATAGTGTTAATTTGATCTATAAGGCTTTCATTTTTAATAATTTCATTTTGAACTAAGTTAGAGTTATTAATTTCTTTTGAAACATCTTTTTTTCTAACTGTAGCAAGTCTCTGAAATCTTTTAATTTTTTTTTGCAACTACGTTACCTATTCATACAATTTTAGTAATGATAGTCTTGAATTTTCAAAACTTGCTTTTTCAGAACTACTTTGTGAAATAAAATCAATTAATTTTGGCCACATAGCTATGGCATCATCAAGATCTTTGTCTTGTCCTGGAGTATAGCCTCCCATTAATAATAAGTCCTTATTTTCTATATAAGCACTTACATGTTTTCTGAAAAGTTTTGAAGCATTAGAGTGATTATCTTCAATAAGATCACTCATAACTCTACTAATTGAATTCGGAATATCAACTGCTGGATAAATACCCATCTGTGCATTTAATCTACTAAGTACAATATGACCATCAAGAATTGCTCTTGCTGTATCAACTACTGGATCATTATTATCATCTCCATCAGCTAAAATTGTGTAGAAAGAAGTAATGCTACCATCTCCTTTATCACTTGTTCCAGTCCTCTCTACCAAATTAGGTATCATAGAGATTACGGATGGAGGATATCCTTTAGAAGTGGCAGCTTCTCCTAATGATAATCCGATTTCTCTTTTCGCGTGTGCAATTCTAGTTAAACTATCCATTATTAATAATACGTTTTTACCTTGATCTCTGAAAAATTCGGCTATAGCAGTGGCTCTATTAGCACCCCTAATCCTCATTAATGGTGATCTATCTGCTGGTACAGCAACTACAGTAATTTTTTTAGATGAGTCATCATTAAATAATTCATTGACCATAGTTCCGACTTCTCTTGCTCGTTCACCAATTAAGGCAATCACAACCACATCTGCCTCAGTATATTTACTCATCATTCCTAGCAACACAGATTTACCAACCCCTGAACCGGCAATAATACCAAGCCTCTGACCTTGACCAACGGTTAATAAAGCATTTATTATTCTCACCCCTACATCTAATGGCTTTTTGATTAAACTTCTTTTTAGAGGGTTCATAACTTTACCCATAAGAGGCCATTTATTTTTTATTTTACCCAAAGGTTTTTCATCTAATGGTTTCCCAAAGGCATCCGTTACTCTTCCTAATAAAGTATTATCTACTTCTATATATCTTCCATCATCTTTCAATGAAACTTCGCATCCAGAAACTATATGCGAAGAATGTTCTAATATAGCCAACATGTTATGCTTTTCGTCAAAACGAATAACTTCTGCGAGGATTTCTTTACCCATTTGATCTTTTACAATACAAATACTTCCTATAGGAGCTGGAAACGGATCGCAGTAAATAATATTACCATCAAAGTGATTAACTCTTCCTGAACTAAAAATTAATTTAGGTCTTTTAATCTTGGAAATGTTATCAATTAATTTCGTCTCAAAATTCATAAATTACTTCCAATATTTTTAAGTACAATAATTGCTTTTTTCTGAATAACGCATTCCGTCACAATTTAAGAT
This sequence comes from uncultured SAR116 cluster alpha proteobacterium, assembly GCA_902623995.1. Classification (GTDB taxonomy): domain Bacteria; phylum Pseudomonadota; class Alphaproteobacteria; order Puniceispirillales; family Marisalimonadaceae; genus Marisalimonas. The sequence continues at coordinate 16,267 of CACNWE010000010.1, read as the reverse complement.
TATATCACCTCTTGAAAGTTCTTTATTCGAAATAAAAATTTTCTTATCTTCATTTATGTTAAATTTTTTTATTTTGGAAAGTGCTTCAAAATCTTTATCATTAACCTCAATTGTGATTTTATCTTGATAGCAATTTATATTTTTTATAAATGACTTAATTTTCTTTTCATATTTTTCTGGCATTTTATCTATTTGGTAGCCTGCAAGTTCGTATGAAATTTCAAGAATTTTATTTTGGAAGACTTCATAGATTGCTTCCTCCGCTAAGGATGGTAACGATGATAAAATATTTTTAAAATCTTCCAAATCTTTATTAAATTTGTCAGACACACTGTCATTAAGTTTTTTAATTTCTTCTGAATTTTTTATGGTTTCGTCATCATTTTTATTCATTGATTGGGAAACAGCATCTCTAACAGAATCTAAAGCTTGTTGCGTTTCATCATCTGCTTTGACAGTTTCATCAGACTTTTTATCAGCTATGTTTTCATCTTGTTGTTTTGGATTATCACTTTCGATATCTGTAAAACTTCCATCTTGTATCAATTTTTCTGATTGAACGTCTTTTTCAATTTCATCTAAGTTTCCATCACCAATGCTGTTAATATCTACTTTGTTGTTAGATTGCTCTACCTCAACTGGCATATCTATTTTATTATCGCTATCATTATTTTCATCTGGTATTAACTCCTCAGTTTTTTGTTGGTCACTGATAACATCATTTTCTTCATTTAATTTTTTATCATTTTCTGATGTGTCATTAATTACTTTATTTTCTTCATTTAATTTTTTATCATTTTCTGATGTGTCATTGATTACTTTATTTTCTGTAATATTTTGTTTTGCTTCAAAATCAAGGGCAATATCAATTAATGATTTTTTTACAAAATTAGAGTTAGTTGAAATATTTTTATCTTTAAAAACAGTCTCAGATTGAGATTTTAAAATAGATTTAATTTCATCACTACCTAAGGGCACAATGTTATGAGTATCGTGATTTTCCTGTTCTTGTTTCATAGCTGAAGTCATTTTACTAGAATAAATTATACATAATCATCGCCGCCACGACCTGCCAATACAATTGATCCTTCATCAGACATTCTTCTTGCGACAGCAATTATTTGTTTTTGCGCCTCTTGAACTTCTGTTAATCTGACAGGGCCAAGTGCTTCCATTTCATCTTGTATATTGGCCGCCGCACGTTGTGACATACATCCAAATAACTTTGTTTTCAGTTCTTCATCTGCACCTTTAAGTGCTAGTATAATTAAATCATCTTCTACAGCACGTAGAAGTGTCTGAAGCGATTTATCATCAGACAATAATAATGTTTCGAAGACAAACATACTGTCTTGGATATCTTGCATTAACTGCTTATCATCTTTTAAAATCTCTTTCATTATTTTTGCTTCACCATCTTGGCTTAAAAAGTTCATAATTTTAGCAGCAGCAGGGACACCACCTACTTTACTTGCTCTTAAACTTGCATTAGAGGAAAAAACTTTTTGCATTACTCTATCTAACTCTTTTAATGCTTCAGGCTGGACTGTTTCTAATGTTGCTATCCTTTTAATTATATCTGATTGACTTTTTTCAGGCATAAATGTCAAGACATCAGACGCAGTAGAGGGCTCTAAATAAGAAATAATTAGCGCTATGATTTGCGGGTGTTCGTCAATTATTAAGTCAGCGATTGATCTAGCATCAAGCCAATCAAGTATTTCGATTGCTTTGTTACTGTCTGATGGAGTTATTTTTCCCAAAACAGTTTGAGCTTTGTCTTCACCTAATGATTTTGTTAGAACGTTTTGAATATAGCCACCACCAGATATACCTAGACTTGTTTGTGCTTTAATAATTGCTAAAAACTCATCTAAAACTAAGTTAACTGTATCTTGTCCTAAACCTTGAACAGAATACATAGCTGAGCCAAGCACTTGAACTTCCTTAGGAGAAAGATTACCCATTATTTCTGCAGCTTCATCTTCACCAATTAACATCATTAAAATCGCACATTTTTGCGTACCTGTTAAACCTTGGTAAACCTCATCTGCATTTGGTTTTTTTACTGCTTCTGCCATTTTATTACCATACTCCCAACTTTATTCTTTTTCCATCATATTTTTAAAGACGCTGGAAACTCTACCCGCCTCATCTCCAACTATCATTCGAATTACGGCAACTTTATCATCATAAGTATTAGCAGTGTCCAACATCTCAGCAGATATGGCGGCCTTCTTAGGTTTCAACTTTGCTTTTATATCTTCAAGAGATTCTCCTTCTTGAACTTCAATTTTATCGTCTGCATCTTCAATTTCGTCAGAAGCCATTGCACCAGGCGCTGATGTAAATCCAGCTGGAACAAGAACTCTTTTTAACAGAGGATGTAATGCTCCAAATATAACAATTGCCAATATTAATACTGTTGCAAATTGTTGAGCAAGTTCCTTTATAGATTCATTTTCATACCAAGGAGCTACTTCTGCCTCTAAAATATCCACGAAAGGACTACTTGTTACTGTGACACTATCTCCTCTTACTTCATCGAAGCCAAGAGCTTCTTGAACAAGAGATTTTATCTCCAATAATTTTTCATCGCTAAATTTTTCAAATGTTACAACACCTTCAGGAGTAACAGTTTTCTTTTCACGGATAATTACTGCAGCTTTAATTTTTTTTATTTCACCATATTGGGCTTTAGTAGTTTCAACTTTTCTACTGACCTCATAATTTTTGACAGATGTTTGACTTCTCTGTTTAAGAGTGCCACCAGCGTCTTTACCTTCTGGAACTTGTGTATTTAAATCAGGAGCTAATGGAGGCGCATTTGACAATGCTCCTGGGATACCTCTAGCCTCAGGATTTGCACTCTCATCTAATGAGCTTTGTTCACTTCTTAACGCATTACCTTTGGGATCAACTGATTCTTCGGTAATTTCTCTTTGAGTAAAATTCATATCAACATTTATTTCAGCTTTTAAATTACCTGCACCAACAATTGGTGTTAACAATGAAATAATTCTAGATTTATATATTTCACCTAGTCTCATGGTCTGTGACATTTGTTCACTGGAAATTGATGCAGACAGATCATTAGATGGTTTTGACAAAAGTTCACCAAATTGATCAACCACAGTTATGTTTTCTGATGGTAAATTTGGTACTGAGGATGCAACAAGATGAACTATTGATTGGACTTGTTGCCTTCCTAAAGACCTTCCATTAGCTAATTTAACAAACACAGATGCTGAAGGAAGGGCAATTTCTCTTGCAAACACTGTTTTTTCTGGAATAGCTAAATGGACTCTTGCAGAATTAACTCCAGATATATGATTAATTGACCTTGATAATTCTGCTTCTAGAGATTGTTTTATTTTAATAGCCTCTACAGACCTACTTGTTCCCATTGGCATGTCACCTAAGCTATCATAACCGTCAGGAACGGAAGATGGCAGACCTTCACCAGCAAGTAACATTCTAGATTCATGATAATCTTTAACTGGCACTACAACTTCTCCAGTAGATGGATTTAGTGATGCGTTAACGCCATTTTGCTTCAATGTTTGAACAACCAAGGCTTTTTCACTTTCTGGAAGTGAAGCAAAAAGTGTTGTCATATCTGATTTTTGCATAGTAAAAAAGACTATAAGTCCTACAAAAGCAACGATTACACCAAATATCAAAGGAACTGATTTTTGTACTGCTGGATCAGATGTCATTTTCCTAACATTTGAAATTGATGTTGAAATCCTACTAATAATACCAGTGTTTTGGTTCACACCTGCTAAATCATTTCCTGTTGTTACATCTGCCATAATCTTTTCCTATTAACTTTGCATTAAACGGGCATATTCATGATATCTTTGTAAGAACTCAAAACTTTATTCCTTACATTTAACGTCATTTGAAATGCAATATTTGAAATTTGTTGTTGCATAATAACCTTTGTAAGATCAGTTTCTTTTCCAAGTTCATAGTCTTTAGTAATTTGTGAAGCTTTATTCTGACTTTCAGCTACAGAATTAATAGCATCTTTCATTTTTTTAGAAAAATCTTCAACTTTGTAATTACCTTCAAAAGCTTCACTAGCTTTTTCTAAAATATTTTGCCTTAGAATTCCTGTACTTATATTTTGATCTGCAATCTTCATAATTTATTATCCTTTTATGTTACTTTTGCAAATGCCAGTTGATCTGCAAACGAGTCAACTGATGAATTTTCATTAATTTTTGACAATGATCTGTCTATCATTATTGATTTTTCGTCAATGATATTTTCATTACTTAATACAAGAGCTCTTTGAAGAGTATTTTCCAATTCTCTTACATTACCTGGCCAATTATGACTTAATAATAATTCTCTTGCTTCATTTGTTAAATAAGGCGATGATTTACCTTCTTGATTATGTTTATCTAAAATTTTTATTGCAATTGGTAATATATCATCTTTTCTTGATGATAAATTTCGCGTTTGTAGTGGAAAAACATTGAGCCTATAATATAAGTCCTCTCTAAATCTTGACTGATTTACCTCATAGGCCATATCTCTATTAGATGTTGCCAAAACTCTTACATTTACATCTATATCCCTTTGCCCACCAACAGGTGTAACTTTTCTTTCTTGTAATACTCTAAGTAATTTTGCCTGTAAAGATAGAGGCATTTCTGAAATTTCATCTAAAAGTAATGTTCCTTTATCTGCAGCTCGGAAGATACCTTTGTTTGCATTTGATGCACCAGTGAAAGCACCCTTTTCATGACCAAAAAGAATAGCCTCTAACATGTTTTCTGGAATTGCTGCACAATTAACAGCAACAAATGGTTCATCTTTTCTAATAGAATTTTCATGAAGATAATTTGCTAAAACCTCTTTACCTGAGCCTGTTGGACCGTTTATGAAAACAGTTACATCTGTACTTGCCACTCTTCTAGCTAATGATAATAATTCATATGTATTTGAATCACCTGCTGAAAAAGATATATTTGGACAACAAGTATTAAAAATTAGCTCTAAAGAATATTGATCTGTATAATCTGCAACATTAATTCTTTTTACAGCTCCGCCTAGTTCATCTTTTATTTCTATACCTTTGCAATTACTATTGTCTGAAATAACAATGATCTTTGTTAATTTAGCTTGTCTTGCAATTGAAACCAATTTTGATGAGCCACCAATTTCTTTCTCAAAAATATCTGAGCAAACAATTGTATCTGCTTGATAACCAACAAGATCAATTCCAAAAAAATCTGGTTTAGTACTACCCACTCCAGCTTTTATAACAGTAATATCTCTTTGTTCTAAAATATCACATAAATTATTAGCTATCTTTAAACTATTATTAACTACAATAACTTGGCTCATAAAATACTCCTAAAATTATTAGAAATCTTAAAAGCAAGAAGCTTGCCAAAGTATAGTTTAAAGGGTTTGTTAATAACATTTAATTAAAATAAAATTATTTTTTTAACTTATAATATTGATTTATTAGTTAAAATGTCATTATTATGACAAAATTACATAAAATTCTTCAATTATTTGACGGTTTATTTTTATGAATGTTGTCGATAAATTAACAAGCAAACCAGAGCAAAATAGATCTTCATTAGACATACTTAATAATATGATTGATGGCGAAAGTCCTGAGACAAAGTCAATGAAAAATTTAATAGCTATGGTTTCTCAAACAGATAGTACTGCATTAATTTTAGGTGAAACTGGCACTGGTAAAGATATTGTTGCTCAAGCTATTCACAAGTGTTCGGGTAAAAAAGGACCTTTCATTACAGTAAATTGTGCTGCAATACCGTCCGAGTTGTTAGAATCAGAACTTTTTGGACATGAAAAAGGTTCATTTACAGGTGCAGACAAACAAAGAAAAGGAAGATTTGAGCAATCTAGTGGTGGATCTCTTTTTCTTGACGAAATTGGGGACATGCCCTTACCTCTTCAAGCTAAACTTTTAAGAGCTATTGAAAATAGATCAATACAGAGAGTTGGGGGTGCACAAGACATTAAAATAGATTTAAGATTGATTTGTGCTACGCATAGAGACCTTGAAAAAAAAGTTGAGAGTGGAGAATTCAGAGCAGATTTATTCTTTAGAATTAATGTCCTTCCTATAAATGTACCCTCTTTGGCAGAAAGAAGAACTGATATACCCAGCTTACAAAAAACACTTTTAAATAATCTCAAAGTAGATAAATCTCAAAAACCAATTTTTACACCAGACGCAATTACTGCACTTTGTAAACATAATTGGCCTGGAAATGTTCGCGAATTAAAAAATGTAATTGAAAGAGCTTGTATTATTTTTCCGGGAAAAGAAATTTCTAGCACTAATGTTTACGAAAATTTACTAAGATTAAAAATACCAACATTTGCTGAAGAACAAGAAGCTTTATGGGAAATGACATCTAATTTAAGTGGAATAACTAACATTGAAGAAAACGAACATACCAACAATCTAGAGGATTACTTACCACACCCAAAAAATTATAAAAACTGGTTTTCTTTTTATGATGAAATAGATTTAAGAAGACACCTACAAGATGTTGAAATTGTTTTAATAGAAGAGGCGCTCGAAAAAACTAATAATAAGGTAGCACTTGCAGCAGATAAACTAAAACTTCGAAGAACTACCTTAATTGAAAAAATGAAGAAATTCTCTATTAATACTCCAAAAGCACCTATTGACTAATTAATTAATTTTAAAAAAATGTTACTATTTGCATTAGCTTGAGCCAATAATGACGATGCTACGTTTGACATTATCTGTGCTTTTGTAAGTTTTGCTGTTTCAAGCGCAAAATCAGCATCTTCTAACTTAGATAGTCTTGACGTTGAATTTGTCTTGGTGTTTAACAAATAATTTAACCTATGATCAATGTTATTTTCACTAACTCCAAATTTAGCTCTGGTATTAGCAATTGTGTCTATTGCTGTGTCAATTTTAGTAAGTGCAGATGAAGAGTTAGATGTTGAAGATACTGAAATTATAGAGCCTGGTGTAGATGCACTACTTGATGCCTGAGCTTGAAAACCTAATTCTCCGACATCATCTCCAGATATTTTCACAACATCTCCTTCACTATGAGTTAACAAAATTTGACCTTTAAAAGTGACTGAGCTACCTACTGCAACAGTTGCACCTGTTGCATCTGTGTGTCCATCAAAAAAAACTCCTGGTGTCCCTGCATGTGCTAAGACAATATCAGCTCCACTAGCACTACTCAATTGCACTTCACCACTTGAATTTGCAGAAGCTATAATATCGCCAATTGATGCATTATTAATAGCTGTTATAGTTTCTGAGGCATTTGATACACTAGAAAAATTAATAGCATTTCCATTTATACTAATATTTGAAGCTGCAGATGAAGCCTCTGAAAAATTTAAATCAAGTGTAACTATATTACTACCTGAAGCAGTAATATTTGTAGATGAAGATACAGCGTTTATAGCTATTGCTTTTGCTGCTGCAGAAGCACTGTCAGATGCGCCAATTTCTACATCATTAATTTTAATATCATGAGACGCTGTAAGAGCATTTGTTGAAACTAAGTCTGACCTGATTACAGTGCTTGAGTCGACTTCGTTAAATCCAAATCTAGCTAAATCATCAATATTTCCGCTATTGGAAGCGTATCCATTCTCTTTAGTCATTGCTTCAATTTTGACAAATGTACCATCAATATTAGCAAGTTTTATATATCCTAAATATGTGCCAGCTGTAAAACCAGCATCCGTCGGTGCATTTCCTCCTATAACAATGTCATTACCTGTATCATTTGATAAAGTTATTGTGTTATCTGAATTTAATGTTGCAATTATCCCAGAAGCCTCTTGATTGATTTCAGCAGTTAAGTTTTCTAAACTTGTTTGAACTGCAATTACATCACTATTTATAGTAAATGTATTACTCATAGATAAAGAGCTTTTTGCTGCTGAAGTTAATTTATTAAAACCTGACGCAGTTGCTCCATGTGTATTTGAATTAGCATTAATTGCAGTAACTAATGCAGCTGCTGTATTGTTTCCTGCAGTTAAATTGGACGTCAAAGTACTAGCTAGTGCGTTTTGACCATTTATTTTAATGTCGCTTGTAGCTAAGTTTGAACTGTAATTAAAGCTTGTTACTCGTCCACTTGTAAATTCTTTAACTCCTGAAGATCCTGATAATCCTAAAGCTGTGCTGTTAGATTTAATTAAATCAATTATAATATTATCGTCTTTTGTTTCACCTACTAAAAAACTAACTTTATCTGTTGACCCATCCAAGAGTTTAATTGTGTTAAATTTTACCAAATTAGTAATTGAGTCAATCTCTGTAATGTAACTGTCAATCTCTACTTGAAGTACATTTCTATCAGCAGTTGTCAAAGTTGAATTACTTCCTTGAACGGTCAACTCTCTAATTCTTGCTAATAAATTACTAATTTCATTTAGTCCATTATCAGCTGTTTGTGCTAATAATTTTCCTTCAGCTCCGTTTGATATAGCTTGACCAATTGACAAAATTTGAGAATTAAGCCTAGAAATTGGACCAATAGAACCTGGACTATCAGATGCATTATTAATTCTTTTTCCAGAAGATAATCTTTCAGTACTTTCAGTAATTTGTTTTATCTGATTTGAAATGTTGCTTTGAATAATTTGAGGCGCAGTTATATTAGTGATATTAAGCATTATTAAATTCCTCCACGAATTAAATTAGAATACCGAGCTTATTTACGACGAAAATTTAAATTTGTTTAATTTTTTTAAAAAAAAATTGAAAATTAATTTAATAATTAATTTTTTTCATTTTATGAGTGAGTATGCTTCTAATCTTTTGCTAAATTTTTCACGATTTTTTGTTAACTGTTTTAACTTGTTTGATGTATTTTTTAACATTTCATTATTGTTAATAACCAGATCACTTATTCTTGATTTTATTTGCAAATGACTTGTTTCAGATTGTTTAATTTTTTCAATTATCGCTCGTCTTTGCTTATCAATTTCTGAAATTTGATTAAATTGATTATTGTATATCAAATCAGAAATTTTCTTTGATAGATTTTCTAATAATGTTAAATCTGACTCAAAATCATTCATAATTATTTCACATCAGATGGAATTTCTTCCCATCCCTCCATAATTTGACTCACAACATCGATTGCTTTTAAAATTCCGTCTTCTATTTTGAGTGTAAATCCTTTGATTATTTGTTGCCTACAAAATTCATATAATTGAAATAAATTATTGGATATTTCAAGTGCCTTATCAAAATCTAAGCTGGTTTGAAGTCCATAAATGATGGATAATGATTTACTAAAATTTTTTGATTTATGACGAGCATTTTTTTCCTCAAAAGCTTTATCAACATATAGTTGATCTTGTTTTCTTTTTCTTTCATCTTGAATGTCTAAGACAATTTTTTGCATTGAATTAACCAACTCTTTCATCAAAGTTCTGACTATTTCATGCGAAGATGTAACAGCAGTAGATGATTGTTGTGTCTTTTTATATGCGTTTATTTGTTCGTTATTTACCATATTTATAATTTAGCTATATATTATGTAAGTCTCAAAAATTTGCTTTTTAATAAATTTTATGTTCTATTGACACCATGATTGTTAATAATTTACAAAACCCATATGCTATAAATGAAATTTATGCTTCTAAACCATTAAGGAATGAAAGCTCTAGTCTATATGCAAACAGTATGCCAACTAATGATAGGATGGTTTCTGAAACTAGCGTTACAAAAAGACCCTTAAATAATACACCCCCTAATTTTATCAGACATGTTTATGTAAACAATCAAACTGCTAGTAACGGATCACTGACTGAGAGCTATATAAGATCAAGAGCTTCATTGTCGCCATCATATTTTCACAATGAAATTGTAACTCGCTATAACATGATAAGTTCAATTCCAAATAATCTTACTCAATTAAAAAAATCAGTTGAAAAATACGCATAGATAGAAACAACTAAAATTTTGGCATAACAATTGCAATGTTTCCCTACGAAAATAATTTGGAGATTAGTATGCCAACAGTAAATTCTAATACTGCAGCACAGTTTGCACTTAATAAAATGACTGCTACTGAGCGAGAAATGACGACTGCAATGGAACGTCTGTCATCTGGTAAGCGTATAAATCATGCTGGAGATGATGCTGCCGGTGCAGCTATCGCTGATAGAATGACTGCTCAAATTAAAGGTTTAGAACAATCAGTAAGAAATGCAGCTGATGTGATCTCTATGGCACAAGTCACTGAGGGTGCACTAGATGAATCTTCAGCAATTATTCAACGAATTCGTGAATTAGCAATACAATCAGCATCAGATGTAATGAATGCTGAAGAACGTTCTTATCTTGATGCAGAAGTTGTTCAAATGTTGGCAGAATTAGATCGTGTAACAAGAGATACTACCTTTAATGAAATAGCAGTTTTAGATGGATCATTCGCAGATAGACGTTTTCAGATTGGTACACATGAGCGAGAATTTGCTCAGCTTTCAATTTCATCTATGAGATTAGACAGTCTAGGTGCTTATAAAGCTAAATCAGATACTACTGATACAGACGGAAAAAACGACAATTTAGCTCTAAATGCATATGCAGTTGACACAACATCTGAGACTAATCTTGTTCAATCAGAATCTTTTACAATACATGGTATTTTAGGAAGTTCCTCTGTTACAGCTGCAGCTGGTTCTACCGTAAGAGACATTGCAACTTCAGTTAATGCAGTTTTTGACGCAACTGGTGTTACAGCCATTGCATCAACGCAATTAAAACTTGAGGCAAAATCCCTTGATGACGCATATAATGGTCAAACTAGTGTGTCATTTAGCATACAAGGTAAAAATACTGTAGCAACAACTATTGCAGCAAATATCACCTTAAATGACAATAAGGGCAGCTCTGTATTGTCAGAATTAAGAGATTCCATCAATAACTACACGACTACAACTGGTGTTACAGCTACTTTGTCTACTGATAAATCTTCAATTATTATGGTTCAAAATGAAGGTTATGATATTAAACTTGGTGACGTTAACTTTGATGGTGATACGGATGCAACGGGAGCACGAAGAACTTTACTAGTAACAAGTCTTGATAATGACGAAGCAGCAGCTGGGAATGCCGTAAGTTTAGGTGATACTCATGTTACTGCAACAGACGATGATGGTTTATTTTCAGGAACAATAACAACAACCAATACAGTAATTGGCTCAACTCCTACTGAAACCTCTTTAACTGTTACAGGATCAACCACTCTTAGAGGTGCAGAATCAACTTACAACAACTCTGGTGGAACATTGGGTACTAGCACTGTTACTCAAATACCGCTGGCGTCTACCACAGGTTTTCCTACCGCAGGAGGAACAATTAAAATTGGTTCTGAATATTTCACATATACAGGTGTAAGTGGAAATAATCTTACAGGTGTAACTAGGGCTCAAGAAAGTAGTACTGCTGCAAATCATGCACATGGCGCTTCTGTATTTTTAGTTATTGGAAGTGGGGACACCATTTCTGGTTCAGGAACAATAACTGTAGAAAGCACTTCAGCATTCGATTCTGTTGGTGCTATTAAAATTGGTGACGAGCTTTTTACATACACAGGTAAAACAGGAACAACTTTTACTGGGGTAACAAGAGCAACAAGCGGTACAACAGCTGCAAAACATGATAGAAATGATGGCATTTCTCAAGCAACAGACCCAACGGCTACAACCTTTAATGTCGCAAGTACAACTGGTTTTCCTGAAGCTGGTACATTATTAATTGGTTCTGAATTTGTGACTTATACTGGTGTAACAGCAACATCTTTTACAGGTGTAACCAGAGGAGTAACACTTGATACAGTTACTTCAACTGCTGCAAGTCATGCAAATGGTAAATCAATCAAAGATATGTCCTCAAGATTTACATTAAATGGACCTGTTTCACTTGCTACTGACGATAATAAGGTATGCGGAGAACAAGCTATTTCATCGGGTTTTACTGGTACTCAAAGTCTAGCTATGGTAGATGCAACTGCTACTCTTAATTCTTTTATAACAATTACATCAACAGCCGCATCAAGTGCAAATTTTGTTATAACCGGAACTGATGTATATGGAAATGAACAATCTGAAACAATAAATGGCCACACAGGTAGTACATATCCAAAAACATTAACCTCAGCAAAAATTTATGGAACAGTTACTAGTGTGAAACCTTCAGCAACAGATAGTGATGCAAAAATTAGAGTTGGCGTTAAAAACACAATAGCTAATGAATCTATATTGGTAACAATTACAAGTTCAGCTAGTGATGAGTCAACTAAGACATTTACAGTTGTAGGAACTGGAATGGATGGTACTTCCCTTACAGAAGTAATAACAGGACCTGAAGCCAATAAAACTGTAACTGGCAGACGTATCTTTAGAACAATTCATACAATTACACCATCTGATACAACTACAGGTGCAATAAAAATTGGAGTTAAAGGCGCTGACTCTGTCATAGTAACTGGTCAACTTGAGATGTCTTCAAGTAATAGTTTTACTGTTGTTGGTGAAGATGGAAAAGGATTATTTGAAACATCACCTGGAGCTGCTTCACTAGATAAATTGTCAGGTGTAAATGTTAAAACAAGACAAGCATCTGTAGATGCATTAAGGGTATTAGATAGATCATTAGATAGAATACATAAAGAAAGAGCAAAACTTGGCGCTTTAATGAGTAGAATGGAAAAAGCAATTGATAATTTATCAAATGTTGCATTAAACACAAATGCCTCAAGAGGAAGAATTCAAGATGCTGATTTTGCAAAAGAGTCTGCGAGATTAACTAAAGCTCAAATTCTTCAGCAATCAGCTATGGCAATGATTGCACAAGCTGGAAAAGCTCAACAAAACGTACTTCAATTATTACAAAATTAAAAAATTTCCTCCAAAAAAAAAGGCCACCAAAAGGTGGCCTTTCTTCTTATCATCTCCAAATTATCCTTGAAGAAGAGCTAGTAAATTTTGCTTAGAAGCGTTAGCTTGAGCTAACATTGAAGTTGCAGCTTGAGATAAAATCTGACTTTTTGTCATTTTTGATGTCTCAGCGGCAAAATCAGCATCTTCTATTCTAGATTTAGCAGCTTCAGTGTTAAGCTTTAGAGTTGTTAGGTTGTTAATTGAAGCATCAAGTCTATTTTCAACTGCTCCAAAAGAAGACCTAAAAGAAGTTACTTTTGCAATAGCGGCATCTATGCTTTCAAGAGCTGCATTAGCTTCTGCGATAGAAGACACACTTAAATTTGCAGATTTAACATCAGTTGTTGAACTTTGAGCTTTTGCACCAATTTCACTTATGTTGTCGCCAGACAGCTTTATAAGAGAACCATCTTGGTTGGCTAAGTGAATTTGACCCCTGTTTGTAACACCAGCAGTTAATGCAGCTACTGTTAATGTTTGAGCAGTGCTTGTAACATCCTCCATTGAAGTTACAATTGATTGAGCTTGACTATCTTTAATTACGATATCAGCTCCAGAAACACTTGTTAACACTAAGTTACCAGTTGTTTCTTCAACAGTCGCTCTAACGTCACCAATGTTAGCATTGTTAATGGAACTTACAACATCTGTCATTTCATGTGAAGCATTAATAGTAACGGCATTTCCATTGACTGTTAATGTGGATGAAGTTGATGAAGTTGTATCAGTCGCACTTTTTGTAGCACCAGTAACGTTTGCTGTAGACGCGCTTGTAGTAGCATCGTCTGTTTCCCACTTATAGATAGCAAGGGCAACAGTATCTGTTGTTAGTATTCCAGCACCATTTGCATTGGCAGTTAATTGAATATCACCATCTGCATTGACACCAGCTGTAAAAGCAAAATCAGATCTTGCGTTTATCTTATTAACTAAGCCCTGTATTAAAGTAGTTACTTTGGCAGATGATCCAGTACCAGCTTCTGATTCTTGAAAAACAGTACCAGTACCCTCAGCACTTGTAAATGTTAACTGAACAACACCTCCATTAGTACCAATTATGGCAGCATTTTCTATTTCATTTGTTCCATCAAGACTACCTGTGTGTAACTTTAATGTATACACATCCTTTTGAGAAGAACTACCAGTTACTGTCTGAACTTCGTAGTCAGACAAAGTAGTACTAACTGTAACAGCAGCAGCAGTCATTTGAGTTAGAGTGTAAGTACCTCTTATTGCACGACCAGCTTCAGCAGCAGTAAACATAATTCCACCGTCAGTAGCAAAAGTAGAATTGTCTGTAATCTTAACATCAGAAGAAAAGTCAGTTAAAGCAGCAATTTTAGTCTTTAATTGATCAAATTCATTAGCACTATCAGCACTTTCTTGAATAACTGTTTTAGTGGTTGTACCATCACTAACCTCAACAGCAGAGTAAATAGCGACAGTTGTTGTGTCATCCAAAGTCGTTAATTGTTTTTGTGCAGTATTTCCAACTCTTGCTTGAAATGTTAAGCCAGAGTCAAAATCAGGTTGGTTGTTTCCACTTGAACCAGCAGTAATAACAAGATTAGTTCCACTTGCACTTGCTGTATATGAATTTGAACCACCGTTAATAGTTGCAACTAAATTAGCAACTGTAGTTGAAGCATCAGTAGCAAAAGCCTCTTCATAAGTGTTTGTACCATCTTTGAAAACCTGTACACCTGTTCCGGTAGCAGCACTAAAGTCAAATGTCTTAGTTGCTGCAGTTGGAACGTTATCAAAGTCAAGTGTCATTTCAACTCGGTTATTGGCTGATGCAGTAACACCGTGTTCACTAGATTTTGCATTAATTGCTATAGCTTTTGAAGCCGCTGAACCTGTAGCTGATACACCTATTGCTACGTCATTGACTTTAATATCATGAGCAGTTGTTATTGCGTTTGTAGTAACTGCACCAGTTGAAATAGAGTTATCGTCATTAACTTCGTTAAAACCAAGTGCTTGTAGATCTGCTATAGTACCAACATCAGTACTGTAACCATTTTGTATGTTTGCAGCTTCAATTTTAACTTTAGATCCATCTTTGTTTTCAAGTTTGATGTAACCTCTGTAATCAGTATCAGCAGTTGTTGCAATTAAACCTACATCAACAGCACCTTGGATACCTGCACCTGAAAATACAATATCGTCACCATTATCATTTGATAAAGTAATAGTTCCATTAGCATTAAGAACAGCTGTAAGTTCTGATACATCTCTGTTAATTAGTCTAACTAAGTCAGCAGCATCACTAGCAATAGCAACCTCGTCACCATTAATAGAAAAAGCAGCTGATTGAGAGAATGTGGCCTTTTGAGTAGATGTTAATTCATTAAAAGCTGTAGCAACTGCACCATGAACAGAAGTGTTTGTGTTGATTTGAGCTGCTAAAATTCTAGCGGCATCAGCATTAGAGGCACTTAAATTCGTGTTAAAAGCAGTTGAGCCAGCAATCATGTTTTCACCATTGATTTTAATAGCACCAGTCGCCAAAGATGCTCCGGCAGCACTGTAGTCTGTCGCACTTACTCTTCCACTTGTAAAAGTGTTAACAAATGAACCACCTTTTAAACCTAATGCAGTAGTATCTGATTTTTCCAGAGCAACATTTAATGCATCAGAAGCATCAATCCCAGTTTGGAATGTTACGCTATCACGAGAACCATCTAGAAGTTTAACTCCATTAAAATTTGTTTTAGAAGCTATACTATCTAACTCACTTATTAAGGCATCAACTTCCTTTTGGATGCTAGATCTATCAGCTGCTGAAAGAGTACTATTCCCAGCTTGTACAGATATTTCACGAATTCTTTGTAAAACGTTTTCCATTTCACCAAGAGCACCCTCGGCTGTTTGTGTCATTGAAATAGCATCGTAAGAATTTCTAACAGCCATATCTAAACTTCTGACTTGAGCTTCCATTTTTGATGCAATTGCAGTTCCAGCAGCATCATCTGCAGCTGAATTTATTCTTAAACCAGAAGATAAACGAGCCATTGCGTCATTCATTTCACGATTTTGTTTTTGGATATTTTCCTGAGCGACAAGAGCACTCATATTTGTATTTATACTATTCATAATAACTCCATTTAAGTTTTATTAAACGCTTATTGCCAAAGGGCTTGTAGTTAAATACGACATAATTGAAAAAGGTTTAATAATAATAGAAGAAAAGTAAATTTTATAAAATTTATCTAAAATTAAGCATAATAAGATTATTTTTTTGTTAATTATCGCTTGGAACAATTATTGCTAATTATCCAATAATAGTAATCTCAAG
>CACNWE010000009.1 GCA_902623995.1 uncultured SAR116 cluster alpha proteobacterium | reverse complement strand
ACAAGCTCAATTTAATAAAAATCAAGAATACGAGCAATTAAATTTCGAAATGGAAAAGCTACGTCGAGAAAATGAATATTTAAGAGTACAATTAATTGAAGAAAAACAAGATAGGAATAAAAATGAAAACTTAAGATCAAATGTAATTTTAAAATTTAGTAGAACTCTTGAAAAAATGCACGACAGGATGAAAAGAGCTTCAGAAAAAAATTATTATTCAAATTCTGCTCTAAGTAACAGTATTGGCTCAATAATATTAGATTTAAAAAATATAGACCCTAAATACTTGAATGGAGATGTAATAGAAAGATTAGGTAAGTTTACATCTGAAATTGATAATTCGATTACTGAAAATGAAAATAATTTTTCTTCGATGGAGGATGATATGCACAAATTAAAAATGGAGTTAGATCGAATATCTAAAATCATAGAAAAGTAATTATTTCTAAAATTTAATTTTAATTCAGAAAAATACAAATTCTGACAACAGGTTAGGTATGCCTAACGCAGGAGAAATATATGAAATCGGGACAAAGAGGGAAACAACAATCAAATCGACATAAACGAAAGTTCCACCCTAAATCAGTTCATAGAAGAGGAGTGACTGTAGGTAAAAAAAGTGGAGGTTTCTGCGGTGTGTTGAACACATTCAAAAAGAAATAAGAAAAAACAAATAACAACCCAATAAAACAGAAAGGAAAACAAAATGACTATAAATTTAAAATTAACGCCTCAAAGAAATGCTTTATTAAAAGGTTATGATAATGAATTTTATGCATTGTTACAGCTAATAGATGAAAACAACAATAGTGATAATACTAACAAAAAAAACTTAAATCTATCTATTGTGTTAGACAAGTCAGGTTCAATGTCTGGACAACCATTTGTTGAAGCACAAAAAGCTGCGGTAATGATTGTTGAGAAATTAAGGCCTAATGATAGTATTTCAGTTGTAGCTTACGATGACACCGTTGAATTGGTAGTCCCGTCTATAAATTGTGTAGAAAAAAATAGTATCATTAGTGCTATTAATAGTATTCAAGTTGGAGGCGCAACAAATCTTCACGGAGGTTGGTTATTAGGTGCTGAACAAGTTGCTCTAAAAAAATCTAGCATGAGTATTAATAGAGTACTTCTATTATCAGACGGGAATGCTAATACTGGTTTAATAACTCCTACAGACATTAGTAGACAATGTTCACAATTATCAGAGACAGGAATAACTACATCAACGTACGGATTAGGATACGATTTTAACGAAGAATTAATGGTTAAAATTGCAAATTCTGGACTTGGTCAAAGTTACTACGGTCAAACTTCTCAAGATTTGATGGATCCTTTTAATGAAGAGTTTCAAACCTTAGTTAATACTGTTGCAACCGATATAAAGGTAAAAGAAGAGCATCCAGATTTTGTAAATGTTCAGCTTATGAATAACTTTCAAAGGACAAATGATGTGTTTAGGTTACCCGATTTAGCTGAAGGTGGTGAAGGTTGGGCTTTATTCAAAATAAATATCAAAGAAAACCATATTTCTAATCAAGAAATTGAAGTTTTAAGATGCAATGTTTCTTACAATGACGTTGACGGTAACATTAAAAATAAAGGGCCAGTTAAAATAATACTTAAACCCGTAAATGTAAATGCATTTGAAATGGTCGCTGAAGACGAAAAAGTAAGACTTAGAATATCAGAAATCATGGTTGCTAAAATTCAAGAAAGAGCAAGAGTAGCAGCTCAGCAGGGTGACTGGAATACTGTGCATCATTTATTAAACGAAGCAAGGAAAGAGGCTAAAGATAATGAATGGCTTAATTCTGTAATAGACAGCATTGAAGTTTATGCAAAGAACAAACAACAGCAGCAGTTTACTAAAGAAGCAATGTATAGCTCAGAAAAAATGCAAAAACGAATGGTTAGCAACGACGAACTTAATATGAGTTACAATTACGACGTCGAAAATGAGAAAGCTTCTTATTTAAGACGTAAAATTGAGCGCGGTAAAAGGTTCTAAAGAATAAAAATATTATAAATATATATATAGAGGAGAGAATAATGAGTGATAATTGTCCTAAATGTGGTTTTGAACTCAAAGATTTTTATACAAAAAAAATAGAACAAGAATTGAAGAAAAAATTTGATGAAAAACAAAAAAAATTGTTTGGAGATCTTAATGAAGAACTTGAAGCAGAAAAATTAAAGAATTCTCTTTTAGAAAAAAAATCTAAAGAAAATGAAGAATTACTAAAGGAAAAAATTAAGAGTGATTTATCTGCTGATTTTTCTGCAAAAGAATTAGGTTATAAAAGAGACAAAATTAATCTTGAAGGTAAAATATTTGAGCTAGAAAGAAATAAAAAATCTCAAATTGAAGTTGCAGTTGCAGCTAAACTTCAACAACAAAAATCAGAACTTGTTGCTGAATTCAGCTTAGAAAAAACAGAGCAAATTAATGAAATCGGTCGATTAAAGAAATTAATCGAAGAACTAGAAAATAAATCTAATCAGGGATCACAACAAGCTCAAGGTGAAGCAGGTGAAATATTAATAGAAAATACGCTTAGAGCTGCTTTCCCTAATGATGATGTTGAAGAAGTTGCTAAAGGTGTCAATGGAGCTGATATCTCTCATTATGTGAGGGATAATGCAGAAAGAGAAATAGGTCTTATTTATATTGAATCTAAAAATGCAAAGAAATTTTCTCCATCTTGGGTTTCAAAACTAAAAGAGGATATGAAAAATAAAAAAGCTAACTACGGTGTTTTAGTAACATTAGACATACCAGATAACGTAAAGAATTATGAAGATGACGACTTATTCATTTGTGGTTTTCATGATTATATGTTGGCGGTAAAGTTATTGCGTAGTCAACTTTTTGAAATTGAAAAAACAAAAATTCTTGAAGTTAATAGAAATGATAAGTCTGCAATGATCTATGACTATGTAACTGGAAAAGAGTTTGCTCAATGGGTAAGAGGAATGATGGATTATATGAAAGAGCAAAGAGAACATCTAGAAAAAGACATCAAGCATCATGTTAAGTCTATGGAAGCAAGAAGGAAACAAATAGAAAAAATGGAGAATTCAAACTTAACATTAATAGGCCATTTTAAAGGTTTAGGATCAAGGGAGGATTTTACCATACTTGAAGATATGACTGCTGATGAATAACATGTTTATGAATCATTCTGAATTAATCATTGGTGGGTTAAAACTCGGTGATAAGATCGGCGGCCCAACTAAGCTTGCTATGATACTTAATGAAAGTTTGAAGGCTAGAAATGGTTTTGATAAATACGATTTAACTAGTAGATATTTAGAATGGTGGAAAAACGGTGCTTTTGATACTGGGCTCACTTTTGCAAGTGTTTTTCAAAAAGTATTAAATGGAAGTTCAATTGAAAAAGCAGCTAAAGAAGTACACCAAAAGGTAAATGGTCTAACAGCTGGATGTGGCCCAGCACACAGAATAGCGCCACTAGCAGCTGTTAAAGACTACTCAATAAATCAATTAATAGAGTTCTCAAGGGAAGAAGCAAGGCTAACCCACTACCACCCAGACGCAGGTAATTGTTCTGCAGTTATGGTTTTACTGTGTAGGTATTTGCTTGAAGGAAATACTTGGGATGAAACAAAAAAATTAATTAGTAAAAATCATTGCTTAAAATCAACTTGGTTAGATATACAAAGAGCTAATTTAAGTAATACTGGCTATGTAATGGATGTAATGCATGCAGCAATTTATTTTTTAGAAAAAGAGGATAGTTTAAAAAAAGCACTTTCCTTTGCAGGATCGGCTAATTATTC
This sequence comes from uncultured SAR116 cluster alpha proteobacterium, assembly GCA_902623995.1. Taxonomy (GTDB): domain Bacteria; phylum Pseudomonadota; class Alphaproteobacteria; order Puniceispirillales; family Marisalimonadaceae; genus Marisalimonas. The sequence continues at coordinate 74,601 of CACNWE010000009.1, read as the reverse complement.
TCCCGTAATTGTTGGAATAATTGAAAATATTAGAAACAATATAAAACATAAAATTTAAACTCTTGCTAATTTTCGAAATTTTGTTATTATTAAATTAGAAATCTCTGTCAGACATTTAGTCTGACTTTTTTTTTGAGTAAATTTATTCCTAAATTCTATGAATATTTTTTATCTCGTGGTTTGGCGAGAGATAAAAAATATTCATTTAAGAATTTAGGAGAAAACCATGATTAAAAATTCCCTTGAAACCATTACAGTAAATAAAACTGAATTAAAAAATATAGAGTCTTTACTAGTTAAAACCAATTTTGAACTTTATGAAATCTGGACACCAGATGAAGATAATGAAGTTCAAGTTTGGTCTAATAAAAAGTTAAAAAAGAATATTCAAGTAACCATTACTGAAGATGATCCTATTGAGGATAATACCACCAAAGTAATTAATGAACTTGTAGACTTATGGCTTGAGTTGAGAGCCATAAGAAACGCTGTTGAGTACAACGATGACGATTACGCTTATCAAAAAGTAAAAGAACCTTCAGCTTTAGATAAGTATACGTCTAAAGTAAAGGAACTAGAGGAAGAATGGGAAGATAGTGAGAACTACTTAAATAAGATTTTCAAAGATAATATAGACCCGTCTGTTCTAGCTTATTTACATCTAGACGATGATGACAAATTACTATTAACTAATTAAAGAGGAGATTTGTAATGTTAAACAAAGAACAGCTACAAGCATCTGAAATCAATGATAGTAGAGTATTAGTTTTAGCAGGTCCCGGAACAGGTAAAACCACAACATTGGTTAGTCGTTATAAACACTTAATCTCACAGGGTAATAAACCAGAGGAGATTGTTTGTTGTACTTTTTCTAGGAAGGCTGTTGATGAAATCAAATCCAGAATAAGTAAAGAAGTAAAACTAGACGTTAAAAACCTACCTGTTGATACTTTTCATAGTCTTTCTATAAAAGCTCTTAATAAGTTAGCAAACACAATTAACGTTAAAAATCCTAAAAGTATTCTAAAACCAGAAGAACGCAGAAGTATTATAAATAAGATAAAAGAAGAAAATCCTAATATTCTTAGAGATTTAAAATACAGCGAACAAATACCTAGTAATGTTCTTAAATATATTGATCAAATAAGAGAAGAACTTGTTGACCCTGAAGATGCTGCTATTGAAGCGTCTGAAAAGGGGGATATAGTAAATATTGCTTACGCTGATGTATATAAATTATACGAAGATCATTTAACCGATAATGGGTTAGTAGATTTTCCTAGAATGATACACTATGCTTATAAGGCTTTTGCATTAGACGCGTCTTCAAACAAGTCTTATATCAGTCAATTTAAACACATTTTAATAGACGAGTACCAAGATATTAATTTTGCTCAAAAATCATTAATAGACGAGTTGTTAAAAGGTGGAGCTTCATTGTGGGTTGTCGGTGATGACGACCAAGCTATTTACGGCTGGAGAGGAAGTAACGTTAAATTTATATTGAACTTTGAAGAGTATTATCCAGACGCCAAGAAGGTTGTTTTAAACACTAATTATAGATCTGAAAACAATATTGTAATCGCAGCTAATAATTTAGCTAAACGATTTGTAGAACGACATGAAAAAAATATTATATCCTTTGGAAATGACGAAGGAGAAGTATCTGTCTATAAAAACCAAGACGAAGAAACCGAAGCTTCTAAAATAATAGATTTAATAAATAGAAGAAATAAATCTACTCATTATAAAGATATTGCAATACTTGCCAGAACAAATACTTTGCCAAAGTCTGTCGTAAGAGCTTTAAGCTCTGCAAACATTCCTATGGTTCTAAAAAATAATGTTAGTTTGTTTAATGATTCATCTGCCAAAGATCTACTGAAGGCAGCTGCTATTGCCAGTGATGTAAAGTCTGAAAGAGGATGGGATAAAAAAATAAGTCCTAAACTCTATAGTTTTGCTAAAAAATTATTGGAAGAAACCAAGTGGGAAACAAAAGTAAAATCATTGTCTACGTCAATTGTAAAGCAATTACCAACTAGCATGAACGACAACGAAAGAAAACAAAAAGAAAAAGAAGTTGAAAACTGTAAAAATTATCTAATCCAATACGACAATGCCTCTAAAGCATTTGAAATGGTAAACACTCTCTTCAAGCAACCAAAGGATGGAAACGGGGTTCATATTGGAACTATTCATGGAGCCAAAGGATTAGAATGGGAAACAGTTATTGTAATGGGGTGTGAGGACGACAAGCTACCTCATTCATTAAATAGTGACGTTTGGGAAATAGAAGAAGAAAGAAGAATAGCATACGTAGGCATAACAAGACCCAAAACAAACCTTTACTTAACTTGGGCTGAAAACAGAGACGGTTTGGAAAAACTACCTTCTCCCTATCTTAATGAAATACTTGATGTAAAACCTAGAAGTAAAACTGTAGTAAGCGAAGATAGAGTTTCAAAATATATTTCTATTATGGAAAATTTTGGAAAAGAAGCACGTGAACATCAAGAAAAGTTAGAGAAAGTAAGACGACTTCAGATCCAAAGAGAGAAACAAAGAACAGCTGAATTAATTGCAGAAAACAGACGTGCCATTAACACTGCCATTGCAGATGGTTTAGGGCAGGGTAGTGGGTGGAAGATAAAAGACACAGGTGATGGGTTTTTGTCTCAAGTAGGCTACACGGCAAAGAAAGACGGCCCCTCTGAAAGAGTAAGACATGATATACTTTCAAAAGTTTTCAATGGTCAAATTGATATGCCAGATACATTAAAAGCAGAGGTTGCAAAATCATGGTCAGAACCTAATTCATTAGAACGATTAAGGAAAATGAGGAATACCATTAACACAGCTTTGGGAGCTCAAAAAGCTAAAACAAATGCTTCTAAGCAGGCAATAGAAAAATGGGAAAAAGATTTAATTTACATTGATCAAGTACTTAAAGGCTAAAATGCAGAATGAAGAATTAGATTATGCAGAAGTAATAAGAAAAGGTGCAAGAATATTTCTAGTGCCGGTAGTTCATTATGTTAATAAGCAACTTCAAACTAAATTTGGAGACAATTATCTTGAAAAATCAAATTTCATTTATGCAAATAGTGACAGTAGTAACAGAGAGTTGAGGATTAAAAACGACAGAATTCAGTGGGATTTGTATAATATTATCACATTTATTTGTTTAAATAAAAAAAATCAAAAAACTAATACTGAAAATGAAACTATTAATTTTAGAGATTTTCTTTTTCCTGAAATAAGAGACGATCATTTCGCTCGATTTGAAACTCTTCGATCGCTAAGAAATGTTATAAGTCATGAAACGTATGATGGAGTGGAATGGAATGTTTTAATAAGCTTAAATGATGCAGAAACATATTTAAATGACATGAAGTATTTATTACAAAGTATTCCCTATGATGATGAAAATGCAATAAATGAAATAGATAAATTGTTAGAGAAATTAGTGCAATTCAAAAAAACTCAAAATCAACTAACGGATGAAAATTTTAAAAATAAAATTCTAAATAATGAAAAACAACGTTCTGAATATAAAGATGAAGAAATTGATATTTCTACAATTAATGAGCTCTTGTCAGTAAAAAAATCTTCAAGAGTTAATTTTAAAAATAAGATCATAAAATGTACTATTTTGAAATTTAAAGATAGTCATGAAGAAAGAATTATGGATGAGTGGTGTGATCCTTCTGGTAAAATTACAAAAAAAGCTGAAACACTAATTGGAAAAAATGTAGTTACCACAGTTTGGAAACCTAAAAGCTTTGATCCACAAAAGTGGTTTAGAAATATTTATGAAGTAGATAATGATCAGTTTTATAATAACTTAAATTCTGACGATGACTGTATATTTCCATTCTAATAGTAAAATTACAAAATCTATTAATAAGGATAAGAAAAGTTTCCAGACATGTATTCTGAAGCATTAGTAAGAAATAAATAAATTGGGAATAGGTAAGGGGTCAAGTCTTGCGCTATTGGTTCAATTAGAGGAAATAGTGGAAAATATATTTTTGTTTTACATAAAATTAATGCAAGAGGAATAAAACCCAAAAAAGCTATAATTGGAAACAAAATTACAGAGATATTGAAAGAGTATTTTTTACGTTTAAATTCGGGGGCAGTAATTTTTGATGATATTATGTAAACACGAATTGCATTAATTATGCACCAAAATATCATCAAGAAGGCCATACCTAAAGTTGAATAAAATAACATAGCACCCATGTAAGACAAAGTTATTGATCTATCTTGCTCAATCATAAGGATATCAACAAATTCTGCTGTGAAATTAAGGCATATTATATAAGCAAAAACTAATGGTAGAACTCCATAGTACCAAAACCATCTATCCAGTTTATCTATAATCAACATTTGATCAGTCATAATATAAATACTATCATGAACAAAAATTTTTAAAAGTTCTTAGTAATTAAGGGCTGTATAACTAGGTAAAAGAATATATGAGAAGTCAATTTGAGAGTCTATTTACAAGTAAAGACATTGTACGTGCTAAATACCCAAATGGCTGGGTAGGGTGGTTAAATGATAGAATGTCTGATGATGATGACGGACGGCTAACAAGGTTTACAACCATGGATGGAAGATACATGTATTTCGTAGTTGAAAGACTAATAGATTATGGTTTCAAACCACCTGAGTTGATAGGCAATACAATTCATTTTAATGATTTTTATTTAAACGTTTATGAATATCTTGATTATGCAAAATTTGATTTTTCAAAGCATAATATTAAAGCCCCGTATTGGCTTAGTATCAAGCCTCAACCAGAGAAAAGTGTAAAAGAAATATATGAGTCAGGTCTTGATTTTTATGATTATAACGGATTGAATTATTCAATAAATTAATTTTACTCTAAATTATTTGCTCTTTACCAGTATGTATAATTTTGATTAAGTATTAATATCAAAAATTAAAAAGGATTTCATAATGGCAGATAAACCTTATGGTGATTATTGGGATAGATCTGATTTACTTGAAGAAGTAAAATCATTATATCAAAAACTTCATGGTACCAGACCAGAGGTTGGTTTATATGATGATTTAGAAATTAAATCCTTAAACGAAGAACTAGCTGACTTAAGAGGAGAAATCATAAAGAAGAATTTATAAATGACTTATTTTCTTTAAACCAAATATAATTAAACGCATCATTCTCATCTTCAAAAAACTCAAAATATTTCAACGGCACTATACTTAACCCCACATTATTTAAATTAAATAAACCAAATAATCCTATAGTACATGGGTTTAAACCAGTCATTGAACCAGTTTTAGAGTAACTACATGATTTAACTAAATACGAACTTTTGCATTCCGATTGAATATTGGGAGCATGTAATTGGCATGTCTGAGATTTAATGGCACCTAAAAGACGAAAGGTATTTTCATATGTTTCTGAATTGTTAATTTCAGCTTTTATACATTTTTTTATTGGTTGAATTAATGAATACATATGATCTCCATATCCAATTAAAACTTTTTTTTCTTTATAGTCTTTAATCTCTTTTCCAAAGTATTCACCGGGATTTAACCTGAAGTTTTCATAGTCAGAAATATAAAAATTTCTAGAATAATCAGATAACCAATTACCTGACATGGTTTCTACTTTAAAACATGGATATGTAAGATTTTTCCATTCTTCGGTAATTTTTATTTCATTATATTTTGGAATGTCAAAAAACAAAGGATATGGAACTTTGTTTAAGTAAGGGAGCCCAAATATTAAAACGACTAATAAAATAATAATTTTTTTATAAAGTTTGTTATATAGAAACGAAAACATTTCAGCTTCTATTTTTTATCATTTGTTCGTTTTTCATTCTAAGTCTTATAACCTCAGCAAATAATATAAGACTCAAGAAAGGCCAAATTATACAAAAAATCCAAACATTAATTTCTTCGTAAGTAATACCAAGTATATTTGCTAGATCTACAAGTAAAACTACACAAAAATTAAATACTGTATCAATCCATTGAATACCACTATTAGCCAAATGATCTATCCTTAAAATTTTATAACTTATTTAAATTATTTGTGATTTTAGGCCTAAAGAAGGCTTAATAGTGATTATTTGAAGGTATTCTTAAATATTAAATACTTCTATTGATGTCTAAATTGATTAACTCTTGTATTGATATTCGATTTTGTTCTAATAGCTTTTTAGAATACTGTTTACAATGACTATGAAACCTATCCTTGCATTTTTTAGTGCAAAATTTTTTTTGTGATCCTCCAGTTGTTCGAGGTACAAATAAGGTTTCACAAAATTTACATTTTGATAGATTTGATTTGTGCTGCTTCAATAAAATTTCCATTTAAAAATAAATCCCACTCCTTCATTATTTGATGTCTTTTATTTAAGAGATTAGTTCTCAAATAAGCACTTTCAGTTTTGTTATCATTTTGATGTGACAAGCATAATTCAATAGCTCTTCTTGAAAAATTATGCTGTTCTTCTGCCCAGTCTCTGAAAGAAGATCTAAATCCATGAACAACTGACTGCGTATGAATTTCTGAATGGTTTTCTTTCAAAAATTGAAGCATTGCGTTATTAGAAATATGTGTTTTTGGTTTACTACCCGGAAAAACGTAAACTTCATCTGAAAAGGGTTTGATTTTTTCCAAAAGATCTATCGAACTTTTATTTAGAGTTACTGTGTGAGCAATTCTAGTTTTAATCCTTTCTTCGGGAATGTTCCATACATTGAAATCTAGATTAAACTCATTCCATTTTGCTCCAATAACCTCACTTGTTCTTGAAGCAGTAAGAATTAGAAATAGCAGTGACATGCCTGAAAGTGAGTTTGATTTTTTTAATTCATTAATGAAATTAGGAAGTTTTTCGTAAGGGAGTGAACGATGATGTTTCACTTTCCTTATTGTTGAAGATTTAGGAAGTAAATATACTAAATTATCATTTAAACTTGCTGGATTAGGTAAGTCTCTGTACTTCAAAGCAATTGACCATGACAATATTTTCTCAATTCTTTGCCTTACTCTTGATGCTGTTTCGTGTTTAACACCCCAAATAGGCTTTAGAATGTTTAAAATATGATTATTAGTAATATGATATACGGGTAATTTCCCAATTTTTGGATATACATATTTTTCAAGTGTGGATGTCCACTGTTTTGCATGCTTTTTATTTGACCATTGAACTTTGTGTGTTTCTATGTACTCGCTAGCAGCAATCTTGAAGGTCATGGATTCTTTTTTGATTCTATCAATTTTTATAGTGTTTTTTTCTAAAATAGGATCAATATTTTTAAGAATTAAATGTTTATTTTGATCTCTTTTTTTTCGCGCTTCTGCCAGAGAAATTTCAGGAAAAGATCCTAGTCCCATATCTTTTGTTTTGCCATACCATCTGTATCTGAAAATCCATTGTTTTGTTCCGGATTTTGTAATTCTTAACCTTAAGCCGTCATAGTCAGTATGCACACCCGGTGTTTTTAAATTCTGAATGATTAAAGATGTTAATTTTTTCACCTTATTAATCCCTCTTTTTGTCCCTCTTTTTGTATAAATTGGGAAGACTAATAAGATTATAACAATTTAAGTCATTCAGTGCAAGTCATTGAAAAATATATATTTTTAGTTTATATTATTTTACATTATTTGATATTATTTTACTTACAGAGACATAATAATGGCGGAGGGAGGGGGATTCGAACCCCCGAAAGGGATTGCTCCCTTTAACGATTTAGCAAACCGGCGCCTTCAGCCACTCAGCCACCCCTCCGCGGGCTCGTTCAATGTCTTAAGTGTCCTACTTCACGCTGTATGCTCTCTCGTAATACAAAATGACAAAAATTATTTCAAGTTTTATTAATGTATTATAGAAAATAAAATTTTTTATGATAAATATAGATTTATTTAGAGGTAATGCATGGATCTAATATCTGGAATGAGAGTTTTTGTTTCTATAGCCGATAATGGTTCACTTGCAAAAGCTGGTAGAGAGTTAGATTTATCTCCTTCTGTGGTTTCAAAACATATTTCTGCATTAGAAGACAGATTAGGAGCAAGATTACTTTATAGAACCACAAGATCTGTATCACTTACCGAGGTTGGTCTAGCTTATCTTGATAGAGCTAGAAGAATTATTGGTGATGTAGATGAAGCTGAAGCAGCTGTTTCAAGTGCTACCAATGCACCAAGAGGGCATCTTCGTATCACTGCTCCAGGAACATTTTCTTATAGGCATATAGCTCCACATCTTCCCTTATTTAGAGAACGCTTTCCTGAGGTAGAAATAGAAATGATTATTTCGGATGAGGTTGTTGACTTAGTTGATAATAATATTGATTTGGGTATTAGAATTGCAATCATGAAGGACTCATCACTTATTGCAAGAAAACTGGCTCCAAATCCAAGAACTTTGTTTGCTTCTCCAGAATATATAAAAAAACATGGAAAACCAATTCATCCAGACGACATATTAAACCATGATATTATTTCATTTAGGAGTGGAAGTCCTTATAATGAATGGCATTTTTTAGTAGACGGTAAAATCAAATTGATACACGCAAAAGGAAAGTTACAGTTCAATCACGGTGATGCAATTCTTAGGTCAGCAATTAATGGTGGTGGATTAGCAATGTTATCTAGATTTGTTGTTGGAAGACACTTAGCTGCAGGCACATTAGTATCTATATTAGATGAATACGTGCAAGAGGATGTTCCAATTTATGCTGTTTACCCAAGTGGAAAACATTTATCTCCTAAAGTAAGGGCTTTTTTAGATTTTTTAATAGAAATTTATGGACCTATACCTTATTGGGATGAAGCTGGTGATCATACTTCAGATGCAGCAAAGCGTACTATAATTTAATCTAAACATTCTGACCTGCAACATAGCCACTTGACCAGGCCCATTGAAAATTATGTCCTCCTAAATGTCCAGTGACATCAACAACTTCTCCGATGAAATATAATCCTGAGTATTTTTTACATTCCATTGTTGCTGAATTAATTTCATTTGTGTCTATACCACCTAATGTAACTTCTGCAGTTCTGTAACCTTCAGTGCCAGTTGGCAAAACATTTAATTTATTTATAAAATTAGAAATTTTGTTTAGTGTGCTATTCGATGCTTCTCCTATTTTTTGGTTTGTATTCAATAAACTAGTAATAGCCATTGCTAATTTATTTGGAAGAAAATCTGATAAAACATTTGAAATGTTTTGTTTTGGTGTTTTCATTCTTCTTTCTTTTAAAGTTTTATCCATTGAATTTAATGGTAATAGGTTTACTTCAATACTCCTATCAGGTTTCCAGTAAGAAGAAATTTGTAAAATTGAAGGTCCACTAATACCCCTGTGGGTAAAGATTAAACCTTCATTAAAAATTGTTTTATTGATTTTAACTGAAGCTTCAATTGAAACACCTGCTAGTGATTTGCAAAACTCTAATATATCGTCCTTAAAAGTTAATGGGACAAGAGCAGGATAGAGGTTAGTAACTTTTAAGTTAAACTGATTAGCAATCTTATATCCATAATCAGAAGCTCCTATTTTGGGTATTGACAATCCACCTGTAGCGATAACAAGAGATGAACATATGAATTTCCCTTTGTTTTCTGTTTCTAATATATATAAATTTTCTTCGCGAATTACTGATTTGATTTCTGTATTTAAACTAATCTCAACTTTTTGAATTTCACATTCAGTAATTAACATTCCAATAATATCTTTTGCAGAATGATCACAAAAAAGTTGACCAAATTTTTTTTCATGAAATTTAATTTTATGTTTTTTTACTAAATCTATGAAATCATTTTGCGTATATTTTGAAAAAGCAGATTTACAAAAATGTTTGTTGTTTGATAAGAAATTTTCACTATTGCTGTATAAATTTGTGAAATTGCATCTTCCTCCTCCAGAAATTCTAATTTTTTCTGCAATCTTGGAGGAATGTTCTATTATGAGGACCTTTTTATTTCTTTTTCCGGCTTCGATTGCACACATTAGACCAGCTGCACCTGCTCCAATTACAATAACCTCAAAATTTCTATTCATTCTAAATTATTTCTTTATTATTTATTTTAATTGCTAACATAAATAAAGTTTCTAATGCTTTACTTTATTGATATTGAAGACTAAAACAACTAACTAGTTAATTTTAAAGAAATATAGAATGTATTTCTTACAATGTCTCTTAAATCTGAAAGTTTATCATGTTGAAAAATTCTGGAATTCCTGATGCTATAGCCGAGGCCATGATTCAAAGAGGTTATGAAAAATTAACGCCTGTTCAAGAAGAAGTTATAAAAAAAAATTATTCAGGATTAGATTTATTAGTTTCTGCACAAACTGGATCAGGTAAAACAATAGCCTTTGGTTTTTCAATAGTAGAAAACATACTTGGTAAAGATACTTATTTTAAAAAATCAAAACTACCTCAAGCGCTTATTATTGTTCCTACTCGAGAATTAGCTATGCAAGTTAAAAATGAATTAACTTGGTTCCTGGAAAGTTGTGATGCAAAGATTATTTCTTGTGTTGGAGGAATGGATATACGTGCTGAAAAAAGAAACTTAGAGATGAAGCCTAATATTGTTGTAGGCACTCCTGGAAGATTAAGAGATCATATAGAAGGTCAAAAATTAAAACTACAGGATATTAAAACTGTTGTTCTTGACGAAGCTGATGAGATGTTAGACATGGGTTTCAAAGAAGATTTAGAAGCTATTTTGGATACAACACCTGAAAAAAAACAGACTTTAATGTTTTCAGCAACTGTTCCAAAACCCATTGCTAAACTTGCAAAAGATTATCAAAAAGATGCTGTTAGAATAACTATTGGTAAATCTAATGCACAACATGTTGATATTGAATATAAAGCATTCAAAATTGTATCAAGTGATCAAGAAAATGCTATTATTAATACTCTTCGATATTACGAAGCTACAAATTCTATAATTTTTTGTGCTACTAGAATGGCTGTAAATCATATGACTAGTCGTTTAACAAATAGAGGTATTTCTGCAGTAGCTCTTTCAGGTGAATTAAGCCAAAACGAAAGAAATATGGCTTTACAAGCAATGAGATCTTCAAAAGCAAGGGTGTGTGTTGCTACAGATGTAGCAGCTAGGGGACTGGATTTACCAAATCTTGATTTAGTCATTCATGCGGATATACCAAGAACGTCAGATACATTACTTCATAGAAGTGGAAGAACAGGAAGAGCTGGAAGAAAAGGTGTTTGTGTAATTCTTGTACCTCAAAACAGAAATAGAACTGCTGAACGTTTATTTGGTCAAGCAAATATAAAGCCTCATTGGACTTTGCCTCCTACTAGAGAAGAAATTTTAATTGAAGATAAAAAAAGAATTCTAGAAAATAAAATTTTTGAAGATCCAATAGAAGCAGAAGAGCAAGATTTTGTAGACGAATTAATTTTAAAAAACACAATTAATCAGCTTGCAGTTGCCTACTACAGACTAGTTAGCAAGGATTTATCTGTTCCAGAAGATTTAAAAAATCCTTCCGATAAAAGAGATAAAAACTTACAAAATTCTTCTTTTACTAAAAGTGTATGGTTTGAGTTGTCGGTTGGGCGAGATGATACAGCTGAACCAAGATGGTTAGTAGCAATGCTCTGTAAAGCTGGAAATCTCTCAAAAAGAGATATTGGTTCTATTAAAATACAAACAAAAGTCACTTATGTTGAAATTTCAGAACAAACCTCTAATTCATTGCTTAAGTTTGTAAATGATAAAAAGCCAATAGAACGACATATTATGGTAAAATTATTAAAAAAGCCGCCAAAACTTGATAGAGCAACATTTCAACCAACACAAAATAAAAAAAGAAGAAGTTCAAAATTATTTTTAAAAGATAACGATGAAGAGGGATTGAATAAACCTAAAAATATTGATTTCAAAGGTAAAAGAAAATCTGATAGGTGGAAAAAAATAGAAAAAAGATCCAAGCCTGGGAGTGATACTTCTAAACTAAGCAAGGATAAAAAAAATAATAAAAGATCCAAAAAAATTAGAGTTAAGAACAAAAAATCAAAAATGTCAGATTGATTTTTACCCCCTTTTATTTATTAGATAGATACCAAGACAAGTAAAAAATAAAGATAAGTAAATTTGTTCATTTATTGGGTCATCCATAATTAACCACCCAAATAACACGCCAAATATTGGTGTTAAAAATGCAAACGAACTAGTGCTACTTGCAGAGTATCTTGACATTATCCATAACCATCCAATAAACCCCATGCACATAATTACAATTACTTGAAAAGAAAAAATTAATATTAAATCTAGATCGATATTTCTAACGTAATCATTCAACTGCATTGATAAAGGTAATAAAATAATTCCAGAAACAACTAGTTGATATAATAGTTGTGTTTCAGGTGTCGCGTTTGAAAGACGCGTGGTTTTCAGCATTATCGCTATTGTTGCCCAGCATAGACTTGCCAATAATGAATATGCATCTCCATAGAATTGTGATGTATCATAACCAGTAGTTGGTTCATAAACAGCTAGAAATAACCCTACTAATGCAATTATTAAACCTAATATTTTGTTTAAATTGAGTTTATCATTTTCTATTAAAAAATGTGCAGCTAAAGTAAGCCACACAGGCATTGTATAAAAAATTAATGATACGCGTGTGACTGTTGAGTAGTCTAAGGCTGTAAACAAAAAAATAAACTCTATTGCAAATAATATCCCTGCAATAATGCCAGGTATTAAACTACCGTTGTTAATGATAATTTTCTTTTTTAAAATGTAGCAATAAATTAAAATTGGAAAGATTGCAAAAGTGGATCTTAAGGCTACCTGAAAAACTGGATGCATACCTTCGTTAACTAACTTAACCATAACTTGATTTAAGCCCAATAAAATTGAAAATATTATTAAAAAAGATGCAGCTAGAAAATCAACTGGTCTATTTTTTATATTATTCATTGCTTAATATTTTACGGAAAATAACTTCCACCATTAACATGAATTGTTTGTCCAGTTATAAAATCAGAATTAGGACCACATAAATTAGAAATCATAGTAGCTACTTCAACAGGATAACCTTTTCTTCCAATAGGAGGATTTGAATGAGATGGATGTACAAGGCTTCTTCCTGCAGAAGCACCTCTAACGGTATCAATCAACCCTGGCACAACTGTATTAACAGTAATACCCTCCTCAGCATATTCCATTGCTAAAGCTCTTGAAAAACCAACTACTGCTGACTTTGATGTTATAACATGGGCTCTTCCTATTGCACTGATATGTGCTGACAATCCTCCAAGATTTATAATTCTTCCCCAATTATTTTTTTTCATTTCTGGAATTACTGCCTTACAAGTATGAAATAATGTATCTAGATTAATAGATAATACAAATCTCCATTGATCAAATGACATATCATCAAATTTATTGAACTCTCTTTGTGATGCATTATTCACTAAAATCGAAACATTACCTAATTTTGATCCAGCATCTACTAGATGACGTGATGTATCTTCGTTCGTTAAGTCACCAATGAAAATATCAGAATTAACTCCATTTTTTTTTACAATTTCTAGTGTTTCCATAGCACCCTCTTTGTCAGAGTTTGCGTGGACTAAAACATTGAAGCCTAACTTCGAAAGACTATCACAAGTTGCTCTGCCAATATTTTTAGCAGCACCAGTGACTATAGCAACTTTTCCTTTGTTTTCTGTCATTTAAAATTATTCCCTATAAGTAAATTGTTAAAATGATTTCTAAAAATTCTACGAAAAAATAGTTACATAATTTTACATACTACACTAATGTATAAACTTGAATTTTTTTAATTACAATTTAACATTATTCTCATTACAAATAAACGGATTAAACTATGGAGGGTGCGATTAAAGACTGGCGTAATGATATTTATAAAGTTTTCAAAGAATTAGATATTACAATGGTTTCTCATGTTCCTGATGCCGGACATACACCACTAATAAATCTCTGTGAAAAAGATAATGAAATTGATGTTGTAACACTTACAACTGAACAAGATGGAGTTGGTTTATCTTGTGGCGCATTTGCTGGAGGTAGAAAAAGCGCACTGCTAATGCAGTCAAGTGGTGTAGGAAATTGTATAAATGCACTTGCTTTACCAAATATTTGTAGAATCCCGTTCTTAACTTTAGTTTCTATGAGAGGTGAATGGGGAGAATTTGTTCCATGGCAAGTTCCTATGGGATTAGGAACTCCAAAAGTTTTGGAAGCAATGGACGTTAAAGTTTTTAGAACTGATTATAAAGAAGAAGTCGGGTCAACTGTAGATGCTGCTGCAAGATTTGCATTTAATACCAATCGTTCTGCAGCAGTTTTGTTATCTCAAAAAATGATTGGCGCAAAACAATTTAAAAATGGATAAATATTATGATTGAAAGAAGACCTTTTGTTCAAAAAATTTTAAAAAATAGACAATCAAACCTTAGAGTTGTTAGCGGTCTAGGAACTTCAACATGGGATTTAATGTCTGGCGGGGATGATAAAGCGAATTTTGGTTTTATTGGAGCAATGGGGCAGGCGATACCTTTTGCGTTAGGGTTAGCTATGGCACAGCCAGATTTGAGAATTCTTTTGTTTACCGGAGACGGAGATACTCTAATGAGCCTTGGTTCAATTGCTACAGTCGCAAATCATCCAGTTACGAACCTTACTATTGTGGTTATGGACAATGAATCTTATGTTGAAACAGGAAGTCAACCTACCGCAACTGCTGGAAAGACAGATATTGAAATCGTGGCTAAAGGATCAGGGATCTCTAACTCTTATACAATAAAAAATGAAAAAGATTATGATAGGTTAATAAAAACTATTTATGAAGAAGAAGGTCCTTCACTTGTTGTTGCAAAATGTCAAGCAAAGGCAACACCTTTGGTTTTCCCACATTCATTTGATGGATCGGTTTCAATAAACAGATTTATGAGTACTCTTAAATCATAATGCAAAATAATCAAATGACTAATCTTGCCATCATGGGCATAGGAACTATTGGTAAGCGCCATTTAATGGCTATAAATACAATAGATAATGTGAAGCTATGTGGAATAGTTGACTTAACTGAAGACGCAAGATCATTTTGTAATTATAATAAAATATCAATATTTGATGATCTTAATGAATTAAAAAAATCTACTAAAGTAGATGGTGTTATTATTTCTACACCTACTATTATGCACCATGAAAATGCAATATCAGCGCTGAATTTAGGATTAGACGTTTTGATTGAAAAACCTATTTCAGCCACATCATCTGAAGCGGAGCAAATTGAAAAGATTGCACAAATAAATAATTGTTCAGTTTTAGTTGGTCATCAAAGAAGATTTAATCCAACAGTGTTAAAAACAAAAGAAATTATTCATGAAAAAAGAATTGGAAAAGTTATTGGGCTATCTGGAATTTGGGCGCTTCGAAAAGATGAAGAATATTTTTTACCTGAATGGAGAAAAGAAATTAGCGCTGGTCCTGTAATAACTAATCTTATTCATGACATTGATTATCTAAGATTTATATTTGGAGAAATTACAGAGGTTTCGGCATTCTCATCAAATAATATAAATAATTTTGAAAAAGAAGATATTGTTTCTACAAATCTGAAGTTTGAACAAGGGCTGATAGGTAATTTTTTAATTAGTGATAGTGGTACTTCTCCTTGGTCTTGGGAGACTGGAACGGGCGAAAATATATATTTGCCTCATCTTAAAGAAAATAATCTTAGAATAGTTGGTACACAAGGCTCATTAGAATTTCCAAATCTTAAGCTCTGGAGTTACAAAAATGATAGAGACAATTGGAAAAGTGAGTTAGAGAGCTTTAATTATGATTTCGATGAAGTGGATCCTTACATTTCCCAAATCAACCATTTCATTGACGTGATTAACAAAAAAGTGAACCCCATTACAAATGCTTCTGACGCGAAAAGAACACTTAAGGTAGCACTTTCAATTCTTGAGTCAGCTAAATTAAGTAGTATAGTTAAGATATAATCATAAAATTTGGAGAAATGATATGTACGATTTAGGCCTAAAAGATAAAGTAATATTAATCACTGGTGGAAGTGATGGTTTGGGTTACGCATCAGCTGAATTATTATCATCTGAAGAAGCACATGTTGTAATTTGTGGAAGAAGAGGGGATTATTTAAACGAAAAAGCTAAAATAATTACAGAAAAAACAGGTAATGAAGTTATTCCGATTAAAGCAGATGTAAGTATTGCAGAAGATTGTAAAAAACTAGTTGAGGAAACTATCGCTAAGTTCAAGAAAATTGACGTATTAGTGAACAATGCTGGAGCATCGGCTGCTGCACTTTTTGAGGATGTGACTGATAAAAACTGGGAAGATGATATAAATCTAAAATTAATGTCTACGATAAGAATGTGTCGTTTAGCAATACCTTATATGAAATCAAATAATGGTGGAGTTATAATAAATGCTACAATTGGAGGCGGAAAAGCCCCTAATGCTGGATCATTACCAACTACTGTTACTAGAGCTGCTGGTATAAACTTGACAAAATCTCTTGCTAATCAATATGCAAAAGATAAAATAAGAGTTAACACAATATGTATTGGACTAATTAAAAGTGCTCAATGGGAACGTAGAGCTGGATCAGGAAGTATTGAGGACTTTTATAATGAACTATCAAAAAAAGTTCCTATGAGTATGGTCGGTGAGGAAATTGACTACGCCAACCTAGTTGCATTTTTATCTTCTAAAAGAAGTTCATATATTACAGGAACTGCCATAAATTTAGATGGTGGTTTGTGTCCTGTAGTATAGATTTAAAAGACAGACAATTAACTTTTTTTAATTCTTGGTGGATCAACTTCAGCAAGCTCACAAGCATAATCAAGTAATGCGCTAAAATCTTTTTTAGCAAATTTGCCAGATCTTGCTTGACCATAAACTGCTTGGACTGATGAACCAACTGGTAAACCAACTCTAAAACTATTTGCCGTCTCAATTGCTAACCCCATGTCTTTATGAGCAAGATCAATTGTAAATCCTGGTTCAATATCATTTTTTAGTACTTTTGATAAAAAATTAATATGGAACTGTCCATTATTAGCAGTTGTTCCAGCGTTTACTTCTTTAAATGTATTTAAATCTAAACCAATTTTTTGAGCAAGTGTAAGGGCTTCAGCAGTTATTTGAGCAATACTTAGTATTTGAAAATTATTAACAACTTTTGCTCTTATTCCTGACCCAACTTTCCCACATCTTATAATTGTGGTTCCCATTGCATTAAGTAATGGTTCAATTTTTTTAAAAGCCTCTTCATTATCACATCCTACCATGAAAAGAGAATCTCCAGAGATTGCGTGACTTACTAACCTGCCAACTGGAGCATCTATAAAATCAATATCTTTTTGTTTACATATCTCATATATTTCATCTGTTCCTGTTGGAGCAATTGTACTCATATCTAATATAATCGATCCAGGCTTTATGTATGACAAAACACCATTAGGGTCGATTATTACGGATTTAACATTTTCTGTAGATGGCAACATTGTTACAATAATTTCTGCATCCTCAACAGTATCTTTAATATTATTTCCTGGAACAGCTCCTGACTTGATGTGGGGCTGCATCTTTTCTTTTTCTATGTCATAAACAGATAAATTTGTTCCCTTTTTTATAATATTTAGAGCCATTGGTCCTCCCATTGCGCCAAGACCAATAAAAGCTATCGGTTCACTCATAAAATACTTCTCCCTAACTTATTGCTAATTATTTAATCAACATTAAACTTAAATAATATTAATTTACAATTATTTATAACATTTAAGGTATTTATAAATTATTTTAATTTAAACAAAAGTGACATTATGATATCAGAAAAATCTAACATCGTCCCAAGTGAATTCATAATCGTTGGGGGTACGGGTAATCTCTCTAAAAATAAAATTTTACCAGCTTTATTTTGGAGATTTCTAGATAAGCAGATTGATGAAAACTCAAATATAATTTTGTGCGATAAAGAAATAAAATCCAAGGATGATTTTTTTTCAGTATTAAAATCTAAATGTGATGAAGCTATTAAAAAAAATATTGATAATGAAAAAATCTGGGATGTTTTTCTAAATATAATAAAATTTGTTGAGCTAGACGTTATTTCTGGGAATGGTCATCTTGAATTGGTTAAAATTTTAAAAGAAAAATTTGATCCAAATAGACCCATAATATTTTACTTAGCAATAGCATCCAGCTTATTTGGTAATAGTTGTAGATTCATTAGAGACTCTGGTTTAAATGTTCCTCAAAGTAGGCTTGTAATTGAAAAACCAATTGGCAAAAATAAATCAACAGCCATACAAATTAACAATGAAATATCAAGCGTTTTTAAAGAAAGTCAAATTTATAGAATAGATCATTATTTAGGTAAGGAAACAGTTCAAAATTTAATGGCTTTAAGGTTTGCTAATACATTTTTTGAAAATCAATGGAACAATAAAAATGTAGACAATGTTCAAATTACAGTTTCTGAGACAGTTGGTGTTGAAGATAGAATTTCTTATTATAATGAATATGGTGCAATAAGGGACATGTTACAAAATCATCTCTTACAACTTGTATGTTTGATAGCTATGGAACCGCCTTCATTTTATGAAGCAGATCAACTTAGAGACGAAAAATTAAGAGTTTTGAAAGCTCTCAAACCAATAACTGAAGAAGAAATTCAGACAGGTCAATATAGAAGTTTTTCAGATGAATTAGGAGAAAACTCAAATACAGAAACTTTTGTATCTCTAAAAGTTGTAATAAATAATTGGAGATGGGCTGGAGTTCCATTTTACATCAGAACGGGTAAAAAATTATCTACTAGAGCAAGTGAAATAATAATTACCTTTAAAAACAAACCACATGATATTTTTTCCAAATTTACAGCAGATGCTCATGACGAACCTAATAGACTTATAATAAGAGTACAGCCAGAAGAAGGCCTCAAACTAAAATTAACTTCAAAAGCACCTGGTCCAGGTGGCATGCGCTTTTTTCCTTCAGAACTCAATTTGTCCTTTGGTGATACTTTTGCTGACAGATTACCTGATGCTTACGAGAGACTTTTAATGGATGTTGTAAGAGGTAATCAAACACTTTTTATGAGATCTGATGAAGTGCTTGCTGCTTGGGATTTTATTGATCCAATTGTAGAAATAGCAAAAAATCAAGAAACTCAACTCTACAGAACTGGCACAATGGGCCCAGAAGATAAAATTTTGGTTTTGGAAGGGCATCAATGGCTAGATCCAAAAGATGAATAATGATGAGTATTGTTAAATTAATTTCTGATAAATTAAATTCTTCTATAGAAAACAAAGGTTCTGGCAGTTTGGTAGTTTCTGGTGGTTCTAGCCCAATTAGTATTTTTGAAGAATTGTCAAATATTGATCTATCCTGGTCAAAAGTTTTTCTAACATTAGTAGATGATAGATTAGTTGAACCTGATCACAAAGACAGCAACCAAAAATTACTACATAAACATCTTATAAAGAACAAAGCTAAAAATATTAATTTCTACCCTCTTACAGAAAATTTTTTATCAAATACAGAATTCAAAAAGCCTTTTGATGTCACTCTAATTGGTATGGGTGAAGATGGACATTTTGCTTCTTTATTTCCTGATATGATAAACCAGTATGAAGCATTTGATATAAATGCAACTCCAAAAATTTTAACAACACTACCTAAAGGTAATCCATTAATACCAAGAATAACTATGAATTTATCTTTGATAATGGAAAGTTTAAATATAATTTTATTAGTTAAAGGAAAAGCTAAGCAAAATATTTTTGAGAAAGCTAAACAAGAACAGAAATTACCAATTCATCATTTAATTAAAAATAGAAATAGAAATTTTTTTATAGAGAAAGCAAATGACTAAATTAAATAGTAAAATCATTGAAGTTACCAACAGAATAAAAGATAGAAGTAAATATTATAGAAAACAATATTTGGATAATGTTGTTGCTATGGAAGATGATAATGATAACGATAGAGGTTCAATAGCATGTTCTAACATGGCACATGTGGTAGCTGGATCACCTTCAACAGAAAAAGACTCAATTTTACTTAATACTAAACCAAATATTGGCATTGTATCAGCTTATAATGATATGCTTTCTGCTCATAAACCATTAGAAAATTTTCCAAAAATAATCAAAGCTACAGCAAATCAATTTGGTGCCACTGCCCAGATGGCTGGCGGGGTGCCAGCGATGTGTGACGGTATTACACAAGGCAGACCTGCGATGGAACTATCTCTTATGTCAAGAGATGTAATTGCTATGTCGACGGCAGTTTCATTAAGTCATGGGGTTTACGATGTCGCTTTATGTTTAGGTGTATGTGACAAAATTGTACCTGGACTTTTTATTGGTTCACTATCTTTTGGATATTTGCCAGTAATATTTATTCCAGCAGGACCAATGTCATCAGGAATAACTAATGAAGAAAAAGCTAAAGTTAGAAAAGCTTTTGCTAAAGGTGAGGTATCTAGAGCAGAATTACTAAAAGCAGAAACTTCAGCATACCATGGAGAGGGGACTTGTACTTTTTATGGAACTGCAAATTCTAATCAAATGCTGATGGAAATTATGGGCTTACATTTACCTGGTGCCGCTTTTGTCCATCCTCATAGTGATTTAAGACATGCATACAATATTGCCGCAACGCAACAAGCAATTTTAATCTCAAGAAAGAGCAATGATGTAAGGCCAATTGGAAAAACTATAGATGAAAGAAGTTTTGTTAATGCTATTATTGGCTTACTTGCAACTGGTGGATCAACCAATCATACATTACATCTCCCAGCTATGGCCGCAGCGGCAGGCATAAAATTATTATGGGAAGATTTTGAGGATTTATCAGAAATTACCCCCTTATTGGCAAAGGTATATCCAAATGGTAGTGCAGATATAAATCAATTTCATGCAGCTGGAGGTATGAGTTTTATAATTGGAGAGCTATTAGATGAAGGTTTATTAGATGGATCTGCTAAAACAATTTGGGGCGAAAATTTATTTGATTATATTTCAGAGGCAACTTTAAAAGATGCTAAATTAATTTGGAATAAAGAAAAATCAAAATCATATGATGATAATATTTTAAGAACCGTTAAAGATCCACATCAAAAAAATGGTGGATTAAAAATATTGAAAGGTAATCTAGGTAAAGGGGTTATTAAAATATCTGCAGTAAAACCTGAGCATTATAATATTACTGCACCTGCTATGGTATTCGATAATCAAGAAGACGTTAAAATAGCCTATAATAAAGGTTTTCTAAACCGGGATGTAATAGTTGTAGTAAAATTTCAAGGACCAAAAGCTAACGGAATGCCTGAATTACACGCACTTACACCTATTCTTTCTAATATACAAGATATGGGTTTTAAAGTAGCTTTGATTACTGATGGCAGAATGTCTGGTGCCTCAGGAAAAGTTCCTTCTGCAATCCACATTACACCTGAAGCAATTGATGGTGGTATAATAGCTAAAATTCAAGATGGAGACGAAATAGAAATTGATGCAAGTAATGGAAAAATTAACGTTAACGAGAATATTTCAAAAAGAACAATAACAACGTCAGAAAAGAATACAAACTTAAATTTTGGTAGAAATTTATTTTCTTTGTTAAGAAGTAATGCAACTGGCGCAGAAAATGGTGCAGGCTTAAATTTAATTAATAATTAATTTTGGATTTTACGAAGCAGATGCAATAGCAGAATGAAGTAAAACGTTTGTACTTGAGTATGCCCATTCAGGTTTTATCTCTTCAGCTTCATTATGACTTAAACCATCTATGCAGGGACACATTATCATAGCAGACGGTACAACAGTATTAATCCAACATGCATCATGTCCTGCACCCGAAACTATATCTTTGTAAGAATATCCAAATTTTTTAGAACTATCTCTTATGTTATCAAGACAAAGTTTGTCAAAAGCAACTGGGTCAAAACCACCGATTTGTTCCATTTCAAAGTTAACATCATATTTATTACAAATTTTCTCAGCAAATAACTTTATTTCTTTTTCCATTTTATCAAGTTTTTTTATTTCAGGAGATCTTATGTCTATTGTAAATGTTGTTTGACCAGCAATCACGTTTCTTGAATTAGGTGAGACTTCAATGTGCCCTACACTACCAAGTGCATTAGGTTGGTTTTTATTTGCTACTTTATTAACGTTTAAAACAATTTCTGATAATGCTAATGCCGTATCTTTCCTTATGTTCATTGGAGTTGTGCCAGTATGTTGTTCAACTCCGGTAAGTTTTACTTCTAACCATTTTAATCCCTGGCCGTGAGTAACTACCCCAATATCAATATTTTCACTTTCAAGTATTGGACCTTGTTCAATATGAAGTTCATAATAACAATGAAATTTTTCTTTACCTACTGGTTCAATTCCTTTCCAACCAATTTTTTTAAGTTCTTCACCAAAAATATTTCCTTCATAATCAGTTGCTGCAAGTAAAGTCTTAACATCATAAATACCTGCATATCCAGCTGAAGCCATCATCGCAGGAGGAAAACGTGATCCTTCTTCATTAGTCCAATTAACGACTAAAATAGGTCTTTTTGTTTGTATATTTAAATCATTAAGTGTTCTGATAACTTCTAGGCCAGCTAAAACACCAAGAACACCATCATACTTTCCACCTGTTGGTTGAGTGTCTAAGTGGCTACCTATTACTACAGGAAGAGCATTTTTATCTGTTCCGTCTCTTTTAAAAAACATTGAACCAAGTTCATCAACTTTCATTGACATACCTGATTCTGAAGCCCATTTCTGTAAAAGTTTTCTAGCTTCACCATCTTCGAAAGTAACAGTTTGTCTATTGTTTCCTCCTGCTATTCCGGGACCAATTTTTGCCATTTCCATCAGACTATCCCATAACCTATTCTCATTAATTGAAATATTTGTTTCTTTAACCATTGGATTTTCCCTTAATTTGAAATCTTTATTAACTTAATAAATCATAATAATATAAAAATTAATCAATCTATTAGGAAATAGAAATGTTTAAATTAGATAATAGAATAGAACAGGATAGTTTTCTAGTTAAGGAAAATAATGATTTTCAAATAAGATTAATGGACATAAGTGAAGTTTTTTGGGTGATCCTAATTCCAAAAAAATCAAACTTAACAGAGTTATATGAATTAGAGATAAAAGATAGAAATTATTTATTAAATTTTGCAATAGAACTAGGTGACTATCTTAAATCTAAAGGAAGATACTATAAGACAAATATTGGTATGTTAGGAAATGTAGTATCTCAACTTCATTTACATTTGGTTTTAAGAAAAAAAAGTGACCCAGCTTGGCCTGGTCCTGTTTGGGGATACAACTTTAAAAACAAACTTGATGAAAAATCTAAATCAAATAGATCAAAGTTAATACTCCAATTTTCAAAATAATTTTTCCAAATTTTATATAAATCAAATTATTTGGAAAAAGAAATTTTTATTTGATCTACTAAAATATACCAAGCAAGACTAAAAATAACTATAACTCCACCAACTATCATATAGATATTCGGAGTTTCATTAGTCCCTAACCATACCCAAAATGGACCAAGAGCAGTCTCTAAAAGCATTAAAAGTCCAATATTTGAAGCCTGAGTGTACCTTGTTGCAAAAGTCAAGCACGCAAAAGATATTGGAAGGATTATTAATCCAGATAAAGAAATTGCTATTATATCCCCTTTAAAAAGAAGATCTGGAGATACAATAAATAACCCAATTATACCATAGCCAAAAGAACTCAATCCAGTAACAGTCATAGCTGGTATATCAGGTTTGCTTCTCAAAAATACTAAACTCAAGCCTAATGTGGCTGCAGCTCCTATTCCGCATACCGTCCCAATGAAAACGCTACCCTGAGGTGCATTTAAGACATTTTCACCATTTGCCACAGAAATCCCAACTCCAATCAATGCAAAAAATGCAGTTATCCATGTCGAAGATGTTGTTTTTTCTTTAAGAATAAAAATTGAAAATATAGAGGCAAATATTGGAGAGGTAGCTAGACAAAATAAAATTAACGATACTGAAGTTTCAGCAACACCATACGTGAAAAATATAGAACTTAATATCTGTGATAAAATTATCCAGATACCAACTCTTGAAAAAACTTTTTTAAAATTTTTTCTATAAATTCCAAAACAGCTAGAAAATAAGATAAGCATTAATCCCATTTCAAAACCTCGCCACGTCAGCATTGACCATGCGTCCATTTCAGACCATCTCATAAACAAGGTGTCTGGAGATAAAACTAATGCACCAATAGTGGCTATTCCAATTCCCTTAAAAAGATTTCCAGATAAAGAGAAGTTCAAAATAATTCCTAAAATAAATTATTATTTTTAAAAAAATCTATTAAAGTTTTTGCTACATCGACATGATTTTCTTGTTGAACCCAATGTCCAGCATTCTGGATAATATGTCTGCCCTTATAATGCAAACACAAATTATTTTCCATTATTTCTAATGCTCCAGGTTTTTGGTAAATACCCCAATCTTTTTCACCTGCAATAAAACAAGATGGAACTTCAATCTTTTTGCCAGAAAAAATTCTTAAATCACTATTAAGAACATTTGAGGTCATGCACCTATACCAGTTTAATGCAGGTTGAAAACTATTTTTTAAAAAGCTGTTGGTGTAAACTTCTAATTCTTGATCATTTAACCAATTTTCATAACAATTTGACTGTGGATAGTGCGGCATTACACTTTGGACCATATCCTCGTTAAGGTGCATAATGTAATACTCTGGCATTTTAGCTAAGTTTTCCGCATTCCAAGAATTCAACTTGTAAGGAACGTTCTTTTTCCAGTCTGCACTTTTCATGTGATAGTAAGCTCTTAAAAATTTATGTAGTTCTTTTTTTTCTAAGTGCATATCTTTGTTGGCTTCAATTGTAGAATAATACCATTGGTAGTGTTTTCTGGGAGGGTCTAATTTTTCTAATTCTTTGTGAATAGGATCTTCATATGTCAAACTACTTTTTATATTTGGAGTTCCAGCGTATGGAGCACTCATCATAACTAAAGATTTAAAGATGTCTGGTCTGATTATAGCTGACACTGCAGCAACTGATGAACCTGCATCATGTCCAACCAATAAATCAATTTTATCAAGATTTAAAGAACTCATAAGACTTATTATATCTGTGCTTAAGTTTAATAATCGATATTCAGATATGTCGGCATGAAATTCTTTTCCCCCACCTAAGGTTTGGCCATATCCTCTCATATCAGGTGCAATAACTCTAAAACCTTCAGCAGCTAAAAAAGGTATAATTTTTCTCCAACTAAAACTTAATTCGGGAAACCCGTGCAGAAGAAGAGCCGTTGGTTTTTGAGATTTGTTTGAATCTGCTTCTAAATAATGAATATTGAGACCATTTGAGATTTCTACATTATGTGATTTGATTATTGGGTCTAAAAGCTCAATCATGATTTGTTTCAATTAGTTTTGAATTTTTTAATAGTTTCTAGATTTACTTCAATTCCTAAACCTTTATTGTCTGGAATATTTATCATGCCATTCACAAGCTCAAAAGGTTTTGAAAGTAATTCTCTTCTAAAGGGATGACTTGATTGATCATATTCTAAAATAGGCTCTCTAGCAAAAATTGAGAAATGGGTTTCTGGAATTGAGGCAATAACTTGAATAGATGCAGCTTGAGCAATTGCTGAACCCCATACATGAGGATTAACCTCTACACCAAAACTATGTGCTAAATTAATAATATGTTTTGCTCCTGTTATACCGCCACATGACCCAATATCAGGTTGTGCAATGTCAATTGCATTATTTTCGAAAAGTGTTTTAAATCCAAATAGAGTATGCTCATTCTCTCCTCCAGCAATAGGAATGTCTAACTTAGATCTCAATTCTGCATAACCTTTAATATCCTCAGGAACAACTGGTTCTTCATACCAGCGTAATTTATAACTCTGTAAGTTTTTTCCTAATGTTAGTGCCTCAGATCTTCCATAAGCGTGATTAGTATCAATCATAAGAGTAACATTTTTATTTTTCAGAGCATGACCGATGCTTTCCATACACTTAAGGTCGTCGTCTATTCCAAAACCAAGTTTAACCTTCATATGATCAAAACCATTTTCGAAGTGAGATATAGCTTCTTCTGCTAATCTGCTTGCTTCACCTTTACCTTTTATTCTGTAAAAACCCGTTGCATAAGGTTTAATTTTTTTTCTAAATGCACCTCCTAATAATTGATATATAGGTTGGTCGTAATATTTGCCTGCAATATCCCATAATGCTATATCAACTGCACTTATGCCAGATACTACAGATCCTTTTCTTCCATAATCTCTTGTAGAATTGTACATTTTGTGCCACAGGACTTCTATATTTAATGGGGACTGATCTAATAAAATAGGCTTTAGAGCATTTTCAATTACAGCTGCTGAGATTTCGGGAGGTTCTAATCCTTGACAAAATGCTTCCCCCCAGCCAACTAAACCTGAGCTTGTTTTTATTTCTACAAGTGTAGCAGACCTTACATTTACCCATCCTTGAGAAAATGCAAAAGGTATTTCTAATGATGATTTAATAACATGGACTTTAACATCAATTATCTTTATTTTCATTTAATGGCTCCATGATACTTTTTTTTAATTTGCTTTATTTGGTTTTAATTCTTCCTTTTAATGTAATTGGCAACTGGCACAACATAAAAATTCCAACTAAAGGCGATAATACAAAAACTTTGATAAAAACCCAATCCTCAGTTTCAAGAAACCTCCAAGATATTTCATTTATAATTGTAAGAAATAAAAAAAACAAACCCCATCTCAAACTAAGTTTATACCAGGTTTCATCATTTAAAAAAAACTGAGAACCAAAAAATTGTTTCATCATTGCTTTTCCATTTAAAATTCCAATTAATAAAACCGCACTTAAAAATCCATTAAAAATAGTCGGTTTAATTTTAACAAATGTTTCGTCATTAAATAAATAAGCAAACATCGTTATAAGACTAGACATAAAAATAGCAAAAATTTGAAATTTTGAAATACGCCTTTCAATAATGTAGAATGTAATAATTACAAACAAGCTCAATATTAATGAAATTATTGCAGCTACTATTAAATCATAATATTGTGCACTTATAAAAAAGCCGGAAAGTGGAATTAATTCAAAAAAGAAAGCACTTAGTCTCATAAATATTTATCCTTTTATTTTCCTAAAAGTTTTTTTGTAAAATTAGGATTTTGACTATCTTCTCTCAACCAGATATTAAAAAAATAATCAATAAACTTTTCATCCTTAGTTTTAAACACCTCTTCACCTTCAAAGTGAAGATAAGCTTGTTTTTTTCTTTTTATTCCTACAAATACACTGTTAATTTTAGTTTTCTTAAAAGTTTCATTAAATATTTGTCTAAGTCTATTTAAGTATTCTTCTTTAAATTCTGCCTGTTTTTTAAACTCATTTATTGTCTCATTAACTAATCTTTCTTTTTTTATGACTTTATTATATTTGAGAACTAGGACAAATTCATCATCTTCAAATTTACCCGACTTAGTAACTAAAGTTGCATCATAAATATTCCAAATAAGAAAACTATAGTTTGCCTTACCTACTATTTTATACTCGGGTAGATACTTTGTTATTAATTTATGGGTTTCGGTATTAAAATGATTTTTTGGTGCATCGGCATTTAACATGTTAATATTAAAAAAAAATAAAATAATTATAACTAAATGTTTTTTAAACATTTAGATTTACCATTTATTTAGATCTAAAGATCCAATACTTTTCATAGCATTGCCTCTTAAAAATACTAAAGTTACTGAACCAATGTTAATACCAAATTTACTTACATAAGCCCTATTAATTGCTAGATCTTCACTTTGTTTATAGATCCAATCGTTAAAGTGAACTTTAATATTTGAACCTTTGATATTTAGATAAATATCATAAGACCAATTAAGTGTATTGCCTGAAATAGATCCAGAGGCTTCACCTTCAATATCATCAGCTTGTCCTTGATATATGACTTTATTTTTATCAGTGATTTTTTTTATTTTCCAAATACGATTTGCTTGTTCACCATCATCATATAAAAAATCTTCGTCAAGAGTTAAGGTATTATTCTCTACTTTCCCAGTAATGTTAACTCTAAATTGTCTTTTTAAATTCCCAAATCTATCTTCAAAAATGCCATAAGCTATAGTTTTACCTTCAAAAAAAGAAAATAAATCTAATTTAGGAGTATTATTTTCAAATTGTTTCATATCAACTTTACTACAAGCACTTAATAATAATATAAATAAAAATATAAAAAAAAATTTTAATTTGTTTATAGTGTCACTGACAGAAAACAATTTTTACTCCACATTTTATTTTATGATATAAGAGTTTTTTTTCTAAATTCAATTTATACGGCAGTTTTTTCAGATTTTCTTTTTGGAGACAATTCAAAAGCATTTGCAAAAATTTCGTAAGATTTAATACGATGATTTTCGTTGTGACACCAAGTTAAAATAGCAATCTCATCAATATTATTTTCTTCTACTAGTTTAGAAATTTTATCCTTTGTTATATTTGCGTCTCCTACCAATGACTTTTGATACATATTTTGATATTGTTCAGTCCAACCATTATCATTGATAATACTCAAAGCATTATCAGGATCAGTAATAGATCCAAGTTGACCATAATTTCTTCCAATCTTCCACACAGCTCTAGATGCAAATAAATATTTTGCTTCTTCATTTGTATTTGCAGTTAAGGCCCACATACATACATTAACTAAAGGTTTAGGGAATTTTTTTGACGGACGAAATTCAGATCTATAAATATCTAAAGCTTCTTTCAGTCCTTGTCCATCTGTAATGAAATGTGCAAAACAATATGGAATACCCAAGTAAGCTGCTAACTGAGAACCGTAATTAGATGTTCCAAGCATCCAAATTTCTGGAATAGTATCTGAAATAGGCTGAGCGATTAAATGTCTAAATGGATGACCTTCGATTAACTTTTCGTTTGAAACCCATGCTATTAGATCCCTTACATGACTTGGAAAATGTTCACTATCACTCCTGCTGTTTGGATTTAATGCTAATGCAGTTCTTCCATCAGAACCTGGTGCTCTTCCCAAACCTAAATCAATTCTGTTAGGGGCTATTGCTTCTAAAACTCTAAATTGTTCTGCAACTTTAAGTGGTGAATAATGAGGTAACATTATGCCTGCGCTTCCAATCCTTATTGAAGATGTGTTACATGCTATGGCTGCCATCAATATTTCAGGTGCAGTCCCAATAATTGTAGGATGGTTATGGTGTTCTGAAACCCAAAATCTTTTGTAACCAAGTTTTTCGGCTTTTTTAGCTAAATTTATACTATCTTGTATTGTTACTGACTGAGGCTTTCCTTCAACTGAAACTGATTGTTCAAGAATTGAAACTTTCATAGAATTTGCCTAAAGATAATTATCATAATTTTATCTTATATGTTTTTGCAGCATTTTCATAAAACAATTTATTTTTTTCATTATCTGACATGTTTTCTGAAATTATTTTGAACGCATTCCATAATGAACCATAACTGCAAGAGCCTTTATCAACTGGAAAGTTGCTTTCAAACATACACCTTTCAACGCCAAACATATCAATTGTTTCATAAATCCATGACTTCCATATATCAGCTAATTGAGAAGAGTTTGGTGGATTTTGATTTAAATGAAATTTTGCACCATTAACTTCCATACCTAATCCACCTAATTTTACTTTGATGTTTGGTAATCTTGATAATCTCATCATAGCCGTACGCCACTCTCTATGAGTTAAGGCTTGCTTTCCTTCATATTCACCAAGATGAATGGGTCCTCCAATATGATTAAGAATAATGTTAAGTTCTGGTAGTGTCCTGGCTATTTTTTCCATTTCACTTAGTTGTGTGTGATATATCCAAAAATCAAGTGAAAGTCCTGCGTCTTGCAAGCATCTTGCACCTTCAACAAATTTTGGATGTGACATAAGGGATAAATCAGAATTGACAGCACCAGATTTAATTCTAGGGTCTGGATGTGCTGCTAAAAGCATTCTTATGCCTTTTAGTCGACCTTCACTAATTTCTAGACCCTTTTGTATAACTGGTTTCAATTTATTTCCAAAAGTTAGATCAAGAGATCCAACTATAGATGCATTTACCTTAACTTTATTATCCGGTATTAGATCAGCTCTTTTCCCTTCATTTGTAGCAAATTCAATTTCACTGAGAGTTCTGAATTCTTCAAGTCCATCTTGTAAATATATCTTTGTGTTAGATGAACTCATAATATAAACAGTTGCCTTTATATTATGACCTGAAGTCTCAATGTCCTCCAATAACTCTTCTACAAAATATTTTCCAAATCCAACATTCCAAAGATGATGATGTGGGTCAATAATGCTCAAATCAGGAAGTAAAGGTTGTTCTTTTAATTTATCTAACCAGCTTGGTCTTACATCTAGGTGAGGTGATTTGATTTTTTTCATTTAAATTTCTCTGTAGAAATTGAAAATAGTTTATTTTTTATTTATAATTTAAATTATTTAACACTAACTTAATTAGTGCAAATAAAATTTGAATGTTATCCTAGTTCTACCTTAAGGAGCCAAAATATATTATGAAAATTAATAATAATCAGAATATTAATTTTAAGAAAATTAAAGTAAATCCTATTGCAGGTGCGCTTGGAGCTCAGATAGATAATATTGATTTATCTGAAAATCTGCCTGATGAAATTATATCTGAAATTTATGATGCACTGTTAGTTTATCAAGTGATATTTTTTAGAGACCAAAAGTTCAGTCCAGACACTCAAAAAGCATTCGCAGAAAGAATTGGAAAGCCAATAGTTTATCCTTTTGTAAAAAGTTTAGAAAATTTTCCTGAGATAACACCAATTTTGAAAAAGGAAACTGACACAAACAATTTTGGTGGAATATGGCATAGTGATACTACCTATCAAGAAGAACCTCCTATGGGAACAATGCTGTATGGTATTGAAACACCTGACTATGGCGGAGATACAGAGTGGTCCAATCAATATATGGCTTATGAAAGTTTATCTGAGGGCATGAAAAAATTTTTAGATACTCTTGAAGCAGTAAATATTTCAGGCAAATCACGTGTTGCTAAAACTAGATCGGATATTATGAAACATGCATCAGTTGGTCTAAAAGGAGATGAATTAAAAGCTATTCATCCAGTAGTAAGAACACACCCAGAAACTAAAAGAAAATCATTATATGTTAATGAAGCTCATACGACCAATTTTGTTGGCATGACGGAGGAAGAAAGTACACCAATATTAGAGTACTTATACAAGCATCAAATCAAATCAGAATTTACTTGTAGATTTCAATGGAAACCTGGGTCTGTAGCAATTTGGGATAATAGATGTACAATGCATAATCCTATAAATGATTATCATGGACAAAGACGATTAATGCATAGAATTACTTTTGCTGGCGATAAACCGTCATAAGCAAAAAAGTGGAGAAAAAGATGTCGCAAAAAAAATATTTTAATAACATAAATGACTTAGATTCAGGAATAAAAAGAGAACTTGCAGAAGGAGTTTCTACAAGAATTTTTTGTGGAGAGCAAGCTATGCTATCTTTGGTTAACATTGAGCCAAATGCTAAAGGTAAAATTCACTCACATCCAGAAGAGCAATGGGGACTTTTGATTGAAGGTTCTGGAATTAGAATTCAAGGTGGAGAAGAAATAGAAATTAAAAAGGGTGACTTTTGGCAAACGCCTGGCGGGGTTGAACATGGTATTATAGCTGGTCCAGAAGGAGCAAAAATCCTTGATGTTTTTAGCCCTCCTAGAGAAAATTACAAATCTGCTGGTTCTGGATTTGGCACATAATGATTTCAATTGATTATTTTATGAGCCATGGAAGTCCTTGGACATTTCTTGGACATGGTCGTTTAGGGGAATTGATAAAAAAATTCAATGTTAATTTAAATATGTATCCAGTAAACTATGGGGAGATTTTTCCAATTTCAGGAGGTCTTTCTGTTTCAAAGAGACCACCTCAAAGACAAAATTTGAGATTACAAGAATTGAATAGATGGTCTAAATTTTTAAATATAAAATTAAATCCACAACCAAAATTTTTCCCATCAAAATCTGTTCTTCCGTCATTAATAATCATAGCTGCAAAAATTCAAAAAGTAGCAAATTATTTTGAGCTTGCCGATAATATTATGAATAGTTTGTGGGTAAGAAATCAAGATGTAGACAATGAAGATGTGCTTATAAACATATTGAACCATATGAACTTAAATTCAAAAAAAATTATTTCGTTTGCTAAAAGTGAGGAATGTAAAAAAATTTTTGAAGAATATACCCAACTAGCGATTAAAAAAAATGTTTTCGGAGCTCCAACATATATTATAGATGATCAAATTTATTGGGGACAAGATAGATTAGATTTTGTTGAAAGACATTTATTAAGTCTCAATTGAACTAATAAGTATTGTTTTTAAAAAATTATTTGAGTAATATGCAAAAAAAAAATTAAGGATATGTCATGGATACAAGTATTGATATAGATCAAAAAAATGTAGTTGATCTTAAATCAAAGTCAAAAGTTAAACCCAATTTTAACTGGGAAGATCCCCTCTTATTAGATTCTTTGATTTCTGAAGAAGAGGCTCTAATTAAATCAACTGCTCATGAATACGCTCAAGCTAAACTTTTACCAAGAGTAGAGGAAGCTTTTTTAGAAGAAAAAACAGATAAAAATATCTTTAAAGAAATGGGAGAACTTGGTTTGTTGGGAATTACTATTCCTGAAAAGTATGGTTGTGCTGGTGCTTCGTACGTATCCTATGGACTAGTAGCCAAAGAGGTAGAGAGAGTTGACTCAGGTTATAGATCAATGATGTCTGTTCAATCCTCTTTAGTAATGCATCCAATTTATACCTACGGAAGTGAAGAACAAAGACAAAAGTATTTACCAGGTTTGGCTTCAGGTGATCTTATTGGTTGTTTTGGATTGACGGAACCAGATGCTGGATCAGATCCTAGCTCTATGAAAACTACAGCAACAAAAGTTAAGGGTGGATATTCTTTATCTGGTTCAAAAATGTGGATTTCTAATTCTCCAATAGCTGATGTTTTTGTTGTTTGGGCTAAGTCTAAAGAACATGGTGACGCCATTAAAGGATTTATACTTGAAAAAGGAATGAATGGTTTAAGTGCACCAAAAATAAAAGGAAAATTATCACTTAGAGCGTCTATAACTGGTGAAATTGTTATGGACAATGTTTTTGTTCCAGATGAAAATCTAATGCCAAATATAACTGGTCTAAAAGGACCATTTGGCTGTTTGAATAGAGCAAGATATGGCATAGCTTGGGGAGTGATGGGAGCAGCTGAAGACTGTTGGCATAGAGCTCGCCAGTACACATTAGATAGAAAACAATTTGGTAAACCATTGGCAGCTACTCAACTAATTCAAAAAAAATTAGCAGATATGCAAACTGAAATTGCATTAGGTTTAGGTGCGGCACTTCAAGTTGGAAGGTTATTTGATCAGGGTAATTTAGCACCAGAAGCAATTTCGCTCATAAAAAGAAATAATTGTGGTAAAGCACTTGAAATTGCTAGACAATCAAGGGATATGCACGGGGGAAATGGTATACATGCTGAATACCAAGTGATGCGTCATTTAATGAATTTAGAAACTGTTAATACATATGAAGGCACTCATGACGTTCATGCACTTATATTAGGTAGAGCACAAACGGGTATTCAGGCCTTTTTTTGATTTAATTTCTGTAATTTAGAAGTATTTAAAAATGCTTAAGAGTGTTTTTATAATTTTATTATACCAATTAATAGGTGAACTTTTTCAGAAATTTTTTGGTTTGAGTATTCCTGGACCAGTTATTGGTCTAGTTTTACTTTTACTTACACTGCTTCTAATACAAAAAAGACAAAAAGTAGTACCCATTAAAGAAGATTTGTTTAATTCAGCAGAAATTTTATTAAATTATCTGCCGTTATTATTTATTCCTTTAGGAGTTGGTGTTGTAATGCATCTTTCTCTTTTAGAAGATAATCTTGCTTCAGTTGTTTTCGTAATTATTTTAGGGACTTTATCAACCCTTGCTTTAACGGGGTATATTATGGAAAAAATTCTTAGAAAGAAAACCCTAGTTGATTGATCAGGACAAACTATACAGTATTTGGGTTTATCTACAAGCCGAGCCATTATTTTGGTTAACACTAACTATTGGATCATATTTAATAGCAGATATGGCATATAAAAAGTCCAACTTGTTCCCTCTTTTAAACCCTGTGGCAATGAGTGTTCTAATAGTGAGTTTAATTTTAATTTTATTTAATATAAAGTATGAACGTTACTTTGATGGAGCAAAGTTTATTCACTTTCTTTTAGGCCCTGCGACAGTAGCTTTAGCAATACCAATTTATAAAAATTGGAATTTAATCATCTCAAATAGTAAAGCCATACTAATATCATTAATCTTAGGATCAACTTTTGCAATTTTAATTACATATACTCTATCTTTATACCTAGAATTACCCAAAGAATTAATAATGAGCCTTCTTCCAAGGAATGTAACTGCACCTATAGCAATGGGTATTTCTGAAATAATTGGTGGTATCCCATCTTTAACCGCAATTATTACTATTTTGACTGGAGTAGTTGGTGCTTCATTGGGTGTTTTTGTATTTGATGTAATGAAATTAAAAAATATGGACGCAAGAGGATTTAGCTTGGGACTGACAAGTCATGGTATTGGAACAGCAAGGGCTATGAGTAGAAATAAAAATGCAGGAGTCTATGCGGCAGTAGGTATGGGATTGAGTGGATTATTAACATCAATCTTAGTCCCGTTATTTTTAAAGATTATTTAAATTATTCATGGATAACTAAGAAAGACTAAAATAGTTGTCAATTTCATTTAATTGAAGTGACCTTAAAACTTGAACTGATGTATTCCCAAATTCTACTTCAATTTTAATTTTTGCATATCGAACTTTATCTTTATCAAAAAAGTCAATTATTTTTGCTTTTGATCTAGTTTTTAAACAAATTAATGGGTTATTAATTTTATTATTATTAATCATTAACTTTTACTTCAATTATTTTAAAAAAATCGTAACATACAAATTGTAGTTTAATTACATTTTTGTTCACCAAATGAGAATATTTTTAAAATTCAGTTAGGATCATATGTCTGAGGTAAAAAGAAAATTAGCAACAATTTTAGCAACTGATTGTGTTGGTTTCAGCAAACATATGGAATCCCAAGAAGAAAAAACTTTAATTAGTTTGAAAGAATGTAGAGAAATTATAGACCCTGTAATAAGTAAATTTGATGGTAGAATATTTCACACAGCTGGCGACTCAATAATAGCAGAATTTGATAGTCCAGTTGGAGCCACTAAAGCAGCTATTAATTTTCAAAATTCTATAAAAAACAGAAATTTAGTTGAAGAAACAAATCCTAAATTATCATGGAGAGTAGGGATACACCTAGATGATATTATAATTGAAGGTGATAATATTTATGGAAATGGGGTGAACATAGCAGCTCGTCTTGAAAGCCAATCACCAGTTGGTGAGATATTAATTTCAGAAGTTGTTAAGCAACAAATTCATAATAAAATTGACGAAACCATTCATGCTTTAGGTAAAATTGAATTAAAAAATATTTCAAATGATTTTGAAGTTTTTTCTTTACTGGGTGATGGCAAAAGTAAAATCAAAAATACGACGAAAATAAATATTAATAAAAAACCCAAATTTGCAATCTTACCTTTTGCTAACACAAGTAAAGATGAAGATAGTGGTTTTTTAGTTGATGGTATTGTTGAAGATCTAATAACTGAATTTTCTATGATGCGTGAGTTTGAGATAATCTCAAGACAAACAACTGTAAATTTTAAAGACGAAAATCAAGATATTAGAGAATTTTCTAAGAAATTCGATCTAGATTTTATTGTAACAGGAGGAATAAGGGCTTCGGGTAAGAGAGTTAGAATAAGTATCGAATTGAGCGATGCAAAAGATGATAATATTATTTGGAGTAATAAGTATGATAGGGTACTTGAGGATATATTTGACTTGCAGGACGAAATAGTTAGAAAAATTTCAATTGCTCTTTTAGGTGAAATTGAGATCAGTTCTTTGCAAAGATCTAAAAGAAAGCCCACTGAAAATATAAGTTCATACGAATATTTACTTAGGGGTAAGGAAAACCATCATAAATTTACAAAAGAAGCTTGTCAGGAAGCTTTAAAAAATTTCGACAAAGCTATTGAAGCTGATGTGAATAATGCCCAAGCATATGCTTGGAAATGTTGTACTTTAGGTCAAGCAATGTTTAGAGGTTTTTCTGACCAAAATGCTGAAGAAATTTTTGCAGAAGCTAAACAAAATATAGATAAAGCCTTAGAATTGAATGAAAATGATTTTGAATGTCACCGAATGTTATCAGCAGTTTATTTAAGCAACCACGATTATGTTTTGGCTGAAGATCACGGAAGAAAGGCATTTAACATGGTTCCTAATGACCCTAGAGTACTTTCTGGTTACGGAGAGGTTCTAGTTAGAACTGGTAAGGTTGATGAAGGATTAGAGTTACTGAATAAGGCATATGAACTGGATCCAATTCCTCAAGGTCAGTCATCATCCGATAATAGAGTTAAAGACTTAATTCTTGGATATTTTTTTGCTGAGGATTACAATAAAGTAGTCGAACTAAGCTTTGATGTTAGGGTAATGGACCCAAGAGCAATTGCATTAATTCTGTATTCAAGATCGAAATTAAAACAAGACTTACAAATAAGTAATGAATATAAGATCTTAAAGAAAGAGTTCGCCGATACCGATTGGCCACAGGCAGTAGATAGATTTCATATTCAAAGTGAAGATATAAAAAAAAATTTATTAGACTTTATTGAAAGTGTTTAATTAATTTTAATTTTTACCAAAACCACCACCGCCAGGTGTTTCCATTACAAATAAGTCATTCGGTTCAACTTCACAACTATCGTTACCATTCAAGTTTAAAATACTACCGTCAGTTCTTTCAAGCCATTCTTTACCACAATCTCCTGGACTACCTCCATTCAAACCAAATGGTTTCACTCTCCTATGTGAACATAATGTTGTTACTGTCATTGGCTCTAAAAATCTAAGTTTTCTGGTTACTCCATCTCCTCCATTAAACTTACCTTTTCCACCAGAGTTTTTTCTTATTGAAAATTCTTCAAGTCTTACTGGAAAACGAGTTTCTAATACCTCTGGATCAGTGCTTCTAGTATTAGTCATATGAGTTTGAATAGCAGACGTTCCATGAAAGTTAGGACCAGCACCAGTTCCTCCACAAATGGTTTCATAATTTTGTATTGTGTCATTTCCCCAGATAAAATTATTCATGGTTGCTTGACTACCAGCAATCACACCTAGTGCTCCAAATAATGCGTTGCATGTCAATTGACTTACTTCTGTATTACCGGCTATTACTGCAGAAGGATACTTTGCATTTATCATTGAATTATTTGGTATAATAATTTTAATTGGTTTAAAACATCCTTCATTAAGTGGAATATTATTTCCAACTAATGTTCTAAATACATATAATATTACAGCATAACATACTGCCATTGGGGCATTATAATTGAAAGGATTCTTAGGAGCTGTGCCTGTAAAATCAATAATAGCCTCACGATTTTTCTTATCAATTTTTACATTAACTCTTATGAACTCACCATTATCAAGTTCATACTCATATTCACCTTGTTTTAAATTAACTATGGCATTACGTATACTTTCTTCTGCATTATCTTGTACATGATTCATATAGGCATGCACAGTTTCAATACCAAATTGGTCAATCATTGAATTAATTTCATTAATGCCTGTTTTATTTGCTGCAACTTGAGCTGCAAGATCTGCCATATTATGTTCAACATTTCGACATGGATACTTACCGGATGATAGGATTTTTCTCATTTCTTGCTCACGAAATATACCTTTATCAAACAACTTAAAATTATCAATCAAGACACCTTCTTCTTC
Source organism: uncultured SAR116 cluster alpha proteobacterium (assembly GCA_902623995.1). Lineage (GTDB taxonomy): Bacteria > Pseudomonadota > Alphaproteobacteria > Puniceispirillales > Marisalimonadaceae > Marisalimonas. The sequence goes on along the minus strand of CACNWE010000009.1, from coordinate 36,442 downwards.
AATATGCTTTGAGTCTGGTGGACCAGAACCTGGTGTTTTACCTCCTATGTCGGCATGATGGCCACGAGAGGCAACAAAAAATATAATTTCTTTTCCATTTTTATCAAAAACTGGAGTTATCACCGTTACATCTGGAAGATGTGTTCCACCATTAAATGGTGCATTGAGTACAAAAACATCATCTGGATAAATATTATCTTTGTTTAATCTAACTACTGTTTTTATTGCCTCTGACATAGATCCTAAATGAACTGGAACATGAGGGGCATTGGCAACTAGAGACCCTTCATGATTAAAAAGAGCACATGAAAAATCTAATCTTTCTTTTATATTCACTGAATAAGCAGTGTTTGCTAACGTTGCGCCCATTTGTTCAGCAATATTCATAAAAAGATTGTTAAATACTTCAAGCATTACAACATCTACAGATGTTCCTATTCCTTTTTGAAGTTTCTTTTCTTCTACTCTAGATAAGATTAAATTATAATGCTTGTCTAATGTTCCAGACCAACCAGCATCAATTATGTTAGTACCTGTTGCTTCTACAATGATAGCTGGACCTGAAATATTCTGTCCAATTATTAATTCATCCCTTTTATAGACTGGTGTATTAATTTCTGAGCCATTTACATACATTTTTTTGAATGCAATAGGATTTGCCTTTGTAGTTGATGTGTTAGGATTTAAAAAATTATAGTTTTCTGTTTTTTTACCTACTGCTTCAACAGTTAGCATTTCAATAAATATTTCTCTATCTTCAACAAAAAAACCAAAGCGTTTTTTATGTTCTTGTTCAAAAGATTTTCTCATATTTTCAGGTGTATCAAATTTGATTTCTAAATTTTGATGCGAACCTTTATAATGCAAAAAAGCATTTTTTAAGAGAATAATTGAAGCATCAGAAATATCTTGATTATTTAGATCTTTTTTTGCTTGTGAAGATAAGATTTCAATTAAGTTTTCAGCGTCTAAAATATTTGTGATATTTTTTTCAAAATGACCTTCCCTAATACTTCTAATTTCAGCAAGGCCCATTCCGTAGGCTGATAAAACTCCAGCATATGGATGTATCATAACATTTGAAATACCAAGAGAATCAGCAACATTACATGCATGTTGCCCGCCTGCACCTCCAAAACAATTCAACATATAATTTGTTACATCATAACCTTTTTGAATTGATATTTTTTTTATTGCATTAGCCATGTTTTCGACAGCTATTTTTAAAAAACCTTCAGCCATTTTAAAGATATCCATCATAGGCTCATTTTTTTCTTTAGAAATTATATCTGACAAATCCAAAAACTTTTTCTTTACAATTTCTAAATTTAGAGGTTGATCGCCAGTTTTCCCAAAAACTTTTGGGAAAAAATCTGGATTTAATTTACCTAATAAGACGTTGCAATCAGTCACAGTTAAAGGTCCACCTCTACCATATGATGCTGGGCCAGGAATTGCTCCAGCGCTCTCCGGGCCAACTTGAAATCTACCATCTTTATAGGAAAGAATTGAGCCACCACCTGCTGCCACAGTATTAATCTGCATCATAGGAGCTCTAATTCTTACACCTGCTAATTCTGTCTCAAACGATCTTTCAAACTCACCAGCAAAATGGCATACATCTGTAGAAGTTCCACCCATATCAAATCCAATTAATTTATTAAATCCTGCTTGCTTTCCGGTTTGTGTCATACTCACAACTCCTCCAGCTGGGCCAGATAATAAAGCATCTTTACCTTGGAAAAGATTTGCGTCTGTTAGGCCTCCATTGGATTGCATAAACATTAATTGAGTAGATTTAGTATCTTTAAGTTCTTCTGAAACTTGATTTACGTACCGTCTAAGAATTGGAGATAAATAAGCATCAACTACGGTGGTATCACCTCTACCAACTAATTTAATTAGAGGAGATACTTTATGACTTACTGAAATTTGATTAAAACTTTCTTTTTTTGCAATTTTTTCAATTTTATTTTCATGATCAGGATTTATATATGAATGCATAAAAGCAATGGCTACACTATTTATACCATCTGATTTTGCTTTGATTAGTGAATTTCGTACTTCTTCCTCATTTAATTCAGTAACTACATCGCCTTTCTCGTTTAATCTTTCTGATACTTCTACTACTCTTTCGTATAACAACTCTGGTAATTTGATATTTAGATCAAATAATAGTGGTCTATTTTGATAACCAATTCTTAATAAGTCTCCAAAGCCTTTTGTAATAAGCAGTAGAGTTCTATCACCTTTTCTTTCAAGTAATGCATTGGTTGCAACAGTTGTACCCATTTTCACTGAAGAAATAATATCTGTAGGAATTTTATCTTCTTTTTTGAGCTCAAGAATTCTTCTTATACCTGCAACTGCAGCATCTTTGTAAGCATCAGAGTTCTCAGATAAAAGCTTATCAATTATTATTTTACCATCAGGTTTTTTTGCTACTATATCGGTGAATGTACCACCTCTATCTATCCAAAATTGCCACATATTATTCTGCCAGTGTTATGTTTGTAAGTAAGATTATTTTTTTAAATCGTCTTCAATATAGGTTTTGATTATCTCATCAAAATTTGTTTCTGCCTTGAAACCTAGTTCAATGGATCTTTTTGTATCAAAATTTCTTGCCCATCCACTTACTATTTTTTGTATTGTTGGGTCAGGTTGATGTTTGATAAGTTTTACAACATCACTGCCAGCAACTCTCTCTAATGAGTCTATTTGTTCTTGAACGGTTACAGATAAACCAGGCATGTTTAATGTTATTCTGTCATTTAATTTTGATGTATCAATCTCAGCAGCATGAACTAAAAAACCTGCAGCAGCTCTTGGTGTTGCATGCCAATGTCTTACATCAGGATTAACGGGAAGAATTGCTTCTTGACCATTTAAAGGCTCACGTATAATTCCAGAAAAAAAGCCTGAAGCTGCAAGATTAGGTTTGCCAGGTCTTACGCAAATAGTAGGTAACCTTATTGATACACCATCAATCATTTTCTTTCTTGAGTAATCTGCTAATAATAACTCAGATATAGCTTTTTGGGCTCCATAAGATGTAAGAGGGGTTGTAAAAAAATCATCGGGTATCTTATCTGGGAATGGGGCGCCAAAAACTGCTATTGAGCTTGTAAAAACTAATCTTGGGCAATAATTATCTTCTTGATGTCTTATTGCCTCAAATAAACCCCAGCTTCCTTTTGCATTTATATCCCAACCTAAATCAAATTCCTGTTCAGCTTGTCCTGAAACTATAGCAGCCAAATGAAAAATTATATCTGGCTTAGATAAAATAAGATTTTTACTGACAACTATATCTGAAATATCACCTGACTTTGATTGTATTGGAATATTAGTATTATTAGGATAGGGGGCTTCTATGATATCAAACAATGTGATTTCAGTGATTTTTTGATTATTTAATTTTTCTTTTTTTAATAAGAGATTAAGCAGTTTTTGCCCAATCATTCCAGCTCCACCCATTATTAATATTTTCATAAAACCCTCTTTATTAATTTATTGATTGAAGAATTTTGAATAACAACATATTAAAATAGAAAGTAAAAATAAAAAATAAATTTTTGATAAATTGATGCATAATTATATTAAATCTACTCTTTCAATGTCTCCTGTTATGCCTGTATTGACAATCAATAATATTGATAATGTTGAATATTTATTTGAGGCCCTAATAAACGGAAATCTTAAGGTAGTTGAAATCACTTTAAGAACGGATTGTGCCCTAAAAGCAATAGAGATTGTGTCTAAAAAATTTCCTTCTTTGAAAATTGGAGCAGGTACAGTTTTAAGCAATGAAGATTTAAATTCCGTAAAAGATGCTGGAGCGAAATTTGCTGTTAGTCCTGGCTCTACAATTTCTCTTGCAACACATGCACTAGAAAAAGAATTTCCATTCCTGCCGGGAGTTTCAAACTCCAGTGATATTATGAATTTAATGAATTTAGATTATAAATTTTTCAAATTTTTTCCAGCACAAGCCGCAGGTGGTCTTGAATATCTTAAATCTTTAAGTGGACCATTTCCTGAAATTTTGTTTTGCCCAACAGGTGGTATTAACCAAAATAATGCTCATGAATGGCTTAGTCAAAAGAATGTAATATGTGTAGGCGGCAGTTGGATAATTCCACCTGGAAGCAGAGATTACAAAGAAATTACAAAAAGAGCTCTATTAGCAAGTAGTTTGTCAAAATAATTTCCTGTTAGTTCTAAATCAATAATAAATAATTTTTTTGTAAAATATTTCGATTTGTCTATCATTATATTTAATAATTAGTTTTATGTGTTTTTAAAAACTTGGGGGAAGCAATGACTGAATATTCAATTGAGGATTATGTAACTGATATTCGTTTAGTTGTAAAAGAAGAGACTGACGAGGAAAAGATAATCGATAGAATAAAACCATTATCAAAAAAAATAGCAGCAAACAAAAGTTGGGTTAAGCCAGAATATTTTAATGTAGATAAAGAACAGGGATTTGGATTGCATTTACTGCACGAAGAAAAAGATCATAGTTTAGCTGTTTTTGCAATTGCGTGGGCTCCTGGAGAGGGACTTGCGCCACATAATCACAAAACATGGGCTGTTGTTGCTGGTATTCAAGGACAAGAACATGAAACTACTTACAAAAGAATAGATGATGGAACTACAGACGGTTTTGCGGATTTAGTAAAAACAAATGAAGAGACTATATATGCAGGAGATGCTACTTGTTGTTTGCCTGAAGACATACATAGTGTATGGAATAATGGTCGTGAGATAGCTCTTTCTATACATACATATGGAAAACACCTCAATCATACAGGAAGGTCAATTTTTGACATTAATCAAAAAACTGAAACTCCCTGCATAGTTAAGGTTCAAAATTAATTAAGTTTTATACGAAAAGTTCTAACTTAAAATCCAATTAACCTTGGAAACATGTTTGATTTTGTTCACCCAAACCTTCTATAACCAACTTCATTTTATCGCCCGCTTTTAAAAAAACAGGTGGTTTCATTCCACCACCAACTCCAGGTGGAGTACCCGTAGCAATAATATCCCCAGGATTTAAACTCATAAATTGTGATAAATAATATACAATGTATTTTGCAGAGAATATCATGGTTTTTGTAGAACCATCTTGCATTCTTTTACCATTAACATCTAGATACATTTTTAGGTTCTGAACGTCAGACACTTCATCTTTAGTAACTAAATATGGTCCAGTTGGTCCAAAAGTGTCACAAGATTTCCCTTTAGTCCACTGTCCTTCTTTTTTTAGTTGAAATTCTCTTTCTGAAACATCATTAACTATGCAATATCCAGCGATATGTTCCTCTGCATCTTCTTCATTAATATATTTAGCTTTTTTTCCAATTATGATGCCAAGTTCAACTTCCCAGTCAGTTTCATTAGAATTTCTTGGTATTTCAACATTATCATTTGGACCTACTACAGCAGATGTTGCCTTTGAAAATAATATTGGTTCACTTGGTACAGGCATTCCAGTTTCTGCAGCGTGATCTGAATAATTTAATCCAATACAAAGAAATTTTCCAATATTACCAACACATGCTCCCAATCTTGTGTTTTCAGGAATAATTGGTAAAGATGAAACATCAATCATAGAAATTTTATTCAAGCCCTCTTCACTAATATTGTCTCCATTGATATCCGTAATATGATTAGATAAATCTCTTATTTTACCATCCTGACCAAGAATACCAGGCTTTTCTTTTCCAATTTCTCCGTAGCGTAATAATTTCATTTTACTTCCTTTCTTTAATTAAAATAATTAAAAATTTTATTATTGATTTATTACATACATATTCCACCATCAATTATATGGAATTGACCTGTAGTAAAAGCTGATGCATCACTAGCCAGATAAACTGCAAGATTAGCGACTTCTTCTGCCTCACCAAATCTTCCCATTGGTTGCCTTGCAACAAACTGTTTCTTGGCTAATTCATAATCTCCCATATCTAAAAGTCTTTGCTCTAATGATGGACTTTGAATTGTTCCTGGACAAATGGCATTACATCTAATCCCATGGTTGATATAATCAGCTGCTATCGATTTAGTTATTCCCAATACTGCAGCTTTAGACGCTGAATATATAAATCTATTTGGTATTCCTTTTGTTGAAGATGATACTGATGCAATATTAATTATTGATCCACCACCTTTATTAATCATAACAGGAAGAATCTCCTTTATCATATGATACATAGATTTACTATTTAGGTTGAACGCTAAATCCCAATCATCATCTGTAGATTCTAAAATTGTTCCATTATGAACTATACCTGCACAGTTAAAAAGAATATCTGGAGCTTTTATCGAGCTAACTAATTTTTTTATTTCATTATAATCTGTTACATCAAGAATATAAGTTTCGTTAACTACATCCTTTAACAAAGATAAACTTTCGTGATTAATGTCTGTGGCAATTACATATGCTCCTGATTCTGCGAAAGCTTCAGCAGTTGCTTTACCAATTCCCTGGCCAGAAGCAGTTAAAAGTGCGGTCTTATCTTTTAGATTAATCATAATAACTCCTTACATAGTTGCGCCAATTTGCCAAGGAACAAACTCCAAGTCACCAAGACCTTGAATTTCAGATTTAGATTTTTCACCAGATGCCACACGTACAATCAAATCAAATATTTCTTGTCCAACATCTTCAATGCTTTTATTGTCTGTAATCACTTTTCCAGCATTTACATCCATATCCTCAACCATATTATTATACATTTCAGTATTGGTCGCTATTTTAATTGAAGGTGAGGGTTTACATCCAAAACATGAACCTCTTCCTGTAGTAAAAGTTACGACATTACAACCACTAGCAATTTGACCCGTTACTGATGCTGGATCGTATCCAGGGCTATCCATAAATAAAAAACCTTTTTTCTCTGCTTGCTGTGCATATAGGAGAACATCATTTAAAGGTGTGGTTCCACCTTTAGCAGCAGCACCTAGAGACTTTTCTAATATTGTAGTTAATCCACCTGCTTTATTACCTGGGGAAGGGTTATTATTTAAACTTCCCTTATTTCTTGTTACATAATCTTCCCACCATAGAATTCTATCAACAAGTTTTTTGCCTACTTCAGGAGAAATGGCTCTTCTTGTTAGCATGTGTTCTGCACCATAAATTTCTGGTGTTTCTGCCAAAATTGCAGTGCCACCATTTTTTACAATTAAATCTGCAGCATGACCAAGTGAAGGGTTTGAGGTTATACCAGACCATGCATCGGATCCTCCACATTGAAGAGCAACACTTAAATGTTCTACAGATTGATCAGATCGCTCAATGGAATTAACTTCAGGTAGCATATCATCAATGCATTTTATTCCAGCTTTAATTGTTTTTCTAAGACCTCCCATGTCTTGTAAGGTCATAGTTTTAAAAAATGGATTTTCGTTTAAGTTGAAAGCATCCATTAAAAACTTGATTTGATTTGCCTCACATCCTAATCCAATTAGTAATATACCAGCTAAATTTGGATGTTGAATATACCCTAAAAGGACTCTTTGAAGAGCGTCAAAACCGTCTCCTGAATCTGCCATTCCACATCCTGTGCCATGAGTAAATGAAACTACTCCATCAACATTTGGGAACTTAGATAATTTTTCTTCATTAAATGCTTCTGCAATATTTTTTGCAGCTGTTGCAGAACAATTTACAGAAGTAAGTATTCCAATATAATTTCTTGTCCCAACCTTTCCGTTTTGTCTTTTATATCCTTTGAAAGTAGCTCTTTTTTCAGGTTCAATCATGTTGGGTAATTTAACAGATGTTGAAAACTCATAATCATGATCTGTTGATTGAAAATTTGTATTTTCAACATGTACATGTTCACCTGGTAAAATATCTTTGCTAGCAATACCTATCAATTGGTCATACTTAATTATTTTCTCACCCTTTACTATTTTTCTTAAGGCTATTTTATGACCTTTCGGAATAATGTTTTTACTCGCAAGATCTTGAGTTATTTCACCAGCATTTATTTCTCTTAATGCTGTAGCAACATTGTCATTTTCATTAAGTTTAACTGTTAAGTTTTCAACATTATTCATTTTTATTATCTCCCAACTAATAAAAAGCAAAAAAACTGAAATTATCTTTTGATTTTTTTTAAATCAAGTATGATTATTAAATTGATCTTAAAATATATTAAGTTCTATTCATACTATTTTTAAAATAATTTATAAACTCTATTTGTTGTTTTTAAATTTTAGTTGGGAGAAAATCATGTCAGATAAAAATTTTAATCCAAAATACAGAAGTCAACAGTGGTTTGATAATCCAACTAACCCTGGCATGACGGCATTATACTTAGAGAGATCAATGAATTTTGGGCTGACACCAGACGAATTAAGATCTGGAAAACCAATTATTGGAATAGCACAAACCGGATCGGATATATCCCCATGTAATAGGGTTCATCTTAAATTGGCAGAAAGAGTAAGAGAAGGAATTAGAACAGCAGGTGGTATTGCTTTTGAGTTTCCTGTTCATCCCATTCAAGAAACATTAAAGAGACCTACCGCTGCTGTTGACAGAAATTTAGCATATTTAGGATTAGTTGAAATTCTTCATGGTTATCCTATTGATGGTGTTGTCCTAATGACCGGTTGTGACAAAACAACTCCAGCTTGTTTAATGGCAGCTGCTACTGTAGATCTGCCAGCTATTGTATTAAACGGAGGTCCAATGCTGGATGGATGGCATAATGGAAAACTTGCTGGTTCGGGAACAGCTGTTTGGGATAGTAGAGTTGAGTTAGCAGCTGGTAGAATAGATTATGAACAATTCATTGATATTGTTACTAGCTCAGCTCCTTCTGACGGTCATTGTAACACTATGGGAACTGCATCTACAATGAATTCATTAGCTGAAGCTCTTGGAATGAGCTTAACTGGAAATGCTAATATTCCAGCACCTTACAGAGAAAGAGGGCAAATGGCATATAAGACAGGTTTAAGAATTGTAGATATGGTTAAGGATGATTTAACTCCTTCTATGATTATGACTAGAGAGTCTTTTGAGAATGCAATCATTGTAAATTCTGCTATTGGTGGATCAACTAACGCTCAATGGCATATTACTGCAATAGCAAGGCATGTTGGTGTAGAATTAGAAACTGCTGCATGGCAAAATGTTGGTTATGACATTCCTTTGATGGCTAATATACAACCGGCAGGCGAGTACCTATGTGAGAGCTATCACAGAGCAGGTGGGACAGCTGCTATAATGTCAGAGCTCCTTGAAAATTCAAAGCTTCATGGGGATGTAATGACCGTCACAGGAAAAAAAATGTCTGAAAATTTGAAAGGAATCAAGATTAAGGACGAAAAAGTCATTACCCCTTTTAAAAAACCTATGAAACAAAAAGCAGGCTTTATAGTACTTAAAGGAAATCTATTTGACTCTGCAATAATGAAAACCTCAGTTATTTCAAAAGAATTCAAAGACAAATTTTTATCACGTCCAGGAAAAGAAGGTGTTCTAGAAGGTAGAGTTATTGTCTTTGAAGGATCTGAAGACTATCATGACAGGCTTAATGACAAAAGTTTAAATATGGATGAAAATTCTATATTAGTTATTAGAGGTGCAGGACCTGTTGGCTGGCCAGGATCAGCTGAAGTTGTTAATATGCAACCATCAGATGAATTAATTAAGCAAGGAATAACAGAATTACCATGCATAGGTGATGGAAGACAATCAGGAACCTCAGGAAGTCCATCAATACTTAATGCTTCACCTGAGAGTGCGACTGGAGGTGGATTAGCTTGGTTGAGGACAGGTGACACTGTCGTAATTGATTTGAATAATTATACAGCTAACATGCTTGTAAGTGATGAAGAGATTAAGCTCAGGAAAAAAGATGGTGTTCCACCTTATCCTGAAAGTCAAACTCCTTGGCAAGAAATTCAAAGAAATTTGGTAGGCGAACTTTCTGACGGAGCTGTACTAGAGAATGCTGTCAAATTTCAGAAGGTAAGAAAAAAATTACCAAGGGATAATCATTAAAATAATGACAGAAAATAAAAATATTCTAGTAATTGGTCTAGGCTCAATGGGTTATGGGATAGCAAAATCGCTAATGCGCGCAGGGTATAAAGTTTATGGTCAAGATAAAAACCCAGACCAACAAAAAAAATTTTTTCAAGATGGAGGTTTTGAAGGTAAGGTTCCATACGACCAATTAGAAGCAGTAGTAATAGTTGTCTTAAATGAAAAGCAAACTCGTGAGATTATTTTTGGTGAAGAGGGGATTTCCAATAAATTAAAGAATAACACATTGATAATGGTATGCACTACTGTTTCTCCAGATTTTGCAAAAGAAATGGATAACAAGTGTGCTAAAAAAGGACTTTTATATCTAGATGCACCTATCTCTGGCGGATCAAAAAAATCATTAGAAGGCAAATTGTCTTATATGATTTCTGGAAGTCAAGAAGCTCTGCAAAAAGCCAAGCCACTTTTAGATTCAACATCTGAAAAGGTTTTTAAATTTGGCCAATCTGTCGGAGCTGGTTCAGCAATGAAGGCAGTTAATCAAATGCTCGCAGGTATTCATATTTCAGCAATGGCAGAAGCAATAACATTTGGAATAACTCAGGGCATAGATCCTAAGAAATTTTTAGAGGTTATCTCTGAATGTGCTGGAACATCCTGGATGCTTGAGAATAGAGCTCCACATATTATAAATGATGATTATTCACCAAAATCATCGATAAATATATGGCCAAAAGATCTAGGGATTGTTCTGGATATAGCAAAAAAATCAAATTTTTCTGCACCTTTAACCGCAACAGCAATGCAACAATTTCTTGCAGCTGCTGGTATTGGTTTGGGGCACGAAGACGATGCTGCTGTAGCTAAAATTTATGCTCGTAATGCAGGAATCGAATTAACTAAGTATTAAATATCTCCCTAATTTACCTCTGAAATTAGAGATTTTCCCTCGAAGTAATTTATAATGTTATCAAATACAAGCTGACCCATTGCATTTCTTGTCTCAACTGTGCCAGACGCAATATGAGGTAACAAAACTGTATTTTGCAGCTTCATTAATTTTTTAGGTATATTTGGTTCATTTGTATAAACATCTAATCCGGCAGCCAATATCAAATTATTTTCTAGACAATGTATTAATTCATCTTGATCGATGACCGAACCCCTAGCTACATTGATAAGTACGCCATTTTCTCCAAGATTATTTAGAACATCTTTATTTATTAACTTTTCTGTTTCTTTTCCACCAGGTGTAATTATACAAAGTGTATCAACTTCTTTTGCTAATTCTTTCAAATCGCTGTAAAATCTATACTTAACATCTTTTTTATTTCTTGAATGATACGAAATTTCACAATTAAACGCTTCTGCCCTTTCAGCTATAGCTTTACCAATTCTTCCCATTCCAACTATTCCTAGCTTGGTTCCAGTAAACTTTTTAGTTAGTGGAAAATCACCTTCAATCCATTTGTTGTTTCTTGCAAATCTGTCAGCTTCAACGATTTTTTTGTAAACACATAGCATTAATGCGATAGCTGTATCAGCTACTTCATCATTAAGAACTTCTGGTGTATTGGTGACTTTTATTGCTAAACTTTTAGCAAAATTAACATCAATAGCATCATACCCTACACCATAACACGCTATAATTTTTAGATTAGGCATACTTTTCATTAAATCAGGGGTAATTTTATAACCCCCCATGACTGCTATTGCGTCAATATCTTCTCTAACTTCAAATAAATAATTATCTTCATCTTTTTGTTTCCATAACTTATGTGTGTTAAAGTTTTGATCAGCAAGCGAAACAAAATATTCTGGCATTTCGGTCATTATTAGTAAGTTTTTTTTCATTCAAAATATCCCTTTATATACTTAATTTAGGCATCTGATTTTTTTTGATAATCGCCCCTTTATATTTGATGACTTCTCTGGTGACAGCATGAGATTTTAATATAATTTCTTCAATACTAGTATTTTTACCATTGTTCATCAATGCCAAGAATGAGCCGTTGAAAGCATCTCCTGCAGCAGTTGTATCTACAACCTCACCATGCGGAACAGTAATGGTTTTTATTTCTTGATCAAGGTTTTTAAATATGATTGAATTTTTATATCTCAATAAAATCAGATTTTTTTCATTATTCAATAGATTAAAGATTTCATTTGGTTTTTTAATCTTAAATAGAGCTTTAACATCATCATAAGAGACAAAATTAATATTTACATAATTATTAATTTCTATAAATAGTGATTGCGATCTATTTTTGTCATAATGTAATTGATGTCTAAAATTAAAATCAAAAGCACAAACATCAGCTGTAGCTCCAACCTTAATTAGTTGTTGTTTTTGATTTTCATCAAGTATGCCAGCAGAAATACCGGAGTAATAAAAAATATCTGAGTTGCTTATATTATCTAAGAGATGCTTTCCTTTTAATCCTAAAAAAATATTTTTAGATGGTGATTGATCTCTCCAATAGGAAAAGCTTCGTTCTCCTTTTTCATTGATTTCAATAGAATATAATCCTGGCGGATTTTTTCCATCTATCCTAATAAGATCACAATTAAGTTTTTCAATTTTGAATCTCTCCATCATTTTCTTAGAAAAACTATCTTTTGAAAGAGCTGTGCAGTAAAAAGTATTGGTTTCCTTATTTGTTAATCGTGAAAAATAAACTGCAGAATTATAAGTATCACCTCCAAAATTAACCTCCATCAGTGAATTTGAATTTCCTAAAGAAGATATATCACCGTTTAGCTCAATCATGCATTCCCCTAAAAAGATAGCTTTTTTGCGCATTTCATAAGTATCCTTAAGATATAAATTTTATGGTTACTATAATTATTAAAATGTAATAATTTACTCAATCTTTATTTTAAAATATATATATTGTAGAGTAGTTTAGGAAAATATGAGGTTTACTGGTGACAATCTTAGATATAAACAACAACTCATTTTATAGTAAATTTGATTATAATATTGAAAAAGCTGTAGAAGCATTGAAAAAAGAATTTGGTCAACAATTTTCAATATCTAAATCCGTTCGTGAACAACATACTAGCACAACTACAGTTCATACACCCGAACTACCTGATGGTGTTGTTTTTGCATATAGTAAGGAAGATGTTCAAAAAACTGTAAAAATTTGTCACGAACATGGTTGCCCAATTATCCCCTTTGGTGCAGGTTCTTCTCTGGAGGGGCACCTAAATGCCAATTTTGGTGGAATCTCAATTGATATGAACAATCTCAATAATATTATAGAAGTTCACCCTGAAGATTCTACTGTTGTAGTACAACCTGGTGTAACAAGAGAACAACTTAATACATATCTAAGAGATACAGGTTTATTTTTTCCTATTGATCCTGGCGCGAATGCCTCAATTGGTGGAATGACATCTACACGAGCTTCTGGAACAAATGCAGTTCGTTACGGTACAATGAAAGACAATGTTTTATCTCTTGAAGTTGTTATGCCAAATGGTGAGATAATAAAAACTGCCAGTAGAGCAAGAAAAAGTTCAGCTGGATATGATTTAACAAGATTAATTGTTGGTTCTGAAGGAACTTTGGGTGTAATTACTGAAATTACTCTTAAACTTTATGGCATACCTGAGGAAATTGGAGCTGGCAGGTGCACGTTCCCTTCTGTAAAAGATGCAACTGATGCAGTTATCATGACGATACAAGCTGGTATACCAGTAGCTAGAATTGAATTATTAGACATTGCACAAGTTAAAGCAGTTAATAATTATTCTAAATTGAGTTTACCAGAATCACCCTTGTTGCTCTTAGAGTTTCATGGAAGCAAATCTTCTGTTAAAGAGCAGTCAGAATTATTTAATGAGATTTCTAAAGATTTTGGAGGGAATAATTTTGAGTGGAACGCTAATATTGAAGAAAGAAATAAATTATGGAAAGCTAGGCATGATGTTTATTATGCTGTAAAAGCATGTAGACCAGAGGCAGATTATATCGCAACAGACGTGTGTGTGCCTATTTCAAGACTCTCGGAATGCATTACAGAAACCATTGAAGATATGGAGCAAAATAAATTATTTGGTCCTATTGTTGGTCATGTTGGAGATGGAAATTTTCATGTTCAACTTTTAATCGATCCCAAAGACCAGAATGAAATTGATGTTGCGAATGGTTTCTTAGAAAGATTAGCTCATAGAGCAATTAGTATGGATGGCACATGTACAGGTGAACATGGAGTAGGGCAAGGTAAAAAACAGTATTTACTTGAGGAGTTAGGTTCTGCGGTAAATTTTATGAAATTAATTAAGGAAGAATTAGACCCCAAAGGTATTATGAATCCTGGAAAAATTTTGTAGAAATAAAATCGAATATTTTAGAGGCATTAAATATGGATGGTAATACTTCAATTTGGTCTTCAGATAATTATGATCCTGTAAGTATCAAGTTATGTGTAAAAAAGTTAAAAGAAGAATTTGGACAGCAATTTTCAGATAGTCAGAGTATTTTAGAACAACACACTCATACAATGACGATACACGAATCTGAATTACCAAATGGTGTTGTATTTGTTGAAACAAAAGAGGATGTTCAAAAAGTTGTAAATATTTGTAAAGAATATAAGTGCCCAATTATACCATTTGGTGTTGGTTCTTCCTTCGAAGGGCATCTCAATGCACCTTTTGGAGGAATTTCTATTGATATGAACAATATGAACAAAATATTGAAGGTATATCAAGATGACCTTCTAGTTGTTGTTCAACCAGGTGTAACGAGAGAGCAGCTTAATACATACTTAAGAGACACAGGTTTATTTTTTCCAATTGATCCAGGGGCAAATGCCTCAATAGGTGGAATGACTGCTACACGAGCCTCAGGAACAAATGCGGTTCGTTATGGTACAATGAAGGACAATGTCATAGCTTTGGAGGTTGTTACTCCAGACGGTCAGATAATTAAAACAGCAAATAAGGCAAGGAAAAGTTCTGCTGGATATGACTTAACAAGGCTAATGGTTGGTTCTGAAGGGACTTTGGGTATAACTACAGAAATTACTCTCAAACTCTATGGTATCCCAGAGGTTATAGCTGGTGGAAGAGTAAGTTTCCCAACAGTAAAAAATGCAACTGATGCGGTTATTATGACTATTCAAGCTGGTATCCCTGTTGCTAGAATAGAATTTATGGATACAGCACAGGTAAAGGCTGTTAATAATTATTCCAAAACAAATCTTCCTGAAGCTCCATTGTTGTTGGTAGAATTTCATGGAAGTCAGTCATCTGTTGATGAACAGTCGGAGTTATTTGGAGAGATATCATCTGATTTTGGAGGTAAAGATTTTGAATGGACTTCTAACAATGAGGACAGAAATAAATTATGGAAAGCAAGGCATGATGCTTATTGGTCATGTAGAGCTGTAAGACCAGAGGCAGAACTATATTCTACAGATGTCTGCGTGCCTATTTCAAAATTATCGGATTGCATCACAGAAACTATTGAGGATATGGAACAAAATGAATTAATAGGTCCAATAGTAAGTCACGCAGGAGATGGAAATTTTCACGTTGCACTCTTAATTGATAAAAATAACAAAAATGAGTTAGATAAGTTAGATGAATTTTTAGTAAGAATATCTGAGAGAGCTATAAGAATGGATGGTACATGCACAGGTGAACATGGAGTTGGCCAAGGTAAAAGAAAATATATGTTCAAAGAGTTAGGTAATGCAGTAAATGTTATGAAAAGTGTAAAAGAAGCTTTTGATCCTCATAAAATAATGAATCCAGGTAAACTTTTCCTATAATATTGCATTAACATCATTCATAGTATGGTTAACAGGTTATTTTTCATTAAGTTCAAGGTGTAGAGAATCTTCTACAAGTTCAGATGATTACATACATAATTATTAGTTTTTTAATGATGGTTACTCCTGGCCCAGGTGTATTATCATTAGCAGGTGTTGGTGCAGGCTTTGGTTGGAAAGTTGGTATGATGTATCTCATTGGTTTATTTTTTGGAACTAATGGAGTTGCACTATTAGTAGTTTTAGGCTTCAAACAATTTTTGTTTGAGATTGATGGTGTTGAAATTACTTTCTTGCTTCTTTCTTTATCTTATTTATCTTTTCTATCTTGGCGAATAGCTACGTCTGACAACAAAACTGGGTTTAAGCAGAGTTTGAAAGTACCTAGATTGTATGAAGGTATTTTTTTACAATTTGTTAATCCTAAAGCTTATGTTGTGCAAGGTCACTTGTTTGTAGTTTTATCTCTTGGACTGGCATCATTCAATACTGAAATTATTGTAAAATTTATTATTGTTAATTCTATTTGGATACCAATACATTTATTATGGCTTTGGTTAGGAATAAGTCTAAAGAAATGGTCATTAGGTGTTAATAAACAAATTTGGGTTAACAGGGGAATGGGCCTGGCTTTATTTGCAGTTGTTGTCCTTTCCGCTTTCATGGAATTAAATTCAGAGATATAAAATGATTAAATATTAATCACCTACTAATTTAGCTAATTTTTTATGCTCAAATTTTTGGCAAATATATACTTTGTTTTTTGATTTACAAAACATATCACGACTTACCCAACGAATCGACATATAATAATGCAAAGTTCATTAAACTCCCCCGTTTAATTGTGCTCAAAACTAATACTTCCCTCCCTAGTGATTAGTTTGAATTAGGTGCAGAGGATCTCCTTAAAATCCTCACCATTAATATGTAGCTCTACCTCCTGATATGTCAAATACTCCAGCTGTAGTAAAACTATTCTCCTTACTTCCTAAGAAAGTAATTAAAGAAGCAATCTCATCAACGGTTACAAATCTTTTTCTTGGTATTTTAGACAGCATGTAATCAATAAATTCTTGTGATACTTGATCAAGTATTCTTGTTTTTGCCGTTGCAGGAGTAATACAATTAACTGCAATATCTTGATCAGCCGTTTCTTTTCCAAGAGATTTAGTTAATCCAATAACAGCAGCCTTTGATGCTGAGTAAGCAGGAGCATTAGGGTTGCCTTCTTTTCCGGCAATAGATGCTATATTAATAATCCTACCATATCCGTTTTCTCGCATAGTTTTAACAACATATTTGTTGCAATAAAACACACCATTAACATTTACGTTGAAAACTTTTGACCACTCTTCAACTGGATAATCCCATGTTGAAAAGGTCGGACCTGCTATACCTGCACTACATACTAATATGTCAATTTTTTTTAGCTTGTTAATTGTTTCAGCCGTAGCTTGCTCTACAACTTTATTATCAGTTTGATCAACTTCTAAAAAATGGCAATTAAGTTCTTTTGCAGCATCCATACCCAACTTTTTATCAATATCCCAAATCATAACTTCACAGCCATCATTAATAAATCTTTTTGCAGTTGCTAGTCCAATCCCTTGAGCTCCACCAGTAATAACTGCAGTTTGTCCATTAAAATTAGCCATAAACACCCCCTGTATTTGATTTGGTTGAATTATAAGAATATATTAACAATAGATATATTTCATATAAACACTTATAGTGTTTTATATCGTTCAACTATCCAATGCTAGAAAAATTTTAAAAATAGAGGAAGTTTGATGGAAATATTTCACATAGTCATTATTGGAATTGTATCTTGTCTTGCAATGGATATGTGGCAGAGGCTACTTAAATTATTATATGATATAAATCCTTCTGATTGGGGTGTGGTTGGAAGATGGTTTTTATTAGTAATGTCCAGAGGAAAAATTTATAATCCTACTATCGATGAAGAAGATCCAATTAAAAATGAATTAATAATTGGCTGGATGGTTCATTATTCTGTTGCAATTATGTATTCAGTATTTTTTTTTATTTTATTAGAATATGAAATATGTAGTGCATCTCTTATGAATGGCATTATTTTTGGTTTGATAAGTGTAACTGTTCCTTGGTTTTTTTTTATGCCAGCTTTAGGTAAAGGTTTATTAGGAACAAAGACACCGTCACCATTTATGACTTGTTCTCTAGCAGTTGGAAGTCATATTGCTATAGGTGCACCTATCGGTGGGTTTTATCAGATATTTGGTTACTAAATTAAGATATACGTATTGAGTATAAATAATGAATGAAAATAAATTAAGAGAGCAAATATGTGTTTTAGCTACTTCTATTTTTGATAGAGGCTTAACACATGGTTCAACCGGAAATATTTCAGTACGTTTGGATGATAATAATATTTTGGTTACTCCTTCTGGATCTTCTTTTGGTAGACTTGACCCAAATCAAATAGTCAAGGTTACTAAATCTGGTGAAATTATTGGCTCGACTACTCCAACAAAAGAATTACCACTTCATCAGGCTTTTTATGAAACAAGAGGCATGAAATCTGGTGCAGTAGTACATCTCCATTCCTCGTATTCAGTCGCTTTATCAATGTTGCCAGGAATTAATGAAGATAATGTTTTACCCTCATATACACCTTACTCCGTTATGTTATTAGGTAAGGTAAAGTTACTTCCGTTCTTTGTCCCAGGAGATCCTGCTATGGGTGATGCAATTAAAGGTCTTGCTGGAAAAAGATCTGCCGTTCTTCTTGCTAATCATGGCCCTGTTGTTTCTGGTAAAGATTTGGAATCAGCAGTTAATGCTGTTGAAGAATTAGAAGCTACTGCTAAACTAGCTCTTATATTAAGAGGGTCAGACGCAATAGAATTAAAAACATCTCAAATAGATAAAATAGTGTCTAAATTTAACATAGAATGGGATTAGGACAATGTATAAATTTTCGGCTAATTTAGGTCTTTTATGGACAGAAATGTCTCAAATCGAAGCTATATATAAAGCTAAAGATAAAGGGTTTGATGCAGTAGAGTTTCAGTTTCCTTATCAATATGATTCTCGAGAAATTAAAAAAGCATTGGATGATGTAAACTTACCTGTTATGGGTATTAATACAATTAAAGGTAATATTGAAAAAGGTGATAATGGTTTATTAGCTGTCCCTTCCAGGGTGTCTGAGGCAAGAGACGCATTACTACAAGCATTTGAGTATGCAAAAGTAATTAAATCAAAAAACATTCATGCAATGGCGGGCGTCACAGATTTATCAACAAAATCTCTTGTGACTTTTATTGATAATTTAAAATTTGCAAAAGAATTGGTCAAAGAAAGTAATATCGGTTTAGTCATTGAACCTTTAAACTTAAATGATAATCCAGGATATTTTTTAACAAGAGTTGAGCAGGCAAAGGAGATATGTGAGCTTGTAGGTTCTGATAGTATAAAAATTATGTTTGATTTTTATCATGTTCAAATCAATCAAGGCAATGTCATAAATAGATTTGCAGATAATTTACCTTTCATTGGTCATGTGCAGATAGCTTCAGTAAAAGGTAGATCTGAACCAGATAAAGGTGAATTAGATTTTTCTTACATTATTCCAGAAATTTATAAAATAGGTTACAAAGGGTTTATTGGAGCAGAATATAAGCCAAGAACCACGACTGATGAAGGAATTGCTTGGATGGATAATTTTAAATAAAAATTTTTAAAGGATTTTTAAATGAAAATAATCAGACAATATGGCCCTAATGAAATAGAAAACTCATCATTGTGTTTTGGAACAATGCAGTTTGGAGACGGGGCAGATGAACGCGACAGCCAAGAAATGTATGAGGCATGTCGAGAAAATGGTATTAATTTTTTTGATACTGCATTTGTTTATACTGGAGGTAAATCTGAAAAAATTCTTGGAAATTTAATTAGAGAAGAACGTGAAAAAATTATTCTAATTACAAAAGCAGGTTCAGTTGGAGGTTCAAGTGGAGAAAATATTAGATCACAACTAGAGCATAGTCTTAAAAGACTAAATCAGGATTACGTAGATATTTTCTTCTTACATCATTGGGATGATAATGTGCCATTAGAAGAAACATTTGAAACACTTAAAAAATTAAAAGAAGAAAAAAAATTTTTTCAACTAGGTGTTTCTAATTTTGCTGCTTGGCAAGTTTTGAAAGCAAATTTGATTGCTCAAAAATATAATTTTCCATCAGTAGATATTCTGCAACCCATGTATAATATTGTTAAAAGACAAGCCGAAGTAGAAATTCTTCCTATGGCAATATCAGAAGATATTGGTGTAATAAGTTATAGTCCTTTAGGAGGGGGACTTCTTACAGGCAAATATGATGCATCAATTACATCAAGTAAAAATACATCTGGAAGACTTCATGAAAATGAAAAATATAAAATTAGATATGGACAAGATTGGATGTACAAAGCAGCACATTCTTTAAAAAATTTAGCGAATGATTTAAATTATGATCCTATTTCTTTAGCAGTTGCTTGGGTTTTAAAGAATGATGCGGTAACTGCCCCAATAATAAGTGCCAGAAATCTAAAACAATTAAAACCTTCCCTAGATTCAGTTAAAATTTCATTAGATAATGAAACTTACAAATTAATATCTAATATCAGTCCTACACCTGCTCCTGCAACTGATAGATTAGAAGAAGTCAGTGACGATTAAATAAGGAAATCTCTTGGATACTGCAATAGAAAAAAATTGGGAAGTTTATGCTTTAAAATATGCTGAAAGAGCAGATAGAACTCGTGGTGACAGCTTCATTTTTGACGATCATTCTAATCAAGCTCACACCATTGATTATTTTATTTGGGTTTTGAAATCAGATAAGGATATTATTGTTGTAGACACAGGATATGATTACGACGAAGCTAAAAGAAGAGATAGGCCTATACAAAGAGCTCCGTCTGAGGCTTTGAAAGCTATTAACGTTGAAGCTAGTGATGTTACTGATGTAATTATAACTCATCTTCATTATGATCATGCAGGAGGATTAAACGATTTTCCGAATGCAAAATTTCATCTTCAAGAAACTGAGATGGCATACGCGACTGGTCCCTGTATGTGTCATGAAACTATAAAAATGCCTTTTACGGGCGAACATGTATGTGAGATGGTTAAAAATTTATACTCTGGCAGGGTTGTCTTTTATAATGGTATTGGATCAATCAAAGGTGGAGTTACTGTTCATTTAATTGGAGGTCATTCTAGAGGATTGCAGTCTGTTAGAGTAAAAACAGAAAATGGTTATTTATGTTTAGCATCAGATGCTACACATTTCTATGAAAACTTTCTCATGGGTAAACCATTTCCTATTGTTGTTGATTTAGAAGACATGCTTAATGGCTTTAAGTTAATTAAAAGTCTGGCAACAAGTAATGATATGGTGATCCCAGGACATGATCCTCTAGTAAAAAAATTTTTCCCTAAAGAGGGAACATCAGGCTTTGTTTGGAGATTAGATAAAGGACCAACTAGTCCAGTAAAGATCTAAAGTTTTTTTCCATTGATCTTCTATATGAAACAGTTGGGTCATCAGATAAATAATCCACATCTTTCCAAGTTATAATTTGATCCTCTTTTATATCTTTATTAAGTATTATCCCATGTGCTAGACCTATAGGTAGTGTCTCGTTTATAAGAGAGACTTTTGCTGGTATCAATTTACCCCAAACAGTAGCTCCCCCCTCTCCATCTAAAATTTCACCTTTTTTTAAAGGCCTTTTTGATGTGGCAACCACATCGCCTGAAAAATTTTGTGTTTGCCCGGTAGATTGATTTAATAGAGCTGCACTAAAAATTGAAATATTTAGTTCCATACCGATTAGATGAAATGGCTTGTACATGGCAGAAAATTGTCCGGTGCTATCAGTGTTCATTCCATATTGTTTAAAACATGAAGCCGCATAATCATTTGGTGCCTTAAGAACTGCATAAACTCCCCATCTCAAATCTTTAAATACATCTTTACCATCTCTATCAAGAGATGAAACAACTTCAACTTGTCCATCATATTCTAAAATACCACCAATATTTTTTGGTTTTAGAACTTCCGCTAGATCATCCATTCCACAAGGAGGAAAAAGTAAACCATTAGAGGGCACTTTAAGATTGCAAGCGTTAGCAATAGCTGCCATTTCAAGGCTAGATTTTGTTCCGTCAAGAAATGAGTTAAACATTTTAGGGTTCATTCCAGCTTCATTTGCATCTTTTTCTGTTAATCCATAGTAATTCCAAACTGTATCTGGGGTTGATTTATGATATTCAGGAAGATATTTAGTACCTTTACCAGCAGCAGTTACACAAAAGCCGCTAGACCTTGCCCAGTCAACAATTTCAGCTGTAAGGGCAGGCTGGTCTCCATAAGCCATAGAATAAACAACACCAGCTGATTTAGCTTCTTTGGATAAGTACGCACCAGCCAAAACATCTGCTTCAACATTAACCATTACAATATGTTTACCATTACGAAATGCTTCTCGGGCATGTAAAATTCCAGCTGAGGGATGTCCGGTTGCTTCAACAACGACCTCAACTTCAGATTTTGTTATTGCTCTAATTCCTGAGTCAACAAATTTGGTGTTAGAAATAAGATCATCATTCCAACCAACATTTTTACAAGCTTTTTTAGCATTATCTGGTATTAGATCTGCAATTATTACAACTTCTAAACCAGGGGTGGTTGGTACTTGACTTAAAAACATAGAGCCAAATTTTCCAGCTCCAATTAAAGCAACTTTTACAGGTGTATTATTGTCAATTCTGTGTGAAATCAAATTTTGTAAAAACATATCTTAATTAATTCCCAAATATTTGTTGTATTTTTTGGATGTCATTATGTTTAAGTCCTAGCTGTGAAATTAAATAATTTTCTAATGAGCTGTAATTTTTTTCTATTTCATCTATTGCTGCATTTAAATAAGATTTCTTTACTTTACCTAAAGTGATTAACATATTTTTTGTAACTAGAGTGTCTTGTTTTGAAGAGTTAGTCTTTTGTTCTGCTGTCGCTGCTTTAATAGTCAATAAATCATTTGAAATAAGATAATTTTCAAAAATCTTATCAATATGATTGTTAAAAATACTCTGTATCATAAAACTAGCCATGCCAGTTCTATCCTTGCCAGCTGAGCAATGAAAAATAATTGGACGTTTATTTGATCGAAGTAAAATTTCAAAAAATCTTATCCAAACTTTTTTATGGTTGTTAATGTACATGCGATAACTTTCTTCCATTACTTTTTCATAAGATTTTACATCATCTCCATTAAGTTTTTTTTCAGAAACCATTCTACTTAGCGTGCTAGCTGATATTGGCAGGTTAACATATTTCTCTAAAAGTTTAGGAGATAGATTATCTGGTGCTAATTTTACTTCTTTAGGATCACGAAAATCAATTATCGCATGAGGATTTAAATTTTCTAATATTTTTATATCTTTTATATCTAATGTACTAAGTTTAGCGCATCTAAATAATATATTCTTTTTCATTTTAGAGCCAATAGACACATCTCTAAAATTTGACACAGACTCAATTGAGATCAAAAAAGTTTCCCTTATTTAAAAAAATATTAACTATTCAGCTGCGCTAACACCAATGTTTACTAGTTCATTAAGGCAATTATCTTTAAGTTTTGTGATAGGTGTAAAATCTCTATGAGCAATCCATTCTTCACGATTAAAGTTTTGGATATGATTATCTACGTGACACAAAGAAAGGTAGACAATACTTCGGCCAAATGGAGAAATATTTGGTGGACTTGCGTGAACCAGCAAAGATGAAAACATTAACATACTTCCAGCTGGTCCTGTAGGAGCAACACATCCACCTCTTTGAGCCAACTCTAAAACTTTTTCATTGTCTAATGTCCAAAGTGGATAACTTGTTGTCTCTAAATCATGACCTGCGTCAATTACTCCTGTTTTATGACTGCCTGGTATAAAAAGTAGTGGTCCATTCGCTGCAGTTACATCATCAAGAAATACGGCAATGTTCATCGCCCTTGGCTCTGGCATCCCGTCATCCCTTTTCCAGGTTCCATAATCTTGATGCCATTGCCATACAGCTCCATCAAACGCAGCCTTGGCATTTAATTTAAATTGATGCATATAAACATCACCATCTAATATTTGAGATACAGGATCTATTAATCTAGGGTGAGATGCTAATCTTCTAAAAGCCTCGTTATAAGTGTGTGCCGCAAAAGCAGTTCTTGCTACTCCAGTACTTTCTTTCCAAACTTCTTTTCTATCCTCTAAATAAACTTTATCTGCTTCTTCTTTTAATAATGTTGCTTCATCAGAATTAAACAATTCAGGAAAGAATAAATAGCCATCTTTATCAAATTTTTCTAAATCAGTTTCATTTAAAAACATTTAATTACTCCAAATAAGATCAAATAATAACAATAATATATAAAAATTATAATTATGTAATTAAAATAATTGAAGTGATCATTATTAGCGTGTTAAATAATTATTTCACATAAATTATACTAAAAAGGAGACAAATTTGTCACTTATTACACCCTTAGATAAATTAAAAATACCAGTAATAGGATCTCCATTGTTTATAATATCTAATCCAGATTTAGTTATAGCTCAATGTAAAGCGGGAATAATTGGTTCTTTTCCTTGCTTAAATGCCAGGGAAGGTGAGGGTGAGCCTAATATGCTTGAGATATGGTTAAAAAGAATAAATGAAGAATTAGATAAGCATAATCAAGAAAATCCAGATAGCCCAGCTGCTCCCTATGCTGTAAATCACATAGTTCATAAATCAAATGTAAGGTTAGAAAAGGATATTGATATTTGTGCAAAATGGGGTGCGCCTGTTTGGATAACTTCTTTAGGAGCAAGGCCTGAAGTTAATGAAGTTGCACACCAGGCTAAAGGTATTGTCTTGCATGATATTATTAATAATTTTTTTGCAAAAAAAGCAATCGACAAAGGGGCTGATGGATTAGTAGCAGTGGCCGCAGGGGCAGGTGGCCACGCTGGTACGCTATCACCATTTGCATTAATTCAAGAAATTCGTGAATGGTTTTCTGGACCTCTTTTGCTATCAGGTTCTATTGCTAATGGAGGAGCAGTACTTGCTGCTCAAGCAATGGGAGCTGATTTGGCTTATATTGGCTCTGCATTTATAGCTACTGATGAGGCTAACGCAGATCAAAGATATAAGGAAATGATTACCGAGTCCTCTGCAAATGATATCGTTTATACAAACTTATTTACTGGGGTGCATGGAAATTATCTAAAAGGTTCTATCGTAGCTCAGGGCCTTGATCCTGACAATCTTGAAGTAAGTGATTCAAGTAAAATGAATTTTAGTTCTGGTGCCTCAAAGCCAAAAAGCTGGAAAGAAATTTGGGGTTCTGGTCAAGGAATTTCTGCTGTGAAAAGTATTATGCCGGCAGGAGAATTGGTGAAGAGAATTAATAACGAGTATATTGAAGCTAAAAATAAACTTATTTAGAGGGAAAGATGTCAGTAGTTAAACATAAAATTATAGAAGAAATAGCACTTATAGAAATTTCCAATCCACCAGTTAATGCAATAAGCGCTGCAGTTAGAATTGGGCTATTAGAGACTATTGAAAACCTATCCATAAATGAAAAAATTAAAGCAATTGTTATCACGGCTCCTGAGAGAACTTTCCTTGCTGGCGCAGATATAAAAGAGTTTGGCAAGAAAGTAGACGCTCCTATTTTAGGAAAGATTTGTGATAAAATTGAAAGTCTTAACAAAATAGTTGTTGCATCATTACATGGAACTCCGCTTGGTGGTGGATTAGAAGTTGCAATGTCAGCACATTATAGAATTGCAGCCCCAAATACCAAAGTCGGATTGCCAGAAGTATTGCTTGGAATTCTGCCTGGTGCTGGTGGAACACAGAGACTTCCAAGATTATGTGGTGTTAATATGGCTTTAGATATGATGCTTACTGGGAAACATGTTCCAGCTAAAGAAGCTCTATCATCAGGTATCATTGATAAAATTGCTGAAAATAATAATACCATAGATAATGGTATCGAATATGCCAAAAAGTTACTTAAAGATGGATTTAAACCAAGACCAACTTCCCAAATACAAAATAAAATTAGTGATACAAAAGAAACAAGTGAACTTATTTTAAAATTT
Source organism: uncultured SAR116 cluster alpha proteobacterium (assembly GCA_902623995.1). Lineage (GTDB taxonomy): Bacteria > Pseudomonadota > Alphaproteobacteria > Puniceispirillales > Marisalimonadaceae > Marisalimonas. The sequence goes on along the minus strand of CACNWE010000009.1, from coordinate 10,446 downwards.
AAAGATACTGCTTCAAAAAAATACAATAATTTATTTTCACCTCATGCAATTATTAGATCTGTAGAAGAGGGCATTAAATTAGATTTTCCTGATGCTATTTCAAATGAAAGAAAATTATTTGAAGAATGTATTGAAAGTCCACAAAGACAAGGTTTAATACATTCTTTTTTTGCTGAAAGAGCTAATACAAAAATACCAGAATTAAAAGAGGGCAAACCAATAGAACTCAATAAAATTGGGATAATTGGTGGTGGTACTATGGGCACTGGCATTTCGATGGCTGCCATGAATGCAGGATTTAATGTGATTATGATTGAACAAAATGATGAAGCGATTCAAAAAGCCAAGGCAAAAATTAATTCAACTTATGATAGAAGCGTCAAATTAAATAGAATTACAACTGAACAAAAAAATAAAACTATGGATATGTTTTCTGCGACAACAAATTTCTTAGATCTCAAAGATAGAGATTTGATAATAGAGGCTGTATTTGAAAATATGGATGTAAAAAAAGAAGTATTTGTGAAATTAAATCAGATTTGTAGTCAAGACTGTATTTTAGCATCAAATACTAGTTATTTAAATGTAAATGAAATTGCTTCAGTTGTAGACAATCCAAGTAGGGTTATTGGTTTGCATTTCTTTTCTCCAGCTAACATTATGAAACTTTTAGAAGTTGTAGTAGCAGAAAAAACATCTAAAGATACTGTCGCTACTGCTTTCAACTTAGCAAAAAAAATGAAAAAAGTACCAGTAAGATCAGGAGTTTGTGATGGTTTTATAGGTAATAGAATACTCTCAAAATATTTAGTTGGGACGTATCATATGGTTGAGGATGGAGCAAGCCCATTCCATGTTGATAAAGTGATAAGAGATTTTGGCTGTGCAATGGGAATTTTCCAGGTAATTGATTTAGCTGGTGGTGACATAGGTTGGGCAACAAGAAAAAGAAAAGCACCATTCAGACATAAAGATGATAGATATGTGCAAATACCTGATAGAGTATGTGAAAGGGGTTGGTTTGGTCAAAAAACTTCAAAAGGATATTATTTATATGGAAAAAATATAGATTTTCTTACGCCTAATCCAGAAATAGAAATAATTTGTGAACAAGAAAGAAAAAGAGCTGGAATAACTCCTAAAAAATTTGATGATACGGAAATATTAGATAAATACATTGCTGCAATGGTATATGAGGGAACTAAAATTTTAAGTGAACAAATAGCACTTAAGCCATCAGATATTGATGTTGTCTTTACTAATGGTTATGGATTTCCAAAATGGCGAGGAGGTCCAATGAAATATGCAGATATGATTGGATTAGATAAAATTTTGAAAAATATTAAAAAATATTCAGTAGAAGATCCAAGATTTTGGGCTCCTCCGAAGTTATTAGAAGATTTAGTTAAACAAAACAAAAATTTTGATAGTTTAAATTAAAATTTAATTGTAAATATTTTATAAAGTAGGGTCAGGATTAACTTTAACTACTAACTTTCCAAAGTTTTTACCATTTAATAATCCTATGAAAGCATTTGGAGCATTTTCTAAGCCCTCAACAAAATCTTCTTTATATTTAATCTTACCTTCATTAATCCATTTTGAAAGAGCTATGATTGACTCTTCTCTTTGATCATAATGATTAAAAACAATAAAACCTTTTATCATCATTCTTTTGGTAAGTATTTGTCTAAATAATAGGGGTAACCTGTCTTTTTCTCCACCTTTTAGACTTGTAGCATTATACAAACTAATAAGGCCACAAACTGGTATCCTTGCATAATCATTTAAAAGAGACATAACAGTATCGAAAGTTATACCACCAACATTCTCCCAATAAATATCAACACCATCAGGACAAGCAGATTTAAGCTTTTCTTTGAAATTTGGATCTTTATAATTAACACAGTCATCAAAGCCAAGCTCGGTCTTGGTAAACTCACACTTGTCGTCTGTGCCTGCTACTCCAACAACCCTACATCCATAAATTTTTCCAATTTGTCCAACAGTTGAACCTACAGCCCCGCTAGCTGCTGAAACAACTAATGTTTCTCCTTTTTGCGGTTTTGCAAAGTTATGCATGCCAACATAAGCTGTGGTTCCAGGCATACCTAAAACACCTATAGAGGTGGAAAGTGGTGCCATTTCTGGGTCAATTAATCTTAGTTTTTTTTCATCAACCGTTGGGTTATCCTGCCAACCAGTTCGACCCTCGACAAAATCTCCTGGTTTAAATAATTTTGATTTACTTTCTATAACCTGGCTTAAAGCGCCAGCTTCCATAACTTCTCCAATTTCTACAGGCTTTGCATAACTTTTTGCATCATTCATTCTGCCTCGCATATATGGATCTAATGACATGTAAATAGTTTTTAAAAGTACTTCACCATCATTGGGAGTTCTAATATCTTCTTTAACAGTTTTAAAATTACCTAGATTAGGTTCGCCATGAGGGCGTTCATTGAGTAAAATTTTTGTATTCATAATAATATCTCCATTGTTAAAGGTAATTTTAATTTTGTTGTTTATATTTGAAAAAGTAATATTTAAATGTCAAGGCTGAAACAAGTGACCCTAAACCTAAACATAAAAATGATAAAAACCAAGCTAAATGACTTGTCTGTCCTCCGAAGTTGTCTAAAATAAACCCTACTACTGGTCCACCTATAGCACCACCTAAAAAGCCAACCATAGAGTGGAGTGCAAGTCTAACACCTCTATCGTGAGTTTCTCCATTTATAACTGTCCCCGTTGTTAAAGAACCAGAATCTAGAGTAATTAGGGCATTATAAATGAAAAGCATCAAAAGAGCTAACCAGAAACTGAGCCAAAAAGAAATTGCAGTCAAAATTGATACAAAGAAGCATAACATACCCATGTTTGAGACTACTTGAGCTCTATCTTTGCCAAGACAATATTTAGCTCCATAAATAGATGTAAAAATTCCTATAAATCCCATTAGTCCAATACTGTTCGCTATAAAGGCGTCATTTACAGAGACACTAAAGTGATTAGAAAGAAAAATTATACAAGGAAAAGTCCAACTCCTAAATCCAAATAATTCATAAGTATGACCACCATATCCAAGAATAAAAGGAGACGCTTTCTTGTTTCTAAAAGTTCTGAAAACTGATTTAAGTACTATTATTATGCCTTGGTAAGGTTTTACCTGACGTTCTTCAATTTCTTTTCCTGAAAATAATAATAATGGGAAAGCACAAATAAAAAGAATAAATGAAGCTATAAGGAAAGAATTCTCCCAGTTTATATTGTAATTTTTTAAAATTCCAAACAAAGAAAAGGAAAATGCGACACCCAATCCAAAAAAGGCTGTATACACAGCAACATATTTTTCTCTTGCAACTTTATTTAGTCTTGAGTTGAGAATTTGTAAACCAGGCATATAAGTGCCAGCAAGACCAACGCCAACAAGTGACCAAAAAATAGATGCATTTATAGCGTTTGTAGCAAAAAGAGAAAACATTAATAAGCCTGCAGATCCTATAATGCAAGAAATAGAATATAATTTTCTAGCATCATAAGTGTCAGTTAAACTGACTAAAAAAGGAGTGGCAATTACATATCCAATATAAAATGCTCCGCTTATCCAGCCAGCTTCACTGTTAGACAAATTCCATTGAATTTGGAGATCAATAAGATAAATTGGCCAAATCGCAAAACCAACCATAGAGATCATTTGCACAAAGCAGGTAAGGAATAAAATTCTTGGAATCATTTTTAAACTTTTTAATAAAATATATTAAGTTTCATTTAACAAGTTTATTATTTAATGTACATTAAATACTGTTAAAAAATTGTCTACATATAAAAGGCACATAATGACAACTCTTAATGAAATAATGTCTCCAAAGTCTATTGCTATTGTAGGAGCCTCTGATAATAAAGCTAGAATTGGAGGTCGTCCTTTAGCTCACATGATCGAACAAAAATTCTCTGGCGGTATCTTCCCAATTAATCCTAATAGAGATACAGTACAAGGCTTAAAAGCATATCCTAGTTTGCTTGATGTTAAAGATGATCTTGATTTTGTTTTAGTAGCAGTTCCATCAAATATTGTAGTTTCAGTTATTGAGCAGGCAGTACAAAAAAATGCTAAAACAGCTTTAATCTTTTCTTCTGGATTTTCAGAAATTGGGGGGCAAGGTGAAATTTATCAGAAGCAGATAAAAAAAATCAGTCAAGAAAGTAGTCTAAGGGTGATAGGTCCAAATTGTTTGGGGCTCTTTAATTCTGCTACTAATTTTTATCCAACGTTCACCTCAACAATAGATAGAGCCACTCCTAAACCAGGTGGAATATCAATTGCCAGTCAATCTGGTGCTTATGGCAGTCATATATACATGGTTTCTCATCAAAGAGGTCTTGGGATTAGATATTGGATGACTACAGGTAATGAAGTAGATTTATCGGTTGGAGAAACAATTCAATTAATGGCTGAGGATCCTGATGTTCATACAATTATGGCATATGCTGAGAGTGTTAAAGATGGAGAGCAATTTACAAAAGCTTTAGATACAGCCAGATTAGAAAAAAAACCAGTAATTTTTATGAAGGTTGGAAGATCCGAAGTTGGTGCTGCAGCTGCTAATTCGCATACAGCTTCATTAGCAGGAGAAGATGCAGTTTATGACGAAGTTTTAAAAGCTCATGGTGCTTACAGGGTACGAAGTACAGAAGAAATGTTAGATGTTGCTTATGCCACAAAACCTAGAATATACCCAGCAGGAAAGAATTTAGGATTAGTCACTATCTCTGGTGGTGGAGGTGTATTAATGGCTGATGCTGCTTCAGATGAAGGATTAACTGTTGGTCCTATGCCTCAGGATGCACAAAAGATTTTAAAAGAACTTGTGCCTTTTGCCTCACCTATGAATCCAGTGGATGTAACAGCCCAATTTTTTAACGATTTATCAATTGTTCCAAAATTCACTGATCTAATGCTATCTAGAGGAGGTTATGATGCTTTAATCGGTTTTTGGACATCAGTAGCTGGATCGCCGGTTCTTTCAAAACCATTACTTTCTTCATTGAAACAAGCAATGACTGGCTATAAAGATAAAATTTTTATTAATTGTATGGTTGCTCCACAAGAAATATATGAAACATATGAAAAAGAAGGATTTTTATGTATTGAAGATCCTACTAGGGCAGTGGTTGCTATGTCTGCGCTTATGTTTTTTGGAGAGAAATTTAATGAAAATCCAAGATTGAATAATTTTGAGGCTAAAAATTATGAAGTTAATATTCCTAACAAGAATTTAAACGAAATTGATTGTAGTGAAGTGCTTTTAACTGCTGGCTTGCCAGTATTAAAACCAATTATTATAAACGATATTGAAGACTTGTCCTCTTATTTTAAAGAAGGCAAGGATAAATATGTTATGAAAATATTATCATCAGATATTCAACATAAGACTGATATTGGTGGTGTGATTTTGAACATAGATAACTTAGATTTAGCAAGAAGGTCTTACCAAGATATTTTTAAAAATGTTAAAAATAATGCTCCTAATGCGCATATAGATGGCATTATGATTTCACCAATGAAAAAGGGTGATGTCGAATGTATTTTGGGCGCTAAAATTGATCCAGTTTTTGGACCAATTGTGATGTTTGGACTTGGTGGAATTTATGCAGAAGTAATGAAAGATATTGTGTTTGCAGAAGCTCCTGTTAGTAAACAAAAGGCAGAGCAAATGATTTTATCATTAAAAAGTAAAGATATTTTTTATGGCGCAAGGGGAAAGCCACCTGTTGACATTAATTCATTGTTAAATGCAATTATAAATTTATCAAACTTTATAGCCGCTAATTCAGATAAAGTTGATCAGGTAGAAATGAATCCAATTTTAGTAAGTGAAGCTGAAGTAATAGCTCTTGATGCATTAATTATAAAAAAATAAGACGGGGGATAAAATGCCGGAAAACTTAACAGGTACAGTAGGGCCAGAACAGCAATTTAAGAATTTTTTATCAGAGGGTAAATTTATGATTCAAAGATGTAAAAGTCTCAATCAATTTTTGTTTCATCCTCGTGTTGCCTTTCCTGGAAGTGGTGAGCGTGATCTTGAATGGGTTGAAGCTTCTGGAAATGGAGTAGTGTATAGTTCTTCTTGTAATAGAAGATTACCTGAAAAGGGTGGAGACTTTAACTTATCCTTGATTACACTAGAAGAAGGTCCAAGGATGATGGCAAGAGTTGAGGGTATAGATCCAGATAAAGTTGAAATTGGTCAAAAGGTTAAAGCTAGAATTTCTTCATTAAATGGAGAACCAGCAGTAATTTTTGATATTGTATAAGGATAAAATTAATGGATCAAAATGATATAAACAGATTAAGAGGTAAAACTGCTGTTGTAGGTCTAGCGGAGAGCGGATGTGGTTTAGCGTCTGGTTGGAGTGCTATGGAAATAATGGCAACTGCTGTTCATGATGCTTTAGACGATGCAGGAATAAAATTAAAAGAAGTAGACGGAGTTTTTGCTGCAACTGCTTTTCATTCTATGGCTGCAATGTCATTATCTGAGTATTTGGGAGTAAAACCAAAATTTGCAGATGGGTCGCAAATAGGTGGGTCAAGTTTTTTGTCTCACATTCTAACCGCTGCAATGGCTCTTGATGCAGGTTTGATCAATGTAGCTGTTGTTGCATATGGATCTAATCAAAAAAGTGCAGGTGGGTTTAAAACAATCTCCGAAGCTATGCCCTATGAGGCTCAATATCAGCCAAGAATGCCTGTAACTGCGTATGCCTTATCAGCTAAACGTTACATGAATGAGTTTGGTGCAACTCGAGAAGATCTTGCTAATGTGGCAGTTTCAGCAAGAGATTGGGCTTTATTAAATCCTAGGGCTTATACTCATCAAGATGGTCCATTAACGGTTAATGATGTTTTGTCTGCAAGGCCTATTGTTGATCCTCTTGGAAAATTAGATTGTTGTCTTGTAACAGATGGAGGTGCAGCTGTTGTGATGACTAGATCAGATAGGGCAAAAGATACCAAAAATACTCCTATTTATCTTCTTGGTGCAGCAATGGAACATCACCATCGTATGATTTCTGAAATGCCTGATTTGGTACAAACATCAGCGATTGAAAGTGGAAAAAGAGCATTTAGTATGTCTGGTTATAAACCGAATGATATGAGTACTATTCAATTGTATGACGCATTTACAATTAATACTCTTTTGTTCCTAGAGGATTTAGGCTTTTGTAAAAAAGGAGAAGCTAAAGAACTTGTAAAAAATAATAATACAGGACCTGCTGGAAACTTAAAAGTAAACACTAATGGTGGTGGGTTATCCTGTGTTCATCCTGGAATGTATGGTCTTTTTGTAACTTTAGAAGCTTTAAGGCAGTTAAGAAATGCCTCAGGAGATGATGTTGGTCAACGACTAGATGGTGGATGGATTGATAATGCTAGATTATCTGTTGCTCATGGAAATGGTGGAGTTTTATCAAGTCAGGTAACGAATATATGGGGCGTTTCTGATACTTTATGAGTTAAGACTTCATAGTTTCTAGGTAAAAGAATGAACCAGTCTCCTCGTTGAATTTTATCTTGAGTTTGCCCTTGATAGTTATTGGATCAAATGAAAAATCAACTGGATTATCTGATTTAATCTCAATCACCTGAGAAGGCCCAACGTGGTAGTGAAAAGGACAACTTAAAGGGTACGGTCCTATTAAAAATTTTCTTTGTTTTTCAGATTCTTCTAATGGAAACATATAACCCATTATAGTTACAGTTTCCCCATTATACTTTTTAATTTTATCGTCATAAATTGGTTTGATAAGACAGTAATCAAAACCGTCTTTATCAATGGTACAATCTTCTACTTCTTTAGTCTTACCAAATAATTGCCATGGCAAAGCGTCTCCCGTGACCTTTAATGGTTCAAACATATCCTCTACAATAATATTTTCATAAGGGTCAATATCATTAAGGTTAAATTTTTCAAACCCAAATGCTTTATTACAAAAAAAGGTTAAAACAATTATAAATAGAAATCTCAAATTCAAAAATTTCTCCTTCAATAAAATCTACGTCATAAATATATAAATTTTAACTATTTAATAAAGTAGATCTTATATTTTGCTTGTAAACTTTTATACATGGAATAAGGCATGTTATAAAGGCAATTATGTTTACAATTATCCAAATTAAAAATAAGTCATTTAAAAAATTTAACTGCCCAAGTTCTAGACTTCTACCTACAATAGAAAAATAGTACATGCTTTCATATACTATGTATCCAAATATTAGACCTATAGTACTACCTAAAATAGAAATAATCATTCCTTCTGATAAAATAATGGAAAATAATTTCCATCTTGAAAATCCAAGTGTTCTTAAAACTGCTAAGTCATATTTCCTTTCATTTATATTATTTAACAAAGTGAACAAGATTCCCAAGAAAGATAATATAATTATTAGTATACTCAAGTAATCAACGATTCTATGAGCATTACCAGTAAGTTTAAGTAGTTTTGAAATTTCAAAACTAGGACTGGCAGCTTGCATGTTTGTACCTTTGTTAATTAAACGAGGAAAAGAGAAAGATGATGTCTTATTTTTGTATTTTAATAACAATGAAGTAATCTCTAATTTATCTTTATTTGTAACAGAATGTAAATTCCAGACACTATCTAAACTTGTTAAAATTAAATTGTCTAATATAGTTCCAGTTTTTTTTAAAACACCGACAACTTTATAAGGTTGTTCTGCATGAACATCCCCGGTGTCAATTAAGCCGTGTGAGCCAACAAAAAACTTGTTGATTTTTAGTTTTGTGATTTTAGACACATTATAACCAATTACAGCTTGCATTGGTTGTGACCAGGTAGTACCTGAAATCAGATTGGCTTTATATAATTTTAAAAAAGTTTTGTTGGTTCCAACTATTCTAAAATTTTGGAAATTATCTCCCAATGAAATTGGTATTGCACTTTTAATGGCTGGATGTTTAATAATTTTTCTTGCATTTTGATAGCTTATATTTCCAGTAGGAATATCTATGTGATGAATAGAAGATAATATCAATTGAAGGGGGCTTCCTTTTGCACCAACTACAGCATCTAAACCTGGATTATTTTTACTGAAAGTTTCTTTGGTAACTTGATTAACCGTTATGGACACAGTTATTATTGTAATCCCTACAATCATTAGAAACACACTTAGCAAAAAGTTTAAAGGTTTAGATTTTAGATACAAAATTGATATATAAAAAATATTTATAACTCATCTCCTAATTTTAAAATTTTAGAGAATTTTATTAAAGTTTGTATACGACTATCATGTGTTATAAGCACAAGTGAAGCTTTACAACGCAAGCTTTCTTCTTTTATCAAATTCGCTATAATATTGGCATTTTTATCGTCTAATGATGAAGTTGGTTCATCACAAAAAACCCATTTCGGATCCCCAACAAATGCACGTGCCACCGCAAGTCTTTGTTTTTCTCCAATGCTTAAGTTTGCAACTTTTATATGCGATTTGTTAGCCAGTCCAACTCTATCCAAAAGGTTAAAAAATGGAATTGATTTTTTTGTATTAATAGCACTTACTGCAATTTCTAAGTTTTGTTTAACAGTAAATGCATTAATTAAGTTAAAATTTTGAAAAACCACACCAAGATTTTTACCTCTAAATTCATCTATTTTGTTTTCAGGTAAATTATAAAGGTCAATACTATTGTAAGTTATTTTACCAGTGGTTGGTTTTTGGATACCGCATAAAATGCTAAGTAAGGTTGTTTTACCAACTCCAGAAGGACCAGTTATTAAAAGATCCTTCTGAGGTTTAAGATTTAAATTGATGTTTGAAAATAAATTTTGTCCGTCAACATTAAACTCAATATTTTCACATTTCAGCATTAATAATTATTATCCTAAGCATTCCTTAAGACTTTTAGCCATGTTTCTTAATAATTGTAAATAAAAATCTTTTTCATCTTTGATACCAACACCAAGTGGATCAAGTGTGCCTATTTGTGCGTTTGTACCTTCAACTACAATTTTTACTAATTTACTGTCAAATTGAGGTTCCTGAAATACACATGATGCTTTTAATTTTACAATTTTTTCTTTTATGTATGAAACTTGTTTTGGAGATGAAGCAATATCACCTTCTAATGCAACAGATCCAACTGCATTAAGTCCAAATGCCTTCTCAAAATACTGATATGCATCATGGAATACAACATAAGGTTTATCTTTTATAGGAGTTAATTCCTTATCAAGTTCCGTCTTTAACTTTTTAATCTTATCGATAATAATTTTTGAGTTTTCATCATAAATTTTTGCATTTTGGGGATAATATAAACTCAACACTTTATTTGCTTTATTAATTATTTTAATAGCATTGTCAGGACTTAACCATATGTGAACATCGTCTTTTGTTTGATGATCGTCATGATCATCATG
>CACNWE010000008.1 GCA_902623995.1 uncultured SAR116 cluster alpha proteobacterium | reverse complement strand
CATTTGATTTTCCTATAATATAACCATTTTTAATTATTTTAGTAAATAATCTAGAAACAGTGTTTTTTGGTTGTGCACAATGTTTTGCTTCAGTCACAAATCTATCATTTACGGCATGCTCACTTAAAAAAATTTCTTCCGAATTTTCCGACTTTAATTTATAGTGAAGTATACCATTTAAATGTTTTTTACCGGTAATTGAATAAACTATATCCAAATTATCTTTTCTAAAAATTTTTGTATTTAATTCAATTTCCGTCATTTCAGAACCTTATTATCATCTCAAGCAATAAAAATTAATATTCATTAACTAAGGTGTGACTAACTAAATAGACGAGTGAAATTATATTGTTTTTTTTAAATAGTCAATCAAATATGTTTCACGATACGTGAATATATATTCTTGATACATAACCAAATTTTAAATTATTTAATTTTAGTGAGCTCAGTAAATTTTCCAACCAGTGTTACTGAGTTCACTTCACTAACAATTTAATAAATACTATGTAGATATTTTTAAAGATTTGTCTTAATCTTAAAAAACTGGTTGGGAGATAATTTTTGGAAAATAAAATGGAAAAAGTCTTGCAACAAAAATTTGTTGCAATATGGCATCATTTTCTTTCGTTTGAAATTAACAGATCAAAATTTGCAGTTGAAACATGGGGCAGTGGAAACGCTTATTTAATTTTTCAAGTTATTGTTTGGCATCATATTTTAGTAATGTCAGATAAAGCTGAAACTAAAATAAGAGACGAATCGGTAGAACTTTGGTTTCAACTAACTGAAACTGGATTCAAGACACGTAGCGTTTTGACTTATAGCCTTATATCATCATTAACCTCGTTAAGTATAGAAACCGTTAGAAGACATATAAAAAAACTAGAAATAAATAACTGGGTTTCTTATTCAAAAAAAGAGGGTGTTAAGTTTAGTCCTAGTGAGGAAAATAATAAGTTTCTTGCAGAGGTTTTTAATGTTAAAGAAGTTAAAGATTTAGGACGTTTTCTTGATATAATCGAAAAACAAAAAAATATACTAGGTTTAAAATTTGGAAATAGAAAATAAAGTTATTGTTGTTACTGGTGGATCGGGCGGTATTGGTAAAGCCTTATCAACGCACTTTATCCATGAAAATGCCAAATTTGTTATAGCTCTCGATATAAACTTTGATAATTTTAAGTCAAAAGATACTAACTTAATTACTAAAATTTGTGATGTAACTGATGAAAAAGAATTAACCATGGTTATTGATGAAATTAATCTTAAATTTGGTCTTATCGATATTTTTTGTTCTAACGCTGGAATACTGAGTTTAGGAAATGAACAGGTACCTATTGAAGATTGGAATAAAAACTGGAATTTACATGTCATGTCACATGTTTTTGCAGCAAAAAAACTTATACCTGAAATGTTAAAAAGAGGTAGTGGATATTTTGTAAACACATCATCTGCAGCAGGTTTGCTGAGCCACATCGATTCTGTTACATATTCAACGACTAAACATGCTGCTATTGGATTTGCTGAATGGATTGCAATTACCTATGGAAAGCAAGGTATAGGAGTTTCAATCTTATGTCCTCAGGCTGTAGAGACAGCCATGACAATGGGTAGAGAAAACGCGGTATCAGCGCTTGATGGAATGATGAAACCAACTCAGATAGCCTTAGATGTTATAAAAGCTGTTAAAGAAGAAACTTTTCTTATTTCACCACATGAACAAGTTTTAGGTTACTTTCAAAATAAAGCTAATAATTATTCTAGGTGGATTGGTGGCATGCAAAAATTAAGGCAAAAACTAAAGTCTTGAATTTTAAATTGCATCTGCTACCGCAGAACCACAACTAATTGTGTTTGCTTTTCCTCCTAGATCACCAGTTCTATATTCTTCTTTTCCTAAAACTTCTTCTATTGCTCTAACAATATGATCTGAAGCTTCATTAAATCCAAGATGTTCAAGCATCATTGCGCCTGCCCAAATTTGACCAATAGGGTTGGCAATTCCTTTTCCAGCAATATCTGGTGCAGATCCATGCACTGGCTCAAATAATGATGGAAATTTTTTCTCAGGGTTGATGTTCCCAGACGGAGCAATACCTATTGTACCAGTACATGCAGGCCCTAAATCTGATAAAATATCACCAAACAAATTTGAAGCTACCACAACATTAAATTTATCAGGGTTAAGTACAAAGTGTGCACAAAGTATATCAATATGATATTTATCCCATTTAACTTTTGAATATTGTTTTGCCATTTCTTCTACCCTCTCATCCCAATAGGGCATAGTTATTGAAATACCATTGGACTTTGTAGCAGATGTTAAATGTTTTTTTTCTGTTTTACTTGCTAATTCAAATGCAAATTTCAGAACTCTATCAACGCCTACTCTGGACATAATAGTTTCCTGCATCACAATTTCTCTTTCAGTATCTGGAAACATTTTGCCACCTATAGAGGAGTATTCGCCTTCAGTATTTTCTCTAATAATATAAAAATTAATATCCCCTGGTTTTCGATTTGCAAGAGGAGAGGTAACTCCAGGCATTAATTTAACTGGTCTTAAATTTATATATTGATCAAACTCTCTTCTAAATTTTAATAAAGATCCCCATAACGAAATGTGGTCAGGAATTTTATCAGGCCAACCTACAGATCCAAAAAACAGAGCATCGTGTTCTTCAATTTGTTTCTTCCAATCCTCTGGCATCATTTGACCATGTTTGGAATAATACTCATAAGAGCTAAAATCAAAATGATCAAAGTGTAGATTAATATCATATTTGTTAGAAATTATATTTAACACTTTTAGAGCTTCAGGCATAACCTCTGTCCCAATACCATCACCAGGTATTACAGCAATATTATATTTGTTTTTTTGCATTATAATTTCCTAAGCAGTTTTATAAGGTGTCCATGGAGCAGCTGTCATTAGTTTGTTTTCTTGTGTTAAAACAAGTGGTCTAAATTCAGAAGCAAATTTTATAAAATCTTTATCACTATATATAGTTTTCCACAACTCTCTTCTACTATTATCGTCTTGGAATTGCCAGATGTGGATTATTTGATTTAATGCACCTACATCACCAATATAATATCGTATAATATTATCCTTATATTTTTTTAAAGCTGGCCAACCTAAATCCTCATAAATTTTTATAGCTGCTGATAATTTACCAACATGTAGTGTGTAAGTTCTTAATTCAAAAATTTTCAACATTTCCTCCAATTTAAAATAAACCTTATTCAATATGCATGATTGAGTTTTATAATATTTTATTTAATAATCTATATTAAAGACAATAGGAAGATTTTATGGAAATTTTAGAAATTAAAGATTTAGAAACTTTAGCAAAAAAGCGTGTTCCAAAAATGTTTTTTGACTATGTAAATTCTGGTTCCTGGACTGAAACAACATACAATGAGAATGTTTCTGACTTTCAAAAGATTAAACTTAGGCAAAGGGTTGCAATTGATATGTCAAATAGAACTCTAGAAACCAAGATGATTAATCAACCGGTTTCAATGCCAGTTGCCATTGCTCCAACAGGGTTGACAGGAATGCAAAGAGCAGATGGAGAAATATTAGCAGCACAAGCCGCAGAAGAATTTGGAATTCCTTACACTTTATCAACAATGAGTGTTTGCTCTATTGAAACAGTAGCTGAAAAAACAAAAAAACCATTTTGGTTTCAACTTTATGTTATGAAAGACAAGAAATTCATGGAAAGTCTCATTGATAGAGCCAAAGAAGCAAAATGCAGTGCTTTAGTTTTAACACTTGATTTACAACTTTTAGGTCAAAGGCACAAAGATTTAAGAAATGGACTATCAACGCCACCCAAATTAATTCCCAAGCATATATATCAAGTATTAACTAAGCCTATGTGGTGTTTAAGAATGCTAACAACTAAAAATCATTTTTTTGGAAATATTGTTGGTCACGTTAAAGGAATAAAAGACGTAAGATCTCTAGGTTCTTGGATAAGCACTCAGTTTGATCAAAAACTTGATTGGAAAGAAGTAGATTGGATAAGGAAGAGATGGGGTGGTAAATTAATAATAAAAGGCATTTTAGATTCTGAAGATGCTTTGTTAGCTTCCAAAACAGGAGCAGATGCTATAATTGTTTCCAATCATGGAGGAAGACAACTTGATGGGGCGTCCTCAACTATAAATATTTTACCTGAAATAGTAGATAAAGTTGGTAAACTTATTGAGGTTCACTTAGATGGAGGAATAAGATCTGGTCAGGATGTCATTAAAGCAATATGTTTAGGAGCAAAAGGAACATATATTGGCAGAGCATTTTTGTATGGTTTAGGAGCTCTTGGAAAAGAAGGTGTAACAAAAGCTCTTAACATCATTAAAACTGAAGCAGATATGACAATGGCTTTATGTGGTAGAAGAGACGTTCATGATTTAAGTAGAGACAATATTTATCATCCTAAATAATTACAGTTAAAACTTATAATTCTAATTTTGAATTTAGCTTTATGCTAATCATTATTGATTATTTAAGCGTTGAAAATATTGTAACAGCGGCCTCACTCATTTCTTTTATGCAAATTAGGGCTGTTGGCAATTGTACAGAATTACTTACAAAAGCATGCATTTGACCTGGGAATAAGCGATAATGAACTTCATTTCCAAAAGACAAAAGTCTTCTTTTATAAGCATCACCTTCATCAACTAGAGGATCTAGACCAGCTCCAAAAATATAAGTTGGTGGCATGTTTTCTAAGTTAGGTGTTAAAATTGGAGATGCCCTCCAATCTACTTGTTCTTCATAAGAATTTAAATAATGATTCACAAAATACTCTATAGTTTTTTTATTAAGGATCATTCCCTCAAGTTCTATATCCATGGATCTTCTGCACATAGTCATATCTACCCAAGGGTAAACTAATATTTGGCCATGTACTTTTGGAATTATTTTATCTCTCGACATAATCGTGCCAACAGTTGCCAAAGCGCCACCCGCACTATCTCCACACAAAATGATTTTATTTTCATTAATTTTAAGTTCTGAAGATTTTTTTATAATTTCTGTGATTGCATCTTTTGTCTCGGTAATTTGAGATGGAAATTTGTATTCAGGAGCAAGTTTATAATCAACTGATATTACTATTGCATGAGTTTGTTTGCATAGATGCCTGCAGACTAAATCATGGCTTTCAAGATCACCCATTACAAAGCCTCCTCCATGAAAATATATTATTAATGGTGACTTATCACAATTAATGTTATGAGAAGATTTATTAAAATATTTTCTTAATGGAATAGTACCAAGAGTGCCATTAACTGAGAAATCTTCTACATCTGTTATATCAACTGTTAACTCTTCTGGAGTTTCAGCCATTTTTGCTCTCATAGCCCTAAGCTCCTGAGGAGTAAAGCTCTCTAGAGCAGGTGCATTATTATTTATACGTTCATTAATTAAGGCTTGTGTATCTTTATCAATTTGCATGTAGTATCTCATTCTTTTATTAATATATTTATAACCATATTAACATTTATTTTAAATCAAAATTTTAAATCATAATATATTTAAAACTAATAAAGTTAGCTGAGTCTAACTTTATTAGTATATTGACATTATTAATGCTGTGTGCAATATAAGCAGTATAGACATATTTTACAGAGAATTTATGAATTATAACTCATCACAGGCTACCATATACCCTTTCATTATTAGGTATCAACAAATATTCAGTTATTTGTTTTTATTTGTTGGAGTTTACCTATTTTTTAATATGGATAATCAGACATGGGAAATTATAAAATCGTCAGTTTCTGATGCTTATATAGGTGTTACTAGTTTTGTAGCTGGAACATTATTGCTTTTTTTTACATTAGAGAAGTATCTAAAAATTGATGTAAAAAATATTCTCTTAAATAAACCAAAATTAGAAGTCTTTATAAGTTCCTTTCTTGGAGCTCTCCCCGGCTGTGGTGGAGCAATTATTGTTTTAACTCAATACTCAAGAGGTAAAGCATCATTTGGATCTGTTGTTGCAGCTTTGACTGCGACGATGGGTGATGCGGCTTTTCTGTTAATTGCAAGAGAACCTGTGACTGGATTATTAATTTTATTAATTGGTTTTTTTGTAGGATATGTGTCCGGTTTACTAGTTAATTCAATTCATGGGAAGAGTTTCATGAAGATGAATGGTTGTGATTTGATTAGATTAAATTGTAAACCATCAAAGTATAAAACATCGAAAACTTTAGATTTAATCTGGCTAACCTTAATGATACCAGGTATGATTTTTGGAATTTTATCAGCTTTTCAAATTGATCTTGATGCCTATTTTTCAAATAATTTTATTGATAATCCAATAACATTTTTTGGCTTTTTTGCAGGTTCTTTATGTTTTATTATGTGGATTATACCAATCATAAGTGGTTTTAAGTATAGCCCTTCAGGACCTAATGAAAAGATAATTAGAAGAACTGTTTCAGATACCAACTTTATAACAGGTTGGGTGATTCTCGCTTTCCTTGCTTATGAATTAACTGTTCATTTTGGAGGTTTTAATTTAGAAACTATTTTCAAATCATATTATATATTAATTCCATTAATCGCTATTCTGATAGGTTTTTTACCTGGTTGTGGTCCACAAATATTAATTACCACTCTATACTTAAATGGTATAATACCGTTATCTGCACAAATAGGTAACGCAATTTCAAATGATGGTGATGCTTTGTTTCCTGCAATTGCATTACACCCCAAAGCTGCCTTCATAGCTACAATCTACTCAGCCTTTCCAGCAATAATTGTCAGCTATGGTTACTTGTTTATATTTGAATTTTAAAATTTAGTTATTTTTTCAATCATTATAGCATTTTCTTTAATTTAATAATAAGTGATACTTGATGAATGGAAATTTAAAGTTAGAATAAAATGCAATTTCAAAATTCTAACGAATAATAAAGTATGCTAAATGAATTTTAAACCAGCAAACATACCTTCAAATGATGCACTTAGGGTTAAAGCAGTTCAAAGAACTGGTGTATTAGACGAAAGTAAGGAGGAGTTATATGATTTTTATTGTTTTCTTGCAAAAGAAATAACTGGTTGTCCCGTAAGTTGGACTGGGGTTATTGATAATGACAAACAGTTTGTTTTAGCAAGAGATGGTTTCCCAGATGACGTGCCAATGGAAATGCCAAGAGACCAAACACTTTGTCAATTTGCAATTGAAAAAACAGAACCTTTAATTATCAATGACATGACTATTGACTATCGTTTTAAGAACCATCCAGCAGTTGTTGATTTTGGAGTAAAGTTCTATGCAGCATTTCCCGTTACTACTTCAGATGGTTATACTCTTGGAACGTTATGTGTAAGCGATAATAGAGTAAGAAGATTAACAAAAAACAAAATTAAATTGTTAAAAGGTTTGGCTTCGAAGTTGTCTTATCAATTAGAAGTACAAGTCAATCAAAGAAAAGGTACTGCTGAATCTGTAATTAATATATTAAACAAATTAAGTGGAAATTTTAAAAACCTTCAAATAATAGAAGCAATTACAATTTTAAAATTTATAATAAATGAACAAATTTCAAGAGATGATGAAGAGTTGTTATTGCAATTTGGTATTGCTCATAAAAAGAATGATATTCTTGAACTATCTTCGCAAGGGAAGAATTTAAAATCAGAATTAAATCTGAACATAGGAACATTGAAACGTATAAAAAATCTTTCATCTGATAATGAACAACTTATGAATATGTTAGATCAAATTAAAGGTTAAAAATGTTTGGAAAAATTTTAAATTTTAAATTTACATCTATAAGCGAAGCAAAATTGGCTGCTTCATTTTGCTCTGAAAAGTTTGGTTCTAAAATAAGTGAATATAATATTGTAGGTCTTAATATTTTCATCAGCCAATCAGGTGATCTAAATGTTTCCATTAAATTTGAAAATCCAGATGCATTGAAAAGCTTTGAATCTAATTATCTAAACATTATTGCAGATTTAAAAGGAAGCCTGGTTTTTAAGGAAAATAATTTTGTAGGTGTTTGTACTTTTACGTATGAGAAGCAAGCCACAAGCACAGAGATGTAGATTGATTTTTAGAGGGTTTATAAATGATAAAAGCGTCAGAAACATTTGAAGGAACATGGCCATTTCTGCCTAATTTTTTTGATGGAAATGGTTTTCTAATGCATTACGTGGATGAGGGGCCAAGACAGGCTAATCCAATTATTCTTCTTCATGGCGAACCTACCTGGGGCTATTTATATAGAAAATTCATACCTGAATTATCAAAATCATATAGGGTCCTTGTTCCAGATATGATGGGTTTTGGTAAATCAGAAACTCCGCAAGATAAAGAATATACTTTAAAAACTCATGTAGAAAATTTGAGTAGATTAATTGACTATTTAAAATTAACCAATATCACTTTTGTTGGTCAAGATTGGGGTGGTCCGATAACAGCTGCCTATTCGATAAGAAACTCAAATAAGGTAAAAAGTTTTGTTTTAATTAATACATTATTTGGATATAGCAAAGAAGAAAGGCCAAAGAATTTATCTCCGTGGTTTCAGTGGATAAATAAACATTATCAAGATAAAACATTAGACGGTATTTTGGGTGAGCTTGGATCTACTCTTCTTTCTGTAATGAAGATTCCTAACTTTACAAATAATAATATTATCAATGATACATGGATTAATGCTTATTCATCTCAGTTTCCGAATAGAGCAAGTTGTATAGGAGCTATTAATTTCCCATTAGACGCTCTTTTAAATAGAATTGTGCCTTATATTGTAGAAGGTATTAAACAAGGTGACCTTAAGTCTCTATGTTTGAAACCAGCTGTTTTGGCATATGGAATGAAAGATAAAGCAATTGAACCAGATTACGCTATAAGAGACTTTAAAGCTCTTTTTCCTGGTTCTAAGGTTGTTGAAATGCCAAATGCTGGTCATTATTCTCAAGAGGATGAACCAGAACTTTTAATAAACTTAATAAAAGAATTCATGACAGAAAATGAAAACAAATTATGAATTTAGTTTATAAAGTCTTTTCTAAAGATGAATGGGATCAAGCAATTATAAATCAATTTTATTCTGGTTCAGATGTCGACAATAAGGACGGTTTTATTCATTTATCTACAAAAAAACAGCTAAATGAAACTGTTAAAAAACATTTTCGAGGAAAGAAAAATTTGTTAGTTATATCTTTTAGCACTAAAAAAATACAAGATAATCTTAAATGGGAAGTTTCTAGAAATGGTGATCTTTTTCCTCATTACTATGGGAATTTAGAAACAAAATTTGCAGAAAAGACTTATAATTTACACTTAAATGCTGATGGTATCCATGAATTTCCTGAAAACTTTTTCTCCTAAAAAACTTTGTAAAAATTGTTTTTCTGCATGAAGTCCGTATTTTTGTCTAAGATCTTTGTTATTGATAGCATCTGTTAAAACATTAGCTAGCTGATCTTGATTTAAAGGATCTACACACCAACCTGTTTTTGAATCAATTACGGCATCTGTTACTCCTCCATCTAAGCCCGCAATTGATGGAATTCTAAAAGCGGCTGCTTCAATATAAGATATACCAAAACCTTCAATAGTTTCGTTCACTTTATATGACGGCATTACAAAAACATCAGAGTTTTCTAAAAATTTATGTTTTAAACTATTATTTATTTTTCCAATTAAAAATACTTGGTTTGTTAAATTTAATTTTTTAATATTTTCTTTTATTTCTTTAAATTGTAATCCCTCGCCACAAATATTCCAATGGAATGGTTTTAATAACTTATTTTTATTTAAATTTGATAAACATCTTAATACTGGAAGAATACCTTTTCTTTTTTCTAGTCTACAAATTGTTAAAAGAGAGACAATTTTTGAATTTTCTCTAGATTTTGTTTTCTTTTCTGATGATTTTTCAAGTGAATAGGTAGGAGGTATAACTATTTTTTTTATATTTGTAATTTTTAATTTATCAATCAAGCTAGATGTATAATTAGAACTACAAATAATACAAGAAGCTCTATTTAAAGATTTTTTTATTTTTTTAATTTTTTTTTCTTTTGATAAAAATTCTTGTCCATGAGCAAAGACATATACTTTATTGGTAGTTTCTGGAACAGCATTTAAAGATTTCCAGCTATCGCAAATAATTATATCATTACCTTTGCAAATTACTTTTAATAAAAATTTTTTAATAAATGGTCTAAATATTTTAGGAGAAAAATTGTTATGAATTTGAATGTTTAAATTTGTACTAATATACTCTTTTGATAAATAGTGATCTGGAAAAATATGTGTTTCATTATTTATTGATAATCTTTTACAAATTGAATCCATAACATTTTGCATACCTCCAGTGCGAGGGGGGAAAGTTTGTGTAACAATCATATACTTCATAAATATCCTCTATAATTAAAATTAAATTAAATCAAAATGTATGGTTAAATATCATCTCATATTATACAGTAAATTAATTTTGGAGATTATTATGTTTAAATTAACGTTTAGTCCTGCTTCTCCTTATGTACGTAAGGTTTTATTATCAGCTTATAAAGCTGGAATTCAAGATGAATTAGAACTCGTTGAGGCAGGAAATGAAAATGATACCTTATTAAGAAGTAAAAACCCTCTTGGAAAAATTCCAGTATTACAAAAACCTGATGGAGATTTTTTATTTGATAGTAGAGTAATTGTTGATCATTTAAATAAATTAGGAGGTGGATTAATACCTGAAAATGGTTCAGAAAGAGATATTATTTTAAGTAGATCAGCTCTTGCTGAAGGATTAACTGACGCATCACTTCTTGTTGTTTATTCAGAAAGATATGCAGGAGGTGAGACACCTTCAAAATTATGGCTAGATTTACAATTAGGTAAAATAGATAAAACATTAGATTTTTTGGAAATTGATATTATTAACTGGTCAAACCCAATAGGGTTTGATGCAGCAAACATCGCCTTAGCCACTGCACTTGACTACATGTCATTTAGAAATGTTAGAGACTGGAAATTAAAAAGACCAAAAATAAGTCAATGGTTTGATAACGTGTCATTAAAAATTCTAGGTTTTGCTGAGACAGCTCCTAGATCATAAGTAAATTTAAGGCTGAACTAAAACAGCTCTAAAGTCATTTACATTCGTTAAGGTAGGTGAGGTAAAAATTAAATCATCTATTTTTTCAAAAAATTCATAGGAGTTATTAGCATTTAAATAACTGAGTGGATTTATGTTCTTCTTGGATGCTTTTTTTAGAGTTTCCTCTGAAATATATGCTCCGGCATTATTCTCAACACCATCTATCCCATCTGTATCAATTGCAAGACAATTTATACCACTTGTATTTTTTAGGTGAATTGCCATCGAAAGCATAAATTCGGTATTTCTACCTCCTTTACCATAACCCTTAATAGTCACTGTAGTTTCTCCACCAGATAAAAGTAATATTGGTTTTTGTAAGTTAATATCTTGATATTTTTTCTCTTTTTTAATTTTTATTGCTAACTCAGCCATCTTTTTACCTTCAATTTTAGATTCTCCCTCAAGTGTGTCTGAGATAATGATAGGAATGAAATCCTGCTTTTTAGCTACTTCAGCTGCTTTTTTTAGAGCCATCATTGGGGTTGCAAGCATATATTCAGGAGATTTTTTTAATTTTGGTAATGTATTTTTTATAATAATATCATTTAATTTGTTATTAATTGAAATCTCATATTTTTCTAATATTTTAATTGAATCTTCATTTATACCATTGGCCTGTATAGTTGGGCCTGAACCAATATATGCAGGGTCATCTCCAGGGATGTCAGATATCATATAAGTTGTAAGTTTTGCTGGAAAGATTGCTTGAGCAAGACGACCACCTTTGATTTTAGATAAAGATCTTCTTACAATATTCATTTCATCTATTGGAGCACCACAACGTAAAAGTTCTTTATTTATTCTTTGTTTTTCTTCAAATCTAACACCTTTTGCAGGAAGTGTTAGTAAAGATGATGCTCCACCTGAAATTAGAAAAACTACATGATCGTCTTTTGATGATTGTGTGGCTAATTCAAATATCTTTTTAGATGCTAATAAACCATTTTTATCTGGTTCGGGATGAGAGGCTTCTACAATTTTTATAAATTTAGTTTTAGTATAATGACCATACCTTGTTAAAACTAAACCCTCTAGAGGACCGTCATAAGTGTTTTCGAATTCTTGTGCCATACTTGCACCTGCTTTACCTGCACCTAATACAATCAGTTTACCTTTTGGCTTTCGAGGAAGATTTATAAATTTACCTCTAGGTTTAGCTGCATCAAGTGCAGATTTCATAATCAATTTGAGTGATTTTTCAAAATTCATAATAAATTTGCAATTTTAGTTAGTTTCTTAAAGAATGACTTCATAAGTTTTTAAATTCAATCATTAAATAAATTAAAGTGCAGGAATGAAATGGCTATCATAGAAAATAAATTAATTGGTAATACTTTGTTAGTAACTATTAATAATCCTTCTAAAAGAAATTCAATGATCATTGGTTTTCACGATAAATTAAAATCAACGATCAAAATGGGTGAAGAAAATAAGGATGTAAACTCAATCATCATCACTGGTGCAGGAGATTTCTTTTGTGCAGGTGGTGACCTGAATGCTCTTAAATCAAGAAGATCAATGACGGAAGATGAAAGATATCATGCATTAGGTCAGTTAAATGGAACAATTCAAGCGATATATGACTGCTCAAAACCAATTATTTCAGCTATTGAAGGTGGAGCTGCTGGTGCAGGTGTTTCATTAGCTATGGCTTGTGATTTAGTCGTGATGAGTGAACATACGTTTTTTTCCTTAGCGTATGTTAAAATTGGATTAACACCTGATGGCAATGCAACTAAATTCTTATCTGAAACTATGCCACGTCAAATGCTTGCTGAAATGGCGATGATAGGAGGTAAAATAGATGCCTCTAGATTATATCAAATAGGGGCTATTAATGTTTTGTCTCAAAAAGGCAATGCAAAAGAAACAGCTTTGGAATTATCTAAAAATTTCGATAATCTCCCCAAAAATTCAATTTCTAGAATAAAGAAATTATGTAGATCTGCTTATGGAAATAATTTTTCAGAGCAGCTTCAAATGGAAACCAAATTAATGGTAAAATCAATGGGTGACAAAGAGAGCATAGAGGGTATTGATGCTTTCTTAGAAAAAAGAGAACCGGATTATAAAAAATTAAGAAAGTAGATTGTCTGGCATATTGATTGCTTATAAAAAGTATGAAATTAATTAAAGCATCGATAATATTTACTATATTGTTTCTTTTATCAATGAAAGAAACATTGGCTGAAAATTTAGAAAAATTAAATTTGTGCGAAAATACTATTGAAAGTATAGAGTTTCAAACTGAAATTCCAAAAGGGCTTCTTCTTGGTATAGGAAAAGCTGAGGCAATTAGAAAAATCAAAAATAAATTTGTTATCTGGCCTTGGACAATAAATCATGCTGGAAAAAGTATGTTTTTTGATACTAAAAAACAAATGAGAAATTATGCTTTTAAAAATTTAAAAAGAAATGATCTTAATATGGATGTTGGTTGTATGCAGATTAATATTAAATGGCACAAAAATAATTTTAAAAAGATATCTGATATGTTCGAGGTTAATCCTAATATTTCATATGCTGCTTCATTTTTACAACAATTAAAAAACAAATATGGTTCATGGGATAATGCGATTAAGCATTACCACTCTTCTGATCCAAAAAAGAATAAACCTTATCTAATTAAAGTTAAAAGTTTTTGGAAAAAAGTTGAAGATAATAAAATAATCAAAGCTAAAAATATTAAATATGAAAGTATTAAAAAAATAAAAGAAACTTCATTATCCAATATGATTCGACAAAGACAACCTTATTTGTTTGAAAGAATTGATAAAGTTAAATTTTTTAGAAATATATTCTCACAAAATTAAATTAATTAATTGATTAAAACTTAAATAACGTAAATAGTTAAACAATTAATCAATTAATTATTTAATTTTTATTGTGAGGTAGTGAGTATGAATGTAAAGGAAGCTTTCATTTCAAGAAGATCAGTGAGAAGGTTTCTTCCAGATCCAATACCAAAAGATAAGATAAAAAACATTTTAGAGTGTTCAGCTTTTGCGCCAAGTGGACATAATATACAGCCTTGGCATGTATATGTTGTAGAGGGCAAAAAAAAGGAAGCAATTACAAACTCTATTTTAGCATCTATTAAAAATGGTTCTGCTAAAAATTTTAAACAAGAATTTGATTATTACCCAACTGAGTGGTTTGAACCATTTATTTCTAGAAGAAGAGCAGTTGGTTTTGAACTTTACAAGCTCCTTAATATTAAAAGGGACGATTTTGAAGCTAGAGATAAACAAATGCAAGAAAACTTTCATTTTTTTGGTGCCCCCCTTGGCATGTTTATAACCATGGATAGACGACTTGCAACAGGAACATTCATGGATGTTGGTATGTTTATTCAGAGTATTTTAGTGGGTGCCAGGGGAGAAGGATTGCATACCTGTGGTCAAGTGGCTTTTACAAGATTTCATACTTTGATTGCAGACCATTTAGGTTTCAAAGAAAACGAGATGTTAGTATGTGGAGTTTCAATTGGTTACGAGGATACAAATGCTCCCGAAAATGCCTTACGAGTTGAAAAATTAAATTACACTGACTTTACTACTTTTTTGTCGTGATTAAATTTAACTTACATAAGATCTATTAATATGAAATTACTAAATCTTGATAGTTCTAAAACTTACTCAATACCAGATCTATATCTGAACATAGGACATTTGTTAGATCATTTTATGATGCTTATTTTTGCTAAGGCAGCATTTGATGCTGGTAGAGAATTTGGTTTATCTTACGAAGAAATTATTATTTATGGAACTTTAGGTGTGGTTTTATTTGGAGCTGCCGCTCCTTTAGCGGGTTGGTTAGCTGATAAATTTTCAAGAGCTATATTAATTACAATTTATCCTTTTGGTTTGGCCCTTGGTGCGTTATTAACTGCTTTTTCATATTCTGTAGAGATGTTAGGAATATCATTAGGCATATTGGGGTTTTTTGCAGCTATTTACCATCCTGTTGGTATTGCAATGATTACAAAAAGACCAGGTAAAGTAGGTTTGAGGCTAGGTATAAATGGTGTTTGGGGAAATATGGGAGTGGCTTTAGCACCAGTCCTAACCGGATTTCTAATAGCTTATGCTGATTGGAGAATGGCTTTTATGCTGCCTGCTATTCTTTGTAGTATATTTGGAATTACTCAATTACTTTCTTTTATAGAGATAGATGAGAGAATATCAATTTCAAAATCAAAAATTCAAAATGAAAAAAATCAAGTTTTAAAGGATGGATGGAAAACAGTTCTAATTTGCTTAAGTATTGTTACATTATCTGGAGGATTTATCTTTGGTTCAATGACATTTCTGATTCCAAGATTATTTGAAATCAATTTATCAGAAATTTCCAATGATGTTGCAATAACAGGTATATTAGCGGGATTAGTTTATGCTTTTGCTTCATTTGCTCAAATTGGGACAGGTTGGTTGGCTGATAAAATTCCTCCAAAATACGTTTTATCAGCTATGGGTATTGGTCAATTAATTTTCATTTTCATGGCAAGTTTTTTATTTGATTACAGTTTATTATTTATTATGTTAGCCGGAATGTTATTTGTCTTTGGTCAAGTTCCTATTACAGATATTATTTTGGTAAAATATGTTCAAGATAGTTGGAGAGGTCGAGTGCTTTCAATCAAGTTTATGGTTAATTTATGTGCTGGAGCTGCAGTCTTGCCAGCAATATCAATTTTGTTAAAAAATGGATACGATTTTTCTCATGTTTTAAAATCATTGGCTTTTATTTCAATTGCTGTAATTGTTTCAGGAATGCTTTTGCCTAATAAATCATCAAATTTTATTATAGCCAAACAAAAATCTTTATAAATACCAAATATTACCTAAGTTTACGCCATGAAAAATAGCCAAATATTAATTTTTACAGATCTTGATGGTTCATTATTAAATCATAATAACTTTGAGTTTAAAGAGATAAAAAATTTTATTTTAAATTGTATTAAAAATGGTATTAAGATCATACCAAACACTAGTAAGACAAAGTCAGAAATTCAAGTGTTTCTTGACCAACTAGGTCAAAATCTCCCTTTTATTGTTGAAAATGGAGCAGCAATACATAATCTCGATCTAGTTCATCCAAAATTCAAATTCAAAAATAACTCTCTTGTTTTTAGTAGATCAATATCTGAAATTTTAGAGTTATTTGAGAAAAGTATGCCTATTGATTTTCAAAAGAGGTGTCTTTTTTTAAAAGATATGAAATCAATAGAACAGATGAAAATCCTTGGTCTTAACAAGAAATATTTACCCTTTGCGCTAAATAGGGATTACTCAATGCCATTAGTTTTTGATGGTTCAAAAGAATTGGTTAGTGAATTCACTTGTCTTTTAAAAAAAATTGGCATGAAATTACATGAGGGCGGAAGAATTTATAATATATGTGACGATTGTTCAAAAGGTAAAGCAATGACAACATTAACTGAAAAGTTAAAAAATGAATTTAATACTAACTCTCATACAATCGTTATAGGGGATAGCCCTAATGACATTTCAATGTTAAATGTATCAGATCAACCTTGTATAATTCCCTTACCAAACAAAAAGAATTTATGTCATTTAAAAGATAAAAAGATAATTAGAGCAACCCAAAGCGCACCACAAGGATGGGAAGAAGTGGTAAGAGTTTCGCTTAAAAAAATAAATTTTGAATTAGAAGGATAGTTAAATGGGAAGTTTTTATCAAAATGGTATAGTAGCAAATTTACATGATTTTTCATATGGGACATCTTCAAAAGGAAATTATACAAAGTTAGAAAACGACTTAATGAAATTTTCTAAAGATAATCCAATGGAATTAATTCTACCATGTTTATTTTCTGAAATTAGTGGAAAGGCATTACCCAAAATTATTGACGAAATTAATCAGACCAAATTTTTAAATCATATAGTAATTGGTTTAGATAGAGCAAATAAAAATCAATACACAGAAGCCTCAAACTTTTTCAATAATTTAAAAATACCTCATTCCATTCTTTGGAATGATGGACCAAGATTAATGGAACTTGATAATGAATTAAAAGAAAAAGGTTTATCACCTAAAGAATTTGGAAAAGGTAGAAATGTGTGGTTTTGCATAGGTATGACACTTGCTAGGGGTAAAGCGGAATCTATTGCATTACATGATTGTGATATATTAACATACGAAAAATCTTTATTAGCAAAATTATTTTATCCTGTGGCTAATCCAGTTTTTAATTTTCAGTTTTGTAAAGGATATTATCCTCGGGTAGCAGATGGAAAAATGAACGGAAGAGTTTCTCGTTTACTTGTTTTTCCTTTGTTGCTTGCAATGGAAAAGACTATCGGTCGAAGTGAATATTTAGATTTTATGAAATCTTTTCGATATCCTTTAGCTGGAGAATTTTCATTTCGAAGAAACTTATTACCAAGACTTAGAATACCTTCTGATTGGGGGCTAGAGATTGGAGTTTTGTCTGAAATGCAACGAAACCATGCTAGTAATAGAATCTGCCAAGTTGATTTGGCTCAGAAATATGACCATAAACATCAAGATTTGTCAGAAAATGACGATAATTCTGGATTATCAAGAATGTCAATTGATATAACGAAGGCATTAATAAGAAAACTTGCAACTCAGGGAAATATTTTTACTCTAGAGACTTTTAGAAGTATTAAAGCAACCTACTACAGGGCTGCACTTGATATGATAGATATATATAGAAGTGATGCACAGATGAATGATTTAAATTTTGACTCTCATATTGAAGAAAAAACTGTAGAATTATTTGCATTAAATATAATGAAAGCTGGGGAATCTTTTTTTGAAAACCCAATGGAAACGCCTTTTATTCCAACATGGAATAGAGTATTGAGCGCAATTCCAGATTTTTTAGATAGATTAAAATTAAGTGTTGAATTAGATAATGCAGAAGTCAAAAAATAAATTTGAAGAAAATATTAATTTGGATATTTTGAAAAGATTAAATTACATTTATGACAAAATAATTTCTAAAGAGAAAACTTTAGAATACTCAAAAAAGATTAATAGACTTATTAATCATTACAAAAAAACAGAAGTTAAAGATGAAATAAAAGACGCTTGGTCTGAAAATACAATATTACTAATCACATATGCAGACAGTGTCAATAAAGGTATGTTAGGAAAAAGCCTGAATAACTTTGGAACATTCTACAAAAAATATCTTAAAACATTTATAAATAGTGTCCATTTTCTTCCTTTTTTTCCATCAAGTGGAGATGGTGGTTTCTCTGTTAAAAATCATTTTGAAGTAGATGAAACTTATGGAACATGGGAAGATATCAAAGAACTATCAAAAAATGCTAACATAATGATTGATTTAGTTTTAAATCATGCGTCTTCTGAAGGTCAATGGTATAAGAATTTTTTAAAAGAAAAAAGACCAGGAAAAAATTATTTTTATATGGTTGATAAAGATTATGACTGTAGCAAAGTTGTGAGACCACGTGATCATAATCTTCTTTCAAAGATAAATTTTTTAAACGAAAAAAAATTTTTATGGTGCACTTTTAGTCATGATCAAATTGATTTGAATTTTAAAAACCCTGAAGTTTTATTAGAATTTATTAATTTAATACTTACACTCACATCGTATGGAATCAAAATTTTCAGATTAGATGCAGTTGCGTTTATTTGGAAAAAATCTGGAACGACTTGTCTAAATCTACCGCAAACTCACGAGATTATTAAATTATTAAGGGATATTGTAGATCAATTAGAGAAAAATATAGTAATTGTTACTGAAACTAATTTACCCAAACAAGAAAATTTAAGTTATTTTGGTAAAAATGATGAGGCCCACTGGGTATATAACTTTCCTTTACCACCTTTGATTATAAATACCTTTTTATTTGAAGATTCAAGCGCTTTAACCAAATGGAGCATGAAAATGCCACCTGCACAGATAGGAAACGCCTATCTTAACTTTATCGCATCTCATGATGGGATTGGGATGAGACCTGCTGAAGGTGTTTTAACTGATAAAGAAATAAAAAAAATGCTTCAAAGACTTAAGAAAAATGGCAGCCAGTTTTCAATGAGAAAATTATCTAATGGTGAAGAAAAAGTATATGAGGCCAATATTTCATTATTTGACGCTCTGAAATTTACCGATAGTGATAAAAAAGGAAAATTTGGCCTAAAAAGATTTATTGCTGCTCACTGTATCATTTTAGCAATTGAGGGCGTTCCAGCTTTTTATTTTAATTCATTGTTTGCAACAAAAAATGATGAAAAAGCTTTTACTAGTTCAGGAATTAAAAGAAACCTGAATAGATATAAATGGGACTATTCATTTTTAATTAGTTTATTAAATGAAAAAGATAGTATTGAGTATAAAAGTTATGATATATTTAAAAATTTAATTTCAATAAGAAAAGTACAGCCGGCTTTTCATCCAAACGCAACTCAATTTACTCTTAATTTAGATAAAAATATTTTTTCTGTCTGGAGACAGAGTAGAGACAGAAAGCAGAGCATTTTTGCTTTAACAAATGTGTCTTCAAAAACTGTAAAATTAAATAGTAACCAGATTAATTTAATTGATGATGAACAATGGTTTGATTTATTAAACCCAAATGAAAAAATAACAGACGGGCAATTTATAAAACTTAATCCTTTTCAAACTGTATGGATTACAAATTTTAAAGTATAAAATTAAATTTTAATTTAATGACAAACCACCTTGTTCATTGAGAAAAGATGTTATTGCGTCAACTCCATTATTATTTCTCATCTGACCAAAAACATAAGGTAATTTATTTCTAGCTATTTCAACATCATTTTTCATTTTATCAAGATCAACGCCAACATGCGGTGCAAGGTCTGTTTTATTTACAAGCAAAAAATCTGATTTTGTAATAGCAGGCCCTCCTTTTCTAGGAATATCACCTCCCATTCCTACATCAATTACATAAATAGATAAATCTACCAATTCAGGGCTAAAAGTAGCAGCTAAATTATCACCTCCTGATTCAATTAATATTAATTCTAAGTCAGGAAACTTTTCTTTTAATTCATCGACAGCTATCAAATTAATTGAAGCATCTTCTCTAATAGCGGTATGTGGGCATCCACCTGTTTCAACCCCTTTAATTCTTTCCAAAGGAAGTGCCTGTGCTTTCATTAGATATTCTGCATCCTCAACTGTATAAATATCATTAGAAATAACTGCCATTGAGATTTTTTTAGAAAGTTTTTTGCATAAAGCCTCTGTTAAACTTGTTTTCCCTGCACCTACTGGGCCTCCAATTCCTACTTTAAGCGGTCCAAAGTTATTAATCATGTTTGATATATCCTATTATTTAAAGTTTCATGATACATGCTACTTAAGTCAGACAAAAAAGCAGAACTTCCTAAATTTTTGATTTGTACAATTTTATTTATGTTTGCTTGTTTTTCAATTACTGGCAATAAGTTAATTAGAATTTTCTGTCCTTCGCTCTGACCTAAGGGAATATGTTTAATTCCAACGTTAATAAGATTTGATACAAAGCTCTGTAGAAAAGCAATTAATAATTTTTCTAAGGGTATTTTAAAATATGAACCAGCTTTTCCAATAGCTGTTGGATAAGCTAAATTTACATCAATTTCATAACCCCAATTTTCTCTAATGTTTTTGCAAAAAGCTTTTCCTAGATTTGAAGATTCAATCCATCTTTCTTTAGAAGGACAAAGAGCAAATGCAAGTTCATTTACTTCTTCACCATTATAAGCGTTGGCAAGTAAAATACTGTCAGTTTTCCCAGTACCATTTTCAATTAAATGTTTTGTCCATTCTTCCAAACTAATTTTATCATATACAAATTCATATTCTATTGCAGCTTCCAAACCATGAGAAAAGTTAAAGCTACCTATAGGAAAACTTGGTGAAAACCAAGAA
The DNA here is from genome assembly GCA_902623995.1 of uncultured SAR116 cluster alpha proteobacterium. GTDB lineage: Bacteria > Pseudomonadota > Alphaproteobacteria > Puniceispirillales > Marisalimonadaceae > Marisalimonas. Next base: position 76,737 of record CACNWE010000008.1, on the reverse strand, counting down.
AGTAGTAACTGATGATAATTAAAAGTTGTATGTTTTTGTTTAATGCTTGTGTCCATGAGTTCTTCCTAAACCATATGCACCACCTTCAGGGTTAAATTCTTCTTTTACTTTTTTTACAGATCCACCCAGTTTTATGATTAAGTTTTCAATTACTTTATCAACTTGTATTAGAAGTCTCTTATTTTCAATCTGGCAAGGGATATGTCTATTACCAATATGCCAAGTTATTTTCATAAGGTTATTACTTGTAATTTCTAATAGCTCTTCCTCAGCAGATTTAATTAGAATAATTGATCCATTATCAAGTAAAAATCCCTCATTTTTTTTTAAAGAAACAGTCTCTGATAAATTTACTAAAAACCCAAAATTATTATCAGAGATAAGCTTTTTTCTTCTAATAAACCTTTGATCATAAGTTAAGGTTATAGTATCTTTTATTTTTTTATTTTCTGGATTAACTAAAATTTCCTCTGAAATCATTTTACTCTCTAAAACAAAAAATATCTCTGAGCCATAGGTAATTCTGTAGCTGGCTCGCAGGTAAGAATTTCCCCATCAGCTGTAACCTCATATGTTTCAGGATCAACAGAAATATCTGGGCAATAATTATTATAAACCATATCTTTTTTTGAAATATCTCTTGTTTTCTCCACCGCAACAGTGTTTTTAGCAAGTTTTAATGAGTCTAAATTTCCAGATTTTATAGAAGCTTTACTTACAAATGTAATTGAAGATGTCTCTAAAGATCTTCCATAAGAAGAAAACATTGGTCTTGTATATACAGGCTGTGGAGTTGGAATTGATGCGTTAGGATCACCCATTTGAGCACAAGCAATGCCTCCACCAAGCATCACAATCTCTGGCTTTACACCAAAAAAAGCTGGATCCCATATCACAATGTCAGCTCTTTTACCTTCAGTTATTGAACCTATATGGTTAGATAAACCGTGAGTTATAGCTGGATTAATTGTATATTTAGCTACATATCTTTTAACTCTTACATTATCATTATCACCCTTTTCTTCTTGTAGACGACCTCTTTGAACTTTCATTTTGTGAGCTGTTTGCCAAGTTCTGATAATAACTTCTCCAACCCTTCCCATTGCTTGACTGTCAGAAGCTATGATTGAAAAGGCACCTAAATCATGAAGGATATCCTCTGCAGCTATGGTCTCTTTTCTAATCCTGCTTTCGGCAAAGGCAACATCTTCTGGAATTGATTTATCTAAATGATGACATACCATAAGCATATCTAAATGCTCTTCTAAAGTATTAATAGTATAGGGTCTTGTTGGATTGGTTGATGATGGTATTACATTTTCATTCCCACACACTTTTATGATATCAGGAGCATGTCCTCCACCAGCACCTTCTGTATGAAAGGCGTGAATTGTTCTATTATTAATAGCTTTTATAGTATTCTCTACAAATCCACTTTCATTCAATGTATCTGTATGTATCATTACTTGAACATCCATTTTGTCAGCTACATTTAGACAGTTATCTATAGCACCAGGAGTGGTTCCCCAATCTTCGTGTAATTTCAGTGCGCAGGCCCCAGCATTTACCTGCTCAATTAATCCCTCTGGTTTAGAAGAATTACCTTTACCAGCAAATGCAAGATTCATAGAAAAAGCATCCGCTGATTGTATCATCTTACCTATATGCCAAGATCCAGGTGTGCATGTTGTTGCCAATGTTCCATGAGCAGGTCCAGTACCACCTCCTAGCATTGTTGTTAAACCTGAATGCAGAGCATCGTCAATTTGTTGAGGACATATATAGTGGATGTGAGAATCAAATCCTCCCGCTGTAATGATTTTACCTTCACCTGCGATTATTTCTGTACCAGGTCCAATAATAATATCAATTTTTGGTTGAGTGTCAGGATTTCCAGATTTTCCAATTTTTTGCATAATACCATCTTTAATTCCAATATCAGCTTTAAATATTCCATTAACATCAACTATCAGTGCGTTTGTAATAACAGTATCAACGGCGCCATCTTTTCTTGTAACTTGTGATTGGCCCATACCGTCTCTAATTACTTTTCCACCACCAAATTTCACTTCTTCGCCGTAGACAGTTAAATCATTTTCAACTTCTATAAACAAGTCTGTGTCAGCCAATCTAACTTTGTCACCAGTCGTAGGGCCAAACATTTCTGCATATGATGATCTTGTTATTTTTGAACTCATTATAAGGCTCCCATTATTTTCTGATTAAACCCAAAAATATTTTTATCACCTTTGATATTGATTAAATTTACCTCTCTTGTTTGACCTGGTTCAAAGCGAACTGCAGTTCCAGCTGCAATATCTAGTCTCATTCCTTTTGTTTTATCCCTGTCAAAAGATAAAAATTCGTTTGTTTCGTAAAAGTGATAGTGGCTACCAACTTGGATTGGTCTATCGCCTGTATTTGAAACTTTTACCTTTAAAGCATCAGAATCTTTATTTAAAACTATTTCATCAGATCTTGTAATAATTTCTCCAGGTATCATTTAAATCTCCATTATCTTATAGGATGATGAACTGTGACTAATTTTGTGCCATCGGGAAATGTGGCTTCAACTTGAACTTCATGTATCATCTCAGGAATCCCACTCATACATTCGTCCTTTTTTACAACATGAGCACCAGCTTCCATTAAGTCTGAAACAGTGCGTCCTTCTCTAGCTCCTTCAACAACAAAATCTGAAATTAAAGCTATCGCCTCAGGGTAGTTCAGTTTAATTCCTCTACTTTTTCTATTTTTAGCAACTATTGCAGCTAAGCTAATTAAGAGTTTATCTTTTTCTCTAGGTGATAATTTCATGTTCTCTCCCTAACTGATCCATACTTTTGGAATGTTATCATCAGCAAGTATAGATATTAAATTTTTTTGTATTGATTTCAAATCATAAGCATCTTTGGCAACCATTCTGACTAAAATTTTATCATTCCATATAGAATGAGATAACAACACTGTTTCTGAGTTTTTTAGAATTTCAGGTAAAGTATTCTCATAAGATAATAGTTTTTTTCCGTAGATAAAAATATTAGATATTGCAACTCCATCTTTAGCTGAAGCAATATTTGATAGAGTTTCTCTAATATTTCCATTTAAATTTAATGCTTCAGCGTGAATCAAATTTTTATTTACATTTATTCTCCAACTATCATTGAAATAACCCCTTTCAAGATATTCACCCATAGCTGTTCTTCCAAATATTGTGGTTTCAGCTAATACTAAATTTGAATTAGGATTTAAATTTACTTCAATGTTTCTATCAAAATTACAATTGTTAAATAAAATTAATTCTTGTGGTATCCAAAAAAGATTACTTGTGTCATCCACTGTCAAAGAAACTTTAATTTTAGCCTTTTCATTAAATCCCCTATAAGCTCTTTCTGCAGTTTGCGTAGTTAAAAAAATTTTGGATTTATTTACAATTTCAAAATCATAAGAAAAATTATCACCACTTGTAACCCCACCAGCAGTGTTGACTAAAACTAATTCTTTAAACTTTTGAGAAGATTTAGGGTAAAATACTTTTGCAGAACCTGATTGATAGAAGCGATTTATTTCATTATTATTTATTTTAACATCAATTTTACCGTGAGCTCTTTGAAAGGTTGTTTTTTTATTTAACATTTATATGTTTATACCCTTCGTTAGTTTTATATTATATTTTGCTCTTTATAATCATATTTTAGAATAATGAACTGTTCCACGCTCATCAACTTTACTTTTGGCTTGATTGGTTACATCTAGATGGATTAGATGAGCTCTGGCTTCTCCAATTGCAAAGTGCATTTGTTCATCACCTATTTTTCTGTCAAAAATAATTTCAATAGAATCCATAATAGTTATATCTTTCTCATTAAGGGCATCTAATATTAAACTTAATCTATGATTATGATGTTTAATTAAGTCTTTGGCTCGTTGATCACCATTTGTAAATGGCCAATCATGACAAGGGAATACTTGTGTATCTGGCTCCATGGTTGATATTACATTAAGATATTTAAAATAACCACCTAATCTATCATCAAGTGGATCAAAAAAATTATCAGAAATGTTTGGTGATATCCTAGGTAACAAAAAATCTCCTGAAAGATATAATTTTCTTTTATAATCCATTAAAGAAATATGTTCAGGTGAGTGGCCAGAGTCTGTCCTAGCTATCCATAATCCATCATTAGACTCAATTTCGTATCCAGCTTTAATGATTTCAAACTCAGGTAGTTCATATACTCTATTTTTGTATAGCCTTGTTGCTGGGCCCTTAGAAAGAATATCTTCTTCACTCATTCCAGCTCTTACAAAAACATTACGAAAAATTTTTGCATATTCATTATCTGGCATTGATCTAAAAGTATTGGCAGTGAATAATTCTTTTGCTGTTGTATAACATTTAATATCTAATTTTTTTTGAAGCCAGCCTGCCATACCAATATGATCAGGGTGATAATGTGTAATTAATAAACCTGCAAATTTTTTAGATTTTAATGGGCCATTTATAAGCGCTTCCCAATGTTCTTCAGAATGTTCAGATTTTAGGCCAGCATCTAAAATTAATATTCCCTTTGGAGTGTCCATCAAAAATAAATTTACATGGTTTAATCTAAAAGGAAGCTCAAAATGTACCCAATATAAATCAGAAGCGATTTGAGTAAATTCCCCAAATTTAGGTTTATTAATTTCTAGTTTCGTCATTTATTGCTCGTCAAGAATTATCGTGGTAATTTTTATTTAAGATGTTAAGAATATACATTAAATCCAAATTAGATCTAGCAAATCTAAAATAAAATTTTAAAAATGAAAATATAAGGTTTTTAGCATATATTTTATACTATCATATAGATTAAATATTAAGAGATACATTATGAAAAATTCATTAGACGGAATAAAAGTATTAGATCTAACAAGAGTTTTAGCAGGGCCTTATTGCACCCAAATGCTTGGTGATCTTGGTGCAGAGATAATAAAAGTTGAAAGGCCAGGAGGAGGGGATGATACAAGAGGATTTGCTCCACCATTTGTAAAAGATGAAAACGGAGAAGAAACGGATTTAAGTGCGTATTATTGTGGAGCAAACAGGAATAAAAAATCAATAACTGTCAATCTTAGTAAAAAAGAAGGGCAGGATTTAATAAAGAAACTACTAAAAGATTGTGACATATTAGTAGAAAACTTTAAAACAGGTACATTAGAGAAGTATGGACTTGGTTTTAATGATTTAAAGATCGAGTTTCCTAGATTAATTTATTGTTCTATTACTGGTTTCGGACAGACTGGTCCTTATGCATCTAGACCAGGCTATGATGGTTTAATTCAAGCAATGGGCGGTGTCATGGCTCTTACTGGAGAACCTAATGGGGAGCCAATGAAAGTTGGAGTTCCTATTGGAGACTTGATGGCAGGAATGTTTGCATCAGTAGGAATTCTTGCAGCTGTTAGACATCAAATTCAAACTGGAGAGGGTCAATTTATTGACATTGGTATGTTAGATACACATGTTGCATGGCTTGCTAATCAAGGAATGAATTATTTGTCTACAGACAAAAACCCTGAAAGACTTGGCAATCAGCATCCTAATATTGTTCCTTATCAAGTCATGCCTACATCTGATGGATATATCGTCCTTTCAGTTGGAAATGACCCAACTTTTGAGAGATTTTGTAAATTAGCTGGCGAAGAAAAGTTAATTAATGATCCAAAATTCAAAACCAACGCGGACAGAGTATCAAACAGAGAATTTGTTACTAATGTTTTAAACGAAATTACCAAGAAACACACATCCGAGTGGTGGCTAAAAGAGTTAGAGAAAGAAAAAATTGGATGTGGCCCAATTAATACATTAAGTCAAGTTTTCTCAGACCCGCATGTTAAGGCTAGAGAAATGATAGTGAATATGGATCATAAAAAAACAGGCAAATCTCCTCTAAAATTAATAGCAAACCCAATTAAAATGCATGAAACGCCACCAAGTTATAGAATGCCGCCTCCTTTACTTGGAGAACATACAGATGAAATTTTATCTGAAGAAATTGGTCTCAGTGAAACTGAGATAAAAAATCTAAAAGATAATGAGATAATTTAATAAATTATTCTGAAAGAGTTTATGGTTCTGGCACAAAACAAAAATCTCATTCCTGATATCGAGTATGATAGTCTAAGGTCTTGGATTAGATTAATTCTTTTATTTATTGTTGGTGTTGTAGGTATTGTAGGTATGTGGTCCGTTGTAGTTGTAATGCCAGCATTGGAAACTGAATTTTCTATTGATAGAGGTAAGGCAAGTTTGCTTTATGCTACTACTATGGTTGGTTTTGGATTAGGTAATTTTTTAATTGGAAAAGTAGTAGATAAATTTGGGCTTAAATTTCCAATTATTGTTGCAGTTATTCTCCTTTCATCATCCTATTTAGTAGCAATGATTTCCAATGAATTTTGGCATTTATTGGTTTTGCAAGTTTTTATGGGTACAGCTGCATCAACTTTTTTTGGTCCCTCTATGGCGGATATTGGAAATTTTTTTGAAAAACATAGAGGACTAGCAGTAGCTATAGTTGCTAGCGCTAATTACGTAGCAGGTGGTTTGTGGCCACTCTTTATTAGTCATTTGCTAGAGTTTAGTAACTGGAAAGAAGTCTATTTTTATATTGCAATAATCTGTTTGGTAATCATCTTTCCAATTTCATTAATTTTGAAAAATAATATTGTTACTTCGAATAACCAAGAAATTAATTTTAATAATGAAAATAATACTATTAAGAATCTATCACCTAAAACATTACAAACTTTATTAGTATTAGCTGGTATTGGTTGTTGTCTTGCGATGGCAATGCCTCAAGTTCATATTGTTTCTTTATGTGTTGAGAGAGGCTTTGGTCTAACTGTTGGAGCTCAAATCTTATCTGTAATGCTATTGTCTGGAATGATAAGTAGGATTGGTTTTGGATTTTTATCTGACAAAATTGGCCCAATATATACCATTCTCATTGGATCATTTTTACAAATGTTTTCTTTAGTTTTTTTCTTGCCATTTGATAGTCAGTTATCACTATTCATTGTGTCTTTGATGTTTGGTTTATCTCAAGGTGGGATTGTTCCAGCATATGCAATGATAGTTAGAAAATATCTCCCAATTGAAGAAGTTGGAGAAAGAGTAGGCTTGGTTATAATGGGAACTATCGTAGGTATGGGATTAGGTGGTTGGATGTCTGGAGAAATATTTGATCTTACTCAATCTTATAAACTTGCATTTGTTAATGGCATATTTTGGAATTTAACAAATCTCCTCATTGTCACATTTATTATGTGGAAAGTTTACTTCCAAAAGGATAAATTTATCTACAGTTAATTGAAGAGTTTTAGATGAATAAAATAAAAGAACTTACAAAATCAAGTTTTGAAATCACTTATGAGTTATTCATCGTAATGATTCCTACTTTGATAATAGTAAAAATACTTGATGAAATAGGTTTTGTTGAAATTTTAAACAAGATGTTTGCACCTTTAATGTTCTTTTTAGGATTACCAGAAGCTATTTCATTAGTTTTTACCACTTCAATGTTAACTAGTCCTTATGCTGGTTTAATAGTTTTCTCAGGACTTCCAGCTGATATGCCATTTACTGCTGCTCAAGCGAGTGTTCTTGGGCTTCTTATTTTATTTACACATTCTTTACCAATAGAAGTTATTATTTGCCGAAAAGCAGGTGTAAGAGCACGTGCGATGATATTTATTAGATTAGGTTTGGGGATATTATCATGTTATTTTTTGAATTTGTTTTTTGAATTAACAGGATATATGAATTATCCTGCTACTATTTTATTACCAAGTCTTGAGAGTGCGCCCGACCTTTTAAGTTGGGGGATTTCTCAATTAAAAGGTCTTGGAATGATTTTCATTATTATAGTTGCCCTTGTCATAATTTTAGATTTTTTAAAATATATTGGTGTTGAGAAACTAATAGAAAAAGCTTTAAAACCATTTTTAAATTTTCTTGGTGTTGGCGAAAAAGCGTCAACAATAGCCGTTGTAGGAGTAACATTAGGTATAGGCTTTGGTGCTGGTCTTTTAATTAAAGAAGTGAAAACTGGAAAACTTCACTACAAGGACGTGTTTGGTGTGTTAGTTTTAGTAGGAATGCTTCACAGCATTATTGAAGATACTGCGGTCATATCATTAATAGGATCAAATATAATTATAACTTTGTTTCTAAGGGCCGTACTTACATTGTGCATCGTTTACGTGTTTATGAGGTTGGGTGCGCATTTTACTAAGGAATTTTGGCAAAAACATCTTACAAATTATAATATCCCAGAATATAAACCAAATTCTTAGTAGGGAATTATTGTATTGTCCCAAGCAAATATTTTGCCATTATCATCTACTGTTTTTGTATCAATAACGTTCACTAATTTCTTAGCTGAAAATTCTGGAGAGAAATACTCCTTATTCTTTTTCTGAAATGGCCTCGACAATTTTGAATCTACAGTACCTGGATGAAGCCCAAAAATAATACTGTCGTGATTTGATCTTTGTTGTTCAATTGATAAACCTTTTAAAATCATATTTAAGGCTGATTTTGAAGCTCTATATGAATACCAACCACCAAGTTCATTGTCCTGAATGCTTCCAACGCGCGCAGAAATTGATGCAAATTTAGTTATCCTATCCCTGTAGAGGCAAGGTAAATAGTATTTAGCAATCAATGCAGTTGGTATAGTATTAGCATTAAACATATCTAAAAACTTTTCAGTAGATAAATCTCTGATTGATTTTTCTGGATTATCTAAGGCACCAATGGCAACTATAATTATATCCAATTTAATTTGTAAAGAGGAAGCGGCTTCAGCTAGGCTTTGTTCGTTGCAATAATCAACTTTTATCGATTTTATTAGATTATTTTCAAATTCTTTACCCGATCTTGAATATGCAAAAACATTATCAATATTTGGTTTATTTATATATTCAATACATAAAGCCTCGCCAATTGCACCAGAGCATCCGAAAATAGCTACATTTAAATTTGTCATTGGATAAACTTTTATTCTTACAATTGAATTTTTGGCTGATATACTTTATTCGATACATATAGTCATCTTATAATAAAATACAAAGAGACAAATATGAAAAATAATAAACCTCATTTCTTACTAATTCACGGTGCTTGGCATGGAGGATGGGTTTGGAATGAAATATCTGAAATATTGAGCTATCAAGGGTACAGTGTTACAACGCCGACTTTAACTGGTCTTGGCGAAAAAAAGCATTTATTATCATCTAAAATCACAATTGATACGTTCATTGAGGATGTAGTTAATCATATTATTTTTGAAAATCTTAATAACATTATACTTGTCGGTCACAGTTTTGCTGGAAGTGTAATAAGTGGTGTTGCAGATAAATTAAAAGATAGAATACAAAAATTAATTTATTTTGATGCTATGATTTTAAAAGATGGTCAAAAACCTTTTGATATTGCTCCGAAAGAATTAGTTAAGCAGAGAATTGAATTAGCAGAAAGTTTTGGAAATGGTATATCAATCCCAGCTCCAAGCGCAGACGCATTTGGAGTATTTGACATAAAAAAATCATTATTACTTGGAGAGAAATTGACACCACATCCAATTAGTACATATCAGTCAAAGCTTACAATTAAAAATGAAATAGGGAACGGTGTTCCTTTATTCTACATATTTTGTAATGACCCTGTTTATAAAAGTCTTGAAAGTTCTAGAAAAGTAGTACGTAAATTAAAATGGCCAATTTTTGAACTTAATGCAGGACATGATGCTATGTTAACACATCCAAAAGAAACTTTAAATTTACTTATGAAAATTTGTAACTAAAATATTATTATTGGAGTTTAAAATGACAGCTTGTATAACTGGATGGTCTCACAGCAAATTTGGTGTAAATGTAGAACAAACTTCTGAAAATATGATTGCAGACGTTGTTGAAAAAGCTATCGAGCATGCAGAAATTTCTGCTAAAGAAATTGACGCTATTTTTGTTGGAACATTCAATAATGGTTTTCAAAAACAAGATTTCCATGGTGCACTACCTGCTGTTTCACAATCTGATTTAAGATATGTGCCCGCAATGAGAGTTGAAAATGCATGCGCTACTGGTTCTGCTGCCATACATACCGCAATGAATGCCATTGAAGCAAAAAAAGCAAAAACTACTCTAGTAGTCGGTGTAGAAAAAATGACTGATGTATCTTCTGATAAAGTTGGCGATATTTTACTTGGTGCAAGTTATAGACCTGAAGAAGGGAGTACAAAAGGTGGATTCACTGGAGTTTTCGCATCTATTGCTAAGTCTTATTTTCAAAAATATGGTGATAAATCTGATATACTAGCAAAAATTGCAGCTAAAAATCATGAAAATGGTTGTTCAAACCCATTAGCACATATGCAAAAAAATCTCGGCTTTGAATTTTGTAATTCTATTTCAGAAAAAAATCCTTATGTTGCTGAACCTTTAAGAAGAACCGATTGTTCTATGGTATCTGATGGGGCGGCGGCACTAATAATACAAGATTTTGATTTGTCGCTTTCTGCAAAAAGGGCTATTGCATTTAGAGCAAGAAGGCATGTTAATGATATTCTTCCACTTAGTAAGAGAGAAAAAACTAAATTTGAAGGTGCGCTTCAAGCTTGGCACTATGCTCTTTTAGATGCTAAGATAACTCTAGACGATTTATCTTTTGTTGAAACTCACGACTGTTTTACAATCGCCGAACTTATTGAGTATGAAGCAATGGGCTTAACTAAAATAGGTGAGGGCTATAGAGCTATTGAAGAGGGTTGGGTTCAGAAGACTGGTAAATTACCCATAAACCCCTCTGGGGGACTGAAGTCAAAAGGGCATCCCGTTGGTGCAACTGGAGTATCTCAACATGTTATGTCTGCGATGCAATTGACTGGAGAAGCTGGAGATATGCAAATCAATAAAGCAAATTTAGCGGGTATATTTAATATGGGTGGCGCTTCTGTTGCTAATTATGTTTCAATTTTAGAAAGATTACGCTAAAAAATATTCTTGATGATTATAAATATTAATTTTTGAATTGCATCATGAGTTTTTATAATTAGGTTTTCTCTTTTCTAGTAGCGCGTCTATTGCTTCTCTGTGATCATCAAGTTGTTGTAACATGCTTTGTTGGCTAGCGGCCATTTCTAATGCATCTTGCAAAGGAACGTTTTGTGACATTCTTAGTAAACGTTTGGCTCGTCTGGATGCTTCTGGAGGTTGGGCGGCAATTTTTTTAGCTAATTGTTGAGCTTCAACTATCAAATTTTCGTTGGGTACTACTTTTGAAACAAGACCCCAATCTAGAGCTTTGTTAGCATCTAGAACATCACAAGTTAGAATCATTTCATTAGCTCTTGCCAAACCAATTATTTTGGGCAGGAACCAAGATCCTCCATCTCCTGGTATAATACCTACTCTTAGGAAACTCTCTGAAAATTTTGCATCCTCACCAGCTATTCTGATATCACACATCGTACAAAGATCATTACCTGCACCTATAGCATGACCGTTAACTGCTGCTATAACAGGCACATCAATAGAATTCATAGTTAAAGGAATTTTTTGAATACCAAATCTGTACCAATCTTCAAGTTGTGCTTGAGTCATTTGATCTTTTGTAGTCATATCTTTTATTTCTTGAAGATTGCCACCAGAAGAAAAACTTTTTCCAGCTCCGGTTAAAATAACACACCCAACATTTTTGTCTTTATCAGCTTTTTGTATATATTCTACTAAGCCTTCTATAATGTCCCCTGAAAGTGCATTTCTCGTATCAGGTCTATTAAGTGTAATTTTGACAATTCTATCATCTTGTTCATATAAAACAGATTTTGACATATTTCACCTCAAGTTTTCTTTGAAATTAAGTTAAATATTCCCATAAGTTTTTATTATTTTTTTCAAGAAATTTTTTGCCTAACAATTCCTCCCAAAAAGATTCATTTCCAAAGTCATTTCTCCAACTATTTAAATTTTTTGTATAATAAGATAATTCATACTCCTTGGTAAATCCAATTGCTCCATGAACTTGATGAGAAATGGCTATAATTTTCCCAGCTGCAAAACCTGCTCTAATTTTTAATATCGCTGCATCGTTAGAATTTTTTTCACCTAATCCTATTTCGGTAATTGTCGATAGGGCTGCAGACGAGGCTGACAATTCAACTGCCATTTCGGAAATTTGGTGCTGTATAGCTTGAAACTTTGACAATGCTCTACCAAACTGTTTTCTTTCTGAACAATAGTTTATTGACAAATCAAGGACCTTTTCCATTGCACCGATCATTTGAGCAGATCTAAGAATTGCACCTAAAAAATTGAAATCAATACTATTTTTAATGGGTCTAATTTCAGCAATATTTAAATTCTCTACCTTGATATTGTACCTTGGTTCAGCTAAAAAGTTTTTTTTATGTATAATTTCTCCATTAATTTCATCGATTAAAATTGCTTTTTTGACATTGTTTAATTCATGAACAATCAATAAATTTTTAGTGAGGTTAAGGTATGGTACTGATAAAATCTCCCCAGAGATCATATTGTCTTTAATTTGTAAATTTTTTGTGTCACTAGCAAAAGTTACTATACCGTTTGGTGGATTTATATCTGACTCAGATAATATATAATTTGATAAAATTGTTTCAGATAAGGGTAAAGGAGTTCCATGATTATTTACAATTTTAATCAAAGGTAAAATTGAAAAAAAAGGTATTTCATAACCACCAAACTTTTCTTTAACTGATATTTTTGGAAGTCCATTTGTTTCAATGTCATTCCACAAATTTAATATATCAGTATTTTCAGAAACTATGTTTTGTCTTAAACTATGATTTACGTGTTTTTGTAAAATTTTAGAAGTTGTTTCTAAAATTATTTCTAATTCTTCAATCATCTTAGGCCTAACTGTCTAGCAATTATACCTTTCATGATTTCAGTTGTCCCTCCTCTTAGAGAGTTTGATGGAATTCTTAATGTTGCATCTTCAAATAGATTTTGTAATTGATTTGGCCATTCATGAAGCGGAACGATATTGGAAAATTCTCTTAATGTTTCTATCATCATCTTTTCAAATTTATTACCTAATTCTTTTACAAATGCTGCTTGTGTCTCAGGAGATTCACCATTTTGAAGCATTGAAGCAACCGAAAAACTCATTCTTCTTAATGTTTGTATTTCAGATATTAATTTACCAACTATCTTTGTGCCTGAATGAATGAGTGAGTTTCTGAATTCATTTATAAAACTATCTAATAATGTGAAATGAGAGAGAAATCTTTCTGGACCAGATCTTTCTAATGCAAGCTCACCAACAACTTGTTTCCAGCCTTTGCCTTCTTCTCCTAAAAGGGAATCATCTGACAATTCAACATTGTCAAATAAAGTTTCATTAAAATGTCTTTGACCAGTCATGTCAGGTATCCCAGTAATCTTTACGTTTGGAAGAGACAAATCAACCAGAAATTGAGAAAGACCTTCATGCCTGTTTTTCTCAGATGCTGGACTGGTTCTAGCTAGAACAATCATATAATGTGCTAAATGAGCGCCAGTAGACCATATTTTTCTACCCTCAAGTTTCCAGCCATCCTTAGTTCTGGTGCCTTTCGTTTTTACTGAGGCTAAATCCGAACCAGAGTCAGGTTCACTCATTCCAATAGCAAAAAAACACTCGCCAGCTGTTATTCGTGGAATAATAGAAGATTTCTGTTTTTCATTTCCATATCTCAAGATTTGACTTCCACTCTGTCTATCAGCTATCCAATGAGCTGCTACAGGAGCTCCTGAAGACAAGAGTTCTTCTGTTACTACGTATCTTTCTAAAGCTGTTCTTTGATGTCCGCCATATTCTTTAGGAAATGACATCCCAAGCCAGCCTTTAGATCCAAGTTTTTTACTAAAGCTTGGATCAGCTGAAAAAACCCAGGCATCTGGAGATGGTGTAAATTCATCATTATTTATACAGGTTGTTATAAATTCTCTTACTTCTTTTCTAAGATTTGAGAGTTCGCTTGTTTCTTTTATAAATGGAAAATTGAATTTTGACATTAATTCTTCTTTACAGTTGGTTACTACAATTAAACTAAATAATTAAAGGTAAACGTCAATAGAATTAATATAATATAAATAAGTTTAATTATTGATATTAAGAATTTCATAATTTAATCTTTTTACGATTAAGGAGGTAGAAATGTCGATTGATGAAAATATCTTGCAAAGATTAAGGAATATAGCAACACCCACATTAGCGAATGCACTTGATGATATTGGTTTCAATGGAGTTATGAATAATCTACATCCTGCAGGTCTGGGTATGAAAATAGTTGGTAGGGCAGTAACTGTACAGGAGGTTACGGGGCCATATGGAAGTTTTTCTACGGAAGAATTCAAAGTTGGGCATATGATTGACGCAACTAGTCCAGGTGATGTTATAGTAGTTGCAAATAATGGAGCACAAGTATCTACCTGGGGTGGAATGGCTTCTTACTCTGCAAAATTAAAGGGTATAGCTGGGCTGGTAGTTGATGGTGGAGTTAGGGATCGAGAAGAAATAGTAGAATTTTCTTTTCCAACTTTTTCAAAACACATGGTTCCGACACCTGGTAAAACTCGAATAAAAGTCCTTTCAATCAATGAGCCAATCATTTGTGCAGGAGTAAGGGTTAGACATGGAGATATTATTGTTGGAGATGGAACGGGAGTTTTGTGTTTGCCAATTGAACATGTTGAAAAAATAACAGAGGAAGCAGAAAAGTTTACTGCTGACGATAAAAAGGCTATGCAAGAGATGGAAAATGGTCTGACTTTTAGAGAAGCACTAAAGAAATTTTCAAAAATTTAAGTTTTTCCTCTAAGAATTTGCAAAGCTCTTTTAAAAAAATCAGATTGACCAAAATTACCTGATTTTAGAGTAACTGAAACAGGTTTGTTACAATTTGAATTTGGTGACCAAAGAGCAGGAACTCCATGAGCAATTTCTTTTCCAATTTTTAATTCTTGGAGCCCTAATCCATTAACTACAGCACCTGATGTCTCTCCACCGGCAGATATGAAAATACCAAAAGTATGATTTAAAAGTTTATTCGATAGTTTCTCAAAAATACTTTCAATCTTATTCGCTAATACTTCTTGTCCATACTGAATTTGTTTTTCTTTAACAATTTTTGGATCTGCAGATGAATAAATTAAAGGTGATAGAGTTTCATTGTTTCTAATCCATTTTATAACATCTTCAATTAAGTTTTCGTTATTCATTACTTCGTCGGCAGAAATAAAATATGATGGATTATCTTTTTTATAAACCTCTATTTGACTCAAAGTAGCAGATGAACAAGAGCCTGATAGAATTACTGCATTTGTTGTATTTTCAGGAATTTGAAAATTTTTATCCGAGAGTAAACCATCTTTTTTATAAATTTTTGGTAAACCTAAGGCAATTCCCGATCCACCAGTTAAAAATTGTAAATCTTTTACCCCGTTACAAATGATTTCAAAATCTTCATTATTGGTTGTATCAACTATTGCGTATTTGCAACCTTCAATTTTTAAATTGTTAATTTTATCTTTAACACTTTGTGAACCATTATTTATTGTTTTATAATCAATTAATCCAACACTATGTTTAGTCTGATGGTCTAGCCATCTAACTAAATTATGGTCAATCATGGGTGTTAAAGGGTGTTTTTCCATCCCTGATTCATTAAGTGGTTTTCCATTTACAAACATATGTCCGTAAAACACTGTTCTTCCTGCATCTGGAAAAGAAGGACAGGCTATGGTGAAATCAACATTTAATTCCTCCATTATAGCATCAGTAACTGGACCTATATTTCCTTCTTTTGTTGAATCAAATGTAGAACAATATTTAAATATGAATTGACTGCAACCAGCATTTTTTAACCATTCCAAAGCTTTTAGACTCTCTGATACAGCTTCATTTATTGGAATTGTTCTTGTTTTTAGTGCAATTACAGCAGCATCAGCATTGGTTAATGAGGCTTTGTTTTTAAAGGAGGGAACCCCCGCAAACATAGAAACTTGCATTCCAGATTTTTTTAAATTATTTGCTATGTCTGATGACCCTGTAAAGTCATCTCCTATAATTCCAAGTATCATGTTTAATCAACTTTATAGTTTCTGTTTTTCAAGCTGTGTGACAATTTTTTCTTTAACCCAAGGCGTAACCTCTTCATTAAAATCTAAATAATGATTGCTTTGAAGGTGAATATCAAAAGCGTCTTTATCAGTATATGTCTCATATAAAAAAACTACATTTTTGTCATTTGGATCATGACATACATCGAACTCATGACAATCTTTTTCAAGTTCAAGAGAGTCTCTAGCTTGTTGTAAAATTCTAGTTTTAAATTTATCTATATCTTTTTCGTTGATTACGAATTTTACTGTAATTACAAACATTAATTTATTAATCTCCTCTCAAGTTAATATTTGTTTTTGAATTTCATTATCGTTTAATAAATCACTTAAAGTTTCAGTTATTCCCTTTGTTCCCATATCACCTCCAAATTCTATTGGTCTTAATTCATTTCTTTCAAAACCGATTTCAATTGCAGTCTCAATTAATCTGGAACCTAACAAAGTACTTTTGCAACTTTTTTTATCAGATAGATATTCCAGCATCAGAGATGCACTTAAAATAGTAGCTAGCGGATTAGCCTTATCCTGTCCGAGTATATCAGGCGCACTTCCATGGGCAGGTTGAAATAACCCGTGATTATCACCTATTTCAGCACATGAGGCCATACCCATGCCTCCTATCAGGCCTCCTCCTAAATCAGATAATATGTCACCAAACATATTTTCCATCACCATTACATCATATTCCCAAGGATTTCTAATCAAGTTGAGTGCCATTGCATCAACATAGCAATGATCAGCATCTATATCTTTGAATTTAATTTTTCTTTCATCAAATATTTTCCTGAAAAATGCCTGTGATCTGAAAACATTAGCTTTATCTACACAAGTAACTTTTCCTAATTTCCCTTTTTTCTTTCTTTGTCTTGCTAATTTAAATGCAAAATCATGTAATTTTTCAGTAGTTGCTCTAGTTATTTTCATTACATCTTGCACTTCTTGATCATTTTCAACTGGACATCTATTATGAACAGCAGCAGTGTAAAATAATCCTTCAGTAGATTCTCTTAAAATAACTAAATCTATATTTCTTGATAATTCATTACTTAATCTATTTGGTATGTTTTTGTATGCTTTAACTGGTCTAACACCAGCGTACAAGCCAAACATTTCTCTAAATCTTAGGTGAGGGCATATTTCAGTTCCATCTTTATGACGAACACTAGGTAACCCAATTGCACCTAAAAAAATACTATCGAGTTCATCAACTTTTTTTTCTCCTCCTGGTTCAACATCTTTTCCAGTCAAAGAATAATATTCAGCTCCTGCTTTGATCATATGCCATTCGCATTTAAATCCACCTGTTATTTTTGAAGACAAGTCAACAATTGAAATAGCTGAATTTACTATGTCTTTACCTATCCCATCTCCAGGTACTGTAGCTATCTGAAATTCATTATTATTCATGCGTGATACCAAATTTTTTTAATAAAATATTACTTAGGTCAATTAACATTTACAATGATTTAATAGATATTTGTAATTTATAAAAAAAATCTTTTAGAGTTATAAATTTTTAAATGAAATGTGGATGAACTTAATTAATCTTGGGAGATATATATTGAGTTCATCCATGTATTCACAATAATGATAATCATTATCATTGTCAATAATATATTTAATTGTTTTAATAATTATTATCATTTGCAAAAATAAATAATAAATTCAATGACTTATTAATTAAACTAATATATTAAAACTCTTTGGGAATGCATTATGTACAAATCTTTAATTAAAAAGAAATTTCAAGACTTAAATGATAATGAAATATTATCTCTTGCAATTGTTAGTTTAGAAGAAGATATAAAATTATATGATGAGTATTCTTCTCATTTTATTATAAATTACCCAGTTACATCAAAAATGTTTAAACAAATGTCTATTTTAAAAAATAAAAATAGAAAAAAATTAGTTGAATTACATAAAAAAAAATTTGGTGAGACTTTAAACATTACTAACCAAAAAGAAATTGCTAATTACTTCAAAAGAAAACCTGAATGGTTGGTAATAAAGAATTCTATTGAAAAAGTTAGAAACGAAATTGTTGAAATGGAAACTTTATCTGCTCAATTCTATAATTCCTTTGCTAAAACATCCCAAAATATAGAAATTAGAAATTTACTTATTGACTTAGCATTAATGAGTAGAGAGCAGAAAGATAATGCTAAATTGATATTATTGAATGCTCAAAAATCACGAAGTGCCAATGAGGAGGTTACTAAAGATAAAAGGCAGTTTATATTAACATGGGTCCAGCCAGGTCTTGCCGGTCTTATGGATGGATCAGTTTCAACTTTAGCTCCAATTTTTGCTACTGCTTTCGCAACAAAAGACAGTCATACAACATTATTAGTTGGTTTAGCAGCATCTATAGGAGCTGGAATTTCAATGGGTTTTACAGAAGCTGTACATGATGATGGAGTAATATCAGGGAGAGGTTCACCAATAAAGCGAGGGTTTGCCTCAGGCATTATGACCACAATAGGGGGGTTAGGTCATGCACTACCATATTTGATTTCTGACTTTTATCTTGCAACAGTGATTGCAATGTTTTTTGTACTAGTTGAGCTTTGGGCTATTGCTTGGATACAAGCTAAATATATGGAAATTAAATTTACAAAAGCCGTGTTTCAAGTCGTTTTTGGTGGATCACTAGTTCTGGCTGCTGGTATATTAATAGGTGGAGGTTAAAAAAATTAATTTGACATTGATAATAGTTATAGTAATAATAATGATAATGATTCGCAATTACATAATGGTGTTTTAAATGAAAAGTCTTAAATCTTTATTATTTTGTATTTTCAACTTAATTTTTTGTTTATCTATCTTAATTTTTGGAATTCAACGCGCTAGTTCAAAAGAGATAAATATTTACTCTTATCGAAGCCCTGCTCTTTTGGAACCATTTACCAAAGAATATGAAAAAGAATTTTCAGTAAAATTTAACGTTTTACACGCTAAGAAAGGCCTCGCGCAAAGGCTCAAATCCGAAGGAAAAAATTCTCCTGCGGATGTAATTCTTACCGTTGATATTTCAAGATTATCTGAGCTTGCGGATATGGATTTAGTTAAAAATATTAACTCAGACATAATAAATAAAAATGTTCCAAATCATTTAAGAGATATAAACAAAAAATGGGTTAGTTTATCTACTAGAGCTCGAATAATAGGTATTTCAAAAGATAGAGTTAATAAAAATGAAATTAATGATATTGAAGATTTAACAAAATCCAAGTTCAGAGGGAAAATCTGTACAAGAATTGGAAGCCACCCATATAATAGAGCATTATTGGCTTCAATAATTGCCCATAAGGGTGAGGCAAAAGCAAAATCATGGGCAGAAGGTTTAGTTTCAAATTTTGCAAGAAAACCAAAAGGTAATGACAGAGCACAAGCAAAAGGAATTTACTCAGGTGAGTGTGATATAGTTTTAATGAACACATATTATTTTGCATTAATGAAATTTAATGAAAAGAAACCTGAACAAAAAAATTGGGCACGAGCTACTGAAGTAATATTCTATAATCAAGGTAATAGAGGACAACATGTTAACATTTCAGGTGCGGCTATTGCAAAATATTCAAAAAATAGTGAAGAAGCTCTAAGATTTATTGAATGGCTTACTATGCCAAAAGCACAGAAAATTTATGCAAATGTTAATTTTGAATATCCAGTAAATCCTAAAGTTAAACTTGATGGCAAAATAATGGAATGGGGTACATTTAAGTCAGATAGCTTACCTATAAGTGAGATTGCTAAAAATGCAAAAAAAGCACAAATGATAATTGATCAGGTGGGTTGGTGATTAAAAGAAATAACTAATACCAAAATAACCAACTAATAGCCAAGCTATACCTTTAAATAAAAAAAACAGGAACAAAACAAGTCCTGTTTTTTTTATATTTATCTTTGAAATTTTTATATAATCTAGATATTTAGACAGTTTGACCGCCATTAATTTGGATCTCTGTTCCATTAACATATGAGAAAGTTTCTGAGCACATTGAAAGAATGACGCCTGCAACTTCATCGGGTGTTCCAAATCTTTTCATAGGTATCTTCTCTGTGAGTAATTTTTTACTACTTGGAGTAACCATAGAGGTTTCAATTTCTCCAGGAGCTATAGCATTTACTCTTATATTATCTTTGGCAAGATCTGATGCCATTTCTCTTGTTAGTGATTTTAGAGCAGCTTTAGATGTTGCGTAAGCAGGTCCTGCAAATTGGTGAACATTATCACTGGCAATAGATGTTACGTTAATTATCATACCATTGGCTGATTTAAGATTTTTAACAATAGCTTTTGAAATAATGATTGGAGCAAAAAAATTAACATTAAATACTTTACGCCATAATTCTAATGATGTTTCATTAAAACTAAGTCTCTCATTTTTTTTGTCTTTTGGAGAAATTGCAGCATTATTAATGAGTGCTTTTACTGGCCTCCCATTTAAAAATTCAGATAACTCTCTAAGTTTTTTGTTTAAAGAAATTTCATCTTCAAGATCAACTTGAAAGTGAAATTGTTTATTGTTAGACCAAGGACATTTTGGTGCAACTTCAGATCGTGAGAATGTAATTACTGTCCATCCATCATCCCAAAATTTTTTTGAAGTAGCGTGACCTATGCCTCTGCTACCTCCTGTAAGAATTATAATTTTATCTTTTTCTTCCATTTTTAAATTTTCAAGAAATTGATAATCATTCTTAATAATACATTATGTAACTTTGAAATCAAAGAAATTAAATAAACAAGAATGTTATTTTTTTATTTTTTTTCCAAATAACTCTAATCTATGATCTACTAGTTCATATCCCATATTAAGAGCTACTTGCCTTTTCATTTCTTCTAGTTCTTCGTTCTGAAATTCAATGATTTCACCACTCTCAACATCAATTAAATGTTCATGATGTTCGCCAGCTTCTTCATATCGAGATCTGCCGTCACCAATATCTAATCTTTCAATTATTCCAGCCTCTTCAAATAATTTGATTGTTCTGTAAACAGTTGCGATTGAGATTGAACGATCTTTTTCAACAGCTCTTCTATACATTTCATCCACATCAGGGTGATCAGCTGAATCCTCGATTACTTCTAGTATAATTTTTCTAGGCAGTGTCATTCTCAGACCGTTTTTTATACATTTCTCATAAAGTTGGGCCATTCTTTTTCCTAGAAAGAATTATAATCATTCTAAACTAATACAAGTTTACAAAAAATTAAATTATTTTTTTATTTATATTCATTATTTTATTGATAAACAAAATAGGTAAAAGTCCTATAATTACTATAAGAAGAGCTGCGCTAGATGCTCTTTCAAGCATTTCATCATTTGCATATTGATATACGTATGTGGCTAAAGTTTCAAAATTGAAAGGTCTTAATAACAATGTTATAGGAAGTTCTTTAATAATATCAACAAAAGCCAGAATAAATGCAGTTAAAATAGATGGTCTTAATAACGGTAATATAACCTTCTTAAAACTATACCAAAACGGATTACCAAGTGATCTACTAGCTTCAAGCAAATTAGGAGGTAATCTATTTATTCCGCTATTAATTGCCCCAAATGAAACAGCATTAAATCTTGATATGTATGCAAAAATTAATAAAAAGTAAGAACCAATTAAGATTAAATTTAGATCAATAGAAAAGATTTCTAATGATAAATTTACAAATTTTTCAATAAAAGAAATAAAAAACAATGTCCCAAGAGCTATAATTATGCCTGGAAAAGCATATCCAATACCTGCCATTGTAGATAAAAAATTAAAGCCTTTAAAATTTTGATATTTAATACTTACTGTTAAAATTATAGATAATAATATTATGATTGTTGCAGTAGTGAAGCTAATAAAAAAAGAGTTTTGAGCAATCGTAACTAAGTGATCAAAATTTTCAAGGTGTAAATAATTTAGAGAATTCTCAATTAAAATAAGCACTGGAATCAAAAACCCAAATAATATTGGCATAACGCATATTGAAAAAATTATAATATTTTTAGATTTAGATACTTGAATATTAAAAAAATTGTGAGTGTTGAATTTAGGATCGTTAAATTTTTGTTTTTTCCTTGCATAAAGCTCTAGTGCAAGCAAAACAATTACAAATGTAAATCCTACCAAAGCTAGCTGTGATGCTGAGGCTAGATTGTTCATTCCAAGCCATAGGTTAAAAATACCCAGAGTAATTGTTTCAACTGCAAAAAAATCTACTGTACCAAAATCAGAAACTGTTTCCATCAACACTAATGATAATCCAGCAACTATTGCAGGTTTAGCCAAAGGTAAAGAAACAAAATAGAAAATATTTTTCCCAGAGATCTCAGCAAACTCAATTAAAGATGAAGGAGTAGATTTAAAAGCAACTTTGGTAATTAGATAAACATAAGGGTATAATACAAAAGATATTACAAACACTGCTCCTCCAAGAGATCTTATTTCTGGAAAATAATAATCACTTGGTGAAGAAAAATTAAATATATCTCTTAATATTGTCTGAACAACACCACTATATTCAAAAAAATCAGTATAACAATACGCAACTATATATGATGGTAATGCTAGAGGCAAAAGTAGTGCCCACTCAATAATATTTTTCAAGTAAAAATTATATCGGCAAACTAACCAGGCAAGAGAAACTCCAATCACAAAGGTAGTTAAACAAACACCTAACATTAACATAAAAGTGTTGTATAAATAATTTTTTAAACGTGAATTTATAAGATGTAGCCATAAATCATATGTATTTTGAAAACTTGATATAATTATAGAAATAACTGGAGAGAGAAGTAAGAAAATTATAATTATACTTATGATTTTTAAATGCGAATTTAATATTTGATTTAATAGTTTAGAGATAGCTACCATTTAACAATTTTTTAAATATTGAAATAATTAAGTTATTAATAGATAAACTATTTTTATTATTATTTATATTTATTTATTTAAGAAGGCAAAAGATGTACAAAATTGCAGTTATTACTGGTGATGGGATTGGCACAGAAGTAATAGATAGTGGAGTTGAGGTTTTAAAAGCTCTTTCAAAGTCAGTCCAAAATTTACCAATAGAATTTCATCAATTTGATTGGGGAGCAGAGTACTACAAAAAACATGGCGTTATGATGCCTGACGAAGGTGTTGAAGAACTTAAAAGTTTTAGTGCAATTTATTTTGGATCTGCTGGTGTACCTGAAATTCCTGATCACATAACACTATGGGGGCTGAGGCTAAAAATATGCCAAGGTTTAGATCAATACGCAAATTTAAGGCCAGTACGCCTTTTACCTGGAATTATTTCTCCGCTAAAAAATGTAGAAGAAAAAGATATTGATTGGAGTTTTATAAGAGAAAACTCTGAAGGAGAATACTCTGGTATTGGTGGTAGAAGCCATAGAGGTTATAGTCATGATACTGCTATGGACGTTACTCTGTTTACAAAGCAAGGTGTAGAGAGAATACAGAGATTTGCCTTTGAAATAGCGAGATCCAGACCAAGAAAATTATTAACTTTAGTGACTAAATCTAATGCTCAAAGACATGGTATGGTGATGTGGGATGAAATTTTCAATGAGATATCGCAAGATTATAGGGATGTTAATACTGACAAAATGCTTGTTGATGCAATGACCACTAGAATGGTTTTAGATCCCAAAAGTATTGATACCGTTGTAGCTTCAAATTTACATGCAGATATTTTAACAGATTTGGCAGCTTCATTATCAGGCTCAATGGGGATAGCTCCAACAGGAAATTTAGATCCAGAAAAACGTCATCCATCTATGTTCGAACCAATTCATGGATCTGCCTTTGATATAATGGGAAAAGGAATTGCAAATCCTATTGGATCTTATTGGTCTGCAGTGATGATGTTAGAAAATTTAGGTGAACTTAAAGCTGCACAAAAGTTATTGTTTGCAATTGAAAAGCTTACATCAGACAAAAAATATTTACCAAGAGATCTTGGTGGAAAAAGCACTACAAAACAAATTACCAAAGCAATGATAGATATTATTTCAGGTAAAAATAGTTAATAAAAAGTAGGAACAAATATGGAAAAAAATTATGTAAGTCATCTTGAATGTTCAATCACTGGCAAAAAATATGAAGCAAATAAAATACATGGTTTATCAGATGCTGGTAGACCATTATTGGTTAGATATGATTTACAAACTTTGAAAAATGAAGTTTCAAGAGATGATATAACAAATTCAAAAGTAGACGGTCTTTGGAGATATTCACCACTATTACCAGTTTCAAATCCGAAAGACAGGATTACACTTGGTGAAACGATTACTCCATTGATGGAGTTAAATAGAACCGTTAACTATTCTTCAAATGATAAGGGAGTTGTATTAGTCAAAGATGAAGGAAGGCTCCCCACTGGTTCGTTTAAAGCTAGAGGATTATGTTTGGCAGTTTCAATGGCAAAGCAATTTAAGTTAAAACATTTAGCAATTCCCACAAATGGAAACGCAGGTGCCGCTATGGCTGCTTATGCAACAAACGCAGGTATAAAATCAACTGTGTTCTGCCCTGAAGATACTCCGGAAATAAACATAAGAGAAATTCAATCACTTGGAGCACAAACTTTTTTAGTCAACGGTTTGATAAATGATTGTGGAAAGATAGTAGGCGAAGGTAAAGAAAAAGTAGGGTGGTTTGATGTTTCAACACTTAAAGAACCATACAGGATTGAAGGAAAAAAAACTATGGGTCTTGAATTAGCAGAACAACTTAATTGGGAATTGCCTGATGTAATATTTTATCCTACGGGTGGTGGTACTGGTTTAATTGGAATGTGGAAAGCCTTTTTAGAATTAAAAGAATTAGGGTGGATAAATGGAAAATTACCAAAAATGGTTGCTGTACAAGCTAATGGTTGCGCTCCTATTGTTAAAGCTTGGGAAAATGGAGATGAGCATGCCCCCTTATGGGAAAATGCTTATACTCAAGCTGCCGGTATAAGAGTGCCCATCGCTGTAGGAGATTTTCTAATTATAAGGGCAATTCGTGAAAGTGAAGGCTTCGCAATGTCTGTTTCAGATCAAGATATAATGGAAGCAAGAGATCGAGTTGCTAATATTGATGGGTGCTTTTTGTGTCCTGAAGGTGCTGCAACAATGACAGCTTACGAAAAAGCATTGTCTTCAAAATTAATATCAAAAGACGATAAAGTTATTTTATTTAATTGTGCAACAGGGTTAAAATATCCATTACCAGAAGTTTTTAATCGTGTAGATAAAGATAATGAGATAGATTATAATACTTTTATTAATTACCCCTAGTTGTAATGGCAAATTTTTTATAGTGAACACCAAATATTATTGGGTCCAAATTCTTTTCATCTAAATAAGAATTGAATTCATTTTTAATATCCTCAAGCAACTTGTTTTTACCTTCACTACCCTGAAGTTTTTCGTAACTTGTTTTACTGATTTGATCATAGACAATTTTTCTAAAATCAACATCATAGTCTGTTAAAAAATCCATTAGCATTTCACCTTTATATGAAGAAAAAACTAAATCAAAGCTAATAAATGAATTTGAATTAGGTACATTCGTCCAAAAACTTTTGTTTGCATTATCACCCATACCACCTATATCCCAATAACTTAAAGAGGGAACTATAACGTTACCATCTGGGCCAATTTCTTGAACTATAGGTTTTTCATCTGGCTCCATTCTACCCATTTTAATTGCTTCTTCTTTTGCAACTTCATAAATATTTATTTCTTTTTCCACGGTCTTTTCTTCTTTAATTATTTCGTTACTAAAGTAAAAAAAAATGAAAGTTAAGACTGATGAAAAGAATGCAATTAAATAAGCATAAAGATGCTTGATGTTCATTATTTTATTCTTTAATGAGATTTTTTGATTGGCCATAATAAAACTTATTAAAATTCCACTAATTTATTTGTTAAGAGATTTATAAACATTTAATTCTAACCAATGTTTTTCAGCTAAAGCATTTGCATCACCAATTCTAAGAGATAATCCTCTTACTATTGCTGCTAATACTGGATCAGCTTTATTCATTTTTTCTTTTATAGTTTTTTCATCAATAACACGAATTAGTGAATTTGTCACAGCTACTGCAGTTACAGTTCTTGGAGATTCAATTATATGACCGACTTCTCCAAATATTTCCCCTGTTTCAAGTATTCCTAATTCTAATCCGTGTTTAGACTCAATTCTAACCTTTCCACTATGAATTAAAAATATAAATTCAGCAGGGTCGTTATGTGAGTAAATAATTTCTCCAGCCTTAAATCGTTGAGGTTCTTTATTGCTCGTTTTCATAAGTACTTGCCTAATTAAATTAAAATTTGTTAATTTTTTTATAAAAGCTTGTAATTTTATAAAATATAGTAAATAAATTAGCTATATTTTTTTAATTAAAAGAAAAGGAGGTGGTCTGATGTCTAGTATTTTTTATGAAAGTGGTTGTTTCAAGGTTTTTAAATTGTCAGAGCAATCTCTGGTTAAATTTGTATCTTGATTTTCCATCAATTGTATCAAATACGAAACAGGGTTTTTAAACCCTGTTTTTTTTTACATCATTTTTTATTATTTCTTTAAAAATATTTGTTAAGATTGACGTTTTCTTATTTGTTCTCTTAATTAACTTATTCTTGATAATAATATCACCGTTATTATTAATAAAAGGTTGCTCATAATCCTTAAATTCATGCAAAATTTCATTAATTCTATTAATTAGTTTATTCTCAATTTTGGTAAGTATATACATGACCTCTTCTTTTCCTAAAAATTACCTATTATAGATACGGAAAAATTAAACAAAGTTTTATTAATGACGTTAATATTAATATGAATATGTTAGTAGATCAAATGAATGAATTGGATAAAAAAGAAATAGTTGAAGATAACTTATATGTTAATAAAATTATTGTTAACAAAGATAAAAGCAAGAATAATTTACTTCCTTTTATAGCTACTGAAAGATGGATAGGCCAACTAGGGAATAGGTTGGAAATAAATCCTTAAGATTTACCTTATAGGGATAACATTTTTAGGTACTACCTTTTCAGAATAAATTTTATCTAACTCTTCGCCCAAGACAAATTTTTCAATAAAAGACCCAAATTGTTTGAAATCAGATTGAGCATTTATATTAGTTTTGTTTTCCCAATTTTCTGCTTTACCATTATAAAAGTGTCTTACACTAGCTAAATCTCTTAAAGCAGGACCAATAACAACATCGTGATTTTTTAATCTTTCAGCCATTACTGAAAAATCTTTTTGACCAAAAGGAATTTTGTTAGGGCAAACAATCAAGTGTGGATATGACTTGCCATATCTTGCTTTAACTTTATCCATACTTCTAATAAAATTTTCAGTTGGATACAAATCTGCATTGCTAAGCGTAGTTGGGATTAGAACACAGTAACCTTCTGCAACAAGATTCCATAATCTTTGTGACGTACCTGCTGGGGTATCAACAATTGCAACATGTCCTGGTCGGAATTCATTCTGCTTAATAAATTGTTGAACGAGAGATATATTTGTGTTTTCAAATGCAGGGGTAATTGGAAGAAATTCAACATTAATTTCAGGGTTACTTTTAGACAAAAATTCAGTTGCTGTTCTTTGCAGATCTGTATCTATTACAGTAATATTTCGAGCAGGAATCCTTTCAGCCAAGGATCTAGCTAGCATTATCGATAGTGTACTTTTACCTACACCGCCTTTTACATTTGCAACAAAAATAGATTTTGCTCCACTTAAAATTTTTGATTTGTTATTTGGCATTTTAATTCTCCAAATTAAAAACTTTTTAAATTTTTAATTACGTTTATTGTTTTTTCAATGATTTCTTTTTCTTGAGAAATTTTATCAATCTCATCTTCAGCAAGTTTCTTTTTCATTAAAAATTCATCTTCACATATTTTAAGTTCGTCTTTTAATTTATTTTTTTCAGTTTCTAAAGCTTCTATTTTGGTAATAATTGAGTCAACCTTATTCACGTAAGTGAGAATATCTTGTTGTAAAACCATATCATTTAGCTCATATTCTTCTTTTGACTCTTTATTAATTTCATCAATAGTTAAGTCACCAGGCTTAACTTTTTTCCAGTTTCCACCTCTTCTTAATATATTTATTTCATAATTATCCATGAATAGATATTAAAAAAAAATATAGATTTTGGCTATAAATAATTGAAATTATTACAATTTTTTTTAAATTAAACAATATATAGTAGTTATTTTTTTTAAAATAATAATATATTGTATTAAGAAAATTCTTTATTGTATCTCGGTTTTACATTTAAATGATTTTTGGCATATTGGTGAAGGTTGAAAAACGGTAACATCTTTTCCTTTACCCTGTCTTTTAAATATGCATTTATATCCATCTTTTACACCATCTTTCATATTAATCTCTGTTTTTCTAAGTCTACAATTTTCATATTTTATATATTCCTTAGATAAAGTTTTAGATTGTCCATAAATTTTTCCTTTAGAATAAGATGATGTTACGCAAATACTTAAAAAAATTACCATAGTATTTAAAAAGAAAATATTTTTTACATTAAACAATTAAGCTTCTCCATTATTTTTTTCGTCAGATCCCGGCAAATAAGCTTGACCTTGTACAGCTTTAGCTCCCACATCATCAAAAAATATTGCATTATTCTTTATAAAACGTTCGATTTTATTTTTGATTACACTCTCTGCTGTATCAACATCATTAGCATCTATCTCCACTAGACCGTCAATTAACCAATGAACTTTATATTTCATGAAAAACTCCATTAATTATTAATTTTTTTAAATAGCTTAATCGATAAAGATTGAGCATCAAGTAAATCTTTTTCATTTAGATTATCTAAAATTTCATCTCTTTTAAGTTTTGCAGTTTTGATTCCTTGAGCCACAGCTATGTTATACCAAGTGTATGCATTAACTAAATCTGCGGGGTCAGTAAAGTTTTCGTATATTTTTGCAATTTGAATAATTGCCTTTTTATCTTTTGCAAACGCTCTTTTTTCCAAAAAATCTCTAAGTTTATTTGTAATCTCACTTATTTGTTCTTCTGTTAAATATTCATTTAATTTTTCTAAAATACTAGATGATTTTTTTAGCCCTCCAAGTAGTGCAGAAAATCCCCAAAAGTATGAGTTTTCAAAATCTTGTGGTGTTAAGTCTCCAGAAAATAAAATTTTAGAATATAGTAGTTGAGCATTTATATCATTCTGTTCTGATAAAATTTGTAAATTTTTTATTCCTTCTTCAAATTTTTTTTCTTGTAAAAGTGTATAAATATTTTGGAGACTTTGTTTTTTTTCATTAGCTATTAAATGAGAAGGAACAAACAAAAGATATATAATAAAAATTTTTAATAATTTATTCATAAATTTTAAAATTCTTTAAAAAATAAAAACTATTATCTTCCCGCTAACATTACCAACTGTAATTGAACAACTCTTATTTTAAAATTAGAATCTTTCTTTTTTTCATACACTATGATTTTTGGTCTATCAGAATTTGGTTTTTGAAATTCCAATATCATATCATCAGGCAAAAAAACACCATTATCATTAAGAACTTGTCTAGGATTTGATTTGAAGCTTTCTTTAAATGGTTTATCAATCCATATTCTAGCTAAAACTCTACCTAAAATATCTGGTAAATATTTTTTAACCTCTTCTCTATTTTTTAGTATTAGGTCTTTATCAACTAATTCTAGTGCTTGATTTACTTCATTTGGATTAAACTTTATAGGAAGTTTGGATTTTTTTTCATTGAATTTAACCAAATCTGTACTTTTAGATGAAACACTCATTTGACTAAAACTCCAGATTCTAATTGGATTATATTAAATACAAATACGTTAATATTAGCAATATGTTTATAAAATTTTATTTAATATAAAGTCAATGGCATAAATTTTGCTCCAAAAAAAGAAACAGGAGATCTGAAATGTTATCAATTTTAAAAAGCGCCCTCAATGCAAACACTAAAGAAATTGGGATAGTTTCAAATAATATTGCAAATGTAAATAGTACAGCATTCAAAAAGAGTAAAACAAATTTTGAACATATTTACTCAAAAGATAGATCATCGTCTCCCAATAAATTTACTGGCCAAGGTGTTGGTATTAATGATCCACTTTTGCAGATGAGCCAGGGATCACTGAAGACAACCAATGGTGCTTTAGACTTAGCTATAACAGGATTAGGATTTTTCCCAGTTATTCATGAAGATAATATTGAAACCCCTTATTTTACACGAGATGGCTCATTTAATTTAACTGCAACAGGAGAAGTGGTTACTAATGATGGATTAAAAGTAATGGGTTATCTTGGTCAAGATAATGAGGTTTTAAAAAATTTAATCATACCTCCCCAAAAAACAAATGAAGATCAAAGCATATCATTAATATCAAATATAAATGTAAATTCAAAAGGTAAAATTACCGCCACTTATGGACTTGACGAAGAAGTAATTATTGGAAATTTTATTCTTGCTTCATTTCCTAATGAAACTGGATTGAGACAGGTTGGCAATAATCGTTATCAAATTAATGCAAAATCAGGACTGCCAAATTTTGGCATTCCGATGAATAATGCATTTGGCAAAATTGAATCTGGAAATTTAGAAAGATCTAACGTAGACATTACCTCTGAGATGATTACTATGCTCAAAGCACAACAAGCATTTTCAGGTGTTTCTAGGCTTCTTCAGACGGAAGTTGATGTCACAAAAAGATTAATTGATGGGTAATAGTATAATTTTCTTATAACAAAGGAATAAAAAATTTATAATCTAATACTTCTGTAATTAATTCTTTTTCAAGAAACAATATACCATTCTTGTTAATATTTAATTTATCATTAATTATTAATTCCAACCTAGCTGGTCGTTCATTCTTTATTGATAATTGTTTTCCCAATGTATTGAAATAATCGTCTTTTACTCGTATTGAGCCAGACATTACTGCTCTTTCATATTTTATTGTAATTTTATTTTGAAAATTGCTTTTATCATTAACAATCATTAGATTACAAGTACCTCTGGCAATATTAAGAAGACTACACGATAAATAAAAACATTGTATTTGATGCTTGCTGTCATAATGCGCATCTACTGTCTTTATTAGCATTTCTAATTTTTGCATTATAAAATTAATTGTCTTTTTTAAGTTGATCTCTAATTCTTTTTATAGCAGAGGTTTTAATTTGGGATACTCTTCCAGTCGTAACTTCCATAACTTCAGCAATTTCATAAATATTTAATTCTTCTACAAAATATAATTGTATAACAAGAGCTTCTTTACCTTCTAATGTTTTTAAAGCTTCTTTTAAATTATCTCTTAGTTCTGCATCATTCACTTGTTCTTCAGGATTTAAATCGTTTGTAACAAACCAATTAGAATAATCGTCATATGAATCTTCTAAACTTTTAATAACACTTGCTTCAAATGCGTGAGACCATTCTAGATATTTTTGAGACGACATGCCAAGCTCATTAGCTATCTCATTTTGATAGGGTTCTCGTCCTAATTTATTTCTTAAATGATTAATTGCTTTTTCTGAATTTTTTTTAATTAAGATTGTTGTTCTATCCAAATTAGAACTTTTTCTCAAATAATCTAAAATTTCACCTTTAATTCTTATACTTGCATATGCAGCAAAAGAGGCCTTTTGTTGAGGTACATAATTTTGCGCAGCTGAAATTAAGCCTAGCATCCCTATTTGAATTATATCTTCAATGTCAACAATAGCATTTACTCGTCCGTGCAAATGCCACGAAATTTTTTTGACTAAATTTGTATTATCATTAATTAATTGATTAATGTTTGGCTTAATAATTTTTGAATAATTGTTCATATTGATACTTTCATAATTATTTTAATTATCAAAAAATTTAATTGAACCAGTTTTATTAGTCTCAACGAGCAATATTTCGGAAGAAAGTTCATAGAAAGCTTTAGTTTCAATATTATTATTTTTTGAAGAAACTACTGCTGTCCTTGAAATAATTGAGTTTCTAATTCTTTGTGAGTTTGGAATTTGTCCAACGTATTTTAAGTTAACATCTAAAAACTTTTGAGTAATTGATTGAAATTTGTCAAAATTTAATTTGGCTTGCATTGGTGATGATGCCATATTTATAATAATTCCAAAATTATTCATTTTATAATCTAAAAAAGAAGTTTTTATTAAAGTGTATGCATCAATGAAACTTGTAGGTTCCCCTGTAATAACGACTATTATTTTGTCTGCTGATGCCATAAATGTCATCGATGAAGATTCTGCACCAGCGCCAACATCAATTAACATGAATTCAGGTTTCTTTTTGAGATCATTAAAACTTTTGATAATTTTATGACGCTCAAGATCACTTAAATTTAATAGGTTATTTATTGCGTTACCACCTGATACAAATTTTAAGCTCCCATTTATAGTTGTAATTACTTTATCAATTGACAAATTACCAGTAACAAAGTCATCTAAGGAATATTTTGGATTTATCCCAAGCAGAATATGTGCATTCGCCATTCCTAAATCAGCATCTAAAAGAAGCGTTTCTTTATTTTGTAGAGCTAGGCTCAAAGCAAGATTAACGGCTACTGTAGTTTTACCTACTCCTCCTTTTCCAGAAGTTATAGCTATTGTTGCAGTCATAAATAATCCTAATTATTAATTTATATACTAATGTCTTTCATATATTGTGCCAAAACTTCACTTTTAGCAAAAGCTATTGAACCGATAATTGATCTTGAACCTGATAAAATACCAATTTTACAATTTAATTCTGCCAAAATTGATAACTCTTCTGCACTTATATGTGATTCGTCCAATTTTGTAAGCACCATTGTAGGAAATGAATTTTTATAAAAATTCATAATTGAATTGATCATATTTTTATTAGAACTTGCAGGTATGGTCAATAAATTAGAACACTTCTCATTTCGAGCTATTTTTTCTAAATAATCTAAATATCCTGATAAATTTTTATATTCTTGTGATACATCGATTATTAATTTGGTTTTAATTCTATTTTCTTCAATATATTGAATTAAATCGTCCAATGATGAAACTGATGCTACATTTAAATTTAATAACTTTCCAAAATTTAAAAGTTCAGAATAGTCTGAGGATTTTGGACCAAAATTTATGATTGATAATTTATGTTTTTCGTTTGTAGAAAGTAAATTATCCAAAATATATGAAGCAATCTTTGCGCATAAGGTTGTTTTCCCTGAGCCAGATGGACCGTTCAAAAACAGAACATTTGAGTTTTTGATCTGATCCTCATAAGGAAAAATTAATTTTTTTGCTAAATGGTGATAAAAAATTAATTCCAAATCTGAAATTTCTTTATTGTTAATTATTTTTTCTTGAAACTCAGATATAACTTTTTTTGAAAATCCTTTTTTCAATAAATCAATTGTTAATGAATTATTTTTATCTTTACTGTAATCGTCTATATCTGAGATAATCATGTTTTTTAGCATGTTTTCTAATTTATTTGAAAATGTTTCAAAAGTTCCAATATCAACAAATTTTTTATCAAAATTATCACTCTTAACCTCTTTAAGATCAGTTTTAGTTTCATTTAGATTATGTAAGTTTAAATCACTTTTTATATTTTGATTTTGTAAAATTGTATTATATCTTCTAGCCTGATTATCTTTTTCTAAAGCTTGATTTGTAAATAAGCGACTAAAATTACTTTTTTGTTTATTTATCTTCTTTGCATTAGAAGAAGCTATATCTTCAATATTATTAGATCCCAAAATTTCAATTTTTCCATTCACTTTCTGAGTGTTTAATATTACAGCTTCTTTCCCAAGTACTCTTGATATTTCATCCATTGCTGATAAACTGTCTTCTGCAACTACTTTATGCTGTGTCATTTTTTTCTCCGTGATTTTTTAATAAATTTAATTTTTTTCTTCATCTTCTGAGCCAATGTTTGCAACTACCTCTATTTTTTTGTTATCTGGCAATTCAGTAAATGAAAGGACATCTAATGATGGAATATGTTGTCTGAGCATATGAGATAAATCTCGTCTAATTACAGGTGCTGTAATCATTACAGCCTTTCTATTTTCACTTTGCATTTTTTCCGTAACTGTATTTATAGCTGAGACTATCTTTTGAATAAGATTAGCTTCTAGTATCAGGCCATTTGCTCCTGTTTGCTTCGCCACATTTACTATAAGTTGTTCTAAATCAGCAGAGAATGTTATTATTGGAAGAGCACTATTTAAGGGTGCAATTTGTTGTATTAATAACCCTGAAATTGTTGGTCTTATTGCTTCTGCTAATTCTATTGGTGTCATGTTTTTAACATTTTGACTTGCTAAAACCTCTAATATACGTTTTAGATCACTTATTGGCATTTTTTCAGCAAGTAAGGTTTTTAGTATTGTTGTAAGAATATTTAATGGAACTAATTTAGGCACAGTTGAAGATACCAGTTGTGGTGATGTTTTTGCTAGATTGTCCAAAAGCAATTGAACATCATCTTGACCAAGTAATTCAGCGGCTTGTTTAGAAAGAATTTGATTTAAATGAGTTGCAATAACAGCTTCAGGTTCAACTACCATGTATCCTAAATTTTCAGCTCTAGCTTGTTGATGAGGCTCAATCCATGTAGCGTCCATGTTGAAACTTGGATCTTTAACGTTTGTTCCTTCAATTTTTGTTTGAGCATTATCTCCTGGGATTGCTAAAAGTAGTTGAGGAAAAATTTTATCTTCTGCGACAATTTCTTGTCCAATTCTAATTCTATAGTGGTTTGCTTCTAATGTTAAATCATCTCTAATTCTTACTTGAGGTACAATAAAACCTAATTCTTTTGAAATTTGTTTTCTAACACCTGTTATTCTAGCAATTAATGGCCCATCATTTTCATCATCAACAAGTTGTATTAGTCCATAACCTAGTTGCATTGATATTGAAGAATTATCAGCAATTTCTGATAAAGATATAGTATTTTCATCTTCTTCATTTTCGGTGTTTTTAATATCCTTATTATGTTCAGAAACCTTCGTGTCACCATTATCAAAACTTTCATTATTTTTTCTAAGAATCCACCAAACCATAAAAGTTATAGCTGAGCCAATTAAAAATAGTGTGTTTGGCATGCCAGGAATTAAACCTAGAAGAAATAAAACACATGCGCTAGGCAACCATGCTTGCTTTACTCCTATTTGAGAACCAATTTGTTTTGATAAATCTTGGCTAGTTGATACTCTAGTAACTATAATAGCAGTAGCTATTGCTAACAGCAAAGAGGGTATTTGAGCGACCAACCCATCACCTACAGATAAAATGATATAATTTTCAGCTGCAACTGAAACAGGTAAATCATGTTGAGCAATTCCTATTACAAGACCTCCAATTATATTAATTAGAAGAATTAAAATTCCAGCAATTGCATCGCCTTTTACAAATTTTGACGCACCATCCATTGAACCATAAAAATCTGCTTCTTTAGCAATGTCATCTCTTCTTTGTTTTGCTTCCTCGCTAGTTAAAAGACCTGCATTTAAGTCGGCGTCAATAGCCATCTGTTTTCCGGGCATAGCATCTAATGTAAATCTTGCAGAAACTTCAGAAACTCTTCCTGCTCCTTTAGTTATAACTATTAAATTTATGATTATTAATATTGCAAAAACAAAAATACCAACAACATAATTCCCAGCAATAACAAATTCTCCAAAAGCTTCAATAACTTTGCCTGCTGCATCAGGTCCAGTATGGCCAGCGCTTAGAACTATTCTGGTAGACGCTACATTTAAAGCAAGTCTTAAAATTGTAGCGAATAAGAGAACTGTAGGAAAACTTGAAAAATCTAAAGGTCTAAAAGTGTGAATACAGACCATTAATATTAATAATGAAAGTAAAATATTTGTTGTAAAAAAAACATCTAATAATATAGAGGGAAGTGGTATAACCATCATAACCATTAATATTAAAATAGCTACAGGTAAGCCGAAAGGTTTTAATTTATCTGATGCAAAAAATTGTGTTGCTAATGTATTTGTCAAATTCATGACATCTCCTTAAATTTATAGCCCAAATAAATTATACAATAAAAACAATTAGTTATTTAATTTGAGTTTCATAATAATAATTGAAAAATAAAGAAGCAAAAATAATGCCAAAGAAAGATAGCTATTAATAAAGACTATTCTGATATTTACTTACTTAATAAAACTAATAAATACTATTTTTGGCATGTATTCTGCATAGTTGTATTTGTAAAAATTTATTAAGGAGTATTGCATGTCAATTTTAAAAAGTAGGAATCTTTTAGTTTGTGTTTCAGCTTGTACATTATTTTTAAATACCGGATGCTTGCAGAATTTAGCAAACTCAAATTTTTCACCAGCAAGTAATTTCAATGCAAAACAAATTAATTCTGAAAGTGATGGAATAGTTGCTTTAAAAGAAGTTTTTGATAGTTCTGTTGAAAAAATACCAACTCTTTCAGCTGTAGGTTATGCCGTTGTTTCTAGTCAACCGGGCAGAACAGATGCACAAAAAAGATTGATGGCTATTAGATCAGCTAGAATGGCAGCAATGAGAGAATTAGCAGAACAAATTCATGGTATTCAAGTTGATTCTAATACAACAGTAATAGATCTAATGGTTCAGAACGATACATTTAGAGCAGTTGTTAAAGGAATTATAAGAGGCGCTAAAACAGTAAGAATTAATCCTACAGGTGTAGATACTTATGAAACAGTTTTAGAAATTGATAAAGACATGATGCTTATGATGTTAAAAAGTGCAAGAAGAACTTAGTAATATAATGAATAAAACTATTTCAAAATTAATTGATCTTAACATAATTTTTATGTTTATAGCTTTATTATCGTTTAATTCTGATTTGTATGCGCAAAATAAATCTAATTTCAAACAGGTAGAAGCTACAGGTAGATCAATTTTAATACCTGAAAATATTGAAACTTCTAGAAAAAGAGCTTTAGAAGATGCAATATATATTGCAGCTCTAAAAGGTGGCGCTAATGTTAATGGATTTTCTGCGATTAATTCAAACACTATAATTAATGATCAATCAGTTATAAAACCGACAAATAGAGTACTAGATTTTAAAATTTTATCTGAAACACAAAATAAAGAATACCTCACTTTAAAAATAAGCGCTATTATAGGTAGTGAATTATCAAAAATTAATTGTAAAATTAGACCAATAAATATCAATTTATTTAAAGGGTCAATCTCAGTCGATACAAATGTCCCATCAGAATTAGCTAGGTACACTTCATTATGGTATAAAAAAATATATAAATTTATATCTAAACTGCCAAACGTTGATACAAATAACTTTCAAAATAGACAACTTGATCAAATTGTAAAATCATCTCAAAATCCTTCTTTTGATTATAATGCAATTACAAAAGGTATACCTACAATACACCCTGGTAATTATAGCCTTGTTCCCAAAATAGTTCTTACAAAGACTAATAGAAATAATTTTGCTAATTATTTATTAACAATTTCATTTGATTTATATAAAGGGCAAAAAAATAGGTTAGAGACATCAAAAAGCTATAATCTACTCATTAATTATCAGTTAGAAAGCAAATTCCAGTTTTTAAAAAATATTTCTATATTAGACATAGATAAAATTGATCAAAATGTGAATAATCATTTGTTAAAGGCAATAAATAGTTTTTTTAATGATATTAAATGCATCCCCTTAGAGGGCAAATTAACTTTAAATAAGGGTGAACTTCACGTTGATTTGGGAAGCAAACAAGGACTTAAACAAAAACAGATTGGTCTAGTTAATGGGATTAAAATTCAAAATTCTATGTTAAATGACAGTATACTAATAGTACATACTGAGGATGTTTTTGACAATCACAGTACTTTGCTACCTTTAAATGATAATATTAAATTAACAAACTTAAATAATAAAATTGTAAAATTTGTGGAGTAATATAATGAAAAAAATTAAGATATTATCCTTTTTTTCACTTTTTATTATCTGTCTTTCTAAATT
Organism: uncultured SAR116 cluster alpha proteobacterium; assembly: GCA_902623995.1. GTDB lineage: Bacteria > Pseudomonadota > Alphaproteobacteria > Puniceispirillales > Marisalimonadaceae > Marisalimonas. Next base: position 38,533 of record CACNWE010000008.1, on the reverse strand, counting down.
ATCATTTTCAGAACCTTTTGTTGTTTTAGAGTATAGAGGAAATTCAGATCTTGGAAATATGAGTTCTGATAATTTGTTTTTAAGAGATTTAAATTATAGTGCAAATCACGTAGTTTTAAAAAATGAAACATTAAGTGATATTATGCTAAATTACTATGGTTCTAGCGCATTTAATAACAGGATTTTGAGTTTGGCGATTGTTTATTTTAACAAGAAAGCGTTTGTTAGAAACAATCCTAACTTTCTTTATTCAGGGAAAAAATTATACCTGCCAAGTGTTAATGAAATTAAAAATTTGATTATAAAAAAAGATAAAAGTTTTAAAAATAAAGAAAAAAATAATTCATCCATTACGTCACAAATTTATTTTTTTGGAGGATAATTAATGTTTGAAACAATAAAAAATTTTTTTTTATTGGTTATTTTAATCTCATTTATAAATAAACATGCAATGGCAATTACTGGAGAAGAAATTTCTTCAAAAGTTTCTCATTGGTTAATTAAGGAGGGGATAAAAGGAACTCCGGTTTTTTCAAAAAATAGTTTTTATAAAGATTGTAATGATAAAATTGAAATAAAAAAAATGTTTCAAAATTATAAGACAATAAAAGTTAATTGTTTAGATGAAAATGGATTTGAGTTAGTAATGAGAGTACAAACCTCAAGAAATGCTGAAAATAAAAAGAAGAATGCACCTAAAAAAGTATCCAAATTACTTATTAGAAACAAACTGTCAAAAAAGAAAAAGGAATTACTTAAAATCATAAAATTGAAAAGGTCATTAGAAAAAAATGATATAATAAAATTAGATGATATTGAAACCATTTTAGTTGAAAAAAAATATCAGACGTCTTTTTTTTCTAGCAGAAAAGAATTAGTTGGAAGAAAATTAAAAATAAACCTAAAAATGGGACAAATATTGCATCCTAGGCATTTATTTGAAAGTTTTGACATTAATAATGGAGATATTATTTCAATTGTTTCGAAACTAGGTAATGTTTCAGTGACTGCCTCAGGTGAAGCCCAGGATTCTGGAAACTTAGGTGATTTAATAAAAGTCAAAAATTTAAAAAGTGGTAAGATAGTAAAAGGTTATATTAAAAAAAATAAAAAAATAAAAATTTTTCGCTAAAATAATTTAACAAGTTGTCGTTATGTATACTGTGGAGTTAAGTAAAATGGATAAAATAACAAATAATATATTAAGTAACATACCTAAAAAAGATGTTAAGGATTCAAAGCCTCCTCTTCATGACAAGGTAAATTCAGTTTTATTAGACAAAAATATGTCTTCTAATGTTGTTGATATTAAAGATACAAAAAAACTTGTTAGAGAAATGGCCCAATCTGCTCCTATCGATGTCGATAAAGTAGCTAAAATAAAAGAAGCTATTTCGTCTGGCAAATACCCATTAGATCTAGACAAGTTGTCTGATGCACTTATGCAAGCCTACAGGGAAATGAAATCTTAAATCAAAGGAATGTTATGTTACAGAAACTTGAAATTCTTGATGAAACTCTAAATGTATTAGATGAAATAAATAATAAACGTTTTTCATCTGAAAAATTTAAAGAAGTTAATTCTAACATTGAAAATATTTTAATAGATTTAAAATCAAATGAACAAATATTTAAAAACAATAATTCTTCTGATGATTATATTAATATTTTCACTAAGATTTTAAATAAAATAGAAACGCTTGAAACAAAAATATTACCTAAGGCAAATTTGTTAATTTCATTCTCTAAGTCAAAATCTTAATTTTTAAAATTATTCATAGCAATTTATTTTAAAATGATGAATATATAGTACATGTTCATAAATCTTTTACTATCAAATTTTGAGATTTTTATATTTCTTTCTATATTATTTATTGTATTTGCCTTTATATTATTATTTTTGCTTCAACTCCAAAATTTCAGATCAAATAAAAATTCAATTATTGAATATGCAGATAGCATAAATAATACCTCTAGAGAGATTAAAGAGTATTTGATAGTTGTTGGAAATTTGCTAGAGCAACAAAAAAAAGAATTAGCGAATATTTCTGAAAAAATAGATTTTATAGAAAGAGAAATTAATAGGTTAGGAAATATTAAGGGATCTGACGATATACTTAATATAGCTATTAATATGGCTAGACAAGGAAATAGTAAGGAAGAAATTATTAATAAAACTGGTTTAAGAGAAGATGAAGTAGAAGCTATATACACTTATTATAAAAAATAAGTTATTTACTCATTTTCATTTTTTTCAGTTTCTTCAAGTAATATAGCTTTATCGCCTTCTATCATTTGCTTCGCATCTTCATCTGTAACGTCGATTTGTATTCCAGACGGAAATCTTACCCCATTAACCTCAGTTGTTTCTTTAATTTGTACTCTTACCCATTCAACAGGAATATCTTTTGGTTTTTTTGAACTTTTAATAATTTTTTCAACAATATTAGCCGAATCATCATTGGTTTCTCTGATTGAATTATCATTTGCAGAATTTTCATTAATTAAGGCTTGAATTCTTTGATTTAAAACTGAAATTCTTGCAGCTAAGTATGCAATTTTAAAAATCACATCATCATCTCGTTTTTCAATTTCTTTTATTTTTTTTGCAATTTGATCAAGTGATAAATTTTCAAACTCATCCAAAAGCTCTTCTTTTTTATCAATGATTTTTTCAGATAAATCCATACTAAATATCCTACATGATAAATCTAATACGACAATATAAAAAAAACTAAAGTTTTTTTAAAAATTAAATTGGCATTTAAATTGCACAACTAATGAAAATACAAATAATTTAATGAGTTTTTAAAATGGACACAATTAAAGACCAATTATCTTTTTATTCATCAGCTCTACAGTTGAGAGGAAGGCGCAATAATATTTTAGCGTCAAACATCGCTAATGCTGCAACACCAAATTATAAAGCAAGAGATATAAGTTTTGAGAATGAAATAAAAAAATTTGATAAAAATGGTCCTATATCAACAACACACTCCAAACACATAATGCAAAACTCAGGCAAATCAATAAATGAGACTTCTTACAGAGAACCATTAATATCTTCTTTAGATGGAAATACTGTAGAGCTTGCAGTAGAGCAAATGCAATTTGCAGAAAATTCAATGAGATATACTACTACTGTAAATTTTCTTAATGGAAAAATTAACAAAATAATTTCAGCAATAAAGGGTGAATAATGGATATCAAATCAGTTTACGACATTGCAGGAAGAGCCATGGCAGCCCAATTAGTTAGATTAAATACGGTTGCATCTAATCTTGCTAATGCTGGTTCTACGACAGGAGATCCAAAAACGACTTATAAACCATTAAAATCTATATTTGAAACTCAATATAGTGATTTAGTTAAAAAAAATGGTGTAGCTACTGTTGATGCTGTCGAAGTGAAAGAAATAGGTAGAGAGCCAATTAAACAATATATGCCACAACATCCAGCGGCTGATGCACAAGGTTATATTTATAAAGCTGCTGTAAATGTAGATGAAGAAATGGTCGATATGCTTGAAGCTTCAAGGCAGTATCAAAATAACGTTGAAGTTATCTCAACTTTGAGAGCTTTAACAATGAGAACAATTAATATTGGTAAATAAGGAAACAAAATGTCTGAAATTAACCCATCAAATCAATCATTAAATAAAATTTTAGATAAATTAGGTATAAACTCTGCCAAAGAAAAGTTTGCACCTAAAGAAACTAAAGATCAACTTGGTCAAGAAGATTTTTTAAAATTAATGACAACACAGTTGCAAAATCAAGATCCTTTTGCACCAGTTGATAACGCTGATTTTATCGCCCAGATGGCACAATTTTCAACAGTTACAGGCATTACTTCAATGGATCAAACTATTAAGTCTGTAAGTCAACAATTATCTGAAATGAGGATAGCCTCTACAACACAATTGATGGGACATTCAGTTTTAGTACCCGGTAAGTTTGCTAGACCTGACAAAGAAGGTATTATTAGTGGAGTTGTAGATTTACCTGAAACAGCTTCAAACTTGAATATTATTTTTGAAAATAGTGAAGGTGAGGTCTTGCATCAAGATACATTAGGAATGCAAAAGGCAGGTTTAGTTGGTTTTGAGTGGAAAGATTTACCAGACGATATTAGAAAGTCAGGTACCCCAATAACAATTCGTGCTTTTACTGGAAATACAGGAGACACTGGTGAGTTGCCAACTCAAGTTTTTGCACATGTCTCTGGTACTTCAAAAACAGACACTGGAGTGATGCTAGAGGTAGAGGATTATGGAACAATTGATCCTTCACAAGTTGTCAGATTTAAAAATTAAGAAAATATATCATAATATTAGGAGAAATTAGAGATGTCATTTTACACCGCTCTTACAGGACTAAACGGATCACAAGCAGATATTTCAGCTACTTCAAATAATATCGCTAACGTCGCAACGACAGGTTATAAAAGAAGTAAGGCTGAATTTGGTGATATTTTTGCTACATCTCCTCTCCAAAATGCATCATCATCCATTGGATCAGGAACAATTTTGAAAGGTATTAAACAACAATTTACTCAAGGAAACGTATCTTCATCCCTTAATGCTTTGGATATGGCTATATCAGGGCAAGGGTTCTTTGCACTAAAACCTTCATTAACTACTAACCAAACTGTTTATACAAGAAACGGTTCATTTTCAGTTAACAACGACAGATTTGTTGTTGACTCAGCAGGTCAGTTTGTTCTTGCGTTACCTGTATCTGACGATGGATCTGTTCAAGGTGGTGAAATTGCTGACGCTAAACCACTAAAATTAGAATTAGAAGCAGGTGAAGCTAAGAAAACAGATAATCTTGAATTAGCTGTAAACTTACCTGCTTCATCAACAGTTTTTGAGTCAGCTGCAGATTTCGACCCCAAAAATCCTGCAACTTTTAATTCATCAACTTCTGTAACAATTTTTGATAATTTGGGTAATCCAGTAATTGCAACTGCTTTTTTTATTAAAACTCAGGCTGCATCAGGGGACAATGTAACACATAAATATCAAACCAAATTTATCGTTGATGGAAGAGAAGTTGAACCATCTTTGACAGAGGCTATCTCACCAACAGGACAGACATTAGTTGTTGACCGTTTTGGTCAAATTATTCCAATAAATGAAAAACCACAGATTATTTCAGTTGCCCAAACACAACCATTATTTTTTCTTGACGACCTTTCAAATAAAACTGTTTCAAAGTCTGCCACTGTTGAGTCAGCAGTTCTAGAAGATGCAGCGTTCACTGCTACTGCACCTTCCATAACAGTTGTAACTGATCCATTACAATACTATACTACATATGAAGCCAACCCTACATTGAATAAATCTACCTATTGGGGTAAAGATTTCTTGACAGTTCGTGTTGATGACACAACTGGTAGTGCAAGCTTCAAAAGTATAGATATTAGACCTGGCACCTATACTGCAACTAGTCTTGCTTCTGAAGTTCAAAGAGCCATCAATGCAGGATTATCAGATGATGCAAAATTGGCTATTGATCCTGTGACTGACGGTAGTTTTTCAATCCAGTTTAACCAGCTTGATAATAATGATGAAATTCAAACTTTAACAGCAATTAATGTTGATTTGATGCAGGACAGTTTTGTTACTGAAGATTTGTTTTCTTCCACAAATGGTATTGAAAATGTAGCATCTCCAAATTTTGAAAGAGAGCAATTTTTAGCACATGCTCAATTAAGAATTAATGATTCATTGAACAGAGCAGCTGTTTCTGCAGATGGTGCGACTAATAATTCTGCTACTTATGGAGTAAGTTCTTCTCTTTTTGCAAGAGGTACTGGTTTAAAAATGGCAGGAGCAGTAAAAGAAACTGAAGTTTTAAGTTTTAATTATAAGCATCCTTCTACAGATCTAACTAATGAACAAGCAGCTACTGATGAAACTAAATTTTTACTTCATAGTTATTATAACTCATCTCCAGAATTAAAGGTATTTGATAAGGCCTTAGATGTAAAAGCTGTAAGTGGTAATACAATGGTACAGGATGCAAGTGGAACTCTTAAAGTTTTCATAAATGACCCTGACAACACAATTAGTTCTACAACTTTTCCAACTGAGGTCCATATAGCTGGCGAATTTGATACTACAACATCAACTGTAAATAATCTTAAATATAATGGAGCTAAATTTTCTGTATCAAGTGCTGGCACAGATGCAAATGGTAACAAATTTTTAAATCTAAAATCTGACTCTACCGCAGCTATCAATATTACTGACACTAAAATTAAGGTTCTTCATACAGTATCAAAGGATGTTGACGCTTATTTTGAGGGTGGCACAAATGTTTTTGACGGGCAAACACAACATTTTGGAAGTAAAAGAATTGTTATTAAAGAATTAAATAAACATGCTTATTTAAACAAAGAAGTGATGCGACCTGATACTCTTATAAATGGTGCTATATCTTCAGGTAACACTACTTCAATAAATGTCGATAGTACCTCAGGCTTTCCAGACTCTGGCACTCTTATAATTGGATCAGATACATTTGAATATGATGGTAAAACATCAACCTCTTTTACGGCTTCTGGGTCTATTTCCACACAATCTCTTTCGGCTCATACTGATGATACTACAATTACTTTAAAAACATTTACTAATGGTATTTTTAGTGGTTTCAAGGACGAATTGAGAAACACAGTTACTGCAGCTCAAGTAGAAACCTCAACTCCAACGCCTGCTCTTACAGGTGGAACATTAAACGTTGGATCAACAAATGGATTTCCTGATACTGGAACTATTTTAGTTGGTACAGAAAAAATGAATTATACAGGTAAAACTGCAACTTCCTTCACTGGAATAACAAGAGGCGTTGATAATACATCAACTTTTACAAGTTCCAAAGCTAAGGTAGACAACACTTCAAACATATCTGCTACTGCAACTACAATTGCTTATGATACCGTGGCAGCCGGAACTTCATTACCAAGTGAAGGAACTATATTAATAGGTTCTGAACAAATAAGTTATACGGGTTTAGCCGTAATTAATAGTGAAAATGTCTTTACTGGTTGTACTAGAGGTGTCAATGGAACAACAGCAGCTATACATAACGATAATGTAGACATTATAGTGTTACCTGAGGTTAGTTTAGTTGAGAGCGTAGAAACTCTTGGAATGGAAACTAGGACAACTAATGTTGATGATGCTGGTAATTTTTTACAAGGTGCTACAACCCTAACGGTAGATGATACATCAGGATTTGAAGATAATGGTTACATAAGAATTAATAATGAATTAATCCATTATACAGGTAAAACTGCAACTTCTTTTACAGGATTAACAAGAGGTGCTGGCGGTACATCAGATGTACAACATGCTAATAATGTTGCAATTTTCCAAGATATATCTGTAACCGATGATTGGGTCGATGAAAATGATCCTGCATTAAAAATTGGCTATGATATTTCTGGACAAAATTTTACCCTGCAAGGAATTCCTTCTAAAATAGGAACTTCTACACCGAGTAAAATGTTTTCTTTCTCTGCTTTTGGGCCTGGAGAGGGTAATCAAGCCAATGCTATAGGTCTTAAGACATTAAGTAATAAAGCATCCTCAAACATTGGTGGTGGTGCAGTTTTAAAAGCTGAATCTGTGCTTTTTACTGGTGACCAGATTGCTGCGGATACACAGCAAGCTTTTGGAGTAGAGGTATCATATAACAACCTTACAAGAAAATTCAGTATTGCAAGCGGATCAACTGGTGAAAATATTCCTGCAAATTCTGCTGTTGGTGTTGGAGATTCTGGTCAACCATCATCCAACATAGAGATTGGTAGACTTGCAATTGTTGATGGTGTTGCTACTGCTTCTGCAACAGGTACTGGTGGCACAAGTGCTCTATTAGGTATTAACGCTACAAATGCAATTACGACAGTTACAGCGGATACAGCTGGAAAAGGCTTACAATCTGAACCTGCTGTCTTAAATGGAAAAACTTCAAATGAAGACTTATCTGAAGATTTTTTCCTATCAGATGCTGCAGAAGAGACAATCTTTGTTGTAAACGTTAATGATATTACAGCAGCTATTAAAGTGCCTGAAGGAGTATATAACGGAACATCACTTGCAACAGCGCTTCAGTCAAGAATTAATCAAATGGAAGACCTAGCAGGTAACACGGTTAATGGTGTAACAGTTGTATATAATACTACTAGTAACTCATTCACATTTACTACTGGTACAACAGGTTTGAACAGTAAAATCTTTGTTTCTGCAAGTGCTCGTATGGGATTAGATGATCTTGAATTAGTAACAGGAACAACACCTTCATTTGTTAATATGGCCAATACAATTGCTAAATCAGATACTGGACAATCATTGTATGTTAATGATGCAGGTAATACTACAACACTTGCTCCAGATAATGCTTGGACACCTACTACGGATGGTACTTTTGCGAAGGTTTTTTTAAGACCTGGTGAATTGACTTTTGATACTCAAGGTAACTTATTAAGTCCGACTCAAAAAGTTAATTATAAAGGTGATTTTGCTGCAGACGCAGCCGCTGGTACTAATGCCTTGTCAATTGACTTAGATTTAGACTTTGACGGATCAACACAATTTGCATCTGATTTCAACGTTAGAACTGTTACACAAGATGGACAAACTGTTGGTAAATTAGATGGCTTAGATATTGCTGCAAACGGATTGGTAAGTGCAAACTATACTAACGGTCTGAATATTGCACTTGGACGACTAGTGATGGTTAATTTTAACAACCAAAATGGATTAAAACAAATTGGTAATGCAACTTATGTTGAAACCTCAGTTTCTGGTGTAGCAGCAGTTGGAGAAGCTGGTGCGGATGGTTATGGAACGATTTTATCTGGTTCTTTAGAAAGATCTAACGTTGATATTACTGAAGAATTAGTTAACTTGATTACTGCACAAAGAAACTTCCAAGCTAACGCTAAGACAATTGAGACAAATACAAGTCTAACGCAAGCTATAATTCAAATTAGAACATAATTGAGTGATTTATTTAAGGGGTAGGCAATATGGATAGAAGTATTTATACAGCTCTTAATAGTATGAATATTTTAAGAGACAACCAATCTGTTACAGCCCAAAACTTAGCAAATATTAGTGTTACAGGTTTCCAAAAAGATATTCAAATTAACTTTTCTTCTGTATATTTAGATAGAAATAAAGGTGTTGATCCAAGAGTTTTGGCACTGCAGGAGCCAGGTGGTTTTGATGCCACTCCTGGACCAATGCAACAAACAGGTGCACCACTGGATCTCGCTGTTGATGGTTCTGGTTATTTCATAGTTAAACCTGCAAACGGTATAACAGCGCTATCAAGGCGTGGTGATTTTACCGTTTCTGCTGATGGAACATTAAGAGATGGAACGGGAACTCAGCCTTTATCAGTAGATTTAGAACCTATTTCAATACCACCACATAGAAAAATTTCTATTTCAGGTGATGGAATAATAGAAATTGAGCCATTAAATGCACCAATTGGTCAAACTTTAGTAGTTGGACAACTTGCAACAACTTTTGGATCAGAAGTTCCATTAGGTAAAACAATAGATGGTTTTGTAAGACCAGTAGATGGTTCTGTGCCTGCCCCAGATAATAGAACAATACTTTTAAGTGGGTTTCTAGAAGGATCTAATGTACAGTCAGTTGATGAATTGGTAACTGGAATAGATCAATCAAGAGCATATGAAATCAATGTTAAATTTATTACTACAGCCCAAGAAATTGATGAAGCCAGTGCTTCTTTAATGAGAATGCCAGGCTAAAACTTCTTTAAAATATTGGCATATCAATTGCATTATTATTCTATATTCATAATAAGGAGTGGAATATGTCAAATGCGATGCACGTTGCCAAAACTGGTTTAAATGCTCAAAATAGTAGAATGCAAGTTATTGCAAACAACCTTGCAAACGTAAACACTACTGGATTTAAGCGGGATAGAGCAAATTTTGAAACCCTATTATATCAAGTTATTAAAGCCTCGGGTGCTCAGACATCTGGTGAAACAAGAACTAATTCAGCATTTTCAGTTGGAACTGGAGTTCGTATTATAAACGCAGATAAATTATTTACACAGGGTAATATTGTTTCTACAGACAATGCATTAGATATTTCAATTGACGGTTCAGGTTTTTTCCAGGTGTTAATGCCAGATGGAAGAATCGGTTTTACAAGAAATGGAGCTTTTGGAAGAAACGCAGAGGGTCTTCTTACTACAGCATCTGGGTATGTTATTCAGCCAGAAATCGCCATTCCTGAGGGAGTAACAAACATTAACGTATCTGCTGATGGTATTGTATCAGTTCAAAATCCAGGCGAAGTAGAAGCAGAAGAAGTTGGACAATTTCAATTGGCAGATTTTGCTAATTCAAGGGGTTTACAACCAATTGGTCAATCTATGTTAGTTGAAACTCCTGCAAGTGGACCTGCTGTTATAGCTAATCCTTTTGAAAATGGTTTCGGTAGTTTAGTGCAAGGTGCACTTGAAAGTTCAAATGTAAATGTTGTTCAAGAATTGGTGGATATGATTGAAACACAAAGAGCATATGAGGTTAACTCCAAAGCTATTTCTGGTGTTGATGACATGCTTAGATTCATAAGTCAAAACCTTTAATATTTAGGGATAATTATGAAAATATTAATTTATATTTTAGCTTTTATGATGTTATCTGGATGTTCAACTTATGTTGAAGAAGCCAATAATCAACAGTTCAAACCGTTAAGACCGTCATTTGAAGAATTTGAGAGAGCTGAACCATCTAATGGTTCAATATATAGTTCTAGCTCTTCAGGACTTTTTTCATCAGATAGAAGAGCAAAAAAAGTTGGAGATATATTATCCGTTACTTTAAGCGAGACTTTTTCTTCTAATAAGGCTGTTACAAATTCTTCCGCAAAGGCTGATGTTATAGGAGCTGAAGTTGGTCCAACTGGCATAATGAGAAATTTTGCAGGATTAGGTGGAAGTGCTTCAAAAACAAATTCATTTTCTGGATCTATGGCAACAAATCAGTCAAATAGCTTAAGCGGAACTCTTTCAGCTACAATAGTAAGAGTATTCCCAAATGGTAACTTAGAAATAAAAGGACAAAAAAAATTAAGAATAACTGAAGGAACTGAATATATTCGACTTAGTGGAATTATAAGACCAGAAGATATATCAACAACTAATACTGTTTCATCAGCAAAGATTGCAGAGGCTCAAATTGAGTATGTAGGCGCAGGAATATTAGATAGTGCAACAAAACCTGGTTGGGGTAGCAAAATCTTTAGAGCAATTTCACCATTTTAAGGAATTTAGTTATGAAAAGTTTTAAATTATATTTTTTCTTTACCTTTTTTTTCTCAACAATAATTCAAACTGTTTATGCAGATAGATTAAAAGATATGGTTAGCTTTGACGGAATTAGATCTAACCAATTAATGGGATATGGAATTGTTGTAGGACTTGACGGAACAGGTGACTCATCGCTAGCTGTTACCCTTCAAAGTATGCAATCAACTATTTCACAATTTGGAATGAATGTTGATGCCAGTAGTTTGAGTGGAAAAAATTCTGCAGCGGTTATGATTACTGCAGACTTAGATCCATTTACAAAAGTGGGTCAAAAAATCGGTGTTACTGTTTCTTCAATGGGAAAAGCAAAAAGTTTAAGAGGTGGAACTCTTTTAATGACTCCATTGAAAGGTGCTGATGGTAAAACATATGCTATTGCTCAAGGTAATCTTGCGGTGGGTGGCTTTGGTGTTGAAGGTGCTGATGGGTCATCAATGTCAGTAAATATTCCAACTGTTGGAACAATTTCAAATGGTGCAACTGTTGAGAGAATGGTTGAAGCGCCTTTTATTAACTCTGAAAACTTTGTAATGAATCTTCATCAAGGAGATTTTACAACTGCAAATAGAATTACTGAAGAAATTAATAAAGTATTTGGTCCTGATGTTGCTAAAGCGCTAGATCACACTTCAATTTCTGTAAGAGCTCCTAAGGATCCTTCTCAAAAGGTAAGTTTTATGAGTTTATTAGAAAATCTAGAAGTAGACCCTGCATCTCCAATTGCAAAAGTTGTAGTAAATGCCAGAACTGGAACAATTGTTATAGGTGGTGATGTGAGAGTTACTCCTGCTGCGGTAAGCCATGGAAGTTTAACAGTGAAAGTAAACGAAGATACAAATACTGTTCCAGGGCAAACATTATTTGATGATGCAGGTAATATAACACAACAAACTGCAGCAACTACAGAAAATGATACTGACATAAAAGCAGGTGCGGAGACAGCATCAGCATTTGTTTTTGATGCAGGTACGTCTTTAGCCGATATTGTTGATGCAATTAATGCAATTGGAACTACAAGTGCTGACTTAGTTGCAATATTAGAAGCTTTAAGAGCTGCTGGTGCCTTAAGAGCACAAATGATTATAATTTAAGGGATGAGTTAATGGATAATTCATTATCTAAAATTAATCATATTAGACATTTATCTACAAAATCTGTAGATGATAAAAATGTTAATTTACTGCAAAAACAAAATAATAATGACTTAGAGGTTGTTGCTGATCAGTTTGAGTCTATTTTTGTTTTCCAAATGTTAAAGCAAGCAAGACAAAGTAAGTTAGCAGAAGGAATTTTTAGTTCTGAAGCTCAAGATACGTTCAACAATATGCTTGATATGGAATATTCAGAAATTTTATCCAAAAAGAATAATTTTGGTATTGCTGATGCATTGATAAAACAATTTCAATCCCATGTTAATCCAAAAAAGGATAAATAATGGCCTCTTTATTTGAAATTGGAAAAACTGGTGTACAAGCATATAGACAAGCTTTGTCTGTAACTGGCCAGAATATTGCTAATATTAATACTGATGGATACAACAAAAGAAGAGCAGATGTTAGTGAGGTGGCAGGCGTAACAGGTGGACCGACGAATGTATCTGACCAATCTGGTTTAGGCGTAAGAGTTACTAATGTTCGTAGATCATTTAATGCTTATCTTGCTGATAAAACAAGAACCTCACAATCTGATTATGAAATGTTAAATGATTTTGTTTCTAAGTTAAGCGACTTAGAAAATATGTTATTACCTTCAGGAAGCGATTTAGGTGTTTTTATAGGACGGTTTTTTGATACCCTTCAAGATGTGGCAAGTAATCCGGATAGTATTTCAGCAAGAGCAGTGTCATTAGAGGCAGGTAAAGCATTAGCTTCTGCTTTTAACAGTTATGATGATCAATTTAAAAATTTTAAATCCAACGCGATAAGGCAAATCGATATAAAATTAACTGAAGCAAATCTATATATAGATCAATTAGTCGAAGTAAATAAATTAATTGCTACTAGTGGCAATAGTGATGCATCAAATGATGTTTTAGATGCAAGAGATAAGTTGTTAATAGACTTATCAAAACTTTTAAATTTCACTGTAGATTATGCTGATACAGGTGAAGCTATAGTAAGATTAGGTGACTCAGGCAATGGAGCTTTTTTAGTTAATAGAAGTAAAGGTTCAATTCTAACCTCAACTTCAGATGATAAAAATGTTTCATTAGTTGTAAATGAAGGAGGTGGTAAAAAAACAGCTGGAATTTATTCTTCAGGAATAATATTTGGAATTTCAAACTTTTATAACTTAGTTGACTCTGTAAGTAGTGAAATAAGTAAACTTGCAGAACAATTTTCAAACGATGTTAATGAAATTCAAACCTTCGGAATTGATCTCAATGGGAAATCTGGGAAAGCTATGTTTTCTGTAAATTCAATGCTACCTCAGGCTAATTTCAGCAATAAATCAGAATTGAAATTTAATATAATTGAGGGCGATTTAAGTAAAATTATTCAAGAGAAAATTTTAGTAAATTATTCAAAAATAAACAACAATTGGGAAATAAGAGACTCAAAAGGTATATCTACAGCAACAGGAAATAAAATTAATTTTGAAGGATATCAAATTGAAATAATTGGACAGCCAAAAGATGGTGATGGTTTTCAAATTTCACCAACGTTAACAAAAGCTGGTGCTATGAAATTTCATCTTCAAAATCCTGAAGATTTTGCAGCTGCTTCAAAAAGTTTAATTTCAAAAAATGCCGCTAATGTTGGGAATGTTGAATTAAACATTATAGGTTCAACAACTCAAACTGAAATAGATCACCCACCGAGTATCAATAAAGTTTTTACCTCTAGTACAAATCCATTAGTTGCTACATCTTTTTTAAAAGACGGTCCAATAATAACAATCCCTTCATCTACTAAATCAATAAATTTAAATTCACTAAGAAATCAATCATCTGCGACTTTTACTATTTCTGATGCAGATATTAAGGGATTTTCATCCTTCAATATTAAACTTAGTGATGATACTGATAATAGAGAAATTATAATAAATTCAGCAGCTACAGACCCCGGAGATGGTATTAAAACCGTAAAAGAATTTGCTAATCTACTTAACTCTGGTTTGATGTTAGATGGAAAAAGTCAACATGATTTTAGAAAATTAGGTTTGTTTGCCACTGGATCAAATGGCTATCTTACCATTTCCTCTTCTTCATATGATATTTCGAGTTCTTCTATTTTATCCAGAGGTAATTCCTTTAGCCCATCTATTTCAAATTTGACAACAGATGAAGCTGCTGCAAGTAACTTACAAGTTTTTACCAGGGATGGACGACACGTGTCTGGCACTTCACTTAACGCAACTCAAATAGCTTCATTAATAAAAGCTGAAAATGGGTTTTTTGAAAGTGCTGAATATAGAAATGATTATTTAAATAATAATTATAGAGGGATTAACTCAAATAGAAAAACAGCTGAGGGTGATTTTACAAGCAGTTTTGGATCAAACCTTAGTTATAATAAACAAGAAACAGATATGGATGGCTTGTTAACTTCCAAGACTCTATCGTTGATTGAAACTACACTAACAGAAACATCATTAAATTATACTGCTGCAACCACAGTAAGAGGTGCAGAATCAACTTACAACAACTCTGGTGGAACATTAGGTACTAGCGCTGTTACCCAAATACCTCTTGATAATGCTACAAGTTTTCCTAGCACCGGAGGAACAATTAAAATTGGTTCAGAATATTTCACATATACAGGTGTAAGTGGAAATAATCTAACTGGTGTAACCAGGGCTAAAGAAGGTAGTACTGCTGCAGATCATGCACATGGCGTTGATGTTTTTTTAGTTATCGGAAGTGGTGACACCATGTCTGGCTCAGGAACAATAACTGTAGAAAACACTTCAGCATTTGACTCTGTTGGTGCTATTAAAATTGGTGACGAGCTTTTTACATACACAAGTAAGACAGGAACAACTTTTAATGGGGTAACAAGAGCAACAAGTAGTACAACAGCTGCAAAACATGATAGAAATACTGGCATTTCTCAAGCAATAGACCCAACGGCTACAACCTTTAATGTCACAAGTACAACTGGTTTTCCTGAAGCTGGTACATTATTAATTGGACCAGAATATGTGACTTATACTGGTATCACAGCTACATCTTTTACTGGTGTAACTAGGGGAACAACAGTAAATACACTTACGTCTACTGCAACAGCGCACGCAAATGGCGCTTCAATAAAAAATTTTTCCTCTGGAATAATAACACTTGATGGAACAAAAATACATTCAAAAGAACTTAATTCATATATTTCAATTGCATGTGAGAAAGATGAATCAGGAAGAACATTTACTGTTACAGGTTACGACTTAGATGGGTTATATCAAACTGAAACTATTCCTGGTGGTAATGCTACTACTGTTGTTGGTAGTAAAGTTTTTAGTAAAGTTAGAAATATAAGTATAGATGGTGATTCAGCTGGTAAGGTGACTATCGGGACAGAAGCGATTGGATATTCTCTTAAAGTCATTAATAATAACAACATAGAAAAAACTACAAATGTACCTGTGGGTACTAGTGCCTACTATTTAGCAAATAAATTAAACACAGAGTTAGCGGGTACTGGGGTAAATGTATCAGCGAATACAAAAGTTTTGCTTGGTCCTTTTAATGATGGAGTTAGTGGTTCTATAACATTTGATTTAAAAGGAAAAAATTCAGAAGCAGTCTCAATAAATGCAAGTATAGATGCAAGCGACATCTCAGCACTTGCAAAAAGAATTAATGAGTATTCTTCTCAGACAGGTTTATTAGCTGTAGTTACTGGAGATTTTAAGAAAATAATCATTGAGTCTAAGGATGGATACGACATTAATTTAAAAAACATCACAGCTCCATCTGACTTTTTTCTGGAGGTGTTTGGAAAAGATTTTGAAAAATTAAGTGAAAATGACTCACAAAGAAACTCAAGACTATTAATAGATGTAAGTAATTCAAAGAAAAGTTCGGCCAATATTAAAGGTGAACTAAAATTTACATCAAGTGAAACTTTTACAACACAAATAAATTCAGGGGTTTCAAATGTAGCGATAAAAGATGCTCTGACAAATGGCTATGTGAACGTAAATAGAAACAAAACCGGGGAAGTTGTTACTATAAAACCTGAAATATTTGATGATTTAGATAATAGCCTTGGATCTCCTGACGGTAAAAAGGCTGTTGTTGGCTTGTCTAAATATGGAATTGACATAAATCAAAAAGATTACAAATTATTCGTGAGTGATGATGATAGCTTGTACTCGTCAAATAGACCTAGTTCTTCGGGAACTATTACACTTGATGGAGAATTAAAAGATGCTAATAATTTAAATGCTGTTGTTACTATATATTGCACGGCTAATGAGAGCAGTACCGGGGCCGGGGCGACGGGAAATATATTTACTGTCACAGGTAAAGATTCAAGCGGTAATATTATCACTGAAACCATAAGTGGTGTAAATAATGGCACTGCTGTTGGCTCTACAAAATTTACTACCATAAGTTCTATTAGTTCTTCTGTAAGACCGGGTGGTAATATAAATATTGGAACAGTTGGTCATAATGATATAAATGATGATGATAGTTTAGTTCAATTAACATCTTTTACATCTGGTAATCCAATTGAAATGAATGGTGTCTTATCAACAGCCAACTATCTTGGAGCTAGAATTAAAATTAAGAGTCAAGAGGATACAAGTGGTACAACTTTTACTATTGTTGGTACGGATTTAAACAATAAGGTTATAACAGAACCCATTACTGGATCTAATGGTGGTATAGTTACTAGTTCTAACATTTTTAAAACAGTGACGTCCATAAATGCGTCGGGAACTTCCTATAATGGTAAAATACGGATAGGTACAGAAGCAGCTGATGGAAATTGGAATACTACAATTGATGCAAATGCATTAAATATAGATACCCAAAAAGAAATATCTACGGCGCTACTTACATCATTGAGATCTGAAACTCCAACTGTTCAAATAAAAAGTAAAGTTATAAACGCCTTACCTATAGATGGACAATCAGTAGATTTAAGTTTTGAAGGACAAGTCTATACTCTTAAAATGGCTTCTGGAGAACTGCTTGTTGAGGGTCCTGAAACAAATAGAATTAAAGCACGATTTAATGGTACATCAGAAAATATACCAAATTTAATTGCTACGAGCCAAACTGGGACAGCATCAACAGAATTAATTATAAATGGTTTAAATTCAGTATCATCAGATAGTGATGGTCTTGTTGATAATGAAACAATTGGAAGTTCAGGTGTTTTTACGCTTGATGGAGCTCAAACAAGCTCTGGATCAGCCACTAATTTGAAATCCACAGTAAGTATCTCAAGCACATCTGATAATGCATCTGTTACTTTTACTATAACTGGCAAAGATTTAGACGGCAATGACCAAACAGAAACTATTACAGGTGTAAATAATAATACAGTTAAGGGTACTAAGTTATTTACAGAAATTACAAATATTTCTTCTGATGACGCGGCAACAGGAATTAATGTTGGAACTGAACCTGCTTTTGGTTCATCCTTAGGTACAAGGATATCGATAACTTCAACAAGTAATGAAAGCGATAATTCTTTTACAATAGTTGGTATAGGAACAGACGGATTAAGTAAAACTGAAACTATTTCTGGTCCTAACTCTGGAAAAACAGTAGTATCATTAGGTTTATTTAAAACTGTCAGCTCAATTACCCCAGCATCAAATACCCTAGGTAATATAGAAATTGGGACTGCACCAGGATATGAACTTATAGCTACTGCCGAAGGAACAATCGAAGGTGCTCAATTTAAATTAGTTACCAACACTGCAAATACCGCCAATGCTGAAACATTTGGTTTAAAAGAAGGTACAACAACAATGCTTGGAAATTTTGTTGTTCAACCAACTACTACAAGTCCTCTTATTGGGATAGAAGTAACAGAAAATGAAGTTAAAAAAGATTATACTATAAGATTTAATAGTAGTGATGATCCGGTGTTTTTCAATAGTGATGGATCTGCACTTAGTAGTTCACCACCCACTTCAATCACTTTATCATGGAATGAATCGTCAGGCATAACTCTTGAAGATTCTATATATAACGATACAATGTCAGCAGGAGTTGGTATAATTACTGACGGTATTTTATCAACAACTGATGTTGATGGATTATTTACAAGTAAATCAGCTACAGCAGGTAATTTGTCTCTCGATGGTGCCTTAAAAAACTCAAAAGCTTTAAATGGTAAAATAACAATATTTTGTAATGGAGATGAAAGTAATAATTCTTTTGTAATTTCAGGTATTGATACTGATGGTGTGTTTAAGACAGAAACTATTTCAGGAGCAAACAATTCGACTGCAACTGGCACAATTTCTTTTAGTGAAGTTTCATCTATATCCGTAGCCAACAATACAACAAGCACTATTAAGGTTGGTGTACAAGCAACTTCTGTAGTTATGGACCCACAAGTTATTACAATTAAACCTGCAGGAAATGACACAGGAAAATACACAATAACTGGTTTAGATCAATTTGGTAACTCACAAACTGAAGTTTTAACTGCTAAAGGTCAAGATGTACTTGTTACAGGAGAAAAGGTTTTTACTCAAATTAAATCGATAGTACCTGAAAGTAATTCTGCTGGAACAGTAAAAGTTGGGACAAAAAAGGTAGGTAGATTGTCATTAAGTTATACTGTTGATAAACTTAATTTTAAGATTGATCCAAGTCCTAATGCAAGCAAGGTGTATGGTCTTAAAACTCAAGATGTACGAGCTATAGTTGATAGTGACGAAATAAAAGTAACGTCATTTTCTGGAGAACCAGTAAAAGTTGAGATACCAAATGGATCAATTCAAAACACTGTTGCAGAAAAAATAAGCTTAACAAATATGCCACCAGAGGACTTGATTACAATTGTTATGGGTGGTGGTGCAAGAAAAATAAGTGCACAATATGATCAATTTACTGAAAGTGAAAATTTAAATAATGAATTTGACTCTGAATTAACTATTAAAGTTGATGCAACAAATAAAAATAAAGTGGAAATTTTTGATAAAATTTCTGGTCATTCTATTGCATCAAGAATCCTAGACGTTAATAGAGTTTTTGAAGTTAATAACACAAAATTTCAATTTTCTGACGAAACTATAGTCAATAATAGTTTTGATTTTTCAAGTAACAAAAATGGTTTTGGAGATAACAGAAACATAATTAATATTTTAAATCTTCAAGGATCAGATAAATCAGGTGGTAATAAAGGTAATTTTCAGGAAATTTTTAATACAACGGTTGCTAAAGTAGGTTCAAACGTTCAAGCAAGTAAATTATCTTTGGACTCAGCTTCTAGTACCCTTGATGCGGCAGAAGCAAGCCAAAGTGAGTTTGCAGGAGTTAACTTAGATGAAGAAGCAGCTCATTTACTTGAATTTCAACAAGCTTACCAAGCTTCGGCACGAATCTTGCAAACAGCTAAGGAAATGTTTCAATCTCTAATAGATGTTGTTTAATAAATAAAGTGGTTTTTAAATGCAGATTAGTTCAAAATTATTTAATCAACAGCAGTTAAAACAATTTTCATCAACAACAGAAGAACTTCAAGATCTTCAAAATAAAATAGCAACTGGTGAAAATATTTTAAGGGCTTCAGATGATCCAGTTGGGTCTGTTGAATTATCAGGTTTGAATGTCATAAAAAAACAAATTGAGCAATACGAAAGAAATGTAAATTCTGCAAATGACAGATTATCGCTACTAGACAAGAACTTAGTTAATTTATCAAATATTTTTACTAGAGTTCAAGAATTGATTATTCAGGCCTCAAGTGATGTATTAGGTGCTTCAGACAGAGAAGCAATAGCTATTGAAGTTGATCAAATGAAAGAAGAAGTATTAAGTTTAGCTAATGCTCAGGATAGTAATGGAAGTTTTTTATTTAGCGGTTATAAAACAAATACAATTCCTTTTGAAAAAGATTTAACTGGAAAAATTAACTACAAAGGAGATAGAGGTATAGCATCTTTATCTATCTCTGAGTCTCGAGTAATGGAAACAACTCTAGATGGAGGTACTTTATTCCAAGCTGTTAAGGGGCCATCCGGTGAAAATGTTTCAATATTTCAAATGTTAGAAGACATTAGTTATTCAATAAGGACTGCTTCCGGAGGTGTAAATTCAGTTAAATCAACTGGTGTCGCAGAGCTTACTTTTGAAAATAAAAATCCTGGAACATGGACATTTGATTTAACAGGAAATTTAGGTACAGCCACAATAAAAACTGAGATTACTGGTGAAGATCCGTCAGAGTTCGTAAGGCAAATCAATCTTAGTAACATAGGTGTAGTTGCAACTATTATGGACGATGGAAAAACAATTAAGTTAACTGATTCAGTTAATGGTCCCATGGAGATCAATAATCTGTCAGTTTATGGGATAGAAACTGCTCAAAAAGACCCTTCGTCTTTCTTTCAAGTTCAACCAACAGACGGATCTGGAAACAATATTGGAGGTATTCAAAAATTATTTGATAACGATCAGTTACCGTCAAAACAATTAGACAACATTGCTTCAACCCAGGTCCACATTTCTAACAACAGAGGTGAAATTGGTGCTAGAACAAATTCGCTTGAAAGACAAGTAGAGCTTCTGGCTAATAGAAGGTTAGGTGTAGAAAAAGATGTTAGTGATTTAAAAGATGCAGATCTTGCGGCCTTAGTAACTAACCTACAAAGTAAATTAACTTCCATGCAAGCCAGTCAGCAATCATTCGTTAAAATTTCACAATTAAATTTGTTTGACTATTTACGATAGATTTTATTATTAGAATAAATCTGGTTCTTGCGTAAATGCTTCGCCAATCCAGTCAATGTCCTCTACATCAGTTATTAACCAACCAGGTGTCGCTTTTGGTAAAGCATCATTTCTAATACTAAATATTGTTGCTTTAAATATTTTATAGCATTTATCAGAATTGTAATCCTTAATTTTTTCTGCATCAAAAGCAGATGAAAACATGCCAGATAATTTTCTTTCACTTCCGCTTGATTCATAATTCACACGGTAATATATATAATCTGTAATATAATTTACAGCTTCTTCACCAGCATTAATTTCAGATAAAAATTGAAGAATTTTTTCAGCTACATCCATAATTTCTTCAAATTTAACTTCATTATAACGTTCGCTGATCGCTGTTGAATATTTTCTTGAAATGCCAGCAATTGAATTGTTAGAAGATAAAAATTCTTTAGCAGTTTGAGCACTGAAAATTCCGAATATCCATTCAGGACAATACTTAGACATTTTATCACCTATAAATATTTAAAATATCAACTTTATATATGATAAATAAATCCTTTTATAAGTAAATCAATATGTTATTTACTTTATTTGTTTCCAACCATCTAATATTTCATCGATAGGGGGTATTGCATCATAAACAAATTTTGAGTCTTTTTTGGTAAATCCTTTCATTACTCCATCTTTACAAAATTCATAAATACGAAAAAGGTTTTCAGCAATTTCTTTGCCTTCTTCAAAATTTAAACTTGACTGTAATATGTAAATAGCTGTTAAAGATTTAGAAAAACTTTGAGATTTTATAGAAGATATTACGGGCTCATTATCTATAGAGTATGCTAATGTTTCCATATTCTTTTTAAGATCACTTAAAACTTCTTCTATTATTTTATGAGGATTAAGATTAGTAGTTTTAGATGCAATTTCGTCTGCCAAGTATTGCTTTATAGATACATTATAATTCATTTTGATCCCCAAAACTGATTTTGCCGTTAATATTTACTACGGATCGTTGATTTTAATGTTTAGCAAAAAATTTAAATTAATGTTTTTCGATCTGATTTATTTCTTCAGAAATATCAAGATATGCCTGTAAAACGTCATTTTCTGAAATAATACCTATCATTTCGTTAGTTTTCTTATTAACAATTGGAATACTTTCACCAACAAACTTTGATAGTTTTTTTATTACAAAAATTAAATTTGAATTTGGATCAATTATTAACGGTTTTGACTCAGAGTATTTTACTAGATTAGATCCCTTTTTGTTAATTATGTCCAAAAGGCTTATTTTACCAATGAACTTACTGTCATTTGATACTATGTATCCTTCAGTTGTTTTTTCCTTTGTTAATATTTTAACAGCGGTTTCGGTTGGAGTTGTTGATTTCAATCTGGTGAAGTTATTATCAACATAATTTTTAATTAAAGCTTCATTTAAACGAATTTGTTCACGACCTTTTGTTATTTCAACACCTCTTGAAATAAGCTGTTTATCAAAGACACTATTAGCAAAAATTCTACTGGTAATGAACGAACAAACGACAATAGGAAATGTAGCAGCAATTGCATATTCATATGACCCTGTAAGTTCTAATACTAATATGACAGCAGTAATTGGAGCCCCAATTACTGAGCTTGATACAGCAGCCATACCTGAGACTGCAAGAACAGAAAGTAACTCTGGGCTCATTGATGTAACGGGCAACTGAAAAACTATAGCGCCTAAAACTCCACCTAAAAATAGGGCTGGGGAAAACATACCACCAAAAAATCCAAAACCTATACAAATAGCAGTTAAGATTAATTTCCCTATTAAAAGAGCGAAGAGGTATCCTAATAGTTGTTGGCTTGTTATGACAGACATCAAAACTTCGGTTCCCAAACCTAAAACTTCACTAAAAATCATTCCACATAAACCGCAAGAAAATCCTGCAATTACTGGAGCTTGCCAGCTTTTTATATTAATTTTAGCAGGAATAGTACCAAGAAAAACCACTAGTTTCATAAAAAAAATTGCTACTATAGCTGCTAATGGACCAATAATTACTAAACTTATTATAATATCACTCATCTCAAATGGAATAGCTGTAAGTAAAAGGGGAGGAATCACAAATCCTATTTCTGTAGCAGAAAAATTTGCTGCCATAGATGAAATTGCAAGAGCAGCAACTGCCTTCATAGAAAAATGCCTTAAAACAGTTTCATGAGCGAATATAATTCCTGCTAAAGGAGCTCCAAATCCAGCAGATATAGCAGCTGCAACCCCGCTTCCTATAATAATATCGTGAGGTATTTTAGGAATATATTTTTGTCGTCTTATAAATGAAGATACAGTTGCTCCAAAATGGACAAGAGGACCATATATTCCAACTGAAGCACCACCACTTATTGATATAAATGAAGCTAATGTAGATCCAAACCCACCTTTTAAATCTAAAATCCCGGCTCTATGGTGTGCTGCATAAATGGTGTCTGCAGGGCCAAACCATCTTGGCAATTTCAAGCTATACATCAAAAGACCTACTATAATGGAGCTTGGCACGCATATGATTAGTGGGACTAAATTAAGAGATATATTTCCAATGTCGATAGTAAAAATAAAATCTTTATTATTAAAAATGAAATTATATATATTTTTTGCGCCTATCATAAATATTTGCGCAACAAATGATACGATTGTGCCAACTATGGCTGCAATCATTAATAATGCTATGCTATCTCTTATCGCTTTTATGTTTATCTTTCTAAACATTATGAGCTCCAATAAAATTACTACATATTTTTACTCAATTGTCATTTATAATTATAAAATTATTATAATTTAAAATTTTTAATTAAATAATGCATAAACTTTGAATCTAATATGAATAAATATATATATGAATATTAACATTAGAGCTCGTAAATGCCGACTTATGATTTAAGTCGTTAACTTTATCGTATTTAATTAAGTATAATAAAAATTATTAAAAATTTACCAAACGCAAAAAATATTCCTTATAAAATTTTTTAGAAGTAATTATTGATAGAAAAAGAGTATAAAATGATCAATACATATTAAGAAGGCGACGTTAAAAAAAATACTCTTTATTTAGGTTAATATTTTGCGTAAGATTTTTCTTCGATGAGTTCTGAACCAGATATCAAATTGATTTTTTTCTTAATATCTGCTCGTTTATCATTTGTATAGTAAACTGATCTAGCTAAACTTATAAATTCATCGTTGAAATCCGATTGTCTCTCTTTTTCCCTTATTTTATCTTCTATTTTCCACAACTTTAAATTTATTTCATAAAGCTCTGCAAATAGCTCATTAATCTTGGGTGTTTCCAAATTGTTTTCTTTTAAAAGAGGTTTTAGAGTACCAAGTTCATTACGTATGTTGTTTAACTGTTCTTTGTTTTTAATAAACTTCATTTTAAGTTGGAGGATTGTTATTTTGTCAATTAATTCGCCAACTGAAAGAACAACTTTAATCATATAAACCTCCAAAATAATATTTAAACTCAAAAAAATTCTGTCTTGATCCAGTACTTTAGAAATTGTATCAACAGATCCATGTTACATTGATAATTTAAAGATTATATTTGAAAATTGCCACTAAATTAGAACTTGGCACTTAAATTATGATAGGGATTAAGCTTAGGGAAATTCCACTACAATATCAAAAGTTATAAGAAAATCTGGAATGTTAAAAATAAAATTTTAAATCCATTCCTAATTTTCAATTAGGCATAAAAAATGCATTCAGAACATATCAATTTCATAAGTTGTTAGATTGTATAGTCTAAAAAATTTATTTTAAGAGGTATTAATGAAAAAAAAAGCACTTATAACTGGAATTACTGGTCAGGATGGTAGTTATTTAGCAGAGTTTTTAATCAATAAAGATTATGAAGTCCATGGAATTAAAAGAAGAGCCTCTTTATTTAATACATCAAGGATAGATCACTTATTTAAAGATCCTCACGAAAGTGAACAAAACTTAATATTGCACCACGGGGATATGACAGATACATCCTCTTTAATTGGAATTATTTCTAAGGTAAAACCAGATGAAATATATAATTTAGCTGCACAAAGTCATGTTGCTGTTTCATTTGAAGAGCCAGAATATACAGCAAATTCAGATGCAATTGGAGTATTGAGAATTTTGGAAGCCATAAAGATTTTGGGTTTAGAAAAAAAAATAAAGTTTTACCAAAGTTCTACATCTGAATTATATGGTTTAGTAAAGGAGTCTCCACAAAACGAAGAAACACCTTTTCATCCAAGAAGTCCATATGGTGTTGCAAAATTGTATGGACACTGGATTACAAAAAATTATAGAGAAGCCTATGGTATGTTTGCATCCAATGGGATTTTATTTAATCATGAGTCTCCTAGAAGAGGTGAGACTTTTGTAACACGTAAAATAACAAGAGGTTTCGCAAGTATTTTTCATGGATCAAAATTGCCAATATATTTAGGTAATCTCTCGGCAAAACGTGATTGGGGTCATGCTAAAGATTATGTAGAGGCACAGTGGCTTATTCTTCAACATGACAAACCAGACGACTTTGTAATTTCAACAGGTTTTCAATATTCAGTTAAAGAATTTGTTAACAGTGTAGCCAAATATTTAGGCATTGTAATTAATTGGTCGGGAAAGGGTAAAGATGAAATTGGAGTTGTAGCAAGTGTTTCGCCAAATAATAAATACTTAGTCAAATGGATAGGTAAGCCAATTGTTGTTGTAGACGAAAGATATTTTAGGCCAGCAGAGGTTGAAAATTTGCTTGGAGATTCTTCCAAGGCAAAATCAATATTAGGTTGGGAACCCAAAACATCATTTGACCAACTAGTTTCAGAAATGGTTGACAGTGATTTAAATGATTTGAAGTCATTTTAGTATTAGAAAACCCAATGAATATTAATTTTCGACAAAAAAAAGTGCTAATAACTGGTGGTTCAGGTATGGTAGGTAGAAATTTTATTGAAAATGACCGTTCAAAAAATTATCACCTTATAGCACCTACAAGAAATGAGCTAAATTTATTAGAGTTTGATAATGTGAACTCCTTTATATCCAAAAATAAAATTGATTTAATTATACATGCCGCTGGAAGAGTAGGAGGTATTCAAGCAAACATCAGAGAACCTTTGCTTTTTTTACAAGAAAATGCAGAAATAGGCAAAAATATAGTCTTGGCAGCAAAAAAACAAAATATCAAACATTTAATTAATTTAAGTACTTCATGTGTATATCCAAAAAACATGGAAATTCCTCTTGAAGAAGATTTAATTTTGTCAGGTCCTCTTGAACCAACAAACGAAGGTTATGCAATTGCTAAAATTTTCGTTCAGAAATTGTGTACTTATATTAATAAAGAAAATATTGATTTAAAATATAAAACAATAATTCCTTGTAATCTTTATGGAAAATATGATGACTTTAGTCTTAATTCAGGACATCTACTCCCAAACATAATCAATAAAATTCATAACGCAAAACTAAATAATAAAGATAAGGTTATAATCTGGGGTAATGGTTCTGTAAGACGAGAATTTATGTACGTTAATGATTTTATTGATTGTTTATATTACTCTATTGAAAATTTTTTTGAAATGCCAGAAGTCATGAATGTTGGTGTGGGAAAAGATTATTCGGTTTTAGATTATTATAAAATAGTGGCAAAAAGTTTTGGTTGGGGAGGTGCCTTCGATTTTGATATTTCAAAACCAATCGGTCAAAAACAAAAATTAGTTTCTACAAGAAAGCTTAAAAAATTTGGCTGGAAAAGCAAATTTTCATTAAAAAAAGGTATTGATGAAACTATTAAATATTATTTAGAAAGTAATAAAAATGTCTAATAAATTTCCATTATCGTATGACAGTTGGGATCATGAAGAAATAGAAGCAATTTCACAAGTTGTTAAAGATAAATTTTTTACAATGAGTAAAAAAGTCAAAAAGTTTGAGGAAGAGTTTTCCAATTACATTGGAAGTAAATATTCAATTATGGTGAACTCAGGTTCATCAGCAAATCTTTTAATGGTAGCTAGTCTTTTTTATACGAAGGATTATAAAAAAAAACTAAAAAGAGGTGATGAAGTCATTGTTCCAGCTGTTTCTTGGAGTACATCATACTACCCTTTATACCAGTATGGCTTAAAAATTAAATTTGTAGATATTGATATTGAGACACTTAACTATGATTTAAAAAAATTAAAATCAGCAGTTTCAAACAAAACAAAAGTTATTTTAGCTGTGAACTTATTAGGTAATCCAAATAATTTTACAGAAATAAAAAAAATAATTGGGGATAAAGATATATCACTTATTGAAGATAATTGTGAGTCATTAGGAGCAGAATTTGAAAATAAAAAAACAGGGACCATTGGGTTATTAGGAACATTTAGTTTTTTCTTTTCTCATCATATATCTACTATGGAAGGTGGTATGGTAGTTACAAATGATCAAGAGTTATATCATATTCTTTTATCATTAAGAGCTCATGGTTGGACTAGAAATTTACCTAAAGAAAATCATGTTGCACCAAAATCAAATGACGAATTTAGAGAATCATTTAACTTTGTACTTCCAGGTTATAATTTAAGACCATTAGAAATGTCAGGTGCAATAGGAAGTATACAATTAAAAAAATTTCCAAAATTTTTATTACAAAGAATAGAAAATGCAAAATTGTTTTTAGAAAAAATGCAAAAGCATGATTTCATATACACCCAAAAGGAAATTGGTTTAAGTAGTTGGTTTGGGTTTAGCATTGTCCTAAAACCTGGATCTAATAGAAATAGGGACCAATTAATGAGTATTTTATATAAAAAAGGTTTTGAGTGTAGGCCGATAGTAGCTGGAAATTTTGCTAATAACAAAGTAGTAGATTTTTTTGATAAAGAACTTCAGGATGAATTAATCAATGCCGATTGGATAGATAAAAATGGTTTATTTATTGGGAATCATCACCTAAATATGAAAGAAGCAATGAATACTTTAGAAAAATTAGATTTTTAGAAGGGTTTTTTTAAGACCTTTTTTTTAAATAAAATTAAGACTCAAATACTTTAGCTAAATTTTGTCAATTTAATTTCATTAAGGCATAAATATTGCAAATTAAAAGTCGTTTATAATTTTTATAATAATATAAGAGATTTTAAATGGCTGTAGATTATTTAAGTGCTATTAATTCAAAAGGTAGTGGTTTAAACATTACTCAAATTGTTGACAGCTTAGTTGAGGCAGAAAAAGCACCTCAAGAAAATTCTATTCAAACTCGAATTGACGCGAAAAATACAGCTATATCTGCAATTGGTGAAATTAAGAGTTCTCTATCAAAATTATCGACATCATTATCAACTCTAACTGGAAATACGTCTTTAAGTGTAAATTCTTCAAGTACGGCCGTTAGTGCTTCAATATCTGACCCATCAGTTGCAGTTGCTATAAATTCATCTATTAGTGTTACTAATATAGCAAAAGGACAAACACTAGCTTTTGAGGATTACGCATCTAACACATCTTTAGTAGGTGCTGGAAGTCTTGTTTTAGAAATAGGTGACTGGTCTTCAGGAAGTTTTGTTGCTAGTCCAACGATAAGTTCAAAATCGTTAACCGTTCTTGAAACTGATACGCTCGAGTCATTAAAAGATAAAATTAATGCATTAAACTACGGAATTACTGCTAGTGTGCTTGGTGCTGGAGATGATACTTTTACTCTTGTTTTAAAAGGAAGAGATGGTAAAGATAATGCTATAAGAGTTACTGCTACTGAAAGTCCATCTGGTTCTGGTTTAGCGAGTATAGATAATTCAACTACAAATTCATCAAAACAAAAAGTAGCTGGAACAGATGCTTCATTTACAGTGGATGGTATTTCTTTAACAAGATCATCAAATGAAATTGATGATTTATTCTCTGGATACAGAGTTAATTTAAATTCATCCACTATTGTAAACGGAACCAATACTCCATCAATACTTTCAGGAACAGTTGATGTCAATGCTGCAAAGACAAATTTACAGTCTTTTGTAAGTGCTATTAATGATGCTAGAACTTTATTAAATGACAAAATTTTTAGAGGTTCATCAATTAGACAAGCAGGAGATTTATCAGATGACCCTGTTATAAAAAGTATTCATTCAAGATTAAATACGCTCACTTCAAATCAATTATCTGGCTTTGGAGCTAATGGAGTATACCTATCAAATTTAGGTGTCAGAACTGAAAAGAATGGACTACTTAGCCTAAATATTAATGTATTAGAAACAGAATTAAAAAATAATCCCAGTTCGTTAGACGCTATTTTCAACTCTATGTATTCCTCTACTTCAACTCTTTTAGACGTAAGTGGAGCGTCAAGTTCCTCTCCTGCTGCTGGTTCATACGCATTTGCGATGACAGCATATGTATCAGGGGCATTCACTGGCTTAAAAAGTAGTGATACTTCACCAGAAGTAACTGCATCAAATAATACAGTTCAATTAACTGTTGATGGAACACAATCTGGTACTGTGACAATTCCCGCCGCGCATTATTCTTCAGAGGCTGCACTAGCTACTGCAATTCAAACTGCTATCAACAATGATAGTACTTTAACTGCTGCAGGAAAATCTGTTGTTGTAACACATTCTAATGGTACTTATTCAATTACCTCTAGTTCAACTGGTGCATCATCATCAATGGTAATAAATTCAATTGGAAGCAACTTGGATAGTTTCCTTAAATTTGTAGGAACATCAGATTCTGATGGAATAGGAACAGCTCAATCTGGAACTGCCAACAATCCCTTAACAATAAATGGAGCACTTGTTACCACTACTGACTCAGACGGACTTGTTGACAATGAAACACTTGGTAGTTCTGGAAATTTTGCTCTTGATGGTGATCAAACAAGTTCTAATAGTGCAACTAATTTAAATTCATTAATAACTATTGCAAGCTCAAATAATTTATCATCAGTGGCATTTACAATTACTGGCACTGATATCAATGGAAATGCACAAGAGGAAATTATAACAGGACCGACTGCAGGAAATAGTGTAACCAGTACAAAAATATTCCAAAATATAACCCAAATATCATCTAATGCAGCTGCATCAGGAGTCAACATTGGATCAAAATCTGCTTTTGTAGACCTAGCTGGTAAAAGGCCCTCAATTGTGAGCGCAGGAGGTGACGAGAGTAACAAAACATTTACTATCGTTGGAACAGATATGTCTGGTAATGCACAAACAGACGTCATAACGGGGCCTACTGCAAATGCTACAGTAAATAGTACTAAAACTTTTCAAACAATATCTTCCATTACGCCATCTTCAAACACGACTGGATCAGTTACAGTGGGGGTAACAGGAGCTGGGATAACTACTACTGGCATAACAGGATCTGCTACATTAGATGGCGTAGCGATGGTAGCTGATATAACTAATAAAACCTTTACTATTTCCTCAGGCAATGCAGCTGGTTTAAAAGTAAAATATTCAGGACTTGGGGCTAATGCAACAGTGTATTACGGACAAAGTTTAATTGATAAACTAACTACATTTTTAACTGATACTTTAAACACATCAAGTGGGCAATTATCGACAAGAGAAACTACAATTAATAAGGAAGTAACGGACCAGTCAGCATTATTAGAAGATTTAAATGCTCAAATGAAATCTTTAAGAGAAAGATATATTCAGCAGTTTACTAGTATGGAACAAGCCGTAACTAGTTTAAAGTCAACAGGTGAATATTTAACTAATTTGTTAGATGCTATGAATGATGATGATTAAATTATTTATGTCTTTAATTTACATTTTCTAAAATTTAAAAATAGAAAAGAACAATAATGAACTCAATATCAGAAAAACTTGAAAAAGGTATAAATTTTCAAAAAAAAGGTGATTTTAAAGAAGCAGAGCAGCTTTATAGCTCAATATTAAAAAATAATCCTAAACACCCAGATGCTAATTATAATTTGGGAACTTGTAAATTATCTTTAAATAATCACGAGGATGCTATTTCTTTCTTTAAAACTGCTGTTGAAGTTAACCCAAGGATTGAAAAATTTTGGTTAAGTTATATAGAGGCGCTTATAAAAGAGAAAAACTTTAAAGATGCGGAATCTATAATTGATAGAGCAAAGCAGAATGGTATTTGGAGTTCTAAATTTGAGTTTCTCAGTGAACAAATAAGTAATATACGCAATAGTCTTTCACCATCTGATTCTTTACTTAAAAAACTTTTTGAACTTTATCAAAATCAGAAATACAAAGAAGCTGAAAAGTTAGCACTGTCAATTACCGAACAATTTCCTAATCATCCTTTTGCTTGGAAAACTCTTGCTGTCATAATGAGTGAAACAGGCAGAA
This sequence comes from uncultured SAR116 cluster alpha proteobacterium, assembly GCA_902623995.1. Lineage (GTDB taxonomy): Bacteria > Pseudomonadota > Alphaproteobacteria > Puniceispirillales > Marisalimonadaceae > Marisalimonas. The sequence goes on along the minus strand of CACNWE010000008.1, from coordinate 6,958 downwards.
TTTCAGAGGGAGTAACAGCATCTGAAATAGCTATAAATATTGAGCCAAAAGATCTTGAAACACTCAGTAACTTAACTATTATGTTGAAAAATCTAGGAAGACTTAAAGAAGCCGAAGCATATTATAGACAATTGATAAATTTAAATTCTTCATCTAAATATCATAATAAATTTGGAGAATTTTTAATTGAAGTAGATCGACTAGAAGAAGCCAAAATCCACATTGAAAAAGCGATAGATTTAGAACCAGAATTTGCAGCCGCTCATAATAATTTAGGAAATATATATTATAAATACGGTAATTATAAAGAAGCAATAGAAAGTTACAATAAAACAATTAGAATTGATCCTAATTTTGCGGAGGCTTACAATAACTTAGGAGTTAGTCAAAAAGAATTAACTTTCTTAGAAGAAGCTGAAGAAAAACTTAAAAAAGCAATAAAAATAAATCCTGATTTTGCGGAAGCTTACAACAATTTAGGACTTGTTCAATTCAGACTTGGTAAGTATGCAGATGCTGAAGTTAATTACTTATCTGCAATAAAATTAAAGCCTAATTATGCAGGAGCTTACAGCAACTTAGGTAATACATTGATGAGTTTTTTAAAGTTAAAAGATGCTGCAAAAAGCTTTAACAAGTCTGTTGAACTTGAACCTGAGAGTAATCCATATCATCATCAAAAATTGTTTTCTTTAAACTATTCGTGGATGTGGTCACTCACACAAGTTTATGAAGAGCATCTTGAATTTGAGAAACAATTTGGTGGATTAGATATAAGGACTCCGTTAGACTATAAAAATTTTAAACATTCTGGAGATAAATTACGTATTGGCTATGTTTCTGGAGACTTTAAAAGTCACTCAGTATCTTATTTTTTTGAGCCACTTTTAGAGCATCATAATGCTTCAGTTGTTGAAACGTTTTGCTATTATAATAATACTCCAATTGATGGTACCACAAGGCGTCTTATGGCCTTATCAGATCATTGGCGTCCTATATTTAGTATTTCCGATACTGATGTTGTTAAGCTAATCAAAAAAGATAAGATTGACATTCTAGTTGATTTAGCTGGCCATACTGCAAATAACAGATTATTAGTATTTGCTCAGAAGCCAGCTCCTATTCAAGTCACTTGGCTTGGGTATCCAAACACAACGGGTCTATCAGCGATTGACTACCGTTTTACAGATATGATAGCCGATCCAGTTGGAGAAGCAGATGACTTTCATAGTGAAACACTATTTCGGTTACCCAACGGTTTTCAGTGTTACAAAGGTAATGAAAATATTAATGTGAACACTGACTTACCTCAAAATAGTAGAGGCTATATTACGTTTGGTAGCTTTAATAACTTGGCGAAAATGACATTTGAAGTTATCAATGTTTGGGCAAAAATCTTAAAAGCTGTACCAAATTCTAAACTTATTATAAAAAGTCCAAAACTTAACACTCATGGACAGCACTATATTGGCCTTTTTGAAGAAGAAGGTATAGCTGCTGATCGAATAGAATTCCATAATAGGGTATCTGATAAGAATGAACATTTAGAGTTTTATAATAAAATAGATATCTGCTTAGATACATTCTGTTTTAATGGAGCTACGACAACATGTGAGGCTTTGTGGATGGGTGTTCCAGTAATTACATTACTAGGGGACCGTCATGTAGGTCGTGTTGGTGCTAGTATTTTAACAAATATAGGGCTGACAGATTTTATTGCTCAAGATATTGACGATTATGTGGCTCTAGCAAGTAAAATGTCTAACAGGCCTGAATATCTAAAGGAGATAAGACAGGGATTAAGAAAACAAATGTTATCATCTCCATTATGTAATGGCCAATCTTTCGCTAGAGATGTTGAGGATTCTTATAAAGATATGTGGAAAAAATATTTAAAAACGCCAATAAATAATGATGATGTATCCCAACAAAATGTTTTAGTAGATGATATTATGTTACCGTCAAACATACAATTTAGAAAACTTGTAGAATATTATAAAGGTGATAGATATGAGGATGCTGAAAAATTAGCACTTTCAATTATAAAACAATTTCCTGATCATCTTCTTTCTATGAATATCCTTGCCGCAGTTTTACTAAAATCAGGAAAAGTTTCAGAAGCGTTAATTGCCTATAAAAATTTATTAGAAAAGGATCCAGAAGACTCAGAAGCCTTTAGTAATCTTGGTAAAATCTATGAAATACTCAATCAATTAAAAAAAGCTGAGGCAAGTTATATAAAAGCTATTGAATTAAAGCCTGATTATGTTTTAGTTCATATTAAACTTGGAAATTTATTTTTAAATACCTCACGATTTAAGGAAGCCGTAACGAGTTATAAACAAGCTTTAGTATTTGATCCAAAGTCTTCTATCGCACTTAACAATTTAGAAATAGCATTACAATTTAAAAAACTTATAGAACTTTTTCAAAGTGACAAATATCAAGATGCAGAACAATTAGCACTGTCAATCACTAAACAATTACCTAATGACAAATTAGCATGGAAAATCCTTGCTCTCATCCATAATCGGAATGGAAAATTTAACGATAGTATTAAAGCAAATAAATTCGCTATTAAAATTGATCCTAAAGATGCAGAAATTTATAATAATCTAGGTAATACACAATGTAAAATTGGACGTTATGAAGAAGCAAAAAAAAATTACAAAAAAGCTCTAAGTATAGATCCAGAATATATAGCCGCTTATAATAACTTAGGTAATGTTCTAGAACGGCTAGGTTTATTAAGTGAAGCAGAACTAATCCAAAGACAAGCCATAAATTTGAAATCTGACTTTGCTGAGCCTTATAATAATTTAGGTAATATACTTATTAAACTTGGAAAACACGAAGAGGCCAAATTAAATCATAATAAAGCTATATCATTACAAAAAAACAACAATGATTTTTATCATAGTAAAAATAACTCTTTAAACTATTCGTGGATGTGGTCACTCACACAAGTTTATGAAGAGCATCTTGAATTTGAGAAACAATTTGGTGGATTAGATATAAGGACTCCGTTAGACTATAAAAATTTTAAACATTCTGGAGATAAATTACGTATTGGCTATGTTTCTGGAGACTTTAAAAGTCACTCAGTATCTTATTTTTTTGAGCCACTTTTAGAGCATCATAATGCTTCAGTTGTTGAAACGTTTTGCTATTATAATAATACTCCAATTGATGGTACCACAAGGCGTCTTATGGCCTTATCAGATCATTGGCGTCCTATATTTAGTATTTCCGATACTGATGTTGTTAAGCTAATCAAAAAAGATAAGATTGACATTCTAGTTGATTTAGCTGGCCATACTGCAAATAACAGATTATTAGTATTTGCTCAGAAGCCAGCTCCTATTCAAGTCACTTGGCTTGGGTATCCAAACACAACGGGTCTATCAGCGATTGACTACCGTTTTACAGATATGATAGCCGATCCAGTTGGAGAAGCAGATGACTTTCATAGTGAAACACTATTTCGGTTACCCAACGGTTTTCAGTGTTACAAAGGTAATGAAAATATTAATGTGAACACTGACTTACCTCAAAATAGTAGAGGCTATATTACGTTTGGTAGCTTTAATAACTTGGCGAAAATGACATTTGAAGTTATCAATGTTTGGGCAAAAATCTTAAAAGCTGTACCAAATTCTAAACTTATTATAAAAAGTCCAAAACTTAACACTCATGGACAGCACTATATTGGCCTTTTTGAAGAAGAAGGTATAGCTGCTGATCGAATAGAATTCCATAATAGGGTATCTGATAAGAATGAACATTTAGAGTTTTATAATAAAATAGATATCTGCTTAGATACATTCTGTTTTAATGGAGCTACGACAACATGTGAGGCTTTGTGGATGGGTGTTCCAGTAATTACATTACTAGGGGACCGTCATGTAGGTCGTGTTGGTGCTAGTATTTTAACAAATATAGGGCTGACAGATTTTATTGCTCAAGATATTGACGATTATGTGGCTCTAGCAAGTAAAATGTCTAACAGGCCTGAATATCTAAAGGAGATAAGACAGGGATTAAGAAAACAAATGTTATCATCTCCATTATGTAATGGCCAATCTTTCGCTAGAGATGTTGAGGATTCTTATAAAGATATGTGGAAAAAATATTTAAAAACGCCAATAAATAATGATGATGTATCCGAATAAAAAATTTAACTAGATCCTGATTTATGTTAGTAATCAAGGTAAATTTGATAGATAGACTTAAATATGTTAAAACTTTATTTTAAAATTTTTAGTTGGTTACTTTTTTGAATTTTCGATATTCATTTAAATAAACTATAAATAGTTTCATTTTAAACATTGAATTCATTCAATTTTCTTAATATCTAACCAATGTACTATCAAAAAAATATTGTATGTCATTATTGAAAAAAATATTTCTTAGTTTTAAAAGGTTTAACTATTTCAATTATTTTGGACTTATCTTAAGTTAAAGAAATGAGTATATAATTCTTCGGAAATAATTTATTGATATGATTTTATACAGAAGGAAATTGAGCCTAAACACATATAATAAGTTACACTTATAATAAAGGTGAGTTTAGTTCATATTTAAAGTTGAAGTCTAGTTCATTTCAGCGGGGACAATAATTGTTTTTGGGGTATTTCCAGAAAAGTAGTTTTGATAAGCTAATTGATAACCGGTTTCTAAATGTCTAACATATAATTCGGTATTAAAGAGTGGTTCAGAAAATCTGTTCACAGCTATCTTTTCTCTAACCGTTTTGAGCTTATAGGGGTTGGTGGCAAGTTCTAAGATCAATGCTTCATATTCACTTTCATTTTCTGCAATCAACTCTGGAACTCCTAGGGAGTTAAGTAAGCTACCAGCAACTCTTGCGGCAAATCCTTTTCCATTTTTAGTTACCACAGGTAGACCTGCCCAAAGTGCTTCTGAAGCTGTTGTGTGGGCGTTAAAAGAAAACGTATCTAGAAACAAATCAGCCAATTTATGTCTTGAAAGGTGTTCGTCAATGGTTACTTTATTTGCAAAAATAAGCCTAGAGGCATCTACATTTCTTTTTTTAGCTTCTTTCATAATATTATCTGCAGATATCTTGTTGGACATACTAAGCCACAAAATACTTCCTTTAACTTTTTGGATTAACCGCATCCAAATATCAAATTCGTTATTAGTAATTTTATAACTATTATTGAAACAACAGAAAACAAAAGCATTGTCTGGCAAATTCATATCACCTCTAGAAATAAGACTTTTAGAAAACTCTCTGGAATTATCTGTTGGCATATAGCTATGAGGAAGATATATTTTCTTTTCAATGAAGTATTTTTCATTACTGGGGGGAATTAAATATTTATCAGCTATTATGTAATCTATGAATTCAGCACCCATAGTTCCAGGAAAACCTAGGTAGTTTATTTGAATTGGTGCTGCACGATATGCAAAAATGTTAGTTCGATTTTTTCTAGTATAACCATTTAAATCTATAGCAATGTCGATGTTATCTTTTCTTGAAAGAAGAGCAACTTCTTCATCACTCATTTCACTAACATCTTTATATACATCAAATGATTTTTTAAGGCGATTTTGTAATTCGTCATCAAAATCACTAATAAAGGAGTACGCAAAAATTTCAAATTTCTCACGATTATGTTGTTCAATAACTTTAGCAATCAAATAGGCAACAGCATGTGTTTTAAAATCTGCACTAAAATAACCAATACGAATTCGTTCTGGTTTCTCAGATGGTTTAGCTGGAAGTGGTATAGGCTTTTTAGTAAACATAGTTTTGGCATATAAAATTGAGCGAAGATAATGACTTTCTGGCGCATCTTCTAAGGAAAACATTGGAAGTGGAGAAATACAGTTTTTAAAAGTTCCAATTGATGGGATTAATTCTCGATCATCGTCAATAGATGTCCAATCACAGATCCTAGCTAACTGATGCAGTTTCTCTGCTCTAGCCACCTCATAATCAGGTTTGATTGAGAGTGCTTTATTGTATGACTTTATAGATTCTTCGATCTTACCTTGATCTCTTAAAACGTTTCCTAAGTTTAAATGACCCTTTGCATAATCAGGGTTCAAGGAAAGTGCTTTGTTGTAAGCCTGAAATGCTTTGTCGAGTATACCCTGATCATGGAAAACTGTTCCCATGTTGTTATATGCTTTTGAATAATTAGGTTTAAGTGAAACTGCTTTATTATATGCTTCAATAGCATCGTCAGGCTTACTAAGAACTTCCAAAGCATTACCCATATTGTAATAAGCTTCAGCATGATTAGGATTTAGTAAGATATAATTCTTATAAGTTTTTATTGCCTCATCAAGTTTACCTTGAACTCCTAGAACATTACCCAAATTGTAATAAGCATTAGCATAATTAGGTTTCAGCGATATACATTTATTATAAGCCTCAATAGAATCATCCAGTTTGTCCTGGTCCTGGAAGATCGTCCCCTTGTTGTTATAAGCCTCCGCATAGTCAGGTTTAAATAAGATAGCTTTATTATAAGACTCAACGGCTTCTTCAAGCTTACCTTGCTCTTTAAAAACATTCCCAATATTATTATGGGCCTCAGCATAATCAGGCTTAAGTGATATACATTTATTATATGCTTCAATGGCTTCGTCAAGTTTACCTTGATCTTTGAGTGTTATGCCAAGATTGTTAAACCCATCAATATAATTAGGGTTCAATCTTGTCACCGTCTTAAAAGCTTCTGATGCTTCTATAACTTGTCCTAATCCTATATGTGCTGCTCCCAGTATATTCCAGATTATAAATGCTTCTGGATATTGCTCTGTAAGATCCTTAGCCTGCTGAACTACAAGTGAAAGTTGTCCCTGGTTGTAGAGACTCATTAGTTGATTAATAGCGTCTTGAGAGGGACTTTTTAAGGAATTATTGTGGTTAGGTTTGTTTAAAGATGCTAAACCTTGTTGTGCTCTTTTGTTATGAGGGAAA
>CACNWE010000007.1 GCA_902623995.1 uncultured SAR116 cluster alpha proteobacterium | reverse complement strand
TGGTTTTATATAAATTATAAGATTATAAATCGGACAATTTTTATTAAAAAAAAACTTATTTAATACATAATTCTAGCATTTTCTTTATTTTCGTAGCAATGTTTAAATAGGAGGTAATAAATTGTCTAAAGCTTTTTTATTATGGTGGATACAGGTAGTTACTGTCTTATTTGCTGCTATGTTAATATTTACCTATGGTTGGTTTGATGAGTTATGGAATGCAGACCAAACAAAAATTAGTTTTATAATAATTATAATCTTTGTTGCAACTTCTATTGCAACAGGATTTCTAAGCTTTAGATCCGATACCCAATATATAAAACTTAGTAACTATATTTGGTTTGCTTCGGAAACAATGGTTACACTTGGATTAATAGGAACAGTAGCGGGCTTTTTATTAATGTTGAGTTCTGCCTTTGATAATTTAGATGTAAGTAATGTTGAAAATGTTCAAAAAGTAATCTCAAATATGGCACTTGGCATGAGTACTGCCTTATGTACAACACTTTCAGGTTTGGTTGGTAGTGTATTAACAAAAGTTCAAATGGTAATTTTAGAGAATAATACAAAATATGAGTGATCCAAGATATAGATCATCTTTTGGTTTCATTGACCTTTTATTCAATATGCTCATAGGCTTTGTTTTTCTTTTTATGCTGGCTTTTTTATTAATAAACCCAGTTGCAAAGAAAGAGACCATTAAACCAAAAGCTGAGTATTTCATAGAACTAGAATGGGATGGAGAAAAACCATTTGACCTTGATATTTGGGTAAAAGATAATATGGGACATATTGTTAGTTTCAGAAGACCAGATGATGCTCTCATTCATTTAGAAAGAGACGATTTAGGAACTGTAAATGATACTTATGTAGATCAGAATGGTAAAACTGTTTATTTAAAAGAAAATCGGGAAGTAGTTGCAATCAGGACACCTGAAGCAAGATCGTATCTTGTAACAATACATTTTTATAATTCTAGAAAATTTCCTGCTCCACTTACGCATGCTACCGTAAAATTACTTAAGGTAAATCCATACAAAGAAGAATACACAAAAAAATTATTTTTTAGTGCAGAAGGGCAAGAACTTCCTGCATTTAAATTTAGAGTCGATTACAACGGTATAGTTCATGTCGATCCAACAAATGAGCTTATAATTGATGGTGAGGTCATTAGAAAAAAGAGTGGGGTATAATGATTGATTTCACAATAAGCTCAGGTCAGTTAATGCTTATTTGGTCATTCGCGGGGGCCATTTGTTGTCTACCTTTTTTTACTAGGAATATATGGCAAAGGTTTTTTACTGTTCCAATAATTTTTATAGCAATTTGGCTTAGTTTTTATACCAATCATGAGTTCATTGGGCGACCTATGTTTGATAGACCTCCTGAACAATTTGTTTATGAACATCATGCAGTAGTATATGAACAAGGAGATAGATTTATTATTTTATGGGCTATTAAAGATGGTATAAACAAGCTTTTTAAATTTCCATATACAGAAGAAAACGAAGAAGCACTAGATCAAGCAAAAAGAAATGCAGAAAGATCTGGTGTTCCTCAAATGGGTGAAATTGTAAAAGAAGATCAAGACAAAAGATCCAGAAATAACGAATTCACTCTAAAAACTTATAGATTTCCATTCCAAAAAATGATGCCAAAATAACTATTAAGCTGCAAATTTCTGTTTTAAATATTTACTTAATATAGGTTCAACACTTTCTGACATTTTAGTGAATGAACTTTCCCATAGTTTTCTGGAATTACCAAAATCATGACCTGTAATTAAAAGTGTTCCAAAAGGTCCAACAATATCTATAAATTCAATTAATTTATCTATAACAGTAGATTGATCGCCAATTATTATTAAATCTTTCGCTTTTTTCATGGCATCAGGGAGTTCACTTTTTATGTTAATGTCTTTACTTAAGGTACCTGATGCAAGTTTTGAAACTGTATTTAAATAAAGAAAGTAGTTTGAAAAAACACCGTTTGGATCATTAATAATTTCATCAGCTTCTTCATTAGAATTTGTTATTAGGATACTTCTGCCAACTCTCCATTTATCAAATAATGGTTTTTTTCCAGCTTTTTCAGCACCTTCAAGATAAGTAGGCCAGTGGGTAGCTATAGCTTTTGCATCAATAAAATTTCCTGAAATTGGGATCCATCCTTTTTCACCGGCAAGTTTTGCTGTCATAGAATTTGGATTCTTTAAAGAAACTGCAATTTCTGGATGCGGGTTTTGAAATGGTTTAACAAACTTTCCTATTCCCAGTTCAGATACAATATTTTTATTTAATGATATGTCTAGAAACTCACCCTTATAATTGTAACTTTCGTTATCTTTCCAAAACTCTAAAATTGCTTCCACTGATTCAATCATAGTAATTGCACGTTTGCGACCATCTTCATTGCCAAATAATTCCCAATCGCTAACCAACCCGCCAGCACCAACCCCCATAATGACTCTGCCTTTAGAGAGATGATCTAATAAACTTACTTGTCCAGCAACAACAGCAGGATGTTGTTGAGGTAAAGAGATAACTCCTGATCCAAATTTAATTTTTTTTGTCTCTGATATTAATGAAGCATTAAAAATTAAAGGTGAAGTAACAGGTTCAGCAGTTGAACTATAATGTTCACCCATCCAGGCCTCTTTATAATTAAGCCTATCTGCTAAAAGAACTAATTGTCTATCCTCTTCGTAGGAAACCCCAACGTCTTTTTCAGCCGGGTGAAGTGGCATCATAAATAATCCAAGATTAAGCAACTGAGTATCAACTCCATATTTATGATTATATAATATTTAATTATATAACTATATAAAGTAAAAAATTTAAAATTTTAGAATTACTGATCCAGTTGTTTGTCTGCTTTCTAAGCTCAATTGAGCTTTTTGAATCTCTTCAATATTAAATTCGTTTGTAATGTCGATATCTATTTCTTTTTTTAAAATCAAATCAAAAAATGCGTCAGCATTACTCTGCATTTCATCACTGTCTTTGATGTATGTATTCAGCCCTCCAGTTGCAATTGAACCAGAAAATGATCTCAATAAATTAATGTTAATTGGTTCTATTGGTCCTGATGAAACACCAAAACTTACTATTCTACCTTTTGGTGCTAAACATTTAATTCCTTTTAAAAAAGTATCTTTCCCAACAGAATCATAAATAACATCAACACCTTTCTTTTCAGTGATTTCTATAATTTTCTCAACAAAATTATCTTCAGTATAATTTATTATAAAATCACATCCGTTTATTTTAGCTATTTTCTCCTTATGTGGATTGCTGACTGTACCAATTACATAAGCTCCAATATTTTTTGCCCATTGACAGAGTATTTGTCCTACTCCACCAGCAATAGCGTGAATTAAAACAGTATTGTTGCGCTTTAATTTGTAAGAGTGGTTTATAAGATATTGTGCTGTTAGTCCCTGTAAAGTTGAGGCTGCAGCAATACTTAAATCAACGTCATTTTTGAGTTTAATAACTCTATCCTGATTCAATATCATTAATTTTGAGTAGGATCCAAGATTCATACAATGAGTTACTTTGTCACCAATTTTGAATTTTGATACATTTTGTCCTACTTCTTTGATGATGCCGGAGGCTTCCATCCCCATAATTTGAGGAAGAGTTTTAAGTGGATAGGTGCCTCTTCTTTGATTTATATCTATGAAATTTAATCCTGCATAGGAGTGTTCAATTAAAACTTCATTTAAACCTGGTTTGTCAATTTCAACTTCTTCGATTTTAAGAACATCCACTGAACCAGGTTCATAAATCTTGATTACTTTTGTTTTCATTTATTACCATTATCATTAAATAAAAAATTTTGTAATATCTCCATTCCACCTTCACTGCCAAATGACTCTGGATGGTATTGTATACCATAAATTGGGTAGATTTTATGAGATATTGCCATGATTTCACATTTAGGAGTGATTTGTTTTATTTCCAGTATATTGTTTTTATTATCATTTTCTTGTGAAATTCCATTTATGTCAAAACAATCAGGTAAAGTTTCAATGTCAACTACCAAAGAATGATATCGCATAATTTCAATATTTTGAGGGATTTTTTCATATATACCTTTTTCATCATGTAATAAGAAAGAAATTTTTCCATGCATAGGTTCTTTTGCATGTATTATTTTGCCCCCAAAAGAATGAACTATACCTTGCATTCCAAGGCATATGCCTAAAATAGGAATTGATTTTCCTAATTTAAGAATAATATCCTGGCAATTACCAAAATATTCTTTTTTGTCTGGAGAACCCGGACCCGGCGATATAATTATTTTATCAGGATTAAAATTTTCTAAATTTTTTACTGATATTTCATCATTTCTTTTAACAATTATTTCATTTTGGCCAGATAATGTTCTTTTATTTAAAATTTCACCACAATATTGATAAAGGTTAAAAGTAAAAGAGTCATAATTGTCAATTATCACAACTTTCATTTAATTTCTTTTTCTTCAAATGAAGCTAGAACTGTTTTCATAGCAGCTAGTTTTCTTTCTATTTCCAAATATTCTTTATCAGGATCAGAGTCATATACATTACCACCACATGTCTGGGCATAAGCTTGTTCGCCTGTTATAAAGATTGATCTAATTGGTATTGCAAATGTACAATCACCATTAAATCCAAATTGTCCTATTGCACCTCCGTAAGGTCCTCTTCCTTCTTCTTCTATTTCATTAATTATTTTCATTGCTTCAATCTTTGGAGCTCCAGACAAGGTGCCTGCGGGGAAATTTGATGCTAGTGCAGAAAACATATCTTCTTCTTCACTTATTATGCCAGCAATTTCTGATGAGATATGTTGGACGTGTGAATATTTTTTAATATCCATTAAGTTTCTAACTTTGACAGTCCCAAATTTAGCTACTCTTCCTAAATCATTTCTGTGCAAATCCACTAGCATATTGTGTTCTGCAATTTCTTTTTTATCGTTTAATAACTCTCTTGCTAGTTTAAGATCTTCAAGTTTATCTTTTCCTCTTTTTGTTGTTCCAGCTAAAGGAAATGTTTCCATTTCACCATTTCTTAGTCTAAAAAGTAGTTCTGGAGATGCACCAATTATTACTTGATCACAAAATTTCATAAAGTACATATGTGGGGAAGGGTTCAAGTTTCTTAATTTTTCGTAAATTGCTGTTTGATCTCCTTTGATTTCATAATGACTTTTAAATCCAACTTCACATTGAAAAATTAATCCATTCTTAATATCTTCTTTGATTTTTAATACAGTTTTCTTATGTTGATCCTTTGTCATAGAATCATTTAAAAACTTACATTGAATATTTAAACTTTTTTTACGTTTTTGCTTGATGATATTTTTTATTTTCTCGATTTTATTTTCTTCATAATAATAATAAAATACTTCACCAGTCATTTGATCATAAATAAGACCATCAAGAAACACTCCGAACTTGAAAGATTCAAACTTGGGATGTTTTTTTATGTTTAAGTTTCTCTCAAAGTAATTAATACTGTCATAACTTATATAACCTACTAATCCACCTGCATATTTTCTTGAAATAACGTTTTGAGGAATAATATCTCTTAATTTGTAATATGGATTGTCACAAGTAATTGTGTCAGTTTCACCACTTATAGGACAATTAATTTTAAGTTCATAATCATTTTCAGAAGATATGATATATTTTGGATCAAAACCGATTATATGATATCGAGAAATGTTACTTTCTTCTCCTAGGGATTCAAATAAGAAACAATTTACAAAATTTAATTGGATTTCTTGGAATAATTCAAAAAAATTATAATCTGTGCCTAAATTAATATATTTAGGTTTTCCATTAATATTAATTTTTTTTTGTTCTTTTTTACTTGTCATTATCGAAATTTTTTGATCTTAAAATATCTATTATGTTTGTTTTCATTTTAAAAATTTCTTCTTTCTCAAATGCTAAAGAGCCTCTTGTAACCGTAGCTATTCCTACATTTAAATTTTCTGATATTTCTCTATGTTTTTTTCCTTGCATTAGCAATTGAAATATTTTTAAACGATTATCAAACTCCTTTAATTCCTTACTTGTAAAGATAGCTTTGAGTAATAACTTCATATTATTTAAATCATTTGTGTTTACGAGTAATTTGGCAAGTAAATTTGTATTCATGTACTAGTACAATTAATTGTTAATTATATTGAATGAAAAGTAAAATTATATTAAATTTTTAGATAGCTTTTAGGTTTCCAGCAGAAACTTTACCGTCTTTGCCGTCTTCAAGTTCATATTCAATTTTTTGATCAGGTTCAAGTGTAGTCATTCCTGCAGCCTGCACAGCGCTAATATGAACAAATACGTCCTTATCTCCCCCTTCAGGTTCTATGAAACCATAACCTTTGGTTGGGTTGAACCATTTGACTGTTCCTGTTGCCATTTTTTTTCCTTCTCTTAACTCTTCATAAATAATAAAAAGAGTGTCTTGTTAGTAATAATTTATTAAAAAACATGGCTTATACATTCATGAACTTAATAAACACTTAATTATATTTAAAATATCTAATTATAGCAAGATTCAATTAAAGTTACTTTTTTTAATATTCTAGCTCTTGTGCTTTAATCAATGAGGTAACAACAGAATTATATGGTGTCTTGATGTTATTTTTTTCACCCAAGGTAACTACCATCCCATTAATTGCGTCAATTTCGCATAGTTTTTTTGCTTCAATATCTTGAAGCATAGAAGGTTTAGAGTGAAGAAGTTTTTTACCAAACTCTGTAATGTACTCAACTGTATTTTCGAAAGTGAAATTAACTTTTTTAAAATCACCCATTTTTCTTGCTTCTAATGCACAACCTTTAGCTATATCAAACATATGTTCATTATTCATAACCTCTCCGAGAGTTTTTCTAAATATTGAGCAAGAACCACTCCATGCCACATTACAAATAAACTTTTCCCATATTAATTGTTCTATATCTTCAAAAGCTTTTGCATTAAAACCAGCATCACCCCATACCTTTACTAGTTTTTTTAATCTTTGAGTTATTCCTCCATTCATTTCACCTATTCTAATCATACTCATATTATTGTGATGTGCATGTCCCGGACCTTTCATTGCGGCTCCAAAACCTTGGGCAACACCTAGAAGAATATTGTTTGTAGGCATATATTTAGCAATTCTTTCTCCTGCACCAAGCCCATTTTGAATAGTTAAAATTAACGAATCATCATTAGTAATTTCACTTAACTTTGACGCTACTGTGCCAACACCAGAAGCTTTTGTTGCAATTATAAATAATTCATACCCTTTTGCATCTTCAATATTGCTTGATACATTAATATTTTTAACAACGTTATCTCCACTAAAACCAGATACTCTTAATCCATTATTTTTTATAGCTTCAAGATGTTCTACCCATATATCAATTACTAAAACCTCATTATTATTTTTGGAAAGAAAAGATGCATATATCGACCCCATTGCACCAGCACCAATTACTGCTATTTTCATTTTTTATACTCCTTTATTGCCTAATAAAAGTTCCGTTATTTAATTCTGTAATAGCTTGCTCAATTTCTTCGTTTGTATTCATTACAATTGGTCCGTGCCAAGCAACAGGTTCTTGAATTGGATTTCCAGAAACTAAAAGAAATCTTACACCTTTATTTCCTGAAAGAAGTTTTACTTCATTACCTTTATCAAAAGTAATTAAGGTTTTGTTACCACTCATATCCCTAATTGTGTACTCTCTATTATTTATTGATTTCTCAATTTTTATTCCTTTAGGATCAGAAGAATAATCAAACTTTGCAGCTCCCTCAAAAATGTATGCAAAACAATTATCGTAAGTTGAAATAGGAAAACTCTTAATTTTGTTTGGAGGCACATAGATGTCAAAATATTGAGGGTTTGAAGCTATTCCTTTTATTATACCCTTATACCCTTTATAATCTCCAATTATAATTTTAATAATTGTTCCATCATCTTCATTAATAACTTTAATATCTCTGGATTTAATATCCTGATAATTTGGGTTTGTCATTTTAAGGCTTGAAGGTAAGTTAGCCCACAATTGAAAACCATGCATTTCACCTTTAATATTGCCTTTAGGCATTTCCTGATGAAGTATTCCTGAACCAGCTGTCATCCATTGAACATCACCATCAGATAATTCTCCTGAGTTTCCTAAACTATCTTTGTGTTCGACAGAACCCTTTAAAATATAAGTAATGGTCTCTATTCCTCTATGAGGATGCCAAGGAAAACCCATTTGATAATCTCTAGGATCATTATTTCTGAAATCATCTAACAATAGAAATGGATCAAATTCACTTGTGTTTCCAAATCCAAAAGCTCGATCTAGCCTGACGCCGGCACCTTCAAGAACAGATCTTGAAAGTCTTTCATTTTTAATTGGTCTCATAGACATGAAATTTCCTCTAAAAAGTATAAATTAAAATTATGCTTTGTTTTTTTATTCTTGATACTTATAAATCAAAATTAAATCAAAGTGGAATTATAAATTGATTGAAGAAACATTAAATAATTTAAAACTTATAAATCAATTAGAGATTTTAATACCTGTTGCAATTCTTTCAGTTATTCTTGTTGCAATATCAAAATCTGGATTTGGAGGGGCATTAGGCTCTTTGGGTTTGCCTGTAATGGTTTTAGCTTTCCCACCAAAACTTGCAATCGCAATTTTGTTACCATTATATTTAATCACAGATATTTTTGTTGCATACACATGGAGAAAATTTCCTGTATTAAAGATCTTAAAATTGATGGTACTTGGAGGGCTTCTAGGACAAGTACTAGGTTGGATATGTTTTGAGTATCTAGAGGATAAATATATTTTAATTTTAATTGGTATACTTGCTCTAATTACGTCAATTAGATATTTTAAGGGGATTTTTTTTCACAATAAGACAATAAAAAAAATAGAAAATATCAAATCTTCATTATCAAGAGCAATTGGTTGGTGTGGTTTTTCTGGTTTTTCAAGTTTTGTGGCCTTAACAGGAGGTATTCCAGCTCAAATTTTTTTATTACCAATGGGGCTTGAAAGACAATTATTTGTGGGGACTATGAGTTTTTATTTTTTAATAATAAATTTAGCAAAATTACCTTTTTTCTTTGATCTTCAACTATTTAATTCTACAAGTATAATGTTGAGTATTGTGGTTTTGCCAATATTACCAATTGGTATTTATTTAGGTAAGTTGTTGAATAAAAAATTATCTGACAGATTATTTTATCACATTAGCCATTCTGCTCTTTTCTTATGTGGTTTAAATTTAATAAGTCAACAAATTTTATAGAGGTATTATTATGGAAAGTGAAATTTTTAAAAAAGGTATTGCGAAAAGAAGAAAAGTTCTAGGTGATGAGTATGTTGATAAGGCTCTTGCCTCAGCGGACGAGTTGGGTGCTGACATGCAAAAATTAGTTACTGAGTATGCATGGGGAGAAGTATGGAATAAGGAAAATTTATCAGACAGAGATAGATCTCTAGTGAATTTAGGTATGATTGCTGCTTTAAATAGATCACACGAATTTAAACTACACGTCAGAGGTGCTATAAATAATGGACTTACAAGATTGCAAATAAGAGATGTAGTGCTACAGATTACAATTTATTGTGGAGCGCCTGCAGGTTTGGAATCTTTGAGATTAATCAGAGAAGTTTTTCAAGAGATAGATGATGAGTAATAATTTATTATATTTAGTTGAGGCTCAAATTATATGAAATAAATTTTAACTAAGGTATAATTATGGACCTAAAAGAAAATAAAAATGATTTAGAAATTGAAGATGTTTCTAAAACGGAAACAAACTTTAGAAGTTTATATGGTCTAACTCCTGAAGTTGAAAACGCAATTTCAATTTCAATAGAAAACAATAACAAGCAAGAATTAGTAAAATTAATTTCTCCACTTCATCCAGCTGATCAAGCTGATATGCTTGAAAGATTAACTGGTGAAGAATTAGTTACGGCTATATCTCTTTTAGGCAAAGCACTTGATCCAGAAGTTTTGGTTTATCTTGATCAAAATGTTCAGGAAAAGGTTATTGATATAATTGGGCCAAGAGCGCTTGCAAGGGCTATACCTGTTTTACATTCTGATGATGCTGTTGATATTCTCCAAGAGCTTGAAGAAGAAGAAAGAAAGGTAGTAATTAAACAACTCCCTAAAGCTGACAGAATACTGGTTGAGGAAGCTCTTTCATTTCCTGAAGAATCGGCTGGAAGATTAATGCAAAGAGAATTTCTTGCATTTCCTAGTAACTGGACTGTTGGTCAGACCATCGATCATATGAGAGCGAAGCCTCAAGAAGAAGAAGATAGTTTTTATTCAATCTATGTAGTTGATCCTGCTCATAGATTATTAGGTGTAATATCATTATCTAAATTATTATCAGCAAAAAGACCTGTAAGATTAAAAGATTTGATGGCAACCAGCCCAAGAAGTGTAAATGTTCAAACTGATCAAGAAGAAGTTGCATTGTTATTTCAACAATATGGACTTGTTGATATGCCTGTTATTGACAATATAAACAGACTTCTTGGTGTGATTATAGTGGATGATATTGTAGATGTGATTAATGAAGAAGCCGAAGAAGACCTTCAAGGTTTGACAGGAGTAAGTGACTTGTCAATAAGTTCTTCATTCATTGAAACTGTAAAAGGTCGTTTTTCATGGTTAATACTTAATATGCTTACAGCAATTCTTGCCTCTTCTGTTATAGGATTGTTTCAAGAAGAAATAGAAAAGTTGGTTGCTTTAGCAGTTCTAATGCCAATAGTAGCTTCTATGGGAGGAAACGCAGGTACTCAAACTGTAACTGTAGCCGTTAGAGCATTAGCAACACGACAATTAAATTATACTAATTTGCAAAAATTTGTTCTGAAAGAAACTTGGGTAGGTCTATTAAACGGTTTATTATTTGCCTTATTGTCTGCTCTGTTGGCTTATTTATGGTTTAATGATGAATTAATAGCTATTATTATGGGTTTAGCTATGGTAGCTAATTTACTCTTTGCAGGTATTCTAGGAACTCTTATTCCACTTACATTAGAGAAGTTCAATATAGATCCAGCAATATCAAGTTCTGTTTTTTTAACAACCGCTACAGATGTAATTGGTTTTTTTACCTTTTTAGGTCTTTCTGCTATAGTTATTTTATAATTGGATTAAGTCATTGTCTTATAATTTAAAAAAAATTGCAGTCGGGATAAAATCAATCGAAAGACTAAAAATAAGACAACATATGCTATTTGAAAATTATGGTGCTATTATACATTCAACAAGAAACATGCCTAAACAAAAAGCAGATCTAATCAAAACAGGTTCAATGTATTGGATTATTCAAAGAAACGTTTTGGTTAGACAAAAAATTTTGGATATAACATCAGTAATTAGAAGCGATGGTAGTAAAGGTTGTGAATTAATATTAGATAAAGATTTGATAAAAGTAATACCAACACCGATGAGACCATTTCAAGGATGGAGATATTATATGGAAGAAGATATTCCACCTGATTTAAATACCAATGACGATGGAAGCGAAGAAATACCAGATGAGGTAAATTCAGAATTAATAAAATTAGGATTATATTAACTTATAATATAAATGATTAAAAAATTTTTAAATTTATCTAACCATTGAATATCAATTAGGAAAATGAAAGTGTTATTTAAAATATTAAATTTTAAAACAATGATGTTTTTCTTGGTTTTAGGAATAAGTATATTTTTATATAAGTACTTAGTCTCAACTAGACCCGAAGCAAAGCCATCAACAGTAGAAGAAAAAACTTTTTACGTAAATGTTATTACTCCAAAAAGAAATAATTACTCTCCAACTTCAGACGCTTATGGTAAAATAATATCATCAAGAAGTGGAGATCTTCGATTTGGAGTATCAGGTAGAGTTAATTTTATTTCGGATAAACTTCTCAATGGATCCTACGTCACTAAAGGAGAGATATTAGCAAAACTAGACCAAAGAAGATTTTTACTAGAAATTGAAAAACTAACATCTGAAACTAATGAATTAGCCGAACAACTTGGTATTCGAAAGAGACAGGTAAATAGATTTAAAACAATGTTAAAAGACAATGTCGTTTCTCAAAATAAATATGATAACGAATTAATTCTTCTTTCAAAAAATAGATCTGATTATATTAGAGCAAAGACTACGTTAGAAAAGGCAAAAGAAGACTTGTCAGATACAGTTTTAAAATCTCATTTTAATGGTCGATTGTTTAACGTTAAAATAAATCAAGGTCAATTTGTAAATAGTAATGAAAAAATAGCTAATATATTTTCTACTGAAAATTTAGAAGTTGAGTTTGTTGTGCCTTCAAAGATCTATTCTAATTCAAATGATCTAATCGGAAAATCAATTGATGTTTTATGGAAAAGTGGAACTACGTTTTTGAAAACCATGAAAGGAATAATTGAAAGATCAGACGGAAAAACAAATGAAGAAGAAGGTGGTGGAAAGTTATTTGCTAGAATTGATAAATTTGAAAAAAGAGAAAATTATATCCCTTTAGGTACATTTGTAAGGGTAGACTATCCTGTTGGTGATTTTAGAAATATTTTTAAGTTACCAGAGTCATCTTTGTATACTGATAAAGTTTATATTGTTGAAAACGGCATTGCTAAGCCAAAAAAAATAAAACTGATTTACAAAGGATCTGGATATATTTTAGTTGATGGAAATTTGTCTGAAAATGATTATATCATTATTACAAGAATTCCAGAAAATCTCAATAACCAAAAAATAAAAATATTAAATTAAAGTATTTTCTAATTAGGATAGAAATTTGGTAAGGTTTAAAGAGTCAAGTTTTTTAAAATTTTTTGTAGAACATCGAACATCTGCAAACATTATCATGTTATTAATGATAATTATAGGTTTGTTATCTATAGGTAAACTTAACAAACAATTTTTTCCTGATTTTGATGTAGAAGTTGTAGCTGTAACAATTGATTGGCCAGGTGCCACTGCCGAAGAAATTGACAAAAATATTATTCAATTATTAGAGCCAGAGCTGAGACCAATTTCTGGTGTTAAAAAGGTGTCATCCAAATCTGTTGAGGGCCTTGGTCGTACACAAGTTGAGTTTCAATATGGTTATGACATGCAAAAAGGAAGAACAGATATTGAAACGGCTGTGTCAAGAATAAATTTTCCTGAAAAGTCCAAAAAACCTAGAATTATTGTTGGAGAATTTTTTGATACAGTAACTAGAATTGTATTGTCTGGAGAAGTTTCATTATCAGAACTGAGAATAAAGTCGAAAAATCTAAAAGAGTTACTTTTAAATTCAGGTGTCGATAAAGTTGATATATTAGGTCTTCCTAAAGAAGAAATTTTAATAGAAATACCCCAATTAGAAACAGCAAAACTCAAATTATCTTTTAATCAAATTGCTAATTTAATAAAATCTGAAACACAGGATGTTTCTGGTGGGAGTTACGCTGATGGTTCATTAAGAGTTAGAACAGAAGGCGAAAAAAGACTAGTTGATTCTTTTAAAAAATTAGAATTAAAGAGCTCTAGCTCTGGTGGCAGGATTTTACTCGAAGACTTAGCAAAGATAACTTATAATATTGAAAAAGGTAGTATTTTAAAAGTTGTAGATGGAAATCCTGCAGTAGAGTTGTGGGTAAGAAGAAGTAAAACGAGTGATGCTATAGAGGTTTCAAAAAATGTTGAAAATGTAATTTCTAGTTCTCAAAGTTTACTTGGTAACAATATAAAAATTGAAACTTACAACACAGCTGCTGAACTTATTCAAGAAAGGATTTCTTTACTAGTCAAAAATGGGTTAAGTGGTCTTTGTATAGTTTTAGCTGTACTTTTTCTATTCTTAAGTCGTAATACTGCAATTTGGGTTGCATTAGGTATTCCAATTGCATTTCTAGCTACATTTGCAGTTATGTTAGTAACTGGGCAATCAATAAATATGATATCATTATTTGGTTTAATAATGGCTCTTGGCATAGTAGTCGATGATGCTATTGTTGTAGGTGAACACACCTCATATTTGAAAACTAAAAGAAAACTTGATAGCTCACAAGCTCCTGTAGTAGCTGCATCAAGGATGTCAATGCCGGTAATTTCAGCAATGCTCACGACAGTTGCTGCATTTATCCCTCTATTTATGGTCAAAGGTGTTATTGGTGAAATAATTGCTGCTATCCCTTGGGTGGTTTGCGCTGTTTTAGTTGCTAGCTTAATTGAGTGTTTTTTAGTTTTACCGGCTCATCTAGCTCACTTTGATAATAAAAATAACTTACCAGGTAAATTTAGATCATGGTTTGATAATAAATTTATCTATTTCCAAGAGGGCTTGTTTAGAAAATTTGTTAAATTAACGTTTAATTATAGATATGTAACATTCATGGTTGCTATTGGTATGTTTATAGTATCAGTAGGAATGATGTCAGGAGGAAGAGTGCTTTTTAGCTTCTTTCCAACTCCTGAAGCAGATATCATAATTGCAAATTTTAAAATGCATTCTGGAACAAAAAAAACTAATACACTAGAAATGCTTAATAATATTGAAATTGGTTTAGAAAAAACATCAAAACAGTTTTCGTATTCAAAAAACCTAGTGAAATTTAAAATGTCTACAATCGGAGACAGAACCTCTTTTTCAAATGATGCTGGGCCAAGTCCTATTGGAAGTGACTTACTTGGATCTATGGTTGTTGAATTGAAAACTGCGGATAAAAGAAAAGTTAGAACAAAAGAATTTATTAAGGCATGGAAAGATAATATTCAATCTGTTGCTGGACTAGATAAGTTATCTATTAGAGCACCTAGTGGGGGACCTCCCGGAAGAGATCTTGATGTAAGGTTTCAAGGAGAAAATTTAGAAAACTTAAAGAAGGCATCTGATGAGTTAATTAAAATTGCTAGAACAATTCCTGGAGTAACATCATTAAGTGATAATCTTGAATTTGGTGTGCAAGAGAGGATTTTAAGCTTAAATAACAAGGGACAGTCGTTAGGTTTGTCAATTTCAGAAATAGGGGAACAAGTCAGGTCTGCAATTAATGGGGTTATTATATCTGAGTTTCCAAAGGCTGACGAAGAAGTTACAGTTCGCTTAAAATTAATAAAAAATGAAAAACAAACTGATATGATTAATGATTTAAGGATTATAACTAATATTGGCACTAGTTTTAAACTTGAAGAAATAATAACAATAAGCGAAGAGGTCCCATTTGCTTCCATTAATAGAAAAAATGGTTTTCGTGAAGTCACAATTTCAGGTGACCTATTTCCTCAACTTATGAATACTTCTCAAGCTAGACAGTTTCTTTTGCAGAATGGATTGCCTGAAATTGCTAAGAAATATAATTTGAATTATAGGTTTGATGGTAAGGATTTAGAGCAGAAAGAAACTTTTGCTGATATGAAAATTGGATCAATTGTCGGACTAATGTTAATCTATTTTATATTAGCCTGGGTTTTTAAATCTTGGTCTAGACCATTAACAATAATGATAATGATACCTTTTGCTTTTATTGGTGCGGTTTTAGGTCATTATATATTAGGTTTAACAATGTCAATTTTGTCTATGTTCGCTCTTCTAGCCTTAGCTGGTATAGTAGTAAATAACTCAATTATTTTAGTATCTACTATAGAAAGAAGATTTGATGATTTGCTTAATGACACTGAAAATAGTTTAAATGATCAAAATATTATCAACGAAGCAATAATTTCAGGTGTTGTAGATAGACTTAGACCTGTTTTACTAACTTCTTTAACGACTATTGGTGGATTGTCAGCGCTAATGTTTGAAAAATCTCTACAAGCACAATTTTTAATACCTATGGCTGCTACAATTGTCTTTGGTCTAGGTATTACAGCTTTGCTTGTGCTGATAATAGTCCCCTCAATGATGGGAATAAACAATGATTTATCAAATATTATAAAAATTTTAAAAGAAGGAAATAGATGATTAAGAATTACACAATATCTAGCACTGAAAAGTTTCAAATTTCAGACGTAAACTTCAATAAATATGGTTTAGTACCCGTAATATCTCAGTGCGTTCATACTGGTGTCATTTTAATGATGGCTTGGATGAACGAAGAAGCTTTAAAAAAAACAATTGATACTAATGATATGTATTACTTCTCTCGTTCGAGGCAAAAGCTTTGGCAAAAAGGCGAAACTAGTGGGCATTTTCAAAAACTTCATGAGCTAAGATTAGATTGTGACAATGACACAATACTAGCTTTAATAGAGCAAACTGGTTCTGCTTGTCATACAGGAGCAAAAAGTTGTTTTTTTAAATCTACAAAAGATATTCATAATGACTAATAAAAATAATTCTGGTTCATTTGGAAGCTCCAGAGGATTATTAAACAAAATAAAAAAAGATAAAAAAAGAAAATCTTCTAGTACTAGGTGGATAGGTCGTCAGCTTAATGATCCATATGTCTTAGAGACACAAAAAAGAGGATATAAATCAAGAGCGGCTTTTAAACTTTTACAAATAAATGATAAATTTAATTTTTTACTTCCTGGATTGTCAGTAATAGACTTAGGATGTGCGCCAGGTGGTTGGTTGCAAATAGCATCTGAAAAAGTTTCTTCTATTACAGGCAATGAAAAAGTTATTGGAGTAGATATTTTGAAAACAGATGATATCGCTGGATGTAAATCTATAATTGGAGATATCAATGATAAAGCAGTTGGGGATCATTTAATAGAATTACTTGGACAGAAGCCAGATGTTGTTTTGTCTGATATGGCGGCAAATACAACCGGTCATAGACAAACCGATCATATTAGAACCACTCATCTTTTAGAAATTGCTTTAGACTTTTCAATTGAGAATTTGAATAGGAATGGAGTTTTTTTAGCTAAGTGTTTTAAAGGAGGAACAGAAAAGGAAGCCTTAGATTTAATGCAAAAAAACTTTTCTAAAGTACATCACGTCAAACCTGATGCAAGCCGAAAAGAATCAGTTGAAGGATATGTTATTGCTTTAGGTTTTAAAGGAAAATAAATTCAAAGAATTAAACTTTGCAAAATTTACCATAGGTCTTATAAAAAACTTTATGACATTAATTTCAAATCCAGTACCGAGTATAAATAATGATAATTGAAGAATCTTACACCTTCGACGATGTGTTGCTTCAACCTGCATATAGTAAGATTGGACCAGCAGACGCCAATGTAAGTACTTTTATTTCTAAAAATATCAAGTTAAATATACCTTTAATATCTGCCGCAATGGATACCGTTACCGAACATAGATTAGCTATTACTATGGCTCAACTAGGTGGAATAGGGGTTTTACATAAAAACTTTTCAATTAAGGAGCAAGCTTCAGAAGTAAAAAAAGTAAAAAAATTTGAAGCAGGAATGGTAGTAAATCCAGTTACAATAAAGCCTGATCAATCCCTTGGAGATGCCTTCAAACTAATGGAAAAAAACAAAATAAGTGGAATACCAGTCGTTGAAGGTCTTAAAAATAAATTAGTCGGTATTCTTACAAACCGAGACGTTAGATTTGCTAATGATTTAAATCAAAATGTTTCTGCACTCATGACAAAAAATGTAATAACTGTTAAAGAAAGTGTTAGCAAAGAGGATGCTAGAAAACTTTTACATCAACATCGTATTGAAAAATTAGTGGTTGTTGATGAAGATGGATACTGTGTTGGATTAATTACAGTTAAAGATATGGAAAAATCTCAAAACTATCCTGATGCATGTAAAGATGAACAAGGGCGCTTAAGAGTCGCGGCTGCTACTGGTGTTGGAAAAAATGGGCTTTCAAGGGCAGAAGCTCTTATTGATGCAGGAGTTGATGTTTTGATTGTTGATACTGCTCATGGTCATAGTAAAATGGTTCTAGATGCTGTTTCAAAAATTTCAAAGATGACAAAAGAAGTAGCTCTAATTGCTGGAAATGTTGCAACTGGAGATGCAACAAAAGCTCTTGTAGACGCTGGAGCGAATGGTGTAAAAGTAGGAATTGGACCTGGTTCAATATGTACTACAAGAATGGTTGCTGGAGTTGGCGTTCCTCAGTTATCTGCAATTATTGATTGTGTAGAAGTTGCAAATAAATTCTCAGTTCCAATTATTGCAGATGGTGGTATTAAATATTCTGGAGATATAGCAAAGGCTATAGCAGGAGGGTCTAGTGCCGTTATGGTAGGCTCTCTTCTTGCAGGCACTGATGAAACTCCTGGAGAGGTATTTTTATTTCAAGGTAGATCTTATAAGTCATATAGAGGTATGGGTAGTTTAGGTGCAATGGCAAGAGGCTCAGCTGATAGATATTTTCAGGCAGAAATAGAAAATCTTAAACTTGTGCCTGAAGGAATCGAAGGGCAGGTTCCATATAAAGGACCTGCTGGAAATGTTATTCATCAATTAATTGGTGGTCTGAAATCAGCAATGGGTTATACTGGGAATAAAGACATTAATGAAATGCAAAAAAATTGTAAATTTAAAAAAATTAGTAATGCTGGGCTCAAAGAAAGTCATGTCCACGATGTTACTATAACTCGTGAAGCACCTAATTATCGACCGTCTTAATGTTAGATTCTGAAAGAGTTTCATGTGTATTAGAGTTATTAAAATCTTTTGATCATGGGTCTAAAATTGCAAGTAAATTAATTCAAAATTATTTTAGATCTAATAAAAATATAGGGTCAAAAGATAGGAAATTTATATCTAATTGTTTTTGGAACATAATCAAACATCATAATAAGATTAATTGGCATTTAAAAAAACATAATCTTAAAGTAACTTTTGAAAGACAAATAATTTTAGAATTATTTTTTTTAAATGTTGATTACAAAAATGATTTACCAAAAATTAAAAAATTTTTTTTCTTGAATAATAAATTAAATAAAAATTTTAAAGATGATAATCTACAATTTTTAGAATATTTAAATTTCGAAAATTTTATTGACAGTGAAATGCCGGAATATGTTCACTATGAGCTTCCAGAATTTTTATTAGAGAGTATAAAGAAAAATTTTAAATTTGATTGGAAAAATGTTGTATTATCTCTAAATAAAAAAGCTTTTGTTGATCTAAGGATTAATACACTGAAAAATAAAACTAGGGACGAAATATTGAATTCATTAAGAGAAATTGAAGTGCCTTTCCAAATTAGTAAATACTCACCTGTAGGCATTAGGCTTCTCAAGCGTTTTCCTATAAATGGAAATAAACTCTTTAAGTCTGGTAATATAGAAATTCAAGGAGAGGCATCTCAATTGTCAGCGTTGATACTGGGTGCAAAACCAGGAATGCAAGTTGCTGACATATGTGCAGGCGCTGGTGGTAAATCTCTTATATTGGCAGATATAATGAAAAATAAAGGAAGAATTTTATCTTTAGATGTAAATCAAAAAAGATTAAAACAGGCAAGTCTACGTTTTAAGAGAGCAGGAGTTCATAATGTTGAAACACGTTTGGTTGATATAAACTGGAGTACAAAAGGTTTAGAGAAAAAATTTGACTTAGTTCTTATAGATGCTCCATGCTCTGGCATTGGAACATGGTCGAGAAGTCCTGACTCAAGATTTAACTTCAATAAAAAAAAGTTAGTAGAATTAATTAATATTCAATCTGAGTTACTATCAAAAGGATCAACCATGGTTGCTCCAGGCGGAAAGTTAGCATATGTTACTTGCTCAATCTTACCTGAAGAGGGAGTTGATCAAATTGAAAAATTTAAAAAATTAGTTAATAGTGATTTTTCTGAAATTGATTTGATTAATATGTGGAAAGACAATTTATCTTTAACTAATACTTTTAAATACCCATTTGATAATTGTAATAAAAGTATAACTATTAACCCTGCTATTCACAAAATGGATGGTTTTTTTATCTCAATGTTTCAAAGAAAAAGATAGAATAATTAATTTATTAAAAGAAAGTCAATTTATGGAAAAGGTCAGTTATACAAGCCCATCTAAGCAACAACTTAATATTCTTCTAGAATATTATCAGAATGGATGATTTACTGATGCAGAAAAGCTCGCAGTTCAAATTACTCAACTTTTTCCTAAGCATCAATTTGCCTGGAAAGTTTTAGGCGCAATATTACTAGCAATGGGCAGAAAGTCTGAAGCTGTAGATGCTAATCAGACAGCAGTTTCATTATCTCCCAAAGATGCTGTTGCCCATATCAACTTGGGCATCTCTCTTCATGAAATAGGGATATTAGACGAAGCTGAAGCAAGTCATAACCAAGCGATAGCATTGAAGCCTGACTATGCTGAAGCCCACTACAACTTGGGTATTACGCTCACAGAACTGGGCAAGTTGGACGAAGCTCTAGCGAGCTACAATCATGCCACAGTATTGAAGCCTGACTATGTGGAAGCTTACAATAACTTGGGCGTTACTTTCGAAAAAATAGGAAGATTAGATGATGCTCTGGCAAACTACAACCATGCGATAGCGTTGAATCCTGACTATGCCGAAGCTTATAGCAACTTGGGTGTTACGCTCGAAAAACTAGGAAGATTAGACGAAGCTCTAGTACGCTACAACCAAGCGATATTATTGAAACCTGACGTGCCCGAAGCCCACTACAATTTGGGTAATAAGCTCAAAGAACTCCGCAGGTGGGACCAAGCTCTGGCGTGCTATACTCAAGCGATAGCGTTGAAACCTGACTTTGCTGAAGCCCATAACAATATGTGTAATACCCTCCAAGAAATGGGCAGATTAGATGAAGCTCAGTCAAGTTTTACACAAGCAATAGCCTTGAAATCAAACTTTACAGAAGCCTTTTGGAATCTTCATGGTATTCAAAATTCGATAAAAAGTGCCGAGTATTGGATTGATAAGTGCTTAGAGGTAGATGGAAAACATCTAAATGCAAAATTAGCGAAGGCTGCGTTGAGATTTTATCAAGGCGATAGAAATTTCTTTGACAAGTTGATGCAATCTGATTTAAAGCAAAATCCACAAGCACGCTCATTCTCTTGGGTTTTCAATTTGCCTAATCTTCCCGAATTACACTTCAACAAGTTTAATTTTTTTGATGCTATTGTGAAAAAAAGCATAGTTTCGAAGCCGTTTTATGAATTTGGTGTGTGGAGGGCATCATCGTTTAAATATCTTATTAAGGTTTTTAAAAAAGGGTATGGGTTTGATACTTTCACAGGGTTGCCTGAAGATTGGGGTCGTGAAAATGGGAGTGTTGCTCAAAAGAAAGGGAAGTACACTAGCGACGGGAATGTTTCTAAAATTAAAGGAAGAGAATTTATTGTGGGCAGATTTGAAGATACTTTACCCATCTTCTTTTCTGAAACTCGACCTATAGCATCAGTAATAAATTTTGATGCAGATTTATACTCCTCAACAATTTGTGCTTTAAACTTTTCAAAACAGGTGATGGATTGTGATACTATTCTTATCTTTGATGAATTCATAATGAACGAAGGCTGGGAACAAGACGAATTTAAAGCATTAAATGAATTCTGTTGTTTCTACAACTTTAGCTATGAGGTAATAGCAATATCATTTTTTACAAAACAAGTCGCAGTAAAATTAATTGGTATTTAATATTTTTTTAACTATGAGTTCATCAAAGAATAGGACAGAAACAAATTAGTAGATATTTTTAATTCCCCTTGAGTGAGTTAGCAAAGCCATTTGCTCAATTTTACTTGAAAAGTGAGTTGATCAAATTGAAAAATTTAAGATATTAGTAAATACTGATTTTTCTGAAATTGATATTATTAATATGTGGAATGATAATTTATCTTTAACTAATAGTTTTCAATATCCATTTGATAGTGTTATTAAAGGTATAACTACTAACCCTGCTATACATAAATGAACGGTTTTTCTATCTCAATGTTTCAAAGAAAAAGATAGAATAAATAATTTCACAAGAGAAGGTTACTAAATGGAAAACGAATTAGTTTTAATTATTGATTTTGGTAGTCAAGTTACTCAGTTAATTGCAAGACGTTTAAGGGAGTTAAAAGTTTACTGTGAAATACATCCGTTCAATACGGTAAATGATGAGTTTTTGAAAAAATTTAATCCCAAAGCAATTATTCTTTCAGGAGGACCTGCAAGTGTTTTAAATGACAAAGCACCTAAGCCACCTTCAAGCATATATGATTTAGAAGTTCCTATTTTAGGAATTTGTTATGGGCAACAGATTATGATGCAAATGTTAGGTGGATCAGTTATTTCTGGGTCTGGAACATCAGAATTTGGGAAATCATTTGTAAAATTAAACTACAAAAGTAAAAATATCAAACTTCTTGAAGGTTTATTTTTAAAAGAAAGAAAAGAAGAAGTATGGATGTCTCACGGTGATCACGTAGCAAGCATACCTATAGATTTTGAAGTATATGGTGTTTCTGAAAATGCACCTTATGCAATAATTGGAAATGAAAAAAAACATTTTTATGGGGTTCAGTTCCATCCAGAAGTTTTTCATACATTAAATGGGAAAGTACTAATCAAGAATTTTCTTAAATTATCAAATTTTTCTTTTAAATGGAGTATGAAATCTTATCTACAACAATCTATAGAAGAAATAAAAATGAAAGTAGGACATAAAAAAGTAATTTGTGCATTATCTGGTGGTGTAGATAGTTCAGTGACAGCAATACTTATTAATAAAGCTATTGGCAATCAATTAACATGTATATACTTAAATAATGGTTTGATGAGAAAAAATGAAAGCGAAGAGGTTATAAAGTTATATAGGGAACACTATAAATTAAATTTAATTGAGGCAAACGAAAAGAATCTTTTCCTATCAAATTTAAAGGGAATAAAAGATCCTGAAAAAAAGCGGAAAATAATTGGTAAGTTATTCATTCAGGTATTTGAAAAACATGCTTTAGAGATTGGCGATGTTAGCTTTCTTGCTCAAGGAACTCTATATCCTGATGTTATAGAAAGTGTAAGTTTTTCTGGCGGTCCATCTGTAACTATAAAATCACATCATAATGTCGGGGGGTTACCAAAAAAAATGAATTTAGTTTTAATTGAACCCCTTAGAGAATTATTCAAAGATGAAGTCAGGCTTTTGGGAAAAGAACTAGGCATACCAAATGATTTTTTAGAAAGACATCCTTTTCCTGGGCCAGGATTAGCAATAAGATGTCCAGGTGAAATTACAGATGAAAAATTGAATATTTTAAGAAATGCAGATTCAATTTATATCCAACAGATTAAAAAACATGGATTATACAATAAAATATGGCAAGCATTTACAGTAATTTTACCACTTAAAACTGTTGGAGTGATGGGTGATACAAGAACATACGACTATGCGTGCGTATTAAGGGCTGTTACATCATTAGATGGTATGACTGCAGATTACTATCCGTTTACACATGAATTTTTGAGTGAAACCGCAACGGCTATAATTAATAATGTAAAGGGTATCAATAGAGTTACTTATGATATAACTTCAAAACCTCCTGGAACTATTGAGTGGGAGTAGTTCCTGCTTCTTAAACCATTGTTTTTATTATCCTTTTTCAATTTTTGTAGTTACAAAGTAGTTACAAAGTCACAACAGTAACCGCAGTTTTCCAACAAATTCCAAATCTTGTTACAAGAAAAGTTACAAGATTTTTAAACTATGACAGATAATAAGTGCTTACTGCTTTTTTGCTCTAGTTTCCTTTTGCCGTTGTACAACGAGATAACGTCCAAAAAAGAAACAAATATGAGATAATGATTATAGTTAAAAAGGAGTTATTAATGAAAAACGAAATACCAATAATGGACGGCATAGCAAAAATAAAAAGATGTAAAAATAGTAGTATTTGGCAATTTAGTATGTGGATTAAAAAAGAGAAGAAATATTATAGAGCAACAACAGGTACACGTAACACAGAACAAGCAATTTATATTGCACGTAAGGAAACTGCTCAACTGCTTTATCGAAGTGAAACTAAAAAAGAAAAGATTTTTGGAATTACAGTTAGTGAAGGCATTGCAGAGTTTTTAGATTGGAAAAGAAGACAAATTCATACAAAGCAAATTGTACCTCAACGTTTACAAACTATCATTTCGCATTTAGCACATTTTGAAAAATATTTAGATGGGCAATTTAAGGTAAATGAAATTCCCAAAACAATTTTACGTAACAACATTGTTGATGGTGTTAAAAAAAACTACATCGAATATAGAACAGAGCAAAAGGTTAGTTATACAACTATAAAAAATGAAATGAGTACAATAGGTATGCTTTTTAAATATTGGATTGAGGAAAAAGACTACTTGGAAATGAATGCAATTCTAAAACCAGAAATTAAGCAAACATTAATAAATGGTAGAACAACTGCTAACGTTAGAAGACAAACATTTACAGAAGAAGAATATAATAAATTTACTGGAGGAATGAGAAGTTACGTAGCAAAAGGTTGTAAGCAAGAAATATTACAAACAACAAGAAACCCTGTTTGCAATTATAGTGACTATTATAAACGTGAACTTGCTAGACGTTATTTGCTTTTTGCAGCAAACTCAGGTTTAAGAAGTGGTGAGATAAGACAGTTAAAATGGGAAAACATTAATTTTACCAAAGTACAAGAAGGTGGACATAATACTAGATGGATAACAATAGCCGAAGTTGAAGTTTTACCAGAAACTAGCAAAGTTAGAAAAGGTAGAATTTTTTGTGTTGATGCAACGCAGTTATTAAAATGGAAAGAAGTTTGCAAACATACAACTGGATTTATTTTTAGTATTGATGGCAACTACGAATATAAAAGACAGAATATTAATGAAGCATTTAAGCAAATACTTGAAATGAGTACGATTGATAAGCAAAGACAAAGTGATTTAGTACCTTATAGTTTAAGACACTATCACATCACACGTGAAGTTAAGCGTGGTAACACTTTTGAGGATATAAGCGTGCAATGTGGAACAAGTATTAGACACATTGAAAGTACATACTTGCACGTTGACAAACAAATGATGTTGGAAACAGCAATGAAAAGGTTTAATGCTGACAAGCAAAGGTATAAGCCAATACCTTTAAAGTACGTATAAAATATTTCAATATGTTTAATTTATATTAAGAAAATTTTTAAAAATTTTCCTTTAAATAAAATTTTATAAATGTTAATTCTAAACCGTTATGCTAAAGTTTAACACGTGTTGTTAGGTTAAGGTTAAATGTCAAACACCACTCCAACTAATAATGATGAAATTGATTTACTCAGTTTACTAGAAACTATTTGGGATGGTAAATGGACAATTGTATCTATAATGGTTGTTTTTCTTTTATCAGTCTTTGGCTTTAATATTGTAAAACCTAATAAAAATTTTACTGCTAGAACTGAAATCAAACCAATTACCAGTTTTGAATTTGACAAATATAGGTTGTTTAATTCATCTCTTAAAGTAATAGAAAAAGAAAATAAAGATAAAGATAAAGATAAAGATAAAGATAAAGATAAAGATAAAGATAAAGATTTTAACATTTTTGAGATTACAGAAAAATCTCTCCTAAAATTATACATTGAAAAAATAGAAGAAGGAACTTTGTTAGAAAAGGCTATTTATAAGCTTAACTTGCTGGATAAAGACAATTTTAATAGTGATGATGAATATAGAGAAGCTGTAGAAAAATTTGCTTCAGAGATTAAAGTTTCTAAACCAAGCAGTAAAAACACTGGAGAAAAAAGTTTATATCATACGTTTACAGCCGAGTACAATAACAAGGAAAAGTGGAAAACCTTTCTTTATTTTGTAACTGATGAAGCAAATAAAAGTGTGAAAAATACTATAACTAATCGTTTTGAAACCATAATAGCTGTTCAACAACAGAAGAATGATTTTGCCATTAAAGATTTAGATATAGAAATTAATAATTTAATAAAAGATTATGATATAATTACAAATAATAAAATAGCTTTTTTGTCTGAACAGGCTGCTATTGCCAGAAAGTTAAATATTGAAGACAACACTATTTCTTCTCAACAATTTAATTCTCAAAATACTATTTTAACTAATGTCAAAACTGATACCCCTTTTTATCTAAGAGGTTACAAAGCCATTGAAGAAGAAATAAATCAAATCAAAAATAGGAAAGATAAAATACCTTTTATAGACGATTTACATGATTTGAAAAAAGAAAAAAGAAATTTTGAGCAAGATAAAACTCTAAAAAGAGCAGTCTCATTATTTAAAAAAACACCTTTAAATAATAATGCTTTTAGAGCAACAATAGTAAAAGTTGGTGCAACAAAATTTAAAACAAAAAATAAGATGAACTTAGTTTATGCTCTGGCATTAGTTTTAGGGGGCTTTATAGGTGTTATTTATGTTTTAATTTCTAAAGCTTTTAAAAATCGTTTAAATGATACAGTAAATCCTTAAAGATTTTATCACATTATCTTCTTTGTAACACCAAGTACACCTCATATTACAACTAAAAATGTTACGAAATTCTGTAACATTTAAGTCTAATCCGTTGTCCTTGTTACAGTCTGACTTTAAACTTTAGAGATAATGTTACAAGGAGTTAGACAATGATAGTTGGATATAAACGTGTAAGTAGCGTTGAACAGAAGTTTGATAGACAAGACTTAGGAGAAATAGAAAAAGTATTTGAGGAAAAGGTAAGTGGAGCAAATACAGAACGTGAAGCACTTGCTGAAATGATTGAATTTGTACGAGAAGGTGATGAAGTTGTTGTTTTCAGTATTGACAGATTGGCGCGAAACTTACGTGATTTGCAATCAATTATACAACAGTTAAATGACAATGGTGTTACTGTTCGTTTTCTAAGTGAAAGATTAGTTTTTACGGCTAATACAAATGATGCATTTGCAAAACTGCAATTACAGTTGATGGGAGCATTTGCAGAATTTGAAAGAAACATAATTAGAAAAAGACAGTTAGAAGGTATTGAAAAAGCAAAAGCAAAAGGTGTGTATGCAAATAGAGGTACAACAATTTGTAGAGATAGAGTTAAGGAATTAAAGGCTGATGGATTAAGTAACAGTGCTATAGCACGCACTTTGGAAATTAGCAGAATGAGTGTTTACAGGGTTTTAAAATGAAAAAACAAAGTGAACACAAACTTTATAAAGAACTTAAACGTGAAGTAATACATAAAGAATGGTTATTAAAAAATTTGCCTAAATCTAAACAAGTCAGAAATAATCAAAAACGTATTTTACAATTATTAACTAAAATTAAATGCGAGTATAATTTAAGTTAGTTAGATATTTAATAAAAAGTTATCGGACAATGCACTCTTAATATATTTCTCTGCTTGTGCTGTGTATCTTTTAACTGCTTTACCACAACGTTGTTGATATATTTGTTTATTGTCTGCTTTTTGTTTGGCGCTTATACCATCTTTTAACAAATTAACATTACCTTGCATTTCATTAACTATTATACCTAGTTCTTCACAAATAGCCTGATTACTTTTTTTGTTTTCACTATTCATTATGTAATCATAAACTTGTAATGATTGGAACAAAGTATTAATCGTACGTCCTTCTACAACTTTATATCTAGCAGTACTTTGTTTTCTTGCTCTATCAACTTTCGCAGCATTCTTTTGTAGAATTTGTCTAATACCGCTTCCAATATTTTTATTTGTATTTGTTAAATTTATTTTTACTACAAGTGTGTTGTCAGTATTTTTAAGTTGTGCAATCTCAGTTACTTCTTCTATTGCATCTGTGTTTTCTTCAGCAAACAAATAATAACCTCTGCGTTCTTTATTTGTAGTATTCACAACTTCGTAAAACCATTTGTAGAAATCATCTGCAGTTTCAACTTTGTAAATATTGCCAAAGTCCTTGTACATTTGCTTATGCAGTTTATTTCTAGTTTTTCCGCCATTCTTGTGTATTTTTTCAAATTCTTTATTTCTTTTCAAAAATGCAAAGTAAAAATAATAGATACTATTATGCTCCCACGCTAAGTTGCGTGGTTTAATAAGTCTTTTACCTCTCGTGTTTTCTCTAACACCTCTACTTGGTGCAGTATATCTTAAAAATACGCGTGGTTTTAATGACATAGTTTCGCTTTTAAGTTTTAAATTGAATAAAACTATAATACGAAACTTGTTTAATAGAAAGCGTTATAAACGCAGTTAATGGGTTTAGTTAAGTTACTGCTTGTTTTGGAGTTTGATAGTTTTGTAGGGCATATATGACGTTGTTAATTAGGTGTTTAGATGGGTTATTTGTGCTAATAGTTCTATTTGCAAGTTCTTGTGCAATTTTACTTTCCAAATAAGTGTATCTGTCTTCTAAATTATATTTTTTTCTTGTTTTATTAATTTTTTCGAGTGCTTTAATTATGTTTACTAATACCTCGTTATTAGCATCTAATTTTCTTGTTTTAATTACACTGTAATATTGTGGGCTACGATTTAAAAAGCGTGTGCTAAAATCAACATTGTTATTTGTAATATTATTTTCTTTTAGTTCTGTATAAATCTTTTCAATAAATGTCATATATTTTAACTCTTTCTTAATATTAATTCTTTTAGTTGCTGTATTTATTTTGATATTTTTAGATAATAGAAGTTTAAGTCCGTTAAATACTAATTAACAGATGATACAAAACCATTTGTGTAATGCTTTTGAGCCGTTACAAAAGTAACCCAACGTAAGTTGTGCTCGCCATATCTTATCGCCATAAGTTATGTAAAACGTATAAAGTTTATATTACTCTGTTGTTGCATCATACAAACGAAAAATCTGCGTAATTATCTTTTGTTATGTAATTTGCAACAGCAGTCGGTTTGTCAAAGTTATCTATATAAAGTTGTGCGTTTAAGTTGCCTAATTTGAAGTTTAATTTGTGCCATATTCTGTATGCCTGTTTCTTAAATTTTTGATGCCTTATATTATTGATTTTACAAACGGAGTGTGAATGTGTGTTATTGCTTTCGTGTTCTATGTTGTGTACCCAGTGTATCTTGTTACCTTTTGTGCGCCATTTATAGCCATATAATTTTTTATTCAATCGCTTTTCAAACTCATACAATAAAGAGTTTTTAAAAGTAAGGTGGTGCATAAAATTGCGAGTGTTGAAAGTAACTACATAATCAAATGCTAAGTTTTTGATAATTTCTCTGTTTTCGAACAACATATTTTCATGTTCTTTTAAAATATCTATTTTATTTTTTTGATGCACATGAACCCCACTTTTAGAAAATTTTTTAGTATATTTTTATTTATGCAAATTAACTAATTCAGTTAGTTTTTTTTAAGTATTTCTTAAGTGCTTGTTTGTTGTGCTTTTAAATCGTTTATATTTTTAACAATTACTCCGTTTTCGTCTGCTTCAATATCTGCTTCATAGTCGGCTATTTTATCAGAATAATTTTGGGCTTTTTTTGTTCTATTAGTTAAGTTGTTTATTAAATTATTTGGTTTATTCTTTTCTATTAAATCAATTGTCGCACGCATACTGTCTATTTCATTTTTATCGTCTATTTTCTGTTTTACCTTGTTCATAATCTCATTATTAACAACATTAAAATTTGGAGGTAGAACAGAGTTGTTTGCGTAATACTGCATATTCCAAATTTTAAACATTATTCTACTTAAAATTTCGACTTCTGTTTTACTCAACAGTTTCATATTGCGATTCATAAACTCCAACAAACTATTAAAAGTTTTGCTTAGTTCTATTGCTACTGTGTTTTCCATTTGTAACCCCTTCAACTAATGTATTTAGTTAAAGGGTATATTCTAACTTGCATTCCTTACCTCAAACTTTTTATCAGTTTTTTCAATAAAGTTTTCTGGTATTTGTTGTGTGCAATATTGTCTTAACTCATTCAATATGAACGCTTGTTTTTTTAAAGTGTCAAAGTCATCAGCATTTAATATTTTTTTGTTTTTAAAAGCCAATTTTAAAAGTGTTGGGACTTGTTTTTCAATTTGCCATGCAATTGTTTTAAAATATGGATTGTTACTTGTTTTTTCATTAATTAGTGTTGGCATTTTTATATTCCTTTTTTTTATTAACTTGCTTTTGCTAAACCAGACATTTGATGTGCTTGGTTATAGTTAACTTTTTGTATTGATGTTTTATTAACAAAATATGCTGGCATTCCTGTCATATCCCAAGTTTTGCAGTAAATTGGAAACAGTAAGTCATAAGCATTTATGTAAGATAAACCGCTAACATGCTTAAGAGGTGTGCAATCGACATGTCTATGTCTTTCATTATCATAATTCCACATATGTGCTACTGCTTGATTTTCATATAACAAGTAGCCAAATTTAAAATCATACTTTTTTTTATTTGAACGAATTAGATTAATAGCATTGGAATTACACATGTTTGGTTTTGTTCCATCAAAGTGAATGTGTTTTACATTTACTAATTGAGCAGTTTTACTGCCTATCTTTTTAAGTCTTTTTATAAGTCTATTGCTTTTTGCTAGTTCCTTTCTTTTTGTTTCAATTATTCTGTCTAATTTCATACTCATTTCTTTACTTCTTTTTTTTAAGTTATAATTAATAATACTATAAAAGTTGGACTTTATATGAGTATCTCGTTGTACTACCGCAAAGAGAAACTTTTAATAATTTTAACGATTGGTTTTGGTTACAAACTTTGTTACTTTGTGCTTAATATAGTGCGAAAAAGTAGGGGATTTGTTGGTTTTGCGAGTTAAAGAGTTACAAGATAGTTACAAGGTAAAAAAAACCATAGTGTTATCAATGCTTTACAGGGCAGGAACTATTGAGTGGGAGTAGTGTAAATAAATTTAATTATTGGCTTGGTTAATATTAACAATCTTGTTTTATAGTTTTTTTCTTCAATTTTAATATGTAAGTTGCATAAAATTTAAAACATTATAATCTAAATTTTTTGAATAACTCAATTTTAAATGTACATTTAGCTAAATTAATATGAGATTCTGGAATTATAAATCTGATGAATTTTATAATTTGTATTCACAAATTTTTGATAGTAGTTTCTCAATAGAAAAGAAAAAAATTGTTTTAAAAGCTCTTTTTTCAGGTGAATATAGTTTGATGAGAATTACTAGTATTTCTAAACAATGTTATGAAGAATATAAAAAAAATAATTTTAAAAAAGTAACTAAATTTAAAAGAGCAAATAAAAAGTTTGTGAGGTATCAGTTTGTTACATTTAATGAAACTTTAAAAGAAATTCTTGACCGAAAATTTGAAATAAAAGATTTTTGGAAAATAATTGATCAAAATGAAAAAACTCATCTTATTACTAGAGGCGAAAAAGATAAAGAGGAATATTCATATATAAATATTCCAATTGAAGGTGGTTATTTTCTTAATAAAACAGCCGGTTTTGAGTATGGGAAAAAAGAAGAATTATATCTTAAATATATCAGCCAGCAGAGAATTAGGTGGAAGAAAATGAGGTTTGAAACTAAAGAAATGAACTCCATTACAAAAGATTAATTTTTAATAGAAGATTAAATGAAAATAAAACTTAAAGGAACAAAATTTCAATTACAAGTTTGGGAAGAAATAAAAAAAATTCCTAGAGGTAGTGTTAAAACTTACAAAGAAATTGCATGTATTTTAGGTAAACCTAATTCTTCTAGGGCTGTTGCAAATGCGTGTGCAAAGAACCCATTAATTGTTGAAATACCATGTCATAGAGTAATTAGATCTGACGGATTATTAGGTGGGTATAGTGGTAAAGGTGGCGTTCAAAAGAAAAAACAGCTTTTAATTGAAGAAGGTTTTAATAAATTTAAATATGATTAATAAAATCTTTTTAACTAAAGTCGTAATTAAATTGTGATTTATCTAAATGAGTATTAAATATGAATGATAGTTTAGATTTAAGAAATAGAATAATTAAAATGAGAGAAAGTAATAATCTTACCGTTTCCAAAGAAGATTCTTTAAATGCTAATCTGATGTCAAAATTTGAAAGTAGTATTAAAGATGGTAATCAAAAAAAATCAAATTCTGATCAAGATATTATAATTGGCAAAAACAGAGAAACCAAATCAGAGTCCATTAAAAAAAATTCTGAAGATTTTGTTAATCATAGAAATAAATCCGAAAATAAAAATACTAAAAAAACTGTTAATGATAATGAAGCTCAATTCTTAATGCTTGCTAATAAATTTAATGAAGCAGTTGAGGTTATATTAGAGTTATCAGATAAAGTGGAAAAGCTTGAAAGAAATGCTGGCAAAAATTCACTTAAGCAGACAAATAATGTAAATAACGCATCTTTTATTAATTTTAAGATAATTTTTTTTATAATGCTAATTCCTCTTATAATCCTTGGCTTTTTAACTCTTCCCTTCGACTTTTCATTAATAAAATCAATTGTTATTGATATTTTATCAACTATTTAAAGGTTTAGTCCTTTAAATCAATGTCTAATATAGTCATATTAAAATGGTAACAAGTATCTCCATCTTCTTTGTCTTCAAAAATCACACCTAGAAACTCTCCATTCAACGTAACATCAGCAGAATCTATTTTATTTTCTCTGCCTTCAACTTTTAATTGCTTTGATCCCAATGTAATCCTTAAGTAATTCTGAATTTTACTTAATGTATTTCTATCCATTTTTATTTTCCTTATAATAAAATTTTTTTATTTATAATTAGCCATATTAATAGTTATGCAATTTTTTGATACTCAATTTTTTCTCAAAATTAGATAAAATTATTAATAAGTTATTGCTTTTACTAACAATTTCTTCATCTTTTTTAATATAAAAATTAGGTTTATTTCTAAATCCTTTTTGACTATTTTTTATTATTTGGTATATCGGCTTATCTTGAGTATGTTTATATATTGAAAAAATAGCATTATCAATTTTACTATCCAAGGCGTAATCTCTCCAACAGCCTTTTGAAACTTGTTTGCTATATAAATTTAAAATGTAAGTAAGCTCCAACTTAGAGAAAAAAATAAATCGTTTTTCTATATTTTTATTTTTTTTGGTATTAATTTTGATATTTTTATCACTAATAGAATTAATAGAATTTTTAATTTCAAATTTAATAATGTTCATGACCATTTCCAATAAATATATTATTTTATATTTCTATTTATAATATTGTCCAATTATAATGATATTCATTTGATATTTTGATAATATAAGTTTAGATATAATTACATCTAAATAATATTATAATATGGAAATTATATGGCTGATATTTTTGATGAAGTTTCTGAAGAATTAAAACAAGATCAATTAATCAAAATATGGAAAAAATATTCAAAATTAATAATTACCATAATTTTTTTGATTATAATATCATTAATTTCCTATCAAGCTTATATAACCTGGAATAAAAATAAAATTGAAACAATTTCAGAGCAATATTTCCAAGCACTTGAAGAATTAGAAAATAAAAATTATTCAAAAAGTTTAAGTTTATTTTTAAATAATTCTCAGAATCGTAAAAGTGGTTATAGAATTTTATCTCTTTTTGGCTTAGCTGAATTAAATTATCAAAATGGGAAAACAGATGAAATGATAATTAATTATAAGACTATTTATGATGATGAAGGTATAGATATTTATTATAGAAATTTAGCTAGAATTTTAAGTGTTATTAAAGATAATTCGAATTCATTTGATCGACAAAAATCATTACTTGAGCCAATATTGAATAGCCCTAGCAATCTTCAGATTATTGCCGCTGAATTAGAAGTAATGTTATTTATAAAATTCGATAAAATTAAAGAAGCTCAAAAAGCTCTTAACGTCTTATTAAAAAGGTCAGATATGAGTTTTGAACAAAAAAACAGATTAGAATTAATCGATAAAATATATAAGACTTATGCTAAATAAATTTATAACTTTTTTTTATATTTTAATTCTTTTGGGTTGCTCAAAAGATGAGAGTGTACAGTTACCAAATTCTATAAACATCTTTCAACCAAAAGATAGATTTTCATTTGTGAGTACAAAAGAAAGAGAAAACTCTAAACTTGAAAAATTTATTAATTTAAATGAAATTTTAAATGCTAAATCATATAATTTAAATAATTCAAAAATTAATTATCCTTTCAAAAAAAAGTGGCAAATTAATACTGAACAAAATATTGATGATAAAAATCCTTATTTACCAGATCCTTTATTTTTTGCTTCAAATATATATTTATTAAACACCAAAGGATATTTATTTAAAATAAATTCTGATGATGGGAAACTAATATGGAAAAAACAAATTTTTAATGAGCTAGATAATACAATTATTGGAACTCCAGCCATCTCAGGAATAAAAAATAAAAATAATACTATTACGTTATATGCTCATAATGGTTCTAATAAACTTTTTGCCATTAATGGTGTGGATGGAACTATTTTATGGCAAAAAAAGAGTAATCTTCCTTTTAGAGGAGGAATTACCTCTTACAAAAATTATCTTTTTGTTAGTGATTTTGATGGTAATTTCTTATCAATTGATAATAAAAATGGAAAAGTTTTATGGAACGTTTTTTTAGGAAGTGAATATAATTCTGTTTACACGACTGCTAGGCCATTAGTTGTAAAAAATAAAGTAATTGTACCAGCTACAGGCGGAACTTTTTTTGTAATTTCTATTAATACTGGAGAAGTTTTATGGAGCGAAAATGTATCTTCAAATCAACAATTACCAATGCTCTTTCATTCTGGCGATATAGTTGCCAACCCAGTATATTATAAAGGAAAATTATATTTGGTTTCTCAATCAGGATTTACTGCAGCCTTTGATCTGGAAACTTCTAAAAAGCTGTGGAACATTCCTATAGGTGGGTTCGAAACTCCTTCAATCTCTGGAAAAACTATTTTTGTAATGGGTAATTTGGGACTTTTAGCAGCTATTGACACAGATACTGGAAAGTTAAGATGGAAAAAAAAATACCCTCCTTATATAAATGAGGATTCCTTTTTGTCAGAAAAAGAAATTAGTATTTATAAAGGCCCAACTTTGATAGCTTCAAAAATTTTAATTACTAATCAAAAAGGACTATTAAGTATTATCGATGCTAATAATGGAACTGAAATTGACACTTTTAATATTGAGGAGTTGTCTGTTCCACCTATTCCAGTTAATGGAAATCTTTTATTTCTTACTGCAAAGGGAAAGTTATTAGCTTACAAGTAAAGTCTGAAAACTTTAAGGTTAAAAGATGTTAAAGGTTGTATTAGTAGGAAGACCTAATGTTGGTAAATCCACTTTATTTAATCGATTAGTCCGTTCACAAAAAGCAATTGTAAATAATGAACCTGGAGTTACTAGAGATAGAAAGTATGGTCAGGGGAAACTAGCTGATTTAGAGTTTACATTGATAGATACTGCAGGTATTGATGATTCACTAAAAGGTAGTACAGATATTAAGATCAAAGAGCAGTGTCAACTAGCAATTGATGATGCTAATGTTATTTTTTTTGTTGTTGATGGTCGAGAAGGTATCTTACCAATTGAAAAGACCTTTGCAATCAATTTGAAAAAGAAAAACAAACCAATAGTTGTTTTAATAAACAAAAGTGAAGATTCGAAAGGATTAGTTGGCTTAAGTGAATCGGCTTCTTTAGGTTTTGAAAATGTTATTCCAATCTCTGCAGAACATGGAGAGGGTTTGCCTGACTTATATGATGTTTTAAAAAATAACTTAGATAATCATAATATAAATATCAAAAAAAATGAATCTGTATCAATTAAAGAAAACTCACTAATAAGAGTTAGTGTTATAGGAAGACCAAATACAGGAAAATCAACATTAGTAAATAATATAATTGGCGAGAATCGTTTAGTAACTGGATCTGAAGCAGGAATTACGAGAGATTCTGTAGAAATTGAATGGAACTATAAAAAAAATACTTTTTGTTTAATTGATACTGCTGGCCTTAGAAAAAAATCAAAAATAACAAAAATTTTAGAAAAACATATGGTCAGTGACACACTTAAGTCAATTAAATATAGTGATATTTGTATTTTACTAGTAGATGCCTCTAAAAATATAGATAAACAAGATTTAAATATTGCCCGAATGATTATTGGGGAAGGTAGAGGTATTATTATAGGAGCTAATAAGTGGGATAAAGTAATAGATCAAAACATCATAAAAAATAAAATTATAAACCAATTAGGGGTTTCACTATCACAGATTAAAAATATACCATTAGTATTTTTGTCGGGTCTTCATAATAAAGGTATTGAAAAGTTATTTGATAAAATTATTTATTTAAACAAAAAACTAAGTAGCAGAACCACAACTGGAAAATTAAATAGATGGTTGTTGACTATTATAGAAAATAACCCACCACCACTATATAAAGGAAAGCAAAATAATATTAGATATATAACACAAGTAAATGTAAAACCACCAACATTTGCATTGTTTATGTCTAGTCCTGATGATTTGCCAAATAGTTATAAACGTTTTTTGTTGGCATCTATTATGAAAACCTTCGATTTACTTGGAGTTCCTATCAGAATAATATTCAGAAAAGGAAAGAACCCTTATGTAAAAAAGTAAAAAGTTCAAGTAGAGCTTGAAGAAATGTTAATATTTTCAAACTTTTGTTTCTCATTATTGCTTAAATCTTCAGTTTCAATTTTATTTATAGTCTGGTTTTGACTTTCTAAAGCTTCATCTCTAATTCTTAGATCTTGCTCTCTAGCAATCTTATCTTTTTCTAATTTTATTCTTTTATTAATAATTTTAATTATATCAGCATCGTCTCTTTCAATAGTTTTAAAAAAAGAACCAAGAATTGCTTTTCTTTTGATAACACCAATTATCTTCATTTCTTTAGTAATTCTTTCTAGAGCATTATCAATTTTTTTTACAGCAATGCCTGATATTCGTTGGTCTATATATTCTTTTTCCATAGCTGCTCTTATTCTTAATCCTGTATTTGTCTTAATTTTCATAAGTCTAGTACAAGCTGAATTAGTTCTTCTAATAACTTCATCACCTAGTTCTTCTAGCTGCATTCTAGAGGGTTTTGGGACTCTAATGTGGATAAACTGTGAACCTGGATCATTTTTGGCGGGAAAGCCATTTTTTTTAATAAATTCTAATACTTGTTCAATTTGTTCTTTGTTGTAAATCATTAGCTCAATTTTCATAGGATCATCAGGTGATTCTACATTACCTAATTCTGCAAGTCTTCTTGGACGTCCTGCGATCGTTAATTTAAGACCTCTAAAAACTGCAATGTTAGCATCTTCTGGCCTTATTTCTGTTAAAGAAACAGCAAACTCTTCAAGTGCATTCTCCATGTTAGCTATCGCTTCTGGAGAATATCCTTCATCAAGATTAGCTGAAACATAATTTCCTTCATCCATATTTAGTATCCCTTGAGAACTGTATTTAAGTTAAAGCTAGTACTTTATTTCAATTTCAATTCTTCTGTTTTTCTCTCTTCCTTGTTTTGTATCATTTTGCTCTATTGGTTTGGTTTCTCCAAAACTAATTGCTCTAAGTTTATCGGACGGAATTTTACCAGACTTTGACAATTCTTGAACAACACTTGATGCTCTAGCTGCTGCAAGATCCCAATTATCTCGATATTGACCACCAAAAATCAAAGGGACATCGTCAGTGTGACCAGATACATTAATTTGACCGGCACCCTTGCCGCTTACAGTAGCAATTTTTTGCATTATTGCTCTAGCTTGTTTTGTTAGTTTTGCGGATCCAGAACTAAAAGCACCTGCAGATCCAACAGTAACCACAACTCTATCTTTTTCTCTTTGAACCTCAGCTAATCCTTTTCCAATTTCTTGTTTGAGGGCCACTCTAAGTTGATCTTCACTAAACTCAGCCTTTTTAGTTTTTTCTTTAATGTCTTTTTTGCTTTTGGAACTTTGTTTTTCAAGGTTGTTGACTTGATCTTTTAAAACTTT
The DNA here is from genome assembly GCA_902623995.1 of uncultured SAR116 cluster alpha proteobacterium. Classification (GTDB taxonomy): domain Bacteria; phylum Pseudomonadota; class Alphaproteobacteria; order Puniceispirillales; family Marisalimonadaceae; genus Marisalimonas. Next base: position 73,760 of record CACNWE010000007.1, on the reverse strand, counting down.
ATTCTCGATTGTTGCGGATGCCATTTTTTGAATGTCTTGATTTATTCCGCCTATAAGTACATCAGTTTTGGTTGCTCCGGTACTTTGACGAGCTTTTTCAACAGCGTCAACAGTATCCTTAATTAAATTTGAAATTTCTTTTGATGTTTTATCTTCTGTATTAACGCTTACTAAAACTTTGTCATTTATAGTTTCTACTTTTACATCTTTAGAAGATACATTGTTTTTTATCTCTTCACTTAAATCTTTTGCTTCTAAAACCTCCTTAGAATTACTTTTAGCACTATCTCCTTCATCAATTTCAGATTTTAAGTCTAAATTCTTTTGTTCTGCATCTGTGGTTTGTTGAGTAAGATTTTTAGTTACCGATGGTGCTGGAGAGGGACTAAAATCAAGAGAAAGTACTGTTGTGCCCTTCGGTTGTTCTACAACTGGAACTATTCTTTGAATTCCAAATGCGTTTTTTAAGCTACCACTAATTTGTTTAAATTTGGGAACATTAAACTCTGCAAAAGATAAGATTAATACAAAGAAAGCCATCAACAAGGTGGCCATATCAGCAAATGTTGCCATCCATGCAGGAGCTCCTTCAGGTGGACATTTAGGACACTCTTCTTCTTCTTCTTCTGTTGCTTCTACCTGTGCTTCAGCCATAATATACTCCTAATTATGAAAACCAACTAAGCAGCTTCTTCTATTTGAGCTTGAATTTTTGGAGGCATAAGAGCTACCAACTGATCAGTTATATTTCTTGGGCTTTCACCTCTTGAAATATATTTAAGTCCCATTACAACCATTTCTCTATAAAGTAGTTCATGTGCTGAATAACCTTCAAGTTTAGTAACAATAGGCATAAAAATACAGTTTGCAATCATAGCTCCATATAAAGTTGTTAACAAAGCTACTGCCATAGCAGGACCAATTGCTTTTGGATCAGCCATATTACCTAACATAGCAACTAATCCGATTAATGTTCCAATCATCCCCATTGCAGGTGCTAAATCAACCCAAGCCTGAAACACACCTGTCATGTCCTCATGTCTAGCTTTCATAGCCTTAACTTCTTTATTTAATTGTTCAGTCAATTTTGTTTCATCTGCACCGTCAACAAGCATTTGAAGACCTTTTTCAAAAAATTTATCAGGAACTTCTTGACCTTCAAGAGCCATCATTCCGTCTTTTCTTGCAATACCAGCAAGTTCTGTAATTCTTGTAATTAACTCATCGTGTTTTTTTGCTCCTGGCATAAAAACTTTAACAAGTGTTCCAAATGAAGCTAAAAACATTGGTAATGTTGATCTATACATTACGGCAAAGAATGTTCCTCCAATAACGATCAACATAGAAGGTGTATCAATAAAAGCTCCAAGTCCGCCAGAGGATATCATTGCTCCAGCAATCATTCCAAGAGTACCTATAAGTCCAATTAAAGATGCTATATCCATTTTTTTGCCTTTTTTTATTTTAAAATAATGATATTAGGCACAAATTCTGCAAGAATGAGACCAAACTGAAAGTAATTTAAAAAAAATACATATCGGAGTTTGTTTTGTTTAAATTAAAATTATCATTCTCTAAAATTTGTACTTCTATTATACTATTATTATTCTTGATTAATTTCAATAATGTATGGGCTAATAATTTTATATCTAGGGGGTATTATGTTATTGATTTAAGTCAAAAACTTGAGTGGATGACTTGTACAGTTGGCATGAAATTAGATAAAAAAAAGTGTGTAGGTAAACCAATAAAGGTAAAATTGGACCAGATAGAAACTATAATTACTCAAGCTAATGAACAACTTGGAGGAAGTTGGCGTTTGCCAAATAGAAAAGAATTAGAGATGCTTGTTTGTAAAGAATGTAAAAAAGTTAAAATAAACTCACAAATTTTTCCTGATACTCCAGCTGAGTCTTTTTGGACTAGTGAAAAAAACCCATGGCAATCTCAATTTATGTGGACAGTGAATTTTTTTACTGGAAATACTTTTGGAAGGTTTCCAGGTTTTATCCCAAATTATGTGCGTTTGGTTAGAGATAGATAAAATATTAAGATTTTTTCTTCTCAGAAATATAATTAATTAATTTTACCAAAAACATTATTATACCTAAAATAATTATTATTATTGCAGCATTTGAAGGAGTAACAAAATCTAAATAATGCAAATTGTCGCTTTGTATAAGAGCAAACAGCAATATAAAGACAACTGCTAATAAAAATAACCTAATAATATAACAGTTTCTACATTTGTAAGGTTTCTTAATTTCTTTAGAAGATGTTGAGATGTTATTGTTCTTTGTCATTATAATAAATAAACTTATTAGAGCCAAATTGTTGACATCCTATTTTAAATAAAAATAATATTATTTTAAACATAAAAAAGTGAAACAATCTAACTTACTGTTTTTACAATAAAAAATTATTTAATAATAGTCATTTTTTTGTCATTTTTTTTTGTCAAATTAAAACTTTGATTTTATAAAAATTAATTGTTTTCATCTGTTTCATTATTTCAAATTAATCAAAAGTGGAGATTGAAATGAAACTAGGACAACAGTTAAAAATTAAACAAAACCAATCTTTAATAATGACACCACAGTTGCAGCAAGCAATAAAATTGTTGCAACTTACCAACATTGAATTATCAGACTTTATTGATAAAGCAAAATTAGAAAACCCATTTTTAAAAGAAAATAGTCAAACAATAATTAAAAAAAGTGTGGAACAAAAAAATTCTAATACTTATGAAAATATGAATAGTTCATTAGATCCACTGAAAAATGATAGTAACCTTGATTTAGAAAATACTTTTGATTCTCACATATCTTCTAATTCAAAAATGGAAAATAAAAAACTTTTTGATAAAGAAATAATTAGGTCAGGATCTAATAAATCTGCAGGAGAGGTAATAGAAAAAACACTTAAGCATAAAATTTCTCTTAGAGAATATATAATAAATCAAATAAACTTAAACTTTAAGAATGAAGATAGTAAAAGCATTGCAATTGGCATGATAGATTATCTTCATCCAAGTGGATGGTTTATTTCACCTACATGTGAAGTTGCAAAAGAATTGAATGTTGATATTTCTATAGTTGAAAAAACACTTTCAAAGTTAAAAAATCTTGAGCCTGTAGGAATTTTTTCTCAAAATTTGGCAGAATGTTTGAAGCATCAATTAATTGAAAACAAACAATTTAATCAATATTTCGAAATTCTTCTTGAAAACTTAAACATATTACCTTCAGGAAAATTTAAACAAATTAGTAAACTTTGCAAAGTTTCTGAGGAAAAACTATTCCAAATGATTAAAATTTTAAAAACACTTAATCCCAAACCTGCTGAACATTTTAATCAAGACTACACCAATGTAGATCAACCTGATATAATTGTTAAAAGATCTGCAAAAGGATGGCGTATTGACTTAAATGGTTCAACTTTACCAAGTGTTAATATTGATGAAAATTATATTGAGGAAATGAATAATTATAATCTAGATGAAAAAGGCAATACTTTTGCATTAGAAAAAATTGGAGAAGCTCGCTGGTTAAAAAAAGCAGTTGATCAAAGAAATAAAACAATATTAAAAGTTACATCTGAAATATTAAAAAAACAAATTGGTTTTTTTAGACATGGTTTTAGTCATATGAAACCTTTGATACTTAAAGATATTTCTGATGAAATTGGTATGCATGAAAGTACTGTTTCAAGAGTAACTAATAGCAAACTAATTCTAACAGAATGGGGTGTTATGCCATTGAAAAATTTCTTTTCTGCGTCAATTTCAGGATCCGAAAACTCAGAATTACATGCTGCGTCAGCTGTTAGAGAAACTATTAAAAAATTAATTTCATCAGAAATTGTTGGAAAACCTTTAAGTGACGATAAATTGGCTGGAATATTGAATAAAGAAGGTATGGATGTAGCTAGAAGGACAGTAGCAAAATATAGAGATATGTTAAACATACCATCTAGCTCACAAAGAAGAAAACAAGCTAGATTAATGAAATTTGCATCAAACTAAATAATAAAATTGATAAAAATATTTTTAAATTACAGTCTGAGGATTTATAACTTTAGAGTTTAAAATATATTTTAATGGGATTCTATTCTTACGCTTTTTTATACCCTTTTGATCAAAGTAATCAATTTGTATTATAAAGTCGTTTAAATTATTTAATAACTGTCTTTTATCTTTTGTATGTTTATTTATTTCTTCTAAAGACATTAATCATCTCCTTTAATAAAAACAATGAGATGCATTTGTTGTGCCAAAGATAAATTAGTTAAAGTTTTTATTTGCAAAGTTTTTTAAACTTGTTCTACTTAGAAGATTTCTTCCAATTTTAATATAAGTAGCAGGATTTTGAGATTTTCCATTTACCGAGATTTCATAATGAAGGTGTGCACCTTTTACCTTGCCTGTTCGACCCATTTTCCCTATCACTTGACCTTCACTAACTAAGTCACCTCTTCTTACATTGATTTTTGCTAGATGACCATAAGTTGTCATGATTCCATAATTATGTTTAATCCTAATCACTTTGCCAAAAGAACCATGATATCCTGCAAATACTACAGTTCCATCCGCTGATACTGATACATTTTCTTGCCATGTACCAGCTAAATCAATGCCATGATGCATTCTAAATTTTCCTGTTACAGGATGTTTTCTAGGACCATAAGGGCTAGAAACGTAATAATGTTCCATTGGTGGTTTTAATGGAATATTTTGAAGAGCATCTTTATAAATTGCAAGCAGACTGATTCTTTCTTTTAGGCTTCTAAAAAAATCATCACTGTCTGGGTCGATTACTTTATTTTTTTTAGTAATTGACTTTAAACTTAATAAATCATTATTATTTAATTCTACGTTTATCAAATCAAAAACGTTTTCCATTTGAGTTAGTTCATTGTCAACGGTAGCAATAAAGCGAAGTGTTTTAACTTTTTCGTTTAATTTTGGAGGTTTAGGAATGGAATTATCATTAATTTCGTTATAGTTAGAATTTTCAGAAATGAAAATATTACTTTCGTTTAAAGTTGGCATTACAAAATCAGCAGGTAAATCTTGATTCCTCATAGTTTCATTAAACAAATCCATACTTATATTTTTGTCTATTTTTTTATTATTAATTTCTTTTGTTTCAAACAATAAATTTTTTCCAAAAAACTCTTTTTTGTTATCACTCATAATTTCTTTTTCGCGTTTTGTATCTTTATCAATTAGTAGCTCGTAGGAAACTATGTCATTTTTTTCAATTAGAGAGTTATTTTTGAGGATAGGTAATGAAATGTTGGATTGGTCTTTTGTGTCAATGTTAACAACTGTGTCTGAGTCATTTTCTATTGGACTGCTGATATTAGCTGAAGCTTCAGTAATTATATCATTCTTTTTAGCAACATCTATTGCTGAGTAAATCCCTTTTGCAGACCAGTAAATAATACTCGTTAACCCTATTACTGTTGTCATTATTACACTAGCATAGTGAATTGGTTTAAAAGCTATTTCAATTGGGCCTCTCTTGGTAAATACTAAAAAACGTCTTTCCGAAAAAAGGCCAACTTTTTTATCTTTTTTAATTTCTTCTCCAAAGCGTTGTCCAGTTTTGACCGGAGGAAGTTTTTTCCCAAATTTGTTTATTGTGGTGTTAACCACTTACTACTCCATACCTAGATATAAAAAATACAAAATTCCAACATTAGACAAAATTTGTAAAGTGACTAATAATATTAAAACTTTACTAGAAACTGGATTTTTAACTGACAAACTTAACGCAGGAAAAGTTTCATTTCTTGTAGAGATACTATTAACTTTTTTTTCAATATTATTAAAATTTACAGAATCATTTTTTACCTTAAAATTTTGATTCGGAAAATCATTTTTATTTTCTATTGAAAGAGAAATGTTTGAATTGGTAGTTTTTTGGTGAGCTTCAATAGGTACGTTAACAGAAATTCGTTCTGTAGCCTCGTTTTCTATCTGTATGCGCATTTTTTCAATACGATCTCTTAGATCAATAATTTCTTCAGCCATAATGCCCAACGTTAATTTAATTATTTACAAATATTATTATGGCAAGTTAATTGCATCATTCATACCAAATAAATGAATTATGAATAAATTTTTTAATAAATTTACTATAGTATCAAAACACTTGTTATAGTAGAGTATGTTAATTTAAATTATTAGAAAAAGGATTTCTAAGATGTTAGGAAAAACAAACGACACTGAAAATGAAAAATCTGTGATTTCAAGTGACATGAAAATAAAAGGTAAAATTTCAGCAGATGGCGATTTAGTATTATTAGGATCAGTTGTTGGTGATATTAAGTGTCATAGTCTATCAGTTGAAGATACTGGTACTTTAAAAGGTAATATAAGTGCTGACGTTGTTACAGTGTCTGGTAAATGTGATGGTCAAGTTTCAGGTGATGTAATTTCAATCAAATCCACTGGAAAAATTACTGGAGAAGTTTTTTATGAAAATATCTCAATAGAAGAAGGAGCTGTTGTTGAGGCTCAAGTAGGTAAAAGAAAAAAATAAATTTTTAAAGGAGACATTTTATGGCAAATAAACAAGCTGTTTTGGGTTCTGGGGCAAGGTTTACAGGGAAAATATCTAATGCTAAATCTATTGAAATAAATGGATATGTTGAAGCTGATTTAACTACAGAAAAAGTTACGATTGGATCTACTGGAAAATTTCTTGGAAAAGTTGATTCAGAATTAGTAGTAATAGCAGGAGAGTATGAAGGTAAAATGCAGGCTGATAGTGTTTGGCTTACTGAAACTTCAAGAATAAGTGGAGAAGTTCATTATAAGTCATTACAAATGGACAGAGGTGCAGCTTTAAATTGTAGGGTAGTTCATAACTGGAATGAAGCTGATTTAGAAAACAACAAAGAAAATAATGAAACTGAAGAAGTTCAAGATGATAACGCTGAAGAAAAATAATTTAGGTTTTTATGAGGATGAATTATGAGTGAAATTACATATATATCAGAAGAATTGGTTATGGAAGGCAATTTAGATTCTGCTGGATCATCGGTTGTTGTTGCTGGAAGGTTCAAAGGTGAGTTAAGAGCTAAAGATGTTCTTCTTGAAGCTAATAGTATTTTTGACGGAAATTTGATTGCTGACAAAGTAACATTAGGTGGGTTAGTAAAGGGCGAAGTTGCTGCAAACACTCTTAATGTGGCAAGTAGTGCAAAAATTGAAGGAAATTTGAAAACAAATGCTTTATCTATTGATTTAGGGGCGGAAGTTTCAGGAAGTATAACTAGAATTTCATAATTATTGCAAAATATCTTGCTTTAAAGTTGTTTTAATACATTCATTAAAAAATTTTTTTGTGCTTTCTTCACCTGTTAATTTGGTAAGCTTCATTGAAGCGTATCTTCCTGCTGCAAGAGCTATAGCTAGATCATCTTCTTCAATTGTTGAGGCTTGATTAAGATAATTTTCAATCTCGTCTCTAATCCGAATTAGCTTTTTTTCATATAAATCTTCTTCGTCAGTGTTGTATGATGAAAAATCTAATTTAATTACCTGGCCCATTTTTACCTTCATTATATTTATTTTTACATTTAATTTAACGACTAAACTGATATAATTTTAATATTTAAGAAATTAATTTTAAATCCACATAATGATAAATTTTCAAATATATAAAAATGGACAACAAATAGAATTTGAAAAAAATAATGTGAATTTTAATGATAAAAATTTTCAAACATTATTTATTTTTCATGGACTTTATGGAAGAGGTAAAAATTGGCAAACATTTTCTAAAAAATTAAGTAAAAAAAATCAAATAGTAGTGACTGTGGATCTGAGAAATCATGGAGGAAATGATTTCGAAGAAGATATGTCATATTTATTAATGATGAATGATGTTGTAAGTCTCTTCAATTTCCTAGGCGTAGAAAAAACTAATTTATTGGGGCATTCTATGGGTGGTAAATTAGCTATGATAATTACCTTATTAGAGCCAAAATATGTAAATAAGGTTATAATTGCTGATATAGCTCCTGTTGATTATGATAATGATGATAACCTAATAATAAATTCTCTATTAGATATGAATTTAGATTTAATAAAAAGTAGGGTAGAAGCTGATGTTGTTTTGTCTAAATATATAGATCAAAAATTTTTAAGGTCATTTTTATTACAAAATCTTGAACTAGTAGATGGAAAATATAAATGGTCAATTAATCTGAAAGCAATTAAGAAATCTCTTAATGATTTAAGAAAGTTTCCTACTATAAAAAAAATTTATAGATTTGATAAAGAAGTACTTTGCATTTATGGAGGAAAAAGTAATTATGTTAAAGGGGAATATTTCAAGATATTTAAAAAGTTTTTTTCTAATATTTTCTTTTATGAAATTAAAGATGCAGACCACTTTTTACACATAGAAAATCCATTAGAATTTTATGAAGCTTCAAATAAATTTTTAAATTATTAAATATCGTATTGTTTCTAAATATTAAAAAATGTATTAAATATTCATGGATAAGAAATTAGAAACACATATATTAAAATTATCTTGTAAAGATCAGGTTGGAATTGTTGCAAAAATTTCTTCGATACTGGCTGAATCAAAATGTAATATTGTTGAGTCTAAACAATTTACAGATCAAAAAAATGGTAACTTTTTTATCAGACAAAGCTTTTTATTACTTAATGATGAAAAGTTACCAAATGTAAAAAATAATTTAGAGATATTAGCAAAGAAATTAAATGCAGATTTTTTTTTATCTGAGATCGAACGTCCCATGAATACAATTTTGCTTGTTTCTAATTTTGATCACTGTTTAAATGATATCTTGTTTAAAGTTAGGAATAACTCATTAAATTTAAAAATTAAAGCTGTCATATCAAATCATAAAACCGCAGAAGAGATAGCAAATTTTTCTAATATTCCATTTCATTATTTACCAATTGAAAAATCCAATAAATTAGATCAAGAAAAAAAATTAAAAGAAATTATTAATAATAATGATGTTCAATTAATTGTTTTAGCTCGTTATATGCAAGTGTTATCAGAAGAATTCACAAATGACTATGCCGGAAAAATTATTAATATTCATCATAGCTTTTTACCTAGTTTTAAAGGAGCGAGACCTTATCATCAAGCCTTTGAAAGAGGAGTGAAGGTCATTGGTGCAACTGCACATTATGTTACAAAAGATCTTGATGAAGGACCCATTATTGAACAAGATACTCAAGAGGTTAATCACGAAATGATGCCTAGTGATTTGGTTTTAATAGGAAGGGATATTGAAGCAAGAGTTTTGTACAGAGCCATAAAAGCTCATTCTGAAAGAAGAGTTTTTTTAAACGGCAATAGAACAATTGTATTTAGAGGACAGAGAATTTAATTATGAACAATCAAAAAGAAAAAGTTATAATTATTGGTTCAGGCGCTGCAGGTTTAACAGCTGCAATATATGCTGCAAGAGCTAATTTGAATCCAATTGTAATTGAAGGTATCCAACCTGGAGGTCAACTTACAATAACTACAGATGTTGAAAATTACCCAGGATATGCTGATGTTGTTCAAGGTCCATGGATGATGGAACAAATGAGATCTCAGGCAATAAAAGTTGGAGCTCGTATAATCAATGATATAGTTGTTAAAATTGATTTAAAAAAAAATGAAAAGATAGTGGTTTTAGATTCAAATAAATCTTTGACAGCAGATACAATAATTATAGCCACTGGAGCACAGGCTAAATGGTTAGGTTTAGAAAGTGAAAACAAATATAATGGAAGAGGTGTATCTGCTTGTGCAACCTGTGATGGTTTTTTTTACAGAAACAAAGAAGTTGCTGTAGTTGGAGGAGGAAATACAGCTGTTGAAGAGGCTTTATATTTATCAAATATATGTTCTAGTGTAAATTTAATTCATAGACGTGATACACTTAGATCAGAGAAGATTTTACAAGACAGACTTTTTTCAAAGAAAAACATAAATATTATTTGGAATAATGAAGTTAGCGAAATTCTAGGTGATGAAAATGGGGTTAATGCTCTTAAATTAATCTCAACTAAACAAAGTAAAACAAAGATAATTAAAGTTGAGGGTGTTTTTATTGCAATTGGGCATAGTCCATCAACAAATCCTTTCAAAGATTTGCTGGAAATGGACAATGAAGGTTATATTGTAGCTCAAAAACCAGGTACAACAATTACTAATTTAGATGGTGTTTTTGCTGCAGGTGATTGTGTTGATAAAATTTATAGGCAAGCTGTTACCGCTGCAGGTATGGGTTGTATGGCTGCGCTTGATGCTGAAAAATGGATACAAAGCCACAATCTTTAGTTATTTAAATCTATTAATTCAATTATCCTGTAAACTAAAGATGCTACTGTAAAGTCATATGCAAAAAAATTCTTAATTGGTGCAAATTCAACAACATCAAATCCAATTACTTTTCTACCTCTGATTAAACTTTTTATTAATCGTAAACTTTCATTAAATCCAAGACCACCAGGCACTGGCGTTCCCGTAGCAGGCATTATTGACGGATCTAATCCATCTACGTCGAAAGTAATATATATGTTTTGTGGAAAGTTTTTAGGTAATCTTAGGTCTTTGCTATTTTTTATATCTTCAACGTCAAAATAGAATATTTCAAAAATATTTCTATTTTTTACTTCTTCTTTGCTTAATGCTCTTACACCAAATTGTGCTATTTTATATTTTGATTTGCTTAAAAGATACATAACACTTGCGTGTGAATGCACTTGATTTTCATAATTTTTTCTTAAATCAGCATGAGCATCAATTTGTATAATACCTATTTCTTCATATTTTGAGAAATTTAATCCTTTAAAAACACCATTTACAGCACCAAAAGTAATACTGTGCTCACCACCAATGATTACCGGTATTTTGTTTTGTTTACAAATTTCTTTTGTAGTCTTTTCTATATTAAACATCACATTTTCTATAGGAAAATTACAATTTAAAAAAGGATGAGTGAAAATACCACTAAGGCAAGGTTCACTTTTACCAGTAAATCTTTCCAATTCGTTGCTCGCCTCTAGTATAGCTTCAGGACCTTTTGATGTGCCTCTGCCACAAGAGACTGTTTTTTCTAGAGGTATTGGGAGGATATGAAATTTCGCTTTTTCTTTACTTCTCTCCTCCACAGAGAGTTCTGAGTTTAAAAAATTTTTTTTTGTGTTTTTCATCTCATTACCTAAAATTAAGATAATTTATTTTCAAAGTCTTCATAAGTAAATCTTTTGATTACTTCTAGATTATCATTATCGCTATCCCAAATTGCTACAGATGGTATTTTTACTCCATTAAAAAAACTAGTTTTTACCATTGTATAATGTGCTTGATCTAATATAGCTATTCTATCTCCAACTTTGGGTGTAGACTTAAAATTATACTCTCCAATGATATCACCTGCTAAACAGCTAGGTCCGCCAAGCATAACTTTGTATCCGTATTTAGGTTCATTTAGTAATGCTGGTCTATATGGCGCCTCAATTACGTCAGGCATGTGAGAGACTGCACTAATATCTGTAATTGCAATATTTGGTGAGAGTTCATTGCTAGGTTTAAAACTATCTATAATTTCTCCAACTAAAATACCCGAGTCTAATACCACAGCTTCTCCTGGTTCAATATAAATTTGACAGTTAGTTTCATCTGCAAGTTGTTTTAGAAAAATTTCTAATCTATCAATCTCATAATCATTTCTAGTAATATGGTGACCTCCACCAAGATTAAGCCAATTTAATTTTTTACAGATGGGAACTATATCATTTTTAATTTTATTCCAAGTGTTTTCCAGAGGAGTGAAATTTTGTTCACATAAGGTATGAAAATGAATACCATTTAATTTGTTAATATCAATATTATCCAAATCATTTAAATGCATGCCTAATCTAGAATTGATACTAGCAGCATTATATTTGTTATTATTTATTTCAGAATAAAGTGGATTAATTCTTAAACCAATTTCATTCTTAAATTTTATTGCGATATCATAAAAATCATTCAATTGGTTTGAGGAATTAAAAACTATATGATCTGATAATTTAAAAATTTCTCTAATATCGTCTTTTTTATATGCTGGAGAAAAAGTACTAATTTCTCCTTTAAAATATTTTTTAGCTAACTTTGTTTCATACAAACCAGAACTGCAACATCCATCTAAATATTCAGATATTAAGGGACCAAAATAAGGAGTGGAAAAAGCTTTCAGAGCAACTAAAATTTTTACACCTGTTTGTAATTTTAGATGATTTAAGGTCAATAAATTATCAATTAATGCTCTTTTATCTATAACAAAACAAGGACTTGGTAATTTATACAAATCTAGTTTATTAAAATTTTTTGGGTCACCTCCCATAGTTTGAAAAATTTTATCCACTAGAAATTTACTTTATTTTCTAGCTCTATGGTTTTCGTAGGTAAACCATGCTTATTGAGAAGTTCCATAAATGGATCTGGATCAAATTGCTCCATGTTCCAAACTCCTGGTTTGAACCAGCTTTTTTTTAACATTAGTAATGATCCTATCATTGCTGGGACACCAGTAGTGTATGAAATTGCCTGACTACCCACCTCTTTGAAGCAATCTTCATGATTGCAGATATTATATGTGTAATATGTTTTTTCTAAATTGTTTTTTTTACCAGTAACTATTGTGCCTATACAAGTCTTACCTTTTGTTTTTTCTCCAAGACTGCCAGGATCTGGTAAAACACTTTTTAAAAATTGTAATGGAATTATTTCTGTCCCATTATAATTGACTGGGTCGATAGATGTCATACCTATATTTTGGAGAACGTCTAAATATTTTAAATAGTTATCACTGAATGTCATCCAAAATCTTGCTCTTTTAATCTCAGGATAATGTTTTATTAAACTCTCCAATTCTTCATGATACATTAAATACATATTTTTATTTCCAATTTCAGGAAATTTAAAAAAGACTTTTTTCTTAAGAGCAGGTCCCATTTTCCATTGATTATCTTCCCAATGCTTAGAATCAGATGTAACCTCTCTAATATTAATTTCAGGATTAAAATTAGTAGCAAATGGGTGTCCATGATCACCATCATTACAGTCTAGAATATCTAAAAAATCAATACTATCCAAATGATGTTTTTTAGTAAAAGCTGTAAAAACATTTGTTACACCCGGATCAAAACCTGATCCTAAAAGAGCCATAAGGCCCTTTTCTTTAAATTTTTTATCATAATCCCATTGCCATTTGTATTCAAACTTTGCTTCGTGCCTAGGTTCATAATTTGCAGTATCTAAATAATGTGTATTAGTTAACAAACAAGCATCCATTATATTAAGATCTTGATAGGGAAGAGCTAAGTTTACAACTAAAAAGGGGTTAAATTTTCTAATTAATGCCACTGTTTCGTCAATATTGTCTGCATCTAGCTCTGCTACTGTAATGTTAATATTATATTTATCTTTAACACTTTCTTTAATTTGGAAGCATTTCTCGATAGATCTACTTACTAAAATTATATTTTTAAAATAATTAGGATTTTGTGCCATTTTGTGAACAGTTACATTACTAACACCACCTGCTCCAACAACTAAAATATTGTCCATTTCAAACTCCAACAAATTTTCTAATTATTTATTTTTCGAAATAAGTATAACCAGAAATCGAATCCTTGAATGATTGAGTTATTTTTTTTCTTTCTGAAAGTGATAAGTCTCTACTTCTTACTGCATCCTCTACTATATGTTTGAACCTATTAATTATACTCTTAGGTTCATATTCAACATAAGTTAAAACTTCTGAAATAGTATCACCTTCTTGCTCATGTAATAACTGAAATCCCCCATTTTCTTTTAATTTTATTGTAGCAACATTTGTATCACCAAATAAGTTATGAAGATCTCCCAATGTTTCTTGATAGGCACCAATATAAAACACGCCTAAAAAATAGTCCTCATTATCACTAATGTCATGTAAAGGTAATGTGTTTGAAATACCGTCTTTAAGTACAAATTTATTTATTATACCATCACTATCGCATGTAATATCATTTAAAATAACTCTTCTATTTGGTCGCTTATTATGTTTTTGAAGTGGTGCAATAGGATGAATTTGATCAATAGCCCAAACATCAGGTAGGCTTTGGAATAAAGAAAAGTTGCCATGATATATATCTGCCATATTATCAATTGCATTTTGAAGTTCTTCAGTTATCTCCGGTGTTGAAGAAAGTATACTTTTAATTTTATTTATGATGTATAAATAAGTCTCTTCAGTTTTGGCCATATTCGATAAATCTATTTGACCACTTCTAAAAAGAGCTCTTATTTCTTCTCTATAATAATTTAAATCGTTCAAACATTCTTGGGCTCTTTCTGAATTTAAATATTCAGGAATTTGAATCATATTTTTCAATAAGGGATGATCTTTCGAATTTATTTCCTGTTTTTTTTCGCTATCAAAGTTTGTTGTTTCTAAAATATTAAAAATTAGCATTGAACTTGATGCAATGCATGCTCTTCCAGATTCAGTAACAATTATGGGATGATCCACGTTTGATTGATCTAATTCATATTTAACAGTTTCAACAATATTTATACAGTATTCATCTAATGAATAATTTATTGAGTTAAGAGAACATTTTTGTTCCCCCGTATAATCCACTCCTAAGCCGCCTCCAAGATCTAAATATTCTAATGGTGCACCCTGTTTACACATTTCTGAGTAAAATCTACAAGCCTCTTGTGTTGCTTTTCTAATTTCAATGATATCAGGAATTTGGCTTCCAAGATGTGAGTGTTGAAGAACCAAGCAATCAAGATAGTTATTAATTTTTAATTTTGTGATAACTTTCATAACTTGTTCAACAGACATTCCAAATGCACTTCGATCTCCACTTGATTGAGACCACTTACCACTTACTTTGTTTGTTAACTTTACTCTTATTCCAAGTAATGGTCTTACATTTAGTTCTTTAGAAATTTCAATGATTAGATCAAGTTCACGTGAACTTTCTAGGACTAAAATAGTTTTAAAACCAATTTTCAGTGATAATATTGCCAAATTAATAAATTCTCTGTCTTTAATTCCATTACATATAATGGTAGATTCACTAGTGAGATCGTGTGCTAAAGCTATTAATAATTCAGGTTTCGATCCAACTTCTAAACCAAAATCAAATTTTTTTCCAAAATCAACTATTCTGTCAATTACTTGTGCCTGTTGATTAACTTTAACTGGAAAAACACCCTTATAATAACTTTTGTATCTAACTTCTTTTATTGCTCTAAAAAAAGACTCATTAATTTGCTTTATTCTATATGCTAAGTAATCTGTAACTCTTAATAGTACTGGGCAATTTATACCTCTTTCATTAAGGCTTTCTATAATTTTAATTAGGTCGATAGAAGGATTAGATGGATAAAATGGATTTTTAAGTCCTATATTTCCATTATTCAGGACCTCAAGGATATCATTACCCCATTTTTTAATTCCATAAATATCATCATCCATATTTTTGGCCTTTAATTTTTAAAATGATTTGATTATATTGCTATTTACGATTGGTCAAGTTATGCTTTTATCTAATTTAAAAACTTAATTTATTTATGTAACTATTTTCTAATGTTTTTTAATAAAAAAAATAATCTCATTAATAAATCAGATGCATTAGCAGGGAGAAATGATCCTATTGAAAATGAGTTGTTTCACGAGATTAATGGTCGTAATCTAATGGAAATTCCAAAGGATTTTGAAATAATTATACTTGGGATGGGATGTTTTTGGGGTGCTGAAAAAATTTTTTGGAAGCTTGAAGGGGTTTATCATACTTCAGTTGGGTATGCTGGTGGTTATACTAAAAATCCAACCTATGATGAAGTTTGTAGTGGGTTAACGGGTCATACAGAAGTTGTTAGAGTAGTATATGATCCTAAAAAATTAAATTTAAAAACTATTTTAATTGAATTTTGGGAAGGACATGATCCAACTCAGGGTATGAGGCAAGGTAATGATATTGGCACTCAATATAGATCTGCAATTTTTGTAAATAATTCTGAAAACCTATATGATGTGAAGATTTCTAAAAGAGAATTTCAATCTTTACTTTATTCAGCAGGATTTAATGAAATCACGACTGAAATTAAAAAAAATATAGATTTTTATTATGCTGAAACTTATCATCAACAATATCTCTACAAAAATCCAAATGGTTATTGTGGCTTGGGTGGTTGTGGAGTTAAATTTAAATAAATTTGCTAAAGTTATTTTAGATCTTGACCAAAATGAATTGTTATTATATCAAATCAAACAATTATCTAATAGGGTGATCATGAAAGTAGTAAGTTCTTTAAAAACTCTTAAAGTCAGAGATAGAAACTCTCAAATTGTAAAACGTAGAGGCCGTCTATACGTTATTAATAAGAGGAATCCAAGATTTAAAGCTCGGCAGGGTTAAATTCTAGGCTTTTTTTTAAACAATAAATTGTCTTAGTTAATCCTTGATATGTATTTTCATACATAGGCATAGTATAATGAAGATTACTAATATAATTGAAGAAACGAAATCTATAAGTTCCAATATTAGGAATGCATATATAGATTTTTCAAAAATGACGATAAGTCTTGTCGCAGTTTGTTCTAATGTTGTTAAAAATGGCAAGCCTTTAATTGGTTATGGGTTTAATTCGAATGGAAGGTATGGACAGGGTCACCTTATCAGAGAGAGATTTGCTCCAAGATTATTGGAAGCTAAAACCAATGAAATATTAAATGATGAAGGTACAAATTTCGATCCTATAAAGATGTGGAATGTCATGATGAAAAATGAAAAACCTGGTGGACATGGTGAAAGATCTGTTGCTGTAGGGACAATTGACATGGCAATATGGGACCTTATTTCAAAAATCGAAGATAAGCCATTATTTCAATTACTAGCTGAAAGATATGGTGATGGTGTACCAAATAGAAAAGTGTTTGTTTATGCTGCTGGTGGATATTATTGGCCAAATCAAGGAATTAATGGTTTAACTGACGAAATAAAAAAATATTTAGATCTTGGCTATTCAGTAGTCAAAAAGAAAATAGGAGGAGCTACTCTATCGGAAGATTGTGAAAGGATAGAAGCTATTTTAAAAATATTAGGTCCTGAAGATCAACTTGCTGTTGATGCAAATGGAAGGTTTGATCTTGAAACAGCGATTGAATATGGTAAAGCTTTATCTAACTATAATTTATTTTGGTACGAAGAGCCAGGCGATCCTTTAGATTTTGAACTTCATAAAGAATTATCAAAGCATTACTTATATCCATTAGCAACTGGCGAGAATTTGTTTTCAGTTCATGACGCAAGAAATCTTATTAGATACGCTGGAATGAGAAAAGATAAAGATTGGTTACAATTTGATTGTGCTTTAAGTTATGGGCTAGTTGAATATTTAAGAATTATTGAAATGCTCAAGGAAAATCAATGGGATGTTTCAAGGTGTATTCCTCATGGAGGTCATCAAATGTCCTTAGCAATTGCTGCGGGATTAGGACTTGGTGGAAATGAGAGTTATCCAGATCTTTTTCAACCATATGGAGGATTTCCTGATGGCGTTAAGGTTGAAAAAAGTTTTGTGACTTTACCAGAAATAACTGGAGTTGGTTTCGAAGGAAAATCCGATCTATTTTCAATAATGAAGCAGTTGGTTTTTTAAATTTCAAAAAAATCATTTCCTTTATTGTCAATTACAACAAATGCAGGAAAGTCTTTAACTTCAATTTTCCAAACAGCCTCCATTCCTAGTTCTGGATATTCTAAAACCTCTATTTTTTTTATGCAATTTAATGCAACTTTTGCAGCAGTTCCTCCGATAGTTCCAAGGTAAAATCCACCATGTTTTTTGCACGCTTCTTTTACTTGCTTTGATCTGTTTCCTTTTGCTAACATAACCAAAGATCCACCATTTTCTTGAAATTTATCTACATAAGCATCCATTCTACCGGCAGTTGTGGGTCCAAAAGATCCAGAAGGCATACCCTTTGGAGTTTTGGCTGGGCCAGCATAGTATACAGGATGATCTTTTATATAATCAGGTAGCTTCCCATCCTCATCTAATCTTTGAAGTAACTTTGCATGAGCTATGTCTCTTGCAACGACCATTGGTCCAGAAAGAATAACTCTCTTCTTAATTTTACATTCATTTAATTGTTCTAAAATATTTTTCATTGGTTGATTTAAATCAATATGTGTAGCATTTTCTGATATTTCGTCTAAATTCACATCGGGCAAATATTTACTTGGTTCTGTTTCAAGTTTTTCAATAAAAATTCCGTCCTTATTGATCTTGCCTAAAATTTGTCTATCGGCCGAACAAGAAACACCAATTCCAATTGGTAGTGATGCACCATGCCTTGGAAGTCTAATAACTCTAACATCGTGACAAAAATATTTTCCTCCAAATTGTGCGCCCACACCCATTTCTCTTGTAAGGTTTAATATTATCTTTTCCCATTCTAAATCTCTATATGCATGACCAGATTTAAAGTTTCCAGCTTTAGGTAAATTATCTAAATAACGCATAGATCCAAGTTTAACGGTCTTTAAATTAAATTCAGCTGATGTGCCTCCAATAACTACCGATAAATGATAAGGTGGGCAAGCTGCAGTGCCCAAAGAAATGATTTTATCATAAAGAAATTTTTTTAAATTCTCTGGATTTAGAGTAGCAGGAGTTGCCTGGAATAAAAAACTTTTATTAGCAGATCCACCACCTTTTTGCACAAATGCAAATTTATACTCTTGTCCTTCATTAGCAGATATACTTATTTCTGCTGGTAAATTATTTGCAGTATTTTTTTCTTCAAACATAGATACTGGTGCAAGTTGAGAGAAACGCAAGTTATTTTCTTTGTATGTTTTGTAAACACCTAAAGATAGAAATTCGTTATCATCTGAGTTAGTAAAAACTTTTTCTCCTTTATAACCTAAGATTATTGCAGTACCAGTATCTTGACACATAGGAAGCACTCCTGATGCAGATATGTTCGCATTTTTTAACATTGTTAATGCTACAAATTTGTCATTACTAGAGGCTTCTTTATCATCAAGTATATCTCTAAGTTGTTTTAAATGTGATTTTCTAAGTAGGTGAGAAACATCTTTAAAAGCTCTTTGTGATAGAAGAGTAAGTGCCTTTGGGTCAACAATCAAAATTTCTTGATTGTTTATTTTTAGAGTTTTCACATGTGAATCTGATATTTTTACGTATTCAGTTTCATCAATTGAAGTAGGAAAAATTGGTGAATAATTAAAATCGTTCAAAATTATCTCCTATAAACAACCTTATTTTTTATCTCTAAATTCATCAAGAGAAACTACTTCTCCAGATTTTGCATCTGTATCTTTTAAATTTGTTATCAATGGTTTGTTAATATCTGAACTTTCAATTTTACTTAAATTAGTATCTTTTAAATTATCTTCGATTTTAAATTGAAGTGCAAAACCAACTGATGGATCAGTAAAAGATGTTATTGCTTTAAAAGGAACAAAAATACTCTTTTTGTCTCCGTTAAAAGATAGAGTAACTTCAAAATGATCATCAGATGTTTTTAGTTCCCAAAATTGATGCTGAATTATTATTTTTATTTCCGAATTTTCAGTATTTTTTAACTCGGGGGGTACAATTACGTTTGGATCATTACCATTAAATGTAATAAAAAAATGACTGTTTCCGACAAGACCCGTTTCAGAAGTTATTTTTAAAACTTTTTTAACAACATTTTTAAGACTTTCTTCAACTAAAAAGTCATAGTCAAAACCTTGAGAATTAGAACCATTATTATCTTTATTATTTGTCAATTTTATACCTTACGAATGTTTAAAATACTTTACATTTTTGAAAGCTGTTTTTTCAATAAAAATTTTAAGATGGCGAGAAGTTACTTCTCGCCACCAAAGTTTTTCTGTTGCCAGGTAAACAATAACCCCGCCAGTTCTAGCTATAGAACAGGACTAGTTTTCGGTTGCTTTGGCTGCTTACGCTGCTGCAGCTACCGGAGCATAGTTGTCGTTTGCAACTATTTAAATTAGTCCGATAACGGTGGTACAATGCCGAGTGAAAGTTTAATTTTTACTACATACGTCGATCCTGTTTCACCCCCAAATATTGGTGGAGGTGCCGGGTACCGCCCCCGGGTCCGCTAAGCTTATTCTAAAAAATGTTTATCACCATAGTCATAGAAATGACTTTTTTACTATACAGCATTTATTTTTTTTATTAAAGAGCACATAATGATTGTGTATAACTTTTTTTTGAGACATTCGTATGAAGCAATATTTAGATTTATTAAATCATGTTTTACAAAATGGTGATTTAAAAGAAGACAGAACTGGCACAGGCACAAAGTCAGTTTTTGGTTGGCAGATGAGATTTGATTTAAATGATGGGCTTCCATTATTAACTACTAAGAGACTTCATTTAAAATCAATTATTCATGAGTTATTATGGTTTATTAAAGGTGATACCAATATATCTTACTTAAAAGAAAACAACGTTTCAATATGGGACGAGTGGGCAGATGAAAATGGCGATCTTGGCCCTGTTTATGGAAAGCAATGGAGAAGATGGGATACTCCAGATGGAAGAAAGCTTGATCAATTAAATGATGTCATTAATGAAATCAAACAGAAACCCAGCTCAAGAAGAATGATAGTTTCTGCTTGGAACCCTTCAGACGTTGGAAGCATGGCTCTTCCACCATGTCATTGTTTGTTTCAATTTTATGTCTCTAAAAACAAGTTATCTTGTCAATTATACCAAAGAAGTGCAGACATTTTTCTTGGAGTACCATTTAACATAGCCTCATATTCAATATTAACACACATGATAGCTAATATTACTGGTTTGTCTGTAGGTGATTTTGTCCATACACTAGGTGATGCTCATTTATATACGAATCATTTTGAACAAGCTAAATTACAATTGACTAGATCCACTAAACAATTGCCTAAATTAAAAATAACTAAAACACATTCTGATATAAATGAATTTAGATTTGTTGATTTTAATATTACTGATTATGATCCATATCCAAACATCCCAGCACCCGTAGCAGTTTAAATGATAAATAAAAAAAATTTAAAAAATCCATTATTTTGCATTGTTGCTATGAATGAAGATAGAATAATTGGGGATGGTAAAAATTTACTTTGGCATTTACCAGGGGATCTAAAACGATTAAAAAAAATGACCATGGGTAGTCCTTTGATAATGGGTAGGAAAACATGGGATTCCATTGGAAGACCTCTGCCAGGAAGAGCAAATATTGTGTTGACTAAATCCATTTCCTGGAGTCCTGCGGGGGCTATAGTTGTTAATTCATTTAAAGATGCTATTAACAAAGCAGATGAATGGATTGATCTTAATATACAAATTAATCAGAATGTAACCCAAAAAAAAATATTTTTATTTGGTGGAGCAGAAATTTATAAAATAGGTTTAAAATATTGTAACAACATTGAAATGACAAAAGTTAAATTTAATACAAAAACTGGTATTAAATTTCCTAAGTTAAATGATAAAGATTGGGAAAAAACTAAACTTGAACATTATTTTGCAACAAATGATGTGCCTGAACATAGTTTTTGGCATTACAAAAGGATAGTCTAATTCATTGAATAATTTGAGGTGATTGTTTTATGTTTTTTTCAATTTGATCCAATATTTTGGTTCCTATTTCCATATATTTTTTTGAAATATAGTTATTAGGTTCTTTATGAACAACTGGGTTGCCTTCATCTGATGTTGTTCTCAAAGAAATATCTAAAGGAATTGCATCTAAAAATGTTACACCCAATTTTTCAGCTTCGGCTTTTGCACCACCATTTCCAAAAATCTCATGTTTTGTATTACAATTATGGCATTCAAAATAACTCATATTTTCAATAATTCCTAAAATAGGAACATTTACTTTTTTAAACATATTCAGACCTTTTCTTGCGTCTATTAGTGACAAGTCTTGGGGAGTTGAAACAATTATTGCTCCAGAAAGTTGAACACGTTGAGATAATGTTAATTGAGCATCTCCAGTTCCAGGTGGCATATCAATTATTAAAAAGTCAAGGTTTGACCAGTTTACATCTCTTAGTAATTGTTCGATTGCGCTCATAACCATAGGCCCTCTCCAAATAGTAGCAGCATCTTCAGGAACTAAATATCCAATGGACATTACCTGTAAACCAAACGCAATATGTGGAATTATTTTTTTTCCATCACTTTTAGGCTTGTTGTTAATACCAGTTAACTTTGGAAGGCTTGGGCCATATATGTCGGCATCCAAAATTCCTACACTATTATTTAATTTTGATAACGAAAGAGCTAAATTAATAGCGGTAGTTGATTTTCCAACTCCACCCTTTCCACTAGCTATTGCAATAATATTTTTAGCAGGTCTTAATGGTTCATTTACATCAGTAACATTTTTATTAGTTTTATGTGAAGTCAAAATTATTTCTACTTTCTTGACATCATTAACAACATATAATTTTTCTTGAATAAATTTTTTAATTGCTTCAGATTGCTTTAATTGTTCCGGGAGGAGTTCAAGGGTAAACGAAATTATGTTATTTTCATACTTCAAACCATTTATCATTTTGCTTTCATAAATGTTTTGTGATTGGTTTTGTAAGATAATAGATCTTAAAATTGTAATAATTTCTTCTAATTTTTTATTATTCATTACATACGCCAAGAAATAATTTTTAGTAAAGGTTGAAATTTATAATTCTAGTGCAAATATCATATACTAATTTAATTCAAATTTCTACTTAGCGTCTAAATCTTTCTGGAGTAATTTATGATAACATATAATATCAATGATAACGGTTCAGGACCTTGGGGTGGTGGTAATAACCAGAACCCTTGGGGAAAAAGACCTAACTCAAATGGAACTCCTCCCGATGTAGATCAAATGCTTAAAGAAAGCAGAGACAAATTAAAAAAAATGATGCCGACAGGCTTTGGTGGCGGTAAAGGTCTAACAATACTTTTATTTGTTTTATTAGCTATCTGGTTGATGACAGGTATATACAGAGTTAATCCACAACAACAGGGTGTAGTAATGAGATTTGGAGAATGGGTAAGGACTACGCCACCTGGGTTGCATTATCATCTCCCAAGTCCAATTGAAAAAGTTTTAACACCTGATGTTACAAGAGATAATAGAATTGAAATTGGTTACAGATCCTTTGGAGGTGCAGCTACAAGTAGGAGAGATGTACCAGATGAATCGAAAATGATTACCGGTGACGAAAACAATATTGATATTGATTTTATTGTTTTTTGGAAAATTGCTGATGCTGGTGCTTATCTATTCAATATACAAGATCCACCTGAAACTGTAAAAGTTGCAGCGCAATCCGTTATGAGGGATATAATAGGTCAGACAAAAATACAAACAGCTCTTACAGGTGGACGTCAAGATATTCAATTGAAAGCTAAAAATACTCTTCAAGAACTTTTAAATGAGTATGAGGCGGGAGTTGAAATAAGAGACGTTCAATTGCTCTCAGTAAATCCTCCTTCTGAAGTTATTGATGCATTTAATGATGTTCAAAGAGCTAGACAAGATAGAGATACTCTTATCAACGAAGCTGAAGCATTTAGAAATGATATAGTGCCTAGAGCTAGAGGTGAAGCTGCACAACTTATTTCAGAAGCAGAAGCATATGCCAGCGAAGTAGTAAATAGAGCTAAGGGTGATGCCGATAGATTTAATTCAATTTATAAAAGTTATAAACTTAATCCTGAAGTAACAGAATCAAGAATATATTTAGAAACAATGGAAAAAGTCTTTTCAAGAGTTAAAAAAATCATTATGGATAATTCCGCTAGTTCTTCTGGTGTTGTTCCATATTTACCTTTAGACCAACTTAAACAAAAAGGAAACCAGTGATGTCTTCTACAAAAATTATGTCAGGTTTAGGTATTTTAGCAGTTTTATTTGCTGTGCTAAGTTCCTTTTTTACTGTTGATCAAACCCAACAAGCTCTAGTTCTTCAATTTGGCGAACCAAAAAGACTTGTTAATAGACCAGGCTTGAACTTTAAAATACCATTTATTCAAGAAGTTACTTACTTTGAAAAAAGAGTTTTGTCATTGGTATCTCAAGATTCGGAAGAAGTTATTTTAGCTGATCAAAAAAGACTTGAAGTCGATACATATTCTAGATTTAGAATAACCGATCCACTTTTATTCTATCAAACAGTTAGAAATGAATTTGGTGCCCGTCAACGTTTAGAATCCATAATTGACTCGTCTGTTAGAAGGGTTTTTGGTAAATTTGAACTTACAGCTATTTTATCTGATTCAAGAACAAAAATTGTAGAGGATATCGGTGATGAAGTTAATTCCACAATTAAAAAATTAGGTATGGAAATAGTTGATGTTCGTATTAGAAGAGCAGATTACCCGGAAGCAACTAGTCAAAATATATTTAATAGAATGAAAACTGAACGAGAGCAAGAGGCTAAAGAGTTTAGAGCAGAAGGAGCAGAAGAAGCCCAAAAGATACGAGCAGACGCAGAAAAACAAAAAGTCGTTCTCGTTGCGGAGAGTAAAAGGAAAGCAGAAGCTTTAAGAGGTAATGGTGATGCTCAAGCCATAAAAATTTATTCTGATGCTTTTGGACAAGATGAAAAATTTTTTAAATTTTACAGATCGATGCTAGCATACGAAAACACTTTTGCGGATGATGGAACGACGATGTTGTTGAGCCCTGACAGTGACTTTTTTAGTTTTTTTGGTAAACAAGATGGTAAAAAAAATTAAATTTATTATCTTTAAATGACATAACAATTGCTTAATTTAGCCTTAAAAGTGCCTTTATTATATATTAATCTATAAATTATTAATGGTGAGTAAATGTCTTACGTGTTTAAGTTTAAAAATAATCATAAGTTTTCGATAATTACGAGTTTGTTAATTTTATTTTTAACATTAAATTCTGCAAATGCAAAAAGTGCACCTGAAAGTTTTGCTGATTTAGCTGAAAAATTAAGTCCTTCTGTTGTTAATATATCTACTACTACAGTTATTGAACAAAAATCTAGAAATATGCCATCCTTTCCACCTGGCTCACCTTTTGAGGATTTTTTTAAACAATTTGATAAACCCGAAAACAAAAAAAGAAGAGCTCAATCATTAGGCTCTGGTTTTATTATAGATAAAACAGGCTATGTAATTACTAACAATCACGTTATTGATAATGCTGAAAAAATAATGGTAATTTTGTATGATGATACCTCTTTTGAAGCTACTGTAGTCGGTAAGGATCCTAAAACTGATGTTGCTCTTTTAAAAATTGATCCAAAAAATAAAAAACTTAAAGCTGTAAAGTTTGGTGATTCTAACGAACTTAGAGTTGGCGATTGGGTAATGGCAATAGGAAATCCTTTTGGCTTTGGTGGAACAGTTACAGCTGGTATAGTGTCTGCAAGAGGTAGAAATCTATCTGGATCATATGATGATTATATTCAAACAGATGCATCTATAAATAGAGGTAATTCTGGCGGACCATTATTTGATATGAAGGGGAATGTTGTAGGTATTAATACTGCTATTTTTTCACAATCTGGCGGTTCAGTAGGTATAGGTTTCGCTGTTTCGTCAAATTTAGCGAAACAGGTTACCGACCAATTAAAACAATATGGTAGAACAAAAAGAGGTTGGCTTGGTGTTCTAATCCAAGAAATTTCAGATGAAATTGCTGAAGGTTTGGGTATGAAAACTGCTAGAGGAGCCTTAGTATCTTCTGCAACTGCAGGAGGTCCTGCTGAAAAAGCTGGTGTCAAAACAGGTGATGTTATAATTAAATTTAATGAAATTGAAATTAAAAATATGAAGGAACTTCCTAAAGTTGTAGCTGGTACTCCTGTAGGTAAATCTGTTCCAATAGTAATTTTAAGAGATGGAAAAGAATTAACACTAAATGTCACTTTGGGTGAGCTTGAATTAGCCGAAAAAGAAAACTTAATTGGTAAAACTTCTAAAAATAACACTAAGGCTAAAGAATATGATAAACTAGGCTTCACAGCAGAAGAGTTGTCAGAACAAAATAAATCAAAGTTTAAAATTAGTGACATTGATGTTGGTGTGGTTATAACATCTGTTAAAGATGATAGTTCAGCTCAGAAAGCTGGTTTAAATCCAGGTATGGTCATAATAAGAGTTGGTCAGGTAGAAGTAGATTCTATAAATGTTATAGATGAGGCTATCAAAAACGCCCTGAAACAAAAAAGAAAAGCCTTGTTGTTTTTGGTGAAAGTTGAAAATGGAACTAGGTTCGTCGCATTAGAACTTAATTAAATATTTTATTTTAAGATATAGTCATCTGAATAACCTTGAGCATATAACAAGCCTAATAAGCTTGTATTTTTGAAATGAATGTCTGCAACCTTATTAAGGGCAGTTTTACCATAGTAAGACACTCCTATACCAGCATGGCTTATCATTTCAATATCATTTGCTCCGTCTCCAACGCATATTGTATCGTTATAATTAAGGTTATATTTTTTAACGTATTTTTTTAAGTATTCAAATTTAGCTTTTTTATCTAAAATTGGTTCTTCAACTTTTCCTGTTATTACAAATTTTTTAAATTCATTTTTAATAATATTGAGTTTATTAGCATGAGTGTATTTGAAGCCTAATTCTTCTTTTAAATACTCTGTTAAAAAGGTAAAGCCTCCAGATGCTAGAACAGTTATTGATCCATTCATATTCATTGTTTTAACTAATTCCTTTGCCCCGTCATTAATATTTATATTTTTTTTTAAAGTTTCTAAAATGTCTGTAGAATTTCCTTTTAATATGGCAACTCTATCCATAAGTGCTTTTTTGAATTCCACCCTACCATTCATAGCTTCATTAGTAATAAAACTAACTTCTTTTTCTTTGCCAATTTGTCTTGCAAGTTCATCCAAGCTTTCTTCTTTAATAATGGTGCTATCCATATCAGCTATTAACAACTTTTTCTTTCTTTTTTCAGATCCTCTAATAAAATTACAATCAATTTTATAATTTAATTGAAAATCAGACATAATTTTTTTAAGTTTTGAATTATATTTATTTGAAACTAATTCCCACTCATAGGCTTTTCTAAAACTTAATTCTCTAAAGGATACTTTTTGATTTGTTGATTTTTCTACATGAGACGAAACTAAATCTATATAAAAATTACTAATTTTATTTTCAATTGTATTTGATATTAATAAGTAGTCTTTCATGAAAATTTAATTATATTATTGTAATAATTATGTCCAGTTTATTAAATGTTGAAGTATCTTTTGATATTGCTAAAAATCAATATAATTATGAGAATGATCTTCTTATTATTGCTGGACCTACCTGTGTAGGTAAATCATCAATAGCAATGAAATTAGCAAAAAAGATCAATGGCGTGCTGATTAATGCTGATTCAGTTCAAGTTTACGAAGACCTAAAATTATTGTCTGCAAGACCTTCAGAAGAAGATATGCAACAAATTCCTCATTTCTTATATGGATACGTTAAATCACAGAAAAATTATTCAATTGCTGATTGGTTGCAACGATTGAGTAAAGTACTATTAGATGTAGATAAATTAAAAAAAACAGCAATCTTAGTTGGAGGATCAGGTTTATATTTAAATGCAGTAATTAATGGTTTAGCTCCAATTCCAAGAATTAGAGAAGAAATTAAAAAAGAGAGTTTATTAAAGTTAAATGAAATTGGAATTGATAGTTTTAAGGAATTAAATTTCAAGATTGACCCTAAATTTGTATTAAAAAATCCTGATAAACATAGATTATTAAGATTATATGGTGTTTTTCTTCAAACTAAAAAAAATATGACATTCTGGTACGAAAAACCTAGACAAGGCGGTACAAAAAAAAATATTTATAGTTTTTTAATAAATTCAGACAGAAAATTAATTTATAAAAGATGTGAATTAAGGTTTGATAACATGCTTGAAAAAGGAGCACTTGATGAGGTAAAAAAAATACATGATACAAATATTGATAGATCGCTCCCAATTGCTAAAAGCCTTGGAGTAAAGTGGTTGTTAAGTTATTTAGATAAGAAAATGTCCTTTGAAGAAGCTGTAAGGTTAAGTAAGAGAGATACAAGAAGATATGTTAAAAGGCAAATGACATGGTTTTCTCATAATTATATTCCATATAAAACAATTTATATGAAATAAAATTATAAATTATAAAGAAAATTTAAAATTTTATATTATCAAGTTGACTACGTAAACAATTGTTGGTAACTAATATTTTTTTGAATGAGAGTATTAAATAAAATGACATTAAATTATATGAGCGGCGCAGAAGCCGTTATTAAAGCCTTAGTCGATAATGGAGTTGAAGTAATATTTGGATATCCTGGTGGAGCTGTACTTCCTCTATATGATGCTTTATTTGAAAATAAAAAAATTAAACATATTTTGGTCAGGCATGAGCAGGCGGCCGTCCATGCTGCAGAAGGTTATGCAAGATCAACCGGAAAGGTGGGTTGTGTTTTAGTTACTTCTGGTCCTG
Source organism: uncultured SAR116 cluster alpha proteobacterium (assembly GCA_902623995.1). Taxonomy (GTDB): domain Bacteria; phylum Pseudomonadota; class Alphaproteobacteria; order Puniceispirillales; family Marisalimonadaceae; genus Marisalimonas. The sequence goes on along the minus strand of CACNWE010000007.1, from coordinate 45,196 downwards.
GCGCAACTAATGCAATTACTGGGTTAACAGATGCACTGATGGACTCTATACCAATTATTTGTTTAAGTGGACAAGTACCTACTCATTTAATTGGTACAGATGCTTTTCAAGAAGCTGATACCATAGGTATTTCAAGACCATGTACAAAGCACAATTATTTAGTAAAAGACGCTGATAAATTGTGTGAGATTATTCATAAATCTTTTGAAATTGCATCTTCAGGCAGGCCTGGCCCAGTTTTAGTTGATTTACCAAAAGATATACAGCTTTCAAATGTAAAATATGTAAATAAAATATCTAAAATAAAAAAACTTAATAATGATTATTCTTCAAATATAGATGAAAATTTAATTAATAAAGTTGCAAATTTATTATTACAGGCAGAACGACCAATAATTTACGGTGGAGGTGGTATAGTAAATTCTGGACCAAATGCTTCAAAACTTTTAACGGAATTAGTAAATGTATTAGACTGTCCAGTTACTCTTACTCTTATGGGTTTAGGTTGCGTTCCTAATACAAATAAAAATTTTTTAGGTATGTTAGGTATGCATGGAACATATGAAGCAAACTTAGCTATGCATAATTGTGATGTTATGCTCAATGTTGGAGCACGTTTTGATGACAGAGTAACAGGTAGGCTAAACGCCTTTGCCCCCAACTCAAAAAAAGTACATATTGACGTTGATAAATCATCTATAAATAAAGTTGTTTCAGTTGATTATGGTATTGTTGGTGATTGTAAAGAAGTATTGTCAGCATTATTACAAGAAGTAAAAAAACTTCATAACCAAAAAACGGTAAAATCAAAAGCAAAATGGTGGTCTCAAATAAAAAAATGGAAAGATAAAGATTCATTAGGTTTTAAACAAATTGGAAATAATATTAAACCACAACAAGCTATTAAATCTTTATATGAAAAGACTAAAAATTTTGACACTTATATTACAACAGAAGTAGGACAACACCAAATGTGGGCCGCACAGTATTTTGGGTTTTCTAAACCCAATCATTGGATGACATCTGGTGGATTAGGTACAATGGGGTATGGACTTCCATCATCTGTTGGTGTCCAAATCGCTCACCCGAAATCATTAGTTATTGATATCTCTGGAGAAGCTTCTTTTTTGATGAATATGCAAGAGCTTTCAACAATAGTGCAATATAAACTTCCTATTAAAATTTTTATTTTAAATAATGAATGGATGGGTATGGTTAGGCAGTGGCAAGAGTTAAATCATGGATCTAGGTATAGTGAGAGCTATACAGCATCATTACCAGACTTCGTAAAACTAGCTGAATCTTTCGGTATTAATGGATTGAGAGTTGATAATATTACTAATTTAGAGGCTACTATTGATGAAATGATAAATATAAAGGGGCCTGTGATTGCAGATATTAGAGTAGTAAAAGAGGAAAATTGTTTTCCTATGATACCATCGGGTGCTGCTCATAATGAGATGATTTTAAATTCTGATGACAATAACCATGATACTTCAAATGAAGGTCTTGCACTAGTATAAGGTTAGCCAAAATGTCTGTTTATCAAAAAAATGAAGTTAAAGAAGTTGAAACTTCAAGGACATTATCTTTAGTTGTAGATAATCAACCTGGAACATTGGCTAGAGTTATTGGTCTTTTCTCAGGAAGAGGTTACAATATAGAAAGTTTGACTGTTACTGAAATAGAAAAAATTCGAAATTTATCAAGAATATCACTTGTGACTAGAGGAACATCAATGACAATTGAACAGATAAAATCACAATTATTAAGAATAGTTCCGGTACACATAGTAAGAGATTTAACGCTTGAAGGACCATTTATAAAAAGTGAACTTGCACTAGTTAAACTTGTCGTTAAAGGTGCTAATAGGGTTGAAGCCCTAAGAATTGCTGAGACGTTTAGAGCTAGAACACTTGACGTTACGTTATCAAGTTTTGTTTTTGAACTTACTGGCAAGCCTAGTAAATTAGATGCTTTTATCGACTTGATGCGTTCACTTGGAGATACAGAAATTTCGAGAACAGGTGTATCGGCTATCTCTAGAGGTGAGAAAACAGAAACAAAACTACTAGATCAAATTTAACATTCCTGTTAATAAGTACAAATCTAATAATAAGATCACAAAATTTAAATGATATACAAGGAGTATTAAATGCGAGTGTACTATGATAGAGATGCAGATATAAATCTAATTAAAGGCAAAAAAGTAGTTATAGTTGGTTATGGTAGTCAAGGTCACGCGCACGCTGCTAATTTAAGAGATAGTGGTGTTAAAGAAGTTACTGTTGCTTTAAGAGCAGATTCTACATCTGTAGAAAAAGCAAAATCAGCGGGCTTTAAAGTAATGAATGTAGCAGATGCATCCAAATGGGCTGATGTTATAATGATGTTAACACCAGATGAACTTCAGGGTGAAATTTATAAAAATGACATTGAAAAAAATATGAAATCAGGAGCAGCTATAGCTTTTGCACATGGGCTGAACGTACATTTTAATCTAATTGAACCCAGAAATGATATTGACGTTTTTATGGTTGCCCCAAAAGGACCTGGACATACGGTAAGGTCTGAATATCAAAGGGGTGGAGGTGTCCCTTGTCTTATTGCAATTGATAAAGATGTATCAGGAAATGTTCACGATATCGGTTTATCCTACGCTTGTGCAATTGGAGGTGGTCGTTCGGGAATAATTGAAACTAGCTTTAAAGAAGAATGCGAAACTGACTTGTTTGGTGAACAAACAGTATTATGTGGTGGATTAGTAGAACTAATTAGAGCTGGCTATGAAACTTTAACCGAAGCAGGTTATGCTCCAGAAATGGCTTACTTTGAGTGTCTCCATGAAGTGAAACTAATTGTTGATCTTATTTATGAAGGTGGCATTGCAAATATGAATTATTCGATAAGTAATACAGCTGAATATGGAGAATATGTCACCGGACCTAGGTTAATAACATCTGAGACCAAAGCTGAGATGAAAAGAATACTTGAGGATATTCAGTCTGGAAAATTTACAAGAGACTGGATGCTTGAAAATAAAGTTAATCAAACAAGTTTTAAAGCAATTAGAAAAAAAGCCTCTGATCATCCTATCGAAGCTGTTGGTAAAGAGCTTAGAGCTATGATGCCATGGATAACCGCAAATAGATTAGTTGATAAAGATAAAAATTAATATTTATTTATTCTTGGATTTAGGTTATTAGTTTGAGTATGAATTTGTGTATCATTTCATATTAAAACAATTAAAGCCTTATAGAAGGGATAAAAAATGTTTGGATATGTTCGTGGATTTTTCTCTGCAGATTTAGCTATTGATTTAGGTACAGCGAACACATTGGTTTATGTGAAAGGACAGGGTATTCTTTTAAATGAACCTTCAGTTGTGGCTATAACTGAAATTAGAGGTAAATCTCAAGTATTAGCAGTTGGTGAAGAAGCTAAAACAATGTTGGGTAAAACACCTGGTAATATAAGAGCAATAAGACCAATGGCTGATGGTGTAATTGCTGATTTTGACGTTGCTGAAGAAATGATCAAACATTTTATAAGGAAGGTACATAAACGATCAACATTAGTTAGCCCGCAGGTTGTTGTGTGTGTCCCATCAGGAGCGACTGCAGTAGAAAGGCGAGCAATTCAAGAATCAGCTGAAGCTGCTGGTGCTAGAAGAGTTTATTTAATTGAAGAACCAATGGCAGCTGCAATCGGCGCAAATCTACCTGTAACCGAAGCGTCAGGATCAATGGTTGTAGACATTGGTGGTGGCACTACTGAAGTTGCTATTTTATCTTTAGGAAATATAGTTTATGCTCGTTCAGTAAGAGTTGGAGGTGATAAGTTTGATGAGGCTATAGTTGCATTTATAAGGCGTCATCATAATTTGTTAATCGGTGAAATGACTGCAGAAAGGATAAAAAAAGGTATTGCTACAGCAAAAATTCCTAAAGATGGGGTTGGAGCAAGTATTGAAGTGAGGGGTAGAGATCTAGTTAATGGTGTACCTAAAGAGATAGAAATTAATCAAGCTCAGATTTGTGAAGCTTTAGCTGAACCCGTCGGTCAAATTATTGAGGCAACAAAAACGGCTTTAGAACAAACACCTCCAGAATTAGCCGCTGATATTGTTGAAAGAGGAATAGTTCTAACAGGTGGTGGAGCTCTTTTGGGAGAACTTGATACAACAATAAGAGAAGCAACTGGTTTACCTGTTGTAATTGCAGAAGATCCTCTAACTTGCGTTGTGATGGGTACAGGACGTTGTCTAGATGAAATGAAATCTTTGAGAAATGTTCTTATAGGTGCTTAAGACTAAAAAATTAATTATGAGTGAGAAAGATGGTTTCAGGTAAGCCGTCAAATTTAAAATCTTTTAAAAATAGCAGAAATTTTAATTTTATTTTGATATTTTTATGTTTAACTTTAGTTTTTTTAGGCAAGTTAGATCTTATTGCTATAAGGAATGTTAAGGCTTTTCTTTCTGATTTTCTGGCTCCAGTTACATATGCTATCAATAAACCTGTTAAAGAAATAGCTGGAGTGTTTGAAGATGTAAAATCAGCTGGTTCACTCAGAGAAGAGAATATTAGACTTAAAAGTGAAGTTAGAAAACTTAAAGTGATTAATAGTAAAGCATCTAGTCAAGAACTTGAATTATTGGAACTCAGACAATTACTTAAAGTTTTACCAGAAAAGAAAAATAATATTATTACTGGAAGAGCAATAACAGCTCCTGGAGGTGTTTTTGCTAATACTGTATTAATTAATGCGGGGGAAGATTTTGGAATTAAAGTTGGGCAACCAGCTATATCTTCTCTTGGTTTAGTTGGATATGTAGTTAATGTTGGTTTAAAGACAAGCAGAATTTTATTATTAATAGATATCAATTCGATGATACCTGTATATCTAACTAATAGTAATTGGCCCGCTGTTGTTCAAGGACAAAGTGGTAAATTATTAAAAATTAAATTTTTGTCTTCGAAAGCTGAACCAATAGATGGTGAAGTAGTTCAAACATCTGGACATGGTAATAGATTACCTGCTGGAATTAATGTAGGGAAAATTGTAAAAAGTTTTTCTGGAAAATTTTATGTGGCACCTACCGTTGAATTTCATAGGCTAACTTATATTTCTATAATTACTAATAAAACCTCCCAACCTTTTTTTTCCAAGACTTTTGATGGTTTTGCACCATTACAAAAGCCTGAATCATCTATAAATTTGAAAGGTTTGAATTTAAGTGGAAAAAGAGTTATTGAAAGTCTAGATAATTGACGAAACACAACAAAATTTTTTATTATTTCTATAAATTATCATTAAGTACACTATTTTTTGTTTTTATATTTTGTTTATTAAATTTACAAACATCCTTAAGTTTTTTTTTAATATTTGAAATATCAACTCCTAGTTTGATATCAATAATGATTTATTTGTATATAGTAAAGTTTAATTTAAACCCCTCTAATATAATTTTATTGTTGACCGGTTTTTTACATGACATAATGATAGGAAATAATGTTGGAACTACTTCAATCTTTCTACTTCTATTTAAATATTTTACTTACAGTATAATATTAGAAAAGATAAACAAAAAAAATCAAGAGGATTGGATCTACTTTACAATAATTTTTATTTTTTCGTTTGTTATTGTTTTATTATTTAATTTGATAATAAATTTTTCTATACCTGAATTGAGCCCGATTTTTTTTCATGTAGGAATTACTTTAATACTTTATCCTATTATAAATACTAGTATAAATTTATTTAGTTTTGTATCAAGATTAATTAAAAGCTAACTCATGAAAAATAAAAATCAAAAAAATTTAGAAAATACAATCTCTAAAAGATTTTTTTTATTATCAATATTAAAGGGATCTGTGGTTGGTGCGATAGGTTGGAGGTTTTTTGACTTGCAGATGATAGAAAATAGAAAATATGAGAAACTTTCAGATAATAATCAATTTAATTTTCTTATGATAGCACCTGAAAGGGGACGTATATTAGATCGTAAAATGAGATTACTTGCAGGTAATATGGATGGATTTTCTTTAGTACTTAAATGGAATAAAAATATAAATGTAGATGAAATAATTAAAAAAGTTTTAAAGATTGTTAATATCAGTCAGAAAAGTTTAAATAAATTTTACGAGGAAATTAAATCTAATAAAAATGAATTTGCAAAAGAGATTTTGATAACTAAAAATTTATCACAAAAAGATGTTTCAAAATTAGCTGTTAGAAGTATTGAATTCCCTGAAGTAACCTTTTTAATGACTAAGAAAAGATTTTATCCTCAAGGTATCATTGCGGGGCATATTACAGGTTATATTGGCCCGTATTCTAAAAATGATAGTGAAATAAAAATGAAACCGAATACGTCCTGGCTTGAAGTAGGAAAGACAGGCCTGGAACAATTTTTTGATAATGAGCTAAGAGGAAAGTTTGGTAGAAAAAGAAACGAAGTAACATCAAAAGGACATATAATTGCATCACAAATTTACGAAAATACAATACCAGGAAAAGATATACAAACATCACTAGATATGGGACTTCAAGCGTTTGCAATTGAGAGATTTGAAAGAGGTAATAATACCTTAATTCCTATTAAAAACGACAACATTAAGAAACAAATTCTAAAGACCAAAAATATTGAATACGTAAATAAAGATTTTCTTTATAAAGACAAAAAAAATAAAATTGTAAATCCTCAATCTGGTTCACTTATTGTAATGGATATCGAAAATGGAGAAATTTTATGTTCTGTATCTTCTCCAGGTTATGATCCAAATATATTTTCTGAAGATTTAGAAATTAATGTTTGGAATGATCTTAAAAACAATTCTAGAGCACCTCTTTTAAATAGAAGTATGTCTGGGGTTTATCCACCAGGCTCAACTATAAAAATGGCTGTTGCACTTGCAGCGCTCGAAAATGGTATAATTGACTATAATACAAAATTCTACTGTAATGGTATGAAAGAATTAGGTTCTAGTACATTTCATTGCTGGGCTAAAGATGGCCATGGTAAATTAAATTTGATAGAAGCGATTGAACAATCATGTGATGTATACTTTTATGAGTTAGGTTTAAAGGTTGGAATTGATAAAATAGCATTGATGATGAAAAAACTAGGCTTAGGTCAATATTATGATTTAGAAATTAAAGATAGATCTAAAGGTGTTGTTCCAAATATTGAATGGAAGTTAAAACGTGATGGTCTTCAGTGGTCTATGGGCGAAACATTAAATGCGTCTATTGGTCAAGGCTATTTACTAACCACTCCATTACAATTAACTACAATGGTTTCGAGAATAGCTAACGGTAAATTTGCTATCACCCCGACATTAATGTTGGGAAAAAGTCAAAACAGATTTGAACCTTTGAACATAAATTATAAACATTTAGATTTTATTAAAAAATCTATGGAAAGGGTAGTTAAAGGAATTAATGGAACCGCAAGAAATTATCAAATTGGTTCAAAAAAAATTGAAATGGCTGGTAAAACTGGAACAGTACAAGTTGTAAGAATTTCTGAGGCAGAAAGAGAAAAGGGCTTAATTAAAAATGAAGATCGACCTTGGAAAAAAAGAGATCATGCGTTATTTGTTGGATATGCCCCAGTTTCAAAACCAAAATATGCTATTACCGTAGTAGTAGAACACGGAGGAAGTGGTTCATCAGTAGCCGCCCCAATAGCAAGAGATATTTTCAAATATATTTTTAAAGTTTAATGTGGTTAACAGATGAATTATAAATTAAATAAATTTTCTGAAAAAAGCTTTAGCTATATGTTTTTTTCAAAATTGTCAAAGATAAATTTAATAATAATTTTAAGCATAATTTTGCTTGGTTTTGTTGGGGTTGCGTCTTTATATTCTGCTGCAGGAGGTTATTGGGATCCTTGGGCTAAAAACCATCTAATTAGATTAATATTTGGAATGTGCTTAATGTTAATTTTAGCTTTTTTACCCCAAGATATTTTTTTTAAATTAAGTGTTTTTTCGTTTCTAATTGGGATATTAAGTTTAATTTTAGTAAAATTTATTGGTACAGGTAACGTTCAAAGGTGGATAACGCTAGGGGGAATTAACTTTCAACCATCTGAAGCTATGAAACTAGCTTTGATACTAATTCTGGCTAGGTATTTTGATCACATTTCAAGGATTGAGCTAGATAAACTTAAAACTTACATTCTTCCTATTTTTCTAATTCTCTTACCTGGATTTTTAGTTATTTCTCAACCAGATTTAGGAACAGGTTTGACAATAATTCTACTAGGGCTTGCTATTTTGTTCTTTGTTGGTATTTCAATGAAATTTGTAATATTGTGCTTTATTCTTTTAGCTTCTTCAATTCCTTTTATCTGGAACCAACTATATGACTATCAAAAGGATAGAATTTTAGTATTTCTAAACCCTGAAATTGATAGTTTAGGAAGTGGATATCAAATAATACAATCAAAAATTGCAATTGGTTCTGGTGGATTATTTGGAAAGGGGTATTTATTGGGAAGTCAAAGTAGATTAAATTACTTACCTGAAAAACATACAGATTTTATTTTTACATTAATTTCAGAAGAACTTGGATTTTTAGGATCAATTTCTATTATATTAATTTTTTGTATTTTAATTACTTCTATTATGAAAATCTCTTTTAGAGTTAAATCTTTGTTTTCAAAAATAGTTACATTTGGAATAGGTTTTCTGTTATTTCTATACTTAACTTTAAATATTGGAATGGTGTGTGGATTACTGCCTGTAGTAGGAGCGCCGCTACCATTGATAAGTTATGGAGGTACTTCATTATTAACAGTGTTAATCGGGTTAGGTATAGTATTAAGTATTAGTATTAATGATAAAGAAGTTTTATGATATGATAGTTAATAATATAGAGTAAAAATTGTTTAGGTTCTTCATAATAAAAAAATGGTTTTTATGGTCTTGGTTAGGCTCTTTCATAATATTATCATCTTTATGGGTTCAGGTTAAAATTGATGTAAAAATTAACGAATGGTTTGGTGAGTTTTATGATATGATTCAAAAAGCTCTTTCAAAACCTAATTCAATTACTATGAAAGAGTACTGGGATAGCTTGTTTTCATTTATTTCCTTAGCAGGTCTTTATGTTTCAGTATATGTCGTTATGATTTTTTTTACTGCACATTATCTATTTAGATGGCGAACAGCAATGGTTGAGTGGTATCATTCTGTTTATGATAAGGCATGTAAAATTGAAGGAGCAGCACAAAGAGTTCAAGAGGACACAATTAAATTTTCACGCATAATGGAGTCATTGGGCACAAGTTTGATTGAATCAATAATGGTGCTTGTTCAATTTATACCAATTTTATTAGGACTTTCAGTAGGTATACCAATATATTTTTTTGGAGATTGGGAATATGGATTAGTAACTGGTGCTTTGTTATGGACTATTGGAGGTACAATTTTTTTAATTGGTCTTGGATGGATTTTAAGATTAGTTGGCGTTGAATATGATCTGCAAAAAAGGGAAGCTGCATACAGGAAACTCCTGGTCATTGCCGAAGATGATAATACTGTTCGTCCTAAAAATATTGAAGAATTATTTGAAGACGTAAGATCTATACATTTTTTTAGTTTTATTAGATATTTATATTTTAATATTGGGCGAATGGCTTATATGCAGGCAAATGTTTTATCTGCATATGTTTTTTTAGCTCCAGCCATAGTTGCAGGAGTTGTAACTCTTGGAGTAATGCAACAAATAATAAGGGCTTTTGGTAGAGTCGAGGGTTCTATGCAATATTTGTTAAGGGCATGGCCAACGATCATTGAGCTAGCAAGTGTTTATAGACGTTTAAGAGAATTTGAAAATCGAATTTTAGAAGATTAACTTCGGGTAATTTTTATGAACAAATTATCTTTTTCAATTGGAATATTAAGTTGGAAAGGATACGATAGTTTAGAAAACTCATTATATTCCTATAAAAAAAATGGTCTTTCAAATATGACTAATCATAAATTTGTTTGTTTACCAGAATATAAAGAAGAAGGAATAAAAATTGTAGAAAAATATAATTATAGACCAATATTAATAAAAAAAAATTTAGGTATCCTAGGAGGTTTTAAAAAACTTGCTGAAGAAATGCCTAAGGGCCCAATATTATTGTTAGAAAATGATCTGGAATTGGTTGAGAAAAAAAAAGAGACTTATTCACAATTACAAAAATCAATAAATCTATTGAATAAAAACAGGTTAATTCAAGTAAGATTAAGGAGTAGAAAAAACCCAGGAGAACCCTTTATAGGATTAAAAAAGTACAAAAGCTATTGGTCAGATAATATAATTTCAAGAACTAAAAGAATTTTTAGACCTTTTAAGGCTCACAGATTAATTGGAACTTCTATTTATTATCACGAAGAACCTGATAAAATTCATCCCGACAGTGTAAAAAAAATTGACAAGAATTTTTATGTAGTAACTAGTTCAGTTTTGAATTGGGCTAATTTAGCCATATTAGTTGATCGAGATATTTATTTAGAAAAAATAATAAAAACAGCAGAACAAATTAAATCTACAAAAAATATTAATGGTTTTAAAAATATTGAAATTGAGTTAAACAATTCCTGGTGGCGAAATAATGAATTTAAAATTCTCATTGCTCCAGGATTATTTAAGCATAATCGTTTATCACACCGCGGTTATTAATTTTTTTTATTTTTTTTATTAATTTGATAGGCTCTGCCAATTGAAAGATTGTTTTTAGGTATGTTTTTGTTGAACACACTTCCTGCTCCCATTGTCACATTATCGCCTATTTTAATTGGTGCTATTATAGTTGAGTTTGAACCAACAAAAGAATTTTTACCTATTCTTGTTTGATTCTTATTTTTGCCATCATAATTACAAGTTATTGTGCCTGCCCCAATGTTGGTGGAAGATCCTATTTCAGCATCGCCGATATATGACAAATGGTTGATTTTAACTTTATTTGAAATATTACTTTTTTTGATTTCAACAAAGTTACCAATTCTAGTGTTCTCACCGATTATTGTGCCACCTCTGATTCTTGCAAAAGGTCCAATTATTGAACCTTTCTTAATTTTACATTCTTCAATGTAAGAGAAAGATTTAATTTCCACAAAGGATTCAATTACTACATTGTTCCCAAAAACAACATTAGGCTGTATTATTATATCTTTTCCAAATTTAGTGTCATAATTGATGAAAGTTGTATTAGGATCGATTAATTTTACACCATTCATCATAGCCTTATTTCGGATTAAATTTTGAGAAATACCCTCTGCAATTGATAAGTCTAGTTGAGTATTTATACCTATTATCTCTTCTTCATTAATTTCAATAAAAGATATATTTTTATTCTCTTTACTCAATATTTTTACAATATCTGTTAAGTAAAATTCACCTGAGAGTGAATTTTTTCTAATTTTATTTAAGTGTGTTAAACAAGAACTATGTATGCCCATAATTCCACCGTTGCAGAAAATTGAATCTACTTTATTTCTTTTGTTGTCTTTATACTCTATAATTTCACAAGGTTTTTTGTTATTATCAAAAATTATTTTTCCATATTTATTTTTATCAAATTTTCTAAAGCCAGTTAATACTAGGTCATTATCATTGTTTAAAGAGTTAATAATTTTCTTAAGTGTCTTGGGTGTTACGAATGGAGTGTCCGCAAAACATATAAGTACTGCGCCTTCAAAATTGTCAAGCAATGAGGTTGCTTTTCGAACTGCATCCCCAGTGCCCAGAGGTTTTTTTTGGATTGTCTGAATTACGTTCTTATTTTCAATAGCAAATTTATCAAACTCTTGAGGAGTAACAATTATTGATTTTTTAATTCCAGCAGACTGATTGGCATCAATTACCCATTGAAGCATGGTCTTACCAGAAATTGTATGTAAGGGTTTAGGAGTGCTTGATAGCATCCTACTTCCTTTTCCAGCACTTAATATAATTGAACAAATTTCCATAAAAATGTTATATCTCTTAAGTTTATAAATATAAAGCTTTAAAATTTACTATGAAAATTATATTAATTAAATTTTAAAAAAGAGGTGAGAAATGTGCGGTGTTGTTGCAGTTATAGGAAAGCAAAATGCAAGTGAACTCGTAATTGAAGGTTTAAAAAAACTTGAATATAGAGGATATGACTCTGCGGGCATTGCTTCAGTTTCTAATGAGACCCTCAACATTATTAAATCTGAAGGTAAATTAATAAATTTAATTAATAAGTTAAGTAAAGTATCTTATTCAAATTTAAAATCTGTTACTGATATAGCTTTGGGTCATACAAGGTGGGCTACACACGGTAATGTTAGCATTGAAAATGCTCATCCATTGACTAGTGAAAATAAAGTAGCTGTTGTCCATAACGGAATTATTGAAAATTATGAATTAATAAAAAACAAACTTATGTCAGAGGGATATAGTTTTAAAAGTCAAACTGATACTGAGGTATTACCACATCTCTTTACAAAATATATCAAATTAGGAAATAATTTGTTGCAAGCAGGTAGGATGGTTTTAAAAGATATTAAAGGCGCATTTGCTTTTGTTGCAATGAGTGTAGATTTTCCAAATGAATTATTTGTATCAAGAAATTCGTCACCTCTAGCTATTGGTTTGGGTGACAAATCATACTTTGTAGGATCAGATGCTCACTCAATAGATCATCTTACCCAAAAGATAATTTACTTAGAAGATGGCGATCATGCATTAATTAACTTAGAAGATGTTCAGATTTTTAATATGAATGATGAGAAAGTTGATAGAAAAATTATAAATATAAGAGCTGAAATTGGTTTGATTACAAAAGGTGGTTATAGACATTTCATGGAAAAGGAAATATTTGAACAGCCTTCAGTTATTCCTCAGACAATTTCAACATTTATTAAAAATAACTCTGAAATTAAAATAGATCTAAATAAATTAGGATTTAAAAATAAAAATACATTACTAATATCCGCAGCTGGGACAAGTTATTATGCTGCAATGGTTGGTAAATATTGGATAGAACAACTAGCTGATTTACCTGTTATAATTGACTTAGCGTCAGAATATAGATACAGAAAACCATCTGTTTTTGGTCAAAGTGCTATGTTAGTTATTTCTCAATCTGGTGAAAGTTTGGACACGCTTATGGCATTAAGACATGGCAAAGAACTTGGACTAAATACTAATGCAATTGTTAATGTTGAAGGTAGTACAATAGATAGGGAAGTAGATTATAGTCTATATACTAGAGTAGGAGCAGAAATTGGTGTTGCAAGCACAAAATCTTTTACTTCTCAGTTGGTTATTTTATTTTTAATTGCTGTTGCTCTTGGAAAAAAATTTAACAATATCACAACAGATCAAACACAAAAAATTTGTTTTAATATATTAGCTTTACCTAACGCTATTGCTCAAATGTTAAATATGGCAAATGAAATAAAGTTGGTAGCTCAGAATATAAAAAATGCAAAGAATATAATATTTCTTGGCAGAGGACTTTTATATCCTCTTGCATTGGAGGGTGCATTGAAATTGAAAGAAATCAGTTATATTCATGCTGAAGGATTTGCAGCTGGCGAAATGAAGCATGGTCCAATTGCCCTTATTGAAGATCAAGTGCCAGTAATTATGTTTTTAGTATCGGATGGCAACGAAGATAAAGCAATAAGTAACTTGCAAGAAGCTTTCTCAAGAGGTGCAAATATAATTTTAATTGCAGACAAAAATTGTATTCAAAAGGCCTCTTTTGCTCATCATAAAATAGAAATACCAAATTTTGAAACGGATTTTAAATCATTATTATCACCATTTCTTATGGCAATCCCAGCTCAATTACTAGCTTATCATGTTGCTAATGAAAGAGGGACTGATGTGGATCAACCAAGGAATTTAGCAAAATCAGTGACTGTGGAATAGATTTAGAACTACTTTTGGTGATGAAAAGTTTTACTTTGAGTATAATGTCTTGGTCGAATCAACACAATTAGGTGTGTTTAATTTAGATCCTAAAAGAAAACAAAGATTAAAATTGATCTATGATTTACATCTTCAAGGTTGGTCAAACAAACAAATTACAGATTACTTAAATTCAAAAAATTTTAAGACACTTAGAACAAGAAAACAATACACTACAAAATTGATTTGGATGACTATTCATAAATTTAAAAATAGATTGTCTAGAAAATCTGATAGAATTTTAAGAATTAAAGAAAGTATAAATGTGTCTCTACCGTTAGAAAAAATTCGAGAATTGGTAAAAAAAAGGATAAAATGAAGGAAGTTTATAAGAAGTTTTTGTTAATGATTGTAGTAAGTATTATTTTCGTTTTTATTCTTTATTCGTTATAAATAAAAAATGAAAAAAATAGTCCTTTTAATTCTAATTTTTGTTCTTCAATCATTCCCTTTATTATCTGAAGAAAAAAAATTTAGTTATGATCAACATAAAAAAAAACTCATTGAAAAAAAACTTCTATTAAATTCATTTAAAAAATGTGAAGAGTACATTAATAAAACATCAGTTGAATTGTTTTTGAATTGTAGTGACGGAAATGAATTTTTAGGAAAATCAATAAAATGTGAAAAAAAAGAACCTACTATTAGAGGTTATCCATTTTACTTTTACTTTGAAAATTCAAAAATATTGAATAGTTATTTTTTATCAGACAAACAAATAAAAAGTAGAAATGTAAATTATAATGAAAAAAAATCTTATATTGAAATAAGATATATTGGTACTGTTTACAAAGATAAATTAATTTTAATACATACTAAAGGTAGAGAAGAATATAAATGTAGTTATTTGTCTTCAATAAAAGAATTAACTAAAGATTTACAGAAGTATATTAAAAAATGAAATCTGTAGAATTATGAGAAAAGAACTTAAATTATTTTAACCGATACCATATAGGATTTTTAAATAATTTTTCTATTTCAGGAACAAAATACCCAAAATTACACTGACTACCTAAATTTATTTTTTCTTTAACTTTACCCTTAAAATCATATTGGGTCCATTCTCCAAAATAACATCCTTGATACTTTTTTTTCCCTGAATATAAAGGATTATTTTTACCAACTTCATAAATCTCACTAAATATGAAATCTTTTGAATTATAACAATCTTTCACGATGTAATTGTTAGAGGAATTATTATCAACAAACTTAAGAAACTCCCAACATCCAATCCTTTTACCATTTTTGTAATTTCCCTTTTCCCATGGAACCCCTAGTGAATTGAAAACACCCCAGTCTTCGTAATTTCCATCTAATACTCCATTTTTATAATTTCTAATTTTTAGTAAAATTCCATTTTCCCAAAAACTTTGTTGTATTAATTTACCATGTTCATATATTTCTTTTGACCATAAATCGGTTTGTTTGTTGTATATTTTATACTCATTCCATTCTCCATCTCTGATACCATCAATAACTTTTCCTTCTTCACCCATTTCTAAATAATCAACCAATATAAATTCTTCTAAATTAATAACAATATTTCCTGTAAAAGGTTTTAAAGAATTAAATTTATAAAACTTCTTTTCTCTTATTTGAACTTTTTTGAAACTTACCGTCTCACAATTAGTATCAAAATATTTACATAAAAAATCGTTTGAATAAGATTTTGAAGATAAAAAAAATAGTAAAAATAGAATTAATAATATTTTCATTTCTATACACTTTTAATGAAACATAATTTTAACAAAATTTTAAATCAAAATTTAATTATGACCAAATTTTTATTAATAATTATATCCACCCTGATATCTTCTGTATCAATTAGTGAAACTATTAACTCTCAGGACACATACGTTTATAAAGGACTTTTTTATAAGAAAGGAATACATAAACCTTTTACAGGTATTGTTGAAGGTACTTCAGTTGGAAGGTTAATTGAGGGTAAAAGAGAAGGTCCGTGGGAGTTTTTTGAGAAAGGAAAAGTAGTCAGGAGAATTAATTATAAGAATGGTCTTAAACATGGACTATCAGAAAAGTTCAATTTAAAGGGAATTTATGATGGTTTTAAAAACTGGAAAGATGGAAAAGAACACGGAAAGTTTGAACAGTATATAAGAAAGAAGTTGTATAGAAAAGGAACTTACAAAAATGGAAAACTTGATGGTCTGTTTGAACAATATGAAGATGGAGAAATATCACAAAGATTTGAATTCAAAGATGGTTTATGGAATGGAGATGTTATTCATTTTTATGAACAAAATAAGGTAGGGAGTCATTTTCAGTTTAAAAATGGAAGAAAACACGGTTTTTGGAAAGAGTTTTATGAAAATGGAAACATACAATTATCTCAGACTTTCATAGACGGAAAACAAGTTGGAGTAGAAGAAAAATTTTATGAAAATGGAAATCTTGAATGGAAAAGTTTCTATGTAGATGGTGAACAAGATGGTCTTCTAATTGAATATTATGAAAATGGAAATGTTCATAGAAAAATAAATTACAAAGAGGGTTGGAAACACGGATTATATGAGTCTTTTTTTGATAACGGAGAATTGTCTTCTAAAGGTGAATATTACGATAATTACAAATATGGGAATTGGACTTACTATCGTCTAAATGGAAAACTTCAAATGACTGAAGAATATGACAAAGAAGAATTTGAGAAACGTTTTATAAAAATGTTTAATAATGAAGGTATATTGAAAAGTAGTGGAATGAGATATTTTAACAGAGATATTGGTTTATGGTCTTACTATGAGGACGATGAATTAATTAAGACTAAAGGTAAAGATTAATGAAAAAAATCCTTATAATTTCGTTGTTTTTTTCTCTTTTTTTTACATCTGGATGGAGTAAAGATTTAACATATAAAGATTTAGTGATCAGAGAAAATAATTATTATGAAAAATTTTCTGATTTACCCTTCACAGGAAAAGTAATTGGAAGGATACAAGGTAAATTCAAAAATGGAAAAAAAAATGGAACTTGGACATTTTATCATAGTAACGGTCAGTTATCTAAAAAAGGAAATTTTAAAAATGGTAAAGAAGAAGGTGTTTGGAAAGATTTTGACAGTAATGGTAAATTAAATTCAAAAGGAAAATTTGTAAATGGTAAAAAGGAGGGTTTTTGGGAGTATTTCAAAGTTAACGGAAAAATTGATCATCATGGGAAATATGTAAATGGTAAAATGAATGGTGGATGGGAGTATTTCAAAGAAAATGGTCAGTTAGAAATGAAAGGTAAGTATATAAATAATAAAAGAGAAGGTTTTTGGGAAATTGAAGATTATAAGTATCTAAGAGTCAATTTTAAAAATGGTATAGGATTTCGTTATAAAGGTAATTTCAAAAATAATAAAAGAAGTGGTGTATGGAAGTATTTTAATCCAGAAGGTATTTTAATCTCTCAAGGTACATTTGACCAAGAAGGAAATTTTAAAGAGGGTATTTGGGAGTATTTTTATGGAGGTAAAAAATTACAACAAAAAGGTAAATTTGTTAATGGAAAAAGAGTGGGAGTTTGGAAATTATTCCACAAGAATGGTCAGTTAAAACAAGAAGGTACATACATAAAGAATGAAAGAGATGGTGTTTGGAAATATTACCACGAGGATGGTACCTTTAAAAAAACTATAAGTTGGAAGGACGGGAGAAAACAAAAATTAAATGACTAATCAATTTGATATAATTTTTAAAATTATTAGATGGGAAATTTACATATCATTATTTTTGTTTTTGTATATTGAATATCCAAAAATTCTAAAAAGTCTAATTTGGTATTTGATTTACTAGTTTGGGATTTATAAATTGTTAGAACTCTATATTATTAAAAATGAGGAGACTTTATGGGTATATGGTTTGAAATAATAATGATTTTATTATTAATATTGATAATATTTGGGTTACACAGAATATATATTACACTTGACGATATAAAGTTTTTTATAAGAACAAATCAAAAATAAACTTTTAAAAGTAATTCTAAATCTATTCGGTTACAGTGGAGTGAGTTTAAAGTATTACAATTCAGAATGTAGTACTTTAAACTCATTTGGTTACTGTGGAATAGTCACATAGGTATGCAAAATTTTGACTTCAAAAATATCACTATTTACAGACTTAATAGAAAAACATTCATTATCATTAATCATTTTTCAAACTTAATCCAAAAGGAATTTAAAAGAAGATTTCATTGAATAGATATGTTAAAACAAATTTATGAAAAAATTAATCTTATATATTTCAATATTATTAATTTCAGTTTTGTATGGTGCTTGTTCAGAAACTTCCAGTAAAGAAGATAATGTTATCCAAGGACTAATGTATGATTATAAAATTACTGAAAAACAGGTAAAATGTTTGATTAAAGAGACTAAACCCTTAGTTAAAAAAGACGAATGGAACAAATACATTGAAATGTGGAATGCCAGAGCAAATGGTCAAGATAAAATGGATAACAATAATATGGAATCTTTAATGAATGTTGGAATTGCAATGATAGGCATTGGACAAAAATGTAATGTTACTTTCTAACTAAGAATTAAAAAATTGATAAAAACGAGTCAAATTAGAAAAACCATTTCAATGAAAATTTTTTTCACAATTTCTACTTCATAACATTACTAACTATTTACAGATTAACAAAAATATCTGAAAAAATCTATTCGTCGCTTTTTTCTATATTAATTAAGGTTCTATCAAAAATATCTAAATAAAAATCAGAACGAACCTCCGTATGCACTCGTTCTAACTTCTCATCTTTGAGTCTTTTTTTCTTCACTATTGAATGAACATGATTACCTTTGAACTTCTTCCCACGAACAGATAGATAACCTTTCTTGTTTAACCACTGTGCGATTTGGTCAAAGGTCTTTCCTTTTTTTTCTTAGAGCAGTAATTGTTTCATAAACAAAGAATTGGTATTCTGAATACAATGGAACATTTAAGTGAGGAGATCTTTGAGTGATTGTAAAACAGAAGAAAAAGTCGGTGTTTAAAAAAGTATACCCACACGCAATATTCAAAACAGTGTAATAAATTTCGGAAGACTATATTCGAATATAAGTTTTATTTTATATTCAATCTTACAATTCAATCAAACAATTTAGGTGTATTTAGACTTAATAATAAGAGGTCATTAAGATTAGAATTAATGAATCACCTTTGTATTATTGGTTTTTCAAATAGAGAGATCACAGACTTTTTAAATGTTAGTAATATTAAAAAGTTTAAAACCAATACTAAATACACACCAAAAGATGTCTTTATGGGTATTAAAAAATACAACCAAAGACTAAATCGTTTCACAAATAATCAAATCATAAGTTTGAGGGAAAGACTTTATATTGAAAGATTTATGAGATAATATTAATTATATTTAATCATGGTTTTAAAAAATGACAGTATCTAAAAAATTAATTAAATTAGAAAAATTATTAAAAAAGTCTGAAGAACTTAGTACTAAATTAGTAGAACTTAATAATGATGAAGATGAAAATGAATTTTCTAATTCTACTATCAATAGTAAAAAAAAATTAAAAAGTGATATAAAAATTATAAATAAAATTATGAAAGAATTTAAAGAAACCCATAATAAAATATCTGAAATATCTTCTACATTCACGGATGAGGAAAAAGAGGAATTAAAGAAATTAAATTTAAAAATATAGTCATTTGAAATCTATTCTGTTACAGTCAATGGTTTCCTATAAATATTTTTTTATATTGTAATTTCTAAAGCTATATAAAAGATTATAAGTATGAAAAGGATTAGTAAAGCACATTGGATTTGGGGTCAATTTCTAGATAGGGATATGGTTTACCTTGATAGTATTAAATCACGTGTAAATGAAAAATTAAAAGGACCAAATTTCGATATACACCTTACATTATTAGGTCCATTTATGTCTATGGACAAAGACAAAATAAACGAAATTAAAAATATATGTACAAACCGGAAACCAATAGAAATTTTTGCTAAAAGATATATGACAAGTAACAATTTTTTTACTTCTTTTTTTATCGAAATTAAAAAATCCTCTACTTTGATAAATTTTAGAAATGATTTGCGGGGTTCCTTGCAAGAAAATCAATTTACTTCATTTTCACCACATGTAAGTTTAACTTACGGTAACTTCCCAAAAAAAGAAAAAAATATAATAAAGGATGAGTTGGGTGATGTGAACATGAAAATTATTTTGAATAAAATTTGTATAGTAGATGTTAATGAAGATAAGTTTTCATGGAAGATAATTAAAACTTTCGTTTTATAGGAAACCTAGAAGGTTACCGTCGATTAGGTTTGAGTGGTCAAAACTCTGAACCTAAATATGCTAATTTTTTGTGTTTTGTAGTTATAGTCCAAACTAATAAATTGATGAGTAGGCGAGGAGGGAAAGGGTATTCCAAGTTGCAAATATAAACTCTGTTAACTCAGTTCTCAAGAAGTACTGTCTAAGAGAAGAGAAACTAGAACTTCTGAATAGGAGTATGAACTTGAGTGGGGAACTATGGAAGTTAAGTGGGAAAAGAATTAAAGTTATGTTACTTTTACAATTAGCATTTTGATTAATAAGTAGAGAATTTTATGAAACGTGTTTTTTTTCTAATTATGTTTTTATTTTATGTTACTTACGCATTTGGACAATTTATTGATACAAAATGGAAAGTTATGGATTTTTTAGGTGAAGCATGGTTTGCGGACACAAAGAATATAATCGGTAAAACACAAAATTTTTATAAAGGATGGTCTAAAGGAGTTTTTTATTCCTGTGATTACGCTGGACAGTCAAAAACATATAATTCATACACTCCTGATGAATTTTTAAAAAATAGGGAATTTTATTTATTTAAAAAATTAAAAGTTAATTTTATAGATGAAGAAATATTTGTTCACCGAATAACTTGTAATGGAACAAAAGGTTTTGATAGAAAAGTTATGTATCCTTTTATTACTCAAAATAATTCTAATAAAGGTTATTATGTCTTTGAAGGAGCGATTTATATATTAGAGTATTGATGTAAAAAGTATTGTATCAGTTTAAATCCGTATTCAACCCAGTTCAAAGACTGTCGAATAAGCAATTGATTTTATATACTTTTATTATTTCCTAAATCAATTAAGTTTAACGTATAAATCGAAACTAAGAATTATCTGCAAACTTAAATCCCAAAGAGAATTAAATTGAAACTTTTCCAATCACAATACGATATGGGATTTGGCACTAAAAGAATTCCAAACTTCTTAAATAGTAATAACAATATAATATTTAGTGGATTAGAATGTACATCATAGTTAGTTGATTTGAATAGACAAAATTATTTAAAAAGATTGAAAAAAGTAAAAGATTATAAAATAATTAATTTAAAAGAACATTTAGTAATTAGGTCAGAAAAAATTTTGAGAATTTAATAATGAAAAATCTTTTTATAATAACTTTGATACTTTTAATACAGTCTTTTCCATCTTTTGGAAGTGTAGATGGCAAAGGAATTGTTTGTAAGTGTTTAGATTGTAAGTTAGAACATTTAGACCCTTCATCATATATGCCAAATAATATTCCAACAGAAATTGGATTTCATTTTAAAATTAATAAAGTAGCTATATATTATATAAGAAAAATTGGTGATAAAATTATGGTAGGTGAGAATATCCAAACAACTCTTCGAAAGAAAAAAAGATTTTTGTCTGATGAAAATAAAATTAAATGGACCTATAAAGATAGTTTAAATATTTACGCTTATTCTTTAGATAGAAAGACATTAATTTTAAGCAAAATGAATATTACAAAAACAGAAAAATATAACACTAGAAAGTGTCAGCCGTTTTCAGAAATTGAATTTTTTAATGAAATGAATAGATTATCTGAAAATTATCAAAATATTTATGATAACAAACCTAATAAAAATAAAATATAAATGAAAAAAAATTCAATTATGATCAACATAAAAAAAAACTCATTGAAAAAAAACTTCTATTAAATTCATTTAAAAAATGTGAAGAATATGTTAATCAGACTTCCGTTGAGTTATTTTTGAACTGTATTAATAAAAATGAAAATAAGAAATGAAACAAATTTTTTTTATAAAGTAGTGAGTATTGAAACTTTTTTCTGGCTAATGTTAATTGTTAGCTCTGTTTATTATATTTAAAATATGAGTAATTATGATACTGTTATGTTGAATATTTTGGCCATAGAGTATTTTTAAATAATTAAGTATTAAATGTTTTGACAAAATTACTTAATATTTATTTCAGTTTTAACTACATTTTCTATTACTTTACTAACAGAGTTCACATTTCTAAACATTATTTCATTGATTTCAAACACACTAGTATTTTCATTCATTGACTATTCTATTTTTTTATAATAATTGATTGTATAATTTTGTGTAAGATCTGGAAATTCTAGTTTGATTTCTTTTAATTTTTTTCAGATATTTACTCAAAATTATCTTTATTATTTATATTTCCATCTAATTCCATCTTCATTGACTTTCCAATCATCTAATTCTTTTATGAGCATTTCGTAATTATCTATAATTTGCCTCTTTGTGAACCATCCTTTTATTTTTAAATTTACATATCCAGGTTTTCTTTCATGAAATATTCTATGAAAAGTATTAGTTGGATCATTTAAAAAATCGTCTTCTATTTCTCTTAATATTTTGCCATGAAAAACTTCATTTGGTTCACAATTAAAGATCTTTGATAATTTTTTTAAATGTTTGTTTGGATCCGTATCACCTTTTTCAATTCTAGAATACTGAGATTGGGTTATACCAAGAAGTTTAGATATTTCTTTTTGACTGTATCCTATTTGAAGTCTTCTTCTTTCAAGAGGGTTAGTAATATTTTTAATATAATTCATAATAATACATATTATGTATTTAAATTAACATGTCAACCCAAAGAAATATTGTTTGACTTAAGATCATTTTAGTTTCATTCCAATATCTAAGATATTAATTAAATCTGGGATATTTTTTTTAAATTTAAAAAAACCTTTCGTAGCATAAGGGAAAGCATTACGATCCCAATCTCTTAAGAAAAAATGATATTGAATATTTAGTTTTCTTAATTCATTTTTAAATTTTTCAGTGTTAAAGATTTTATTTCCAACAGTTTCGTAGGGTAAAACTAAATTTTTGATTTTTTTATTAGTTAACCAATCAATAATTTGATTATAATCTTTAGTGATTTCAAAATTTTTATTGTTATTTAAAACATCTTGAATGATATTTTTGTTAAATTCATTTACCAATTTATTCTCATGCTCAGTTGAATAAACACAACATTCATAAGTCATTTTTTTAATTTTAAAGATATTATTAAGAGATAAATCATTTCTATTTAAAATTATTCCTAAGTTATCAAAATTTTTAAATTCGATTTTTTCAGGGTTTATGCATGGTAATACGCGATAATTATTCTGTTCAATATAATTTAAATTGACCATTTCATTGAGTTGGCCAACGGGATTAAATCTACCATTTGTAAAGTAGTTTATGTTATCTGCCTTTGCCAAATATGGCTTATTGATTGTTTGCAAACCTGCTACCCATCTCCATCCTAATGTATTTGCAGCAGGACAAAAATCAAGTAAATTTCTTTTAAAAAATTCTGCTCCGGATTGCCAGCTATAACCTAAAGTAAAAATCCAGATACTAGCAAACCACATTCTAGAATGATTGTGCAAATATCCAGTGTCAATTAATTCTTCTTTCCAATTATCAAAACATTTTATTCCTGTTCTCATTGGCAAGGGTTGATGTTTATTATTATCTAAATATTCATGATAGATCCAAGGATGTGATTCTAACCAACCTCTCCAATAAGTTCTCCAGAAAATTTCTTCAATAAATTTTTCAATATTTTTATTATTATTATTGCTAACTGAAATTTTTAAAACTTCTTCTTCAGTTATAAATCTTGTTCTTAAATAAGGAGAGAGTTTAGAAACATTTTTATGAGGAGGTCCTAGATCATAATTTCTTCTTTTTGAATAACTAGATAGTTCCTTTGCACTAAATTTAATTAGATTTTCAATTAGCTGAGATTTTTTTGTAGGAAACATTTTCATGTAATCAAATTTTTCTAACTAAAAAAAAAGAAAATATTAAAATAGATGTAACTGATATAGTTAATGATCGTCTCAAAAACAAATACCAATTAGGAAATTTAAAAAATTTTAAAATAAACTCATCTACAAACTGAACAATAATAAAGCATAAAGCTAAAATGATTATAGTTATGTTGTGATTGAAAATTAAAATTAATCCACTACATAAAGCTGGAATAATTGACCAGCATATGATGAATGTTTTAACTTTTTCAGTTATTAAATTCTTATTACTATCATTTAGAATAATTCCCCAATATACAGCACCTAAAAATGTCAAAATAATTGAGCCATAATATTTTGGTAAATTAATTACAAAAAATAAATTATCTTTATTTAAAAATAGATCCATTAATCCAAAGATAAAAGGCAACAAACCTAAAATACTCAAAAGAATAATTAGTTTGTGATTACGATTTTTAAAATTAAAATAATTTAAAAAATTCATTATCCATACGCGTTATTTATAATAAATTTAATTTATTATATAATATAATATTTTATTTATAGTTTTCGAAAAGTATTTTTTATGAATAAATGTAAAGTATGCAAAAGTTCTAATCTTAAAATTTTTTTAAAACAAGAAAAATCAATTTATTGGGGATGCAACGTTTGTGGTTCAAAGCTTTTAGATCCCAAAAATTACATTTCGAATAATTCTGAGAAAAAAAATTATTTAAAACATAATAATTCAATAAAAGATCCAAACTACAAAAATTTTCTCTTAAAATTATTTGAACCAATTAAAGATAAAATTTCAAATAGTGATATAGGTTTAGATTATGGTTGTGGGTTTGCTCCTGCTTTAGCAGATATATTTAAGAGTTATGGATTTAAAATAGAATTATATGATCCATTTTTTTTTCCTAATAAAGATGTTTTATTAAAAAAGTATAAGTTTATTACTTGTTCTGAGGTCGTTGAACACTTTTTCAATCCTTATGATGAATTTGATAAAATTAATAATCTTCTAGATAATAACTCTTGGTTTGGTGTAATGACTACGTTTCTACCAAAGGATGA
Organism: uncultured SAR116 cluster alpha proteobacterium; assembly: GCA_902623995.1. Lineage (GTDB taxonomy): Bacteria > Pseudomonadota > Alphaproteobacteria > Puniceispirillales > Marisalimonadaceae > Marisalimonas. Next base: position 20,094 of record CACNWE010000007.1, on the reverse strand, counting down.
CCTTTTTGAAAACTGGTATTATAGAAGAGATCCAACTCATGTTGTTTTTTATAAAAAAGAAACTTTTCAGTATATTGCGTTTCAAAGAAACTGGAAGGTTTTTTTCCCATCAGAAAATATAGTTCTTTTTTATAAAAAATAATTTAAAATTAACTTGTATGTGTTATTAATTATCTTTCAAATTTTATGATTAGTTTGATGAAAAAATTAAGAATAAAAACCTCTTGTGGTATTGAAAAATATAACAAATTAAAAATGAATAAAACTGTTTTGGGTAAACTTCGTTTTTATTGGTTCAATTTTTTTGCAATTCTAAGAGATTTAAATAAATAATGGAAAAAAAATCAAAGGATGAAAAAAACTCTTTTTGATGGCGATGATCTTCTTTTCAAAAAATACTTAAAAAAGTGTGATATTTACTTTGAATATGGTGTAGGTGACTCAACTACTTGGGTGTTGGAAAATACATCATCTAGAGTAATATCAGTAGATACAGACAAAAAATGGATTAGTAAAGTTGATATAACTAACAGAAAACAAAGAATAGACATACACTGGATTAATCTTGGAGATATAGAGAATTGGGGTCGACCAAAAACTTATGAATATAGAAAAAATTTTATTGATTATATTAGTTGTATGTGGAATTTTAAGCTTAAAGCTGATGTAGTTTTAATTGATGGTAGGTTTCGTGTAGCTTCTTTTTTATTTAGTCTCATGAACGCAAAAGAGGGTAGTGTATTAATTTTTGACGACTATATGAATAGACCACACTATCATGTTGTAGAAGAAGTTTTAGAAGTTTATGAAAATTTTGGTCGCCAAGCAATTTTCAAAGTGCCAAAGGTGTTTAACAAAAAATTAGCAGAAGAATTGTTAAAAAAATTTATATATGTTATGGATTAATTTTTAACAATTTCACCTAACGCTCTCGTGATAGCCTTAGGTTGATATTTAAAATCACCAAGATTTCTGAAACTAAATGTCAAATAAACAGAATCTTCTGGTAATATATCTCTATCAGCAATCCCACCAGTACTTTTATACTCAAATAAAACAGTTAAACAATTATCAAACATATATCCAGTTCCAGTATATTCTAATGCTAGAGTTTCAGAAATTAGTTCTTCGTCATTATTTTTGAGATCATATGTTCTTGAATAACTTGTTTTCAAATTTGAAAAGTTTTTTGATAAACCTAACGATAATTCTTCTCTATTATTATTATCAGAAACAAATGCTTTGTTAACAGATCTATGATTAGCAGAATATGACCAACCATCAATAGAACCAATAAATTGAAAATCTGAAGTGTCAGATTTTAAATCATGATGATTATAAAGAGAAAACCAAGAAAAATTAAACTTTTCATTTATATTCCAGCTTATTGAATTAATTAAATGCGATTGCCTATCTTTATTAGCAATGGAAATATTTTTTTGAGTTCCACTTAATTTTTGGCTTTGACCAACGAAAAAATTGAAATCACCAAAAGTTTCATTTATTCCTAAAACAGTAATGCCAAAATTCAATCTATCATTTGATTGTATATTATCCCTACCTTGATATTGATTGTTTAAAAATAAGTTAGCTTGATCTAAAATAAATTCAGAAGAATCTCTATTAGGGACTTCGTCAGTTCTATCAGTGCTAAAAAGGGAACTCAATTGAATCTTGGGCTCTATGCTAAAACTAGAGGTTTCACTAATAAACTCAAATTGGTTACTAGCGGCAACTGAAAATCCAGAAGAAATTCTATCAATATATCTATTATCATTTGTGTCATTTGACGGTCTTCCTTGTATAGAATATAAATCCAGCCCAATATTAGCATTAGCATCTAATAATAAATTTTCAAAATATAATTTCTTATTTATATTTCCAAATCCAGACCATCTTTTAATATCATAGCTTTCATCATTATATATTGAATGAGCATTAAGTTTAATGTCATAATTATAACCATGCTTTTTATTAGTGTTAAAAATATGATGGGATACTGATGGAGCTAAAACAGGTTCGTTATTACTACTTGTTTCGTCAAGATTTTGAATGTTGTAAATTTCAATATTTGATATTGAATTATAATTTATTTTGTTTAATTCAATATAGCTTTTATAACTTGAATTACTGTCAAAGCCATACCTTCTCATAAATGTTTCTTGATCAGTGTATTTACCTTCAATAGTCATATTCCAATTATTTTTTAAAAAAGATTTAGCTTTTAGATTTGCCGCAAACACATTATCACCATTTGATTTATTAGTGTCTAAATTACCTTTAAATATGTTTGTTTCCAAAGACGTATTTTCATATTCCTTCCTTAAATTTAATTGATCTGCATGACCTGTTTTACCCATTTGATGAGTGGTAAACGTCATGTCCCATGTTGGGTCATTTTCAGGAGCGTAATAGTATGGAATTTTAATATGAAATCTGTTTCTTTTAGAATAACCATAAGTAGGAGTCAAAAAACCTGATCTTCTTTTAACTGTCCAATCAGGAAAGCTTAAATATGGTAAATAATACACAGGTAAAGAAAATATTTTCATTACTGGGTGTTTCAGGTAAATAGTTTGTGTTTTTGGATCATGATAAATTTGTTTAGATTCTAATCTCCAAATAGGTGTTTCTTGTTTTTTTAAATCACAATCGCAAGCTGTATATACACCCTCGTTAAAGAAACTTTCACCAAGATCATTTTTTTTTAAATTTTCAGCGCTTACATTTGATTTATCTTTTAATTTTCCAAAAAGCGGAATTGCAACAACTGACTTAAATTCATTAGTTAAAACTACCTTATTAGTTTCATATATAGATCCGTCTTTTTCTGTTAAAATCACCTTACCTGTTGCAATGGCCTTATCTATATTTTGATCGTAAACCACTTTATCAGCAACAATTTTTCTATTTTCATTTATTATTACAACATTACCTGATGCCGTAACTATTTTGTTTTTTTCGTCAACTTTTATTTTATCACTAGTAAATTCTACCTCTTTGGTATTTGAAGATAAGTTATTTTTGGTTTCTCCAAAAGATTTACTGGAGAGAATGATTATTACTGCAAAGATTATACTTAAAATTTTCATTTTGCCTTACTTAAATTATTAATTTAAATATAATTTCTTTTAACTAGTTAAAATTTAAAATATTACTTTTCCTGGGTTCATAATTCCTTGCGGATCTAATTGTTTTTTTATTAACCCCATAATTGAATATGCTACTTCATCTTTATGAGTTTTTAAACTATCTTTTTTTAATTGACCTATCCCATGTTCAGCAGAAAATGATCCATTATAATTATGAACAATTTTGTAGAGTTCTCTAGTTAATTCTAAACTTTTTCCTTCAAACCCGTCAGGCAAAGATCCATTCCCAAAAACATTATAGTGAAGATTACCGTCACCTAAATGACCAAAAAAAATTGTTTTTAGATTAGGCAAAAAATTAGAAATCATAATTTGTGCATCTTTATGAAAATTATCTATTGATTCAACTGGCAAAGATATATCATGTTTCAAGCACTTTATGAGATTGGAACTTTCAAGCTCTTTTTTTTCAGATTCTGCAGCTGCTTCTCTGATAGACCAAAGTGCTTTTTTTTGATTCTCATTTGTACAAATTGTGGCGTCAGATATTAGATTAACCTCAAAACATTCTTCTAATACATTTTCAATTGATTTAATAATTTGAACTTCTCCATTTTGATTAGGAGTAATTTCATTATTTGAAAAGCTAGAAACATCTATTAAAACACCCATTTCAGGCATTTTTTCAAGGGGCATTACAATATTATCAATATTATTTTTTGCAACCTCCCAAAAACTTTTTGGCATAAGTTCAAAAGATTCAATCCTGTCTGGGAAGTGAGATTTAAAAGTGTTTAATAACTTTACCGCATTGGAAATTTCATTAGCCTCTACAAATAAGGTGGTAATCATTTTAGGTAATTGAAAAAGCTTTAGGGTGGCAGCTGTAATTATTCCAAGTGTTCCTTCAGCACCAATAAAAAGGTTTTTTAAGTCATAACCCGTATTATCTTTTTTAAGTTCTGAAATTAAGTTCATAATTTTGCCACTTGGCAAAACAACCTCTAGACCAAGGCAGAGTTCTCTTGTGTTTCCATATTTTAAAACATTTACACCACCTGCATTAGTAGATAAATTGCCGCCAATCATGCATGAACCTTGGGCCCCTAAACTCAGCGGGAAAAACAAATTTTCCTTTTCTACTACATCATGTATCTGACTTAAAATAACTCCGGATTCCACTATTATTGTTTGAGATTCTTTATTAAATTGTCGAACCTTATTCATCTTTTCAAATGAAACCACAATTGACTTACCACTTTTATCTGGTGTTGCTGCTCCACAAAGACTTGTGTTTCCGCCCTGAGGTACCACTCCAATCTTATTTTCATTTGCAAATTTCATAATAGCTGAAACTTCTATCGTGTTGATTGGTTTTAATATTGCAGCAGCATCGCCTTTAAATTGTCCTCTCCAATCTTGAATATATTTGATATGATCTTTTTTTGTGAATATTGGATTATGTTTTAAATTTAGTGACTTAAGTTTTATTTCTAAAGCAGTATTGTCCATTTCTCTAATTCTTAAAAGATGCTCTTTTTAATCTATCATTTATTGCAATACCAACGCCCTTCATGGGAATAGGCATAACTTGTATAATTTTAACTCCAAATGAGTCTAGATATCGCAGACCAGAATACAGCAAATTACAAGCTTGAAATAAATTTCCACTTGGACTTAGGTTAAACATAATCTTTTCGTTCTGCAATGTTTTTGGAAGATTTCCAAAAGTTAGCCAAGCACTATCATTAATATTTGACTTTTGATTTAAATAGACATTGGCTTTTGGAGAATAATGACTTTTCATTTGCCCAGGTGAAATTAATTCATCAAAATCTTGGGACCCTAAAATGTCACAATTAAATATATCTGAAATCATTTCTGAAGTTATGTAACCATGTCTAAGTATAATTGGAAGATCGCCTCTACAATCGACTACTGTTGACTCTATTCCAACTTCACATGATCCATAATCAATTATTTTAGATAAATTCCAATCTTTTCCTCTAAATTCAGGTCCAAAATCATCTTTCACGTGTTTGATTTCTGTTGGACTTACACAACCAGATTTATTTGCACTTGGTGCTAAAATAGGGATTTTTATCTGTTCCAATAAGTCTCTTGCGACAGGATGGGATGGGACTCTAATAGCTATTGAACTTTTACCTTGGGATAATAATTTTGCTAAATTATTTTGTTTTGTCTGCAAAATGACTGTTAATGGACCAGGCCAATACCTTTCTGTTAAGATATCTGCAACACTTGTAAATACGCCATATTTTTCTGCTTCTTTTTTATCAAAAGTATGAACAATTAGTGGGTTATTTGATGGTCGTTTTTTTGCGTGATATATACTTTTAATTGCTTTTTTACTATTACCTATAGCTCCAAGTCCATAGACAGTTTCAGTTGGAAATACTACCAAATTTTCCTTTTTTAATTCATTAATGCTATCTTGCAAATTTTTATTATAATTATTAAAGTTTTTGTATTTTAACTTTATTAAAAATGTGTTGGGTATATTTTTTGTTTTCCCGTGAGCAAGAAAAACATCATTTAGAAACTTCTTTTTTCCATATTTAATTTCAATACCAGAATCAGAAATTACGTTACCACCAGCAGATTTTAAAATACTGTGTCCCGCTGCAATATCCCATTCCATAGTAGGTGATGTTCTTGGATAAAAATCTACCTTGCCTTCAGCTAAATAACAAAATTTAATACTAGATCCTATGTCTTGATCTGAAAATGGCTTAGCGAAAGAAATCCAGTCCTCTAATTCTTTTGATCTATGATTGAAACTACTAAGAGTTCTAAGTTTTTTATAATTTATTTCTTTACATTGTATTATTTGAGAACTCTTAAAGTCTTGATCTTTATCTAACTTCCATGCCTTATTATTAAAATTGTACCAAATTGTTCCTGTTGTTGGCTGAGAAATTAAACCAAAAATGGGTAAGTTGTGTTTTACAAGAGCAAAATTAACAGTAAAGTTTGGGCTTTTGTTTATAAATTCTTTTGTACCATCTATAGGATCAATTAGCCAAAAATATTTTTTGTTTTTAAAAATATGTTTTGAATTATGAAGTTCTTCACTAATGATTTCTATATTTGGAAATAACTTTTGTAATCCATAAACGGCAATATTATTAACTTTAACATCAGCTTTTGTTAATGGCGAATAATCATCTTTATAATCTACCGATTTTTTATCAAAATTTTTGAAATGATTAAGAGCACATTCATTACATTTTTTTGCTAATTCTATTATTTTTATAATTTTATTCTTAGTAATCATAATTTTGAAGATTTTATCTTAATTTTATTATAAAAATGCCAAAGGAACAAGGCAGCCGCGCCTCTGTAAGGTTCCCAATTTTTTCCTAATTTTTCCATTTCGACTTGATTTGGTCTTCTAATTAAATTTGTCAATATTTTTACTGCTTCTTGAAGTGCCAAGTCCGCTGACGGCCATGCATTTACATCTTGTAAGGCAAAGATCTTGAAGTTGTTAATCGTCCATTCTCCAATTCCTTTGATTGGCAGTAACACATCGGTTACCTTTTTACTTGATAATTTATCTAGGGAACTTATATCTATTTGATTTTTTAATGACAATGTAGCCAAATTCTTAATATAAAATGATTTTTGTGTAGATAACCCAAAATGCTTTAGTTCTTCAATACTGGCTTTTGATAAAATCTCTTCGTCTAACATATTATTTTGAGAAAGTTTTTCATAAATTTTTTTTGCAACATTTGTTGAAATTTGCTGTCCAATTATAATTTTTGCAATGCTTTCAAAATTTTTTTTAATAGCACGATTTTCTGGTAATCCAAACTGATCAAATATTTTTTTGAAGTTTTTATCTTTTTCTTTGATCTCGTAAAATGCAGTAAGCATTTTACTATTCCATTTTAAATTCATTTCTAGTAACTCTATAATAATAAATTACAACTAACATAAAGAAACATTATTTTGAAAGAAAATATAAGAAATAAAAAAATATGGGATCTCCCTTTAAGACTATTTCATATAAGTTTAATTTTTCTTGTCATAAGTTCAATATCATCAGCAAAATTAAATATGTTAGATCTTCATCAGTATTTTGGTGTGGCATTGTTAGGTTTGGTTTTTTTTAGATTATTGTGGGGTTTTTACGGCACTTATTATTCGAGATTCACAAGCTTTAATCTTTCAATTGTAGATGCATTATCCCAATTTTCAAAAACTAATACTATTACATCAATTAGGACACCAATAGGATGCTATTCTACTTTAATATTCATGATGGTTTTATTATCAATATCTGTGTCAGGGTTGTTTTCGAGTGATGATATTCTTTATGACGCACCACTTTCGTTTTTAACACCAGATCTTACAAGTGATTGGACCTATATTCATAATATTCTGCATTATTTTTTATACATATTAATTGGAATTCATATCTTAGCTATTTTGTATTATCAAATTGTAAAAAAAATGAAAATTATAGAAAGAATTCTGGATGGTTATTCAAGAATTGAAATAATAAACATTGTTTCAATTAATGAAAAACCATTAATTGGTATTCTTTTATTATTAATTTTGACATTTTCACCTATCTTAATTTTACTATATTTTAATTAACTTATCCAACTTCAGGTTTAAATCCAGCTGCTTCAATGCCAAAAACAGCAGCAATTTCATCATTATCGGATGTATCTCCTGATATACCTACAGAACCTATGATGTTATTATTTTTGTCTCTTATTAAAACACCTCCAGGGACTGGAACTAATTCGCCATTTGTTAGTGCATTTACAGCATTTATGAAATAAGCTTGTTGTTCCGCTCTATTAAATAATGCTCTTGATCCCATTCCCATTTGAAAAGCTCCATTTGCTTTACCATGTGCAATCTTAAAACGTAAACTACTTATTCCATCTTCTCCTAAACATCCTTTGATTGCACCACGATGATCTAAAACTACAACCATTATAGGATTAATTTTAATTTCTCTAGCTTTTTTAATAGAGTTTTGAATTATCAAATTTACTTTTTCTAGGGTAATTTTTTCCATAATTATCTCTGACATATAATTTCTCCATATTAATTTATAAATTTTAAATTTTTTTTAACTTATATACTTATTTATGCTAATAAACTTAAGTCTTCTATATTTAAATTTTAAATAAAACAAAATGTCACCTAAATCAAATTATCTTAATTTTTTAAAACTTAATGAAAAAAAACTAAATACATCTGATGTTAAAGTTGTAACCGCTTTTTACAAATTTTTTGAAGTTTCAGATACCGTTGCGTTGCACAATTCATTAAAATCAATTTTCAATAAGACTGAAATTAAAGGTACAATTTTAATAGCAAAAGAGGGTGTTAATGGAACAATAGCAGGAACAATAAATGAGATTACAGTAGCATTAGAAAAACTTTGGTGTTTAGATTTTTTAATGGATTTAGAGCCTAAATACTCGTTTGCATATAAAAATCCTTTCTTCAGAATGAAAATAAGACAAAAAAAAGAGATTGTTACAATTGGATTACCAGAAATCTCACCCAAAAAGATTGTTGGAGATTATGTTAAGCCAGAAAATTGGAATGATTTAATAACAGATAAGAATTTATTGTTAATTGATACAAGAAATAGTTATGAAGTATCAATAGGCTCTTTCGAAAATGCTTTAAATCCAAATATAAAAAATTTTAGAGAATTTCCAGATTGGGTTAATAAAAACTTAATAAATAAAGATCCTGAAATTAAAAATAAAAAAATTGCTATGTTTTGTACTGGTGGTATCAGATGTGAAAAATCTACATCTTATTTAAGGTCTCTTGGTTTTGAAGAAGTATATCATCTAGAGGGTGGAATTTTAAAATATCTTGAACAGATTCCAAAAAAAGAAAGTAGATGGAATGGTAGTTGTTTTGTTTTTGATTATAGAGTTTCTGTTGATCACAACTTAGAACTAGGTCATTATGAAATGTGCTTTGCTTGTAGAATGCCTATAAGTCAAAATGATAAAAAGCATAAGTATTTTGTCCAAGGAGAGAGTTGCCATCATTGTTTTAAATCTTCAAATGATAAACAAAAAAAGAGATTTAAAGAACGTCAAAAACAAATTGAACTTTCTAGAAAAAAAAATCAATCACACATCGGTCAAGTTAAAACTTAAGATTTAATCAAACAGACCTAGAACTGTTTCTGGAGGCCTTCCAATAACTGATTGGACTAACTTATTATTTTTATATTTACAAATTATTGGCCTTTGCAATAAAATTGGAAATTTATAAATCAAATTAATTATTGCGTCTTTAGACAAATCTTTTTTTGTTAATTTTAATTCTTTATATGAATCTTCATTTGTTCTTATTATTTCTTCTTTAGATATATTATTTATGTCAAGTAGAGATGCTAGTTCAATAATATCTATTCCATTTTCTAAGTATTTTATTATTTTAAAGTCTTTAGTTTTGGAATTGAGAATTTCTAAAGCTTTTCTAGATTTTGAACATCTTGGATTATGATAAATATTAAAACTAATCTTTGTCATAACAAACCTCCATTACCCATATGATTTATGTCGTCTAAAGAAATTTTTAAGTCACATAATTTCCTCCATAAAATCCAATCAACTCCATTTTCTTTTTTTGATCTAGCACATCCAGGCATGCCAATTATTGAAATATGTTTTTTTGAAATTTTAATATCAGCTAGCAGAATTAAATTTCCAGGTTCAACTGGCATTCCTAAACGTAAAATTGTACCATTAATTTCAAGTATTGACTGAGGTATTGTATCGTTAATGTCAGATATAGCGGATGTTCCGAATATTAAAATTATATCTGCATCTTCATTAACACTTTTTTTTAATTGTTCGCAAATGGATTTAATGTCATGAGAACATTTTTTTTCTGCAATTTTATTATTTCCACAAGATGACAACCTATCCTTTGTAACTTCTAAAGTTTTTTCTAATATTTTTGCACGAGTATTTTGATTAATTGTTTGAATAAGATGAATATTCTTTTTTTTAAAAGGTAAAATTTTAAAACATTCTTGGCAAACATTGATTATATCTTGAAGGTTATTTTTTTTAATTCCAAAAGGAATAGCTTTAATTGAGGCAACTATCTGATTTTTTTTGACTTTTGAAAAAGCTTTTAAAGAAGCTATTCCAATATCATTTGTTACTGAATTAATTGAAAATAGTTGGTTTGGTTGAAATGTTATTATTCCATCAACACTGGATACTAAGTTACATCTTCCATTTTTGGGATCTTGAATTATGATATTTGATTTCTTAGAAGCAATAATCTTTTTTGATATCTCATGGACTGATGAGTTTTCATCAATTTCATCATCTTCCAATTTAGCACATTTTATATGCTCAATGTTATTTAATAATAAAAGATCTAGTAAAGTTTTGTTTATAACTGTTCCTTTTGAAATTTTTATTTTATTTTTATTTTTATAAATTTCTATGGATGATGATAGAATTCCACCTAAAGACAACTCTGTTTTCACTTTACCAAAAAACATTTTATTCCTTATTGATATTTTAACAGCTTGATAACATATAATATCTAAAAAAAAATGTTAAATAAATTGACTTATATTTATAAAAAATCTTGACGATATGGTTTTCTAGGGATATCTAATCAATTATAAATGTATGGGGCTGTAGCTCAATTGGGAGAGCGCCTGCTTTGCAAGCAGGAGGTCGTCGGTTCGATCCCGTCCAGCTCCACCACATATCATATTTTAATAGTTGAGAGTAAATTATGGCTGTACCAAAAAGTAAAATTACCAGATCTAGAAGAGGCATGAGACGATCTCATGATTCATTGAGCCCTGATGCGTATGTTGAAAGCAAAGATACTGGTGAACTTCATAGACCTCACCATATTGACCTTAAAACTGGTATGTACAAAGGTAGACAAGTATTAAATATTAAGTCAAAGACTTAACTATATAAAATTTTATCAAAGTATTTAAGGTAAAAGAATGTCTAGTAAAAAAAAAGATGAAGATAAAATAGATAAATCTATTTCTGAAATTAAAAATTCCAACAATATTAAAGTTTACAGAGATCCATTATTTAATATAGGAGATATTGTAAAGCACCGTATTTATCCTTTTAGAGGAGTTATTGTAGATGTTGATCCTGAATTTTCAAATACTGAAGAGTGGTATCAATCTATTCCTGCAGAAATTAGACCCTCCCGAAATCAACCTTATTATCATCTAATGGCTGAGAATACAGAAACTTTTTATACAGCTTACGTTTCTCAACAAAATCTAGTAGATGATGGAGAAAATGGACCACTTGAACACCCAGATTTGGATGAAATTTTCAGTGGTATGAAAAAAGGAAAATATCACTTAAGAAACGAAGTTAGAAATTAATACAACTTTAATCTTTAATTAGTACTAAAAGTGTACTATATAAAGTTTATGTTAAAACTTAGTAAAATGACTGATTATGCTGTTGTCTGCCTCGGCACCCTAGCCCGAAGACCAGGGTCCTCGATGTCGGCAACTGAATTATCAAAAGAAACTGGACTGGCATTATATACAGTTCAAAAGCTACTAAAATTACTAGTTTCAAAAAGTGATTTTATTAGGGCTAATCGTGGGGTACTTGGTGGTTACATGTTAAACAGAAATTCCTCAGAAATTTCAGTTGTAGAGATTATAGAAGCACTTGATGGACCTATAACTTTAACATCTTGTGTTGACAAATCTGAAAGTTTTTGTGAAGCCAGCGATATTTGTTTTTTAGGTGGAAAATGGAACAAAATTAATGAGATTATTAGAAAATCTCTTAATGACATATCTCTAAAAGAGCTTCTAAGTTATGAAACTCCATTTTTACTAGAAGATAATAAAGATTCATTGATTAATAGAATAAATTAAGAGGAATTAGATGGTTGCTACTCAAGAAACAATTGACAAAGTAAAGGAGGTTTCAAGTACTTATAAATATGGTTTTGTTACTGACCTTGAAGCTGAAAAAGCTCCACTTGGTCTTAGTGAAGATATTGTTAAATTTATTTCACATAAGAAAAAAGAACCTAAATGGTTATTAGAATGGAGACTAAAAGCATATAAAAAATGGCTTTCAATGGAAGCACCTAATTGGGCTATGGTTGATTTTCCTGAAATTAATTTTCAAGATATTTATTATTATTCAGCCCCTAAAACCAAACCAAAATTAAATAGTCTGGATGAAGTTGATCCAGAATTATTAAGGACTTATGAAAAATTAGGTATACCTATTAAAGAACAACAAGTATTAGCAGGTGTTGCGGTAGACTATGTATTTGATTCTGTCTCAGTTGCAACCACATTTAGAGAAAAATTAGCTAAAGAAGGTATAATTTTTTGTCCTATTTCCGAAGCAGTTCAATCTCATCCTGATCTCGTGAAAAAATATATTGGATCAGTTATACCAATTAGTGATAATTATTATGCTGCTTTAAACTCTGCTGTTTTTACAGATGGTTCTTTTGTATATATACCAAAAGGCGTTAAGTGCCCTATGGAGTTATCAACCTACTTCCGAATTAATGAACAAAATTCTGGACAGTTTGAAAGGACACTTATTATTGCAGAAGATAATACATATGTATCCTACCTAGAAGGATGTACTGCCCCACAAAGAGATGAAAATCAACTTCACGCAGCAGTAGTCGAATTAGTTGCTATGAATAACGCAGAGATAAAGTATTCAACAGTTCAGAACTGGTATCCAGGTGATAAAGATGGTAGAGGTGGTATTTACAATTTTGTTACTAAAAGAGGAAATTGTCTTGGAAAAAAATCTAAAATTTCATGGACACAAGTTGAAACTGGTTCTGCTATAACATGGAAATACCCGTCATGTGTACTTAAAGGTGATGACTCTGTTGGCGAATTTTACTCAGTAGCTGTTGCTAATAACGCACAACAAGCTGATACTGGTACAAAAATGATTCACATCGGAAAAAACACAAAATCAACCATTATCTCTAAAGGAATTTCAGCTGGTAAAGCCCAAAATACTTATAGAGGTCAAGTTCAAATACAAAAAAATGCAAAAGGTTCAAGAAATTTTACTCAATGCGACTCTTTGCTAATTGGTGATAAATGTGGTGCACACACTGTTCCATATATTAATCAATTCACACCTCACGCTCGGGTTGAACATGAAGCAACTACTTCAAAGATATCTGAAGATCAACTTTTTTATTGTTTACAAAGAGGTCTTGATACAGAACAGGCTACATCATTAATCGTCAATGGTTTTTGTAAAGAAGTTATGAAAGAATTACCCATGGAGTTTGCAGTTGAAGCACAAAAACTGATTGGAATCAGTTTAGAAGGATCAGTTGGGTAATTTAAATTATTTCACTAATATTGGAAGAAAGATGCCACTACTTGAAATTAAAAAAGCTAAATTAAAACTTGATAATAAAGATATTCTAAAAGGTTTGTCTTTATCAGTAAGTAGTGGTGAAGTACATGCTATTATGGGACCTAATGGCTCAGGTAAAAGTACTTTATCATACATGTTAGCTGGAAGAGATGGTTATGAATTAGAAAGTGGCGAAGTTTTTTTACAGGGACAGGCTTTGTCTGACATGGAGGCTGACGAGAGAGCAAGGTCAGGTTTATTTTTAGCTTTTCAATATCCTGTTGAATTGCCAGGTGTAGGTGGGATGAGTTTTTTAAGAGAAGCTGTTAATTCTAGAAGAAAATTCCTAGGGGAGGGAGAACTAGATCATTTAGCATTCGTTAAAGAAGCTAGAAAAGTTGCTTCAAAAATGTTTGTTAAAGATGATATGTTAAAGAGAGCTGTAAATGTTGGTTTTTCTGGTGGAGAAAAAAAACGTTTTGAAATTTTACAAATGGCAATGCTTAAGCCAAAAGTTTCAATTTTAGACGAAACTGATTCAGGTTTAGATGTTGATGCGTTGAAAATAGTTTCGGATGGAGTAAATGCGCAAAGAAATGACGAAAATGCTATAGTTGTAATTACCCATTATCAAAGACTCTTAGATTATATAGTTCCAGATTTTGTTCATATTTTATCTGATGGTAGAATTATAAAATCTGGAGGTCCTGAACTAGCACTGGAAGTTGAAAAAAATGGTTATGCAGGTTTGATTAATGCTGCATAATGTTAAAGATAATTATATCATTTCCGTAAAAGATCACGTTAGTCAATTTGAAGAAAAAAGTTTTAGAAAATTAGCATCGAATGATTTCAAAAGTTGGCCCAGTCCTCGAGAAGAAACTTGGAGATTAAGTAGGTTAGGTGTTTTATCCAGGAAAGAGATAATCCCCATAACACCTAATTTCAAAAAACAAATTTCTTCTGTATCAAAGTTTGACGGTTCAAAAATAATAAGATTTGTAGATGGTGCTCTCCGAGAAGATTTATCATCAAAATTACCACCAGGTTCATCTTTGAATGTTTTAGGGGAAGACGACTCCCTTAGATGCTTTCATAAGTTTAAAGATAGTAACTTGAAAGATCATCCTTCTACAAATGTTTCATTTTCTTGTACCCCTTCAATAGTAAAATTAACAATTGAAAAAGATGTAAAGATAAGAGATCTTTTTGAAATAATTTATGAAGGTGGTGATGACTACACATCTGTTCATCCTGTTTTGTATATAGAGTTGAAAGAAAACAGTAGCATAACACTAATTGAACAATTTAATCATTTAAGTTCTCTTATTATGCCTTTACAATTAGTTGAACTAAAAAAAAATGCGTCAATGAATTCATTGAAAATCTTTAATGATAATCAACAATCTTATAATTTGTCGGCAAATTGTATTTTTTTATCAGATAAATCTAATTATAACTCTTTTTCACTAATTAAAGGTGGTTTATTTACGCGCTCTGAAACACATGCTTATTTAAAAGGGGAAAACTGTAATCTAAATCTTAATGGAGTATATCTGTCTTCTAAAAATCAACACCATGACCTCACAACAGCTATCTATCATGACGTACCCAACTGCACTTCAAAACAAATTGTTAGAGGTGTATTGGGGGGTAAATCTACAGGCGTTTTTCAAGGTAAAGTTAGGGTGGCTCCAGATGCACAGAAAACTGATGGACAACAAATGAGCAGGGCTATTTTATTATCAGAATATGCAACTGCAAACGCAAAACCTGAGCTTGAAATTTATGCAGATGATGTAATTTGTGCACATGGTGCAACTGTTGGAGAAATAGACGATGAGCAATTGTTTTATCTTAAAAGTAGGGGTGTCTCTGAAAAAAAAGCAAAGCAAATACTTGTAACCGCTTTTCTTAGGGACATCATTAATGAGTCAGTTGAAAAATTTATACAAAATTTAGTTTTTGAAGAAGCCGAGTTGGCGTTGTTAGAAATTATTAGTAAAGATATATAATTATATGAAAGTATTTGATACAACTTTTATTAAAGATCAATTTCCAGCTCTTCAAAGGAAAGTTTGGGATAAAAAACTAGTTTATCTTGACTCTGCAGCTTCTATGCAAAAACCTAAAAGAGTATTAGATGCTATAAGCAAAAGTTATTCCTTTAATTATTCTAATGTCCACAGAGGTCTTCACAAGTTATCTGAAGAGGCAACTGCCAACTATGAAGGTTCAAGAATAAAAGTAGCTAAATTTATAAATTGTTCTGAAAATGAAGTAGTTTTTACATCTGGTGCTACTGCAGCATTAAACCTTGTAGCATATAGTTGGGGTATGAAGAATTTATCTGCCGGCGACGAAATAATTATTACCATTGCCGAACATCATGCTAATATAGTCCCATGGCAAATTATCTCAGAACAAAAAAATGTTAAGATAAAAGCTGCACATGTTGATCCAAATTCTGACTTTAACCCAGATATAATCAGAGAATTAGTCACTGATAAAACTAAAATTATTTCTTTCCCACATGTTTCTAATGTTTTAGGAACTACTTTTCCTGTAAAAGAAATCTGTAAAATAGCCAAAGAATGTGGAGCAATAAGTGTGGTGGATGGTTGCCAGGGTATTATACATGAAAAAGTTGATGTAATTGATCTGGGTTGTGACTTTTACTGTTTCTCAGGACACAAATTATATGGTCCTACTGGGATAGGAATTTTATTTGGAAAATATAACTTGTTAGATAAGATGCCACCATTCTTAGGTGGTGGTGACATGATAGATATTGTAAAAATCCAAAAATCTACATACGCTGATCCTCCTTTGAGATTTGAAGCTGGAACACCACCAATCGTTGAAGCAATTGCTTTGGGAGAAGCAATTGATTGGGTTAATGAAATTGGAATTGAAGAAATTGGGCATCATGAAAAAAATATTATCGACTATGGTACTTCTTTATTAGATTCAATTAATGGTGTATCTGTATTTGGAAAAGCTCCTAATAAAACAGGTGTTATATCTTTTACAATGGATTGTGCTCATCCACATGATATAGCTACAATTATTGATAGAGAAGGGATTGCAGTAAGAGCAGGGCATCATTGTGCACAGCCTTTAATGGATGCTTTTAAATTAGTTTCAACTACCAGAGCATCGGTTGGAGCCTATTCAACAAAAGAAGATTTTGATGAGTTAGCAAATTCACTTACAAAAGTAAAAAAAATATTTGGTGTTTAGTATGAATAGCGATAACAAACTTCCATTATCAGCATTTATGCCTAATCACCCTTCCTTAGATCCTCATGCACCTTTTATTGCAACAGCAGGTAAAAAAAATAATAGCTCTACTAGGATCATCGAAAAAAGTGAAATAGTCGAGAGCCTTAAAACTATTCATGATCCTGAATTACCAGTAAATATTTATGATTTAGGACTTATATATGATATTAGAATAATTGATAGAAACGACATAAATATTAAAATGTCTCTTACAGCTCCTGCTTGTCCTGTAGCTGGAGAAATGCCTGGACTAGTTGCGAATACACTTGCAAAAATCCCAAATGTTGGCTTAATTGAGGTAGAGCTTGTTTGGGAGCCCGCATGGACTAAGGATAAAATGAGTGAAGATGCAAAATTGGCACTTGATATTTATTAATTTTCATGGAGCCTTTAATGAATAATGAAAAAAAACCTTTATTAACTTTAACAGATGCAGCAGCTAATAGAGTTAAAGACTTAATGAGCAAAGCTGATTCAAAAGTAATTGGTCTTAGAATTGGGATTAAGACAGCTGGTTGTTCTGGGATGAAATATAACGTGGAATACGCAGAGGAAATTAAACCATTTGAAGAGAAAATTATATCAAAAGATATTACTATTTGCATTGATCCTGCTGCAATAATGTTTTTGATAGGATCTGAGATGGATTATAAAGAGCAAAAATTTAGCTCAGGATTTGAGTTTAATAATCCAAATGAAATTGCACGCTGCGGATGTGGTGAAAGTTTTACCGTAGCATAAAAATACTAAATATTTTAGGAATAAATTATGAAAAATGCAGAAGCATTTTCTTCAAATGATAAAATTTTAACACCACTCAGAACACTAAACGAATTGTTAAGATTTGTTATTCCAAAAGGCAATAAAGAAATGCCGATCAGAATAACCTTAGCTTTAATGTTTTTGATTCTAGCAACACTTGTCAGTGTATATACACCATTTTTATATGGTAAAGCTGTGGATTTAGTTTCTGATAAAAGCTCCATAAACCTAAGTTTACTTTGGTTTGTCATAGGATCATATGCTTTAGCTAGGTTGGGACAAGTTTTTTTTGATGAAGCTAAAGAGTTTGTTTTTGCAAGAGTTGCACAAAGAGCTGTGAGAGGCGCCGCTTTAAAAGCTTTCAAACACATGCATAATTTATCTCTAACTTTTCACTTAAATAGACAAACAGGTGGATTAACCAGAGCTATTGATAGAGGTGCAAAAGGTATTGAATTTTTATTAAGATTTACTGTTTTTGAAATAGTCCCAGTTTTAGTTGAGTTAATTACAGTAGGAATTGTTTTATGGGTAACCTTTGGATTTAGATACTCGGTTATCACAATATTAACAGTCATAATTTACATATTGTTCACAATTAAAGTAACTGAATGGAGGATCGCCATCAGAAAAAAAATGAACATTGCAGACGAAAACGCTTCTACTAAAGCTGTAGATAGTTTATTAAATTATGAAACTGTAAAATACTTTAATGCTGAAATTATGGAGGCAGATAGATTTAACAGAGCTATGAGAATTTATGAAGATTCTGCTGTCAAAGCTAGGGCATCTCTATCAATAGTAAACATAGGTCAAGGTGGAATAATAGCCTTAGGTCTTTTTTTAGTTATGGGTATGGCTGGAGAAGATATAGCAAAAGGGAATATGTCTGTTGGAGATTTTGTGGTTGTTAATACTTTTTTATTACAATTATATTTACCATTAAACTTTTTAGGTTTTGTTTATAGAGAAATCAGACAGTCATTATTAGATATGGGTAGAATGTTTGCTCTTGTTGATGAAAAACCTGATATAATTGATCAAGAAAATGCTAATGAATTAACAGTTAAAAAAGGCAAAATTGAATTTCTTAATGTAAATTTCTCATTTGACAGACGTAAAATTTTAAAAAACTTAACGTTCACCATAGAGTCTGGAGAAAAAGTTGCTATTGTAGGACCAACGGGTGCTGGTAAATCTACTATATCAAAGCTTTTATTTAGATTTTATGATCCGTCTTCAGGTAAAATTTATATTGATGGTCAATGTATATCTGAAATAACTCAAAATTCTTTAAGATCAAATATTGGAGTGGTTCCTCAAGATACAGTTCTCTTTAATGATACAATTAAATATAATATTGCTTATTCAAAACCTAATTCTTCTATGAAAGAAATTGTTAATGCAGCTAAATTATCTTCTATAGACAAGTTTATTTCAAATCTTGAATCAGGATACGAAACTGTAGTAGGGGAGAGAGGATTAAAACTATCAGGAGGTGAAAAACAAAGAGTTGCTATTGCCAGGGCCCTTTTAAAAAATCCTCAGATATTTGTTTTTGATGAAGCAACTTCTGCACTAGATACAAAAACTGAGAAATCAATTGAAAAATCTCTTAAAAAATTATCCAGTAAAAACACCACACTTATAATCGCCCATAGATTATCAACAATAATTGATGCAGACAAAATTATCGTACTAGATAATGGCTCAATCATTGAAATAGGAAGTCATCAAGATCTTATAAACAAGAACGGGTTATATGCTGAAATGTGGATTAGGCAGCAAGAAAACATCAATTAAAATCAGCCAATAGAAAATTGCTCTTTCAGATATTTATCTTCCATACTGTTTGTCTTGTCATAAAGAATTCGAAGGTTTATATCATTTTTCTGAGAGATAACGACTCTTGATATATTTTTTACTTCAAAGGCATCAGCACTTGCACTTACAGGTCTCATTTTTGGATTAATAACATTAAACTCTATTATAGAATTATTTTTGATTAATGCCCCTCTCCATCTTCTTGGTCTGAAAGGACTTATTGGTGTAAGTGCTAAAAGTTCTGATCCAATTGGTAATATAGGACCATGAGCAGATAAATTATAAGCAGTCGACCCAACTGGTGTTGCAACCATAACGCCGTCACACGTTAATTCATTTAATCTTTCAGTATCATCAATTTTTATTGAGATTATGGCACTTTGGTGGGTTCTTCTAAAAATAGCAACTTCATTAATAGCAAGTTCGGTATGTTTTTGATTTTTTGTGTCTAAAACTATCATTTCAAGAGGGTGAACTATAATCTCATTAGCTGCTTTTAATCTTTCAATTAGATTTGAATTATTATATTCGTTCATCAAGAACCCTATATTTCCCCTATTCAATCCAAAAACTGGAATGTCATATAAGATACTTTCACGCATGGCAGCTAACATAGCTCCATCTCCACCAACGGCTACAATAACCTCAGCCTTAGAAACTTCTTCTTGTCCATATAACTTAAGTAAATTATTAGAAACTAATTTGGCTTTTTTATTTTTAGCAATACTAAAGTG
>CACNWE010000006.1:47500-134174 GCA_902623995.1 uncultured SAR116 cluster alpha proteobacterium | reverse complement strand
TTTGGAGAATATATTCCTTTTCGTAATTATTTAAAATCAATTTCCGACTTTTTGCCCCCAAAAGATTTTTCCAAAGGAAGCTTAAAACCAAACCCGATAATAGATGGTTTTGGTGAAATTATACCACTGATTTGTTACGAAATATTATTTGTAGATGAAATCGTTAATAGAATATCTAAAAAAACAAATTTATTGATAAATATCACAAATGATGCTTGGTTTGGCAAGACCATTGGTCCATATCAACATTTAGCTTTAGCAAAAATTAAGTCAGTAGAATTAGGTTTGCCCTTAGTAAGGGTTGCAAACACAGGTATTTCAGCCTTTATTTCACCTTATGGAGAAATAATCAGCAAGATCCCTCTTAATAATGAATCTGCAAAAACTTTTAATATAATAAAGCCGTTGAAAAAAACTTTATATGGTACTTATGGTGAATATTTTTTTCTTCTTTCAATTTTAATTTTAATAATTATAAACAAAACATATAATTATAAACATTAGGAAAATAGGACAAATGAAAAATGATTTTTTATTTACTTCAGAATCAGTTTCTGAAGGTCATCCAGATAAAGTATGTGATAGAATATCCGATGCTATAGTTGACTTGATGATAAAAAAATATCCTGAAGCAAGAGTTGCATGTGAGACATTAGTGACAACTAACAGAACAATTGTTGCAGGAGAATACAGGCTTGCAGACGGAATAAAAATTACTAATGATGAAATTGAAGAATTAGTAAGAAAAATAGTTCATGATATCGGGTATGAACAAGAAGGTTACCACTGGGAAAAAATGCACTTTGAGTGCCATCTTCATTCACAATCATCAAATATTGCTATTGGTGTAGATAAATCTGGCAACAAAGATGAGGGTGCTGGGGATCAAGGTTTAATGTTTGGTTATGCATGCGATGAAACAGAAGCTTTGATGCCAGCTCCTATTTACTATGCACATAACATTTTAAAAGAAATGGCTAAAATTAGGCATAATGACAAAACATCAATATTTTTACCAGATAGCAAATCACAAATTACATTAAAGTATAAAGATGGTAAACCTATAAAAGCTAGTTCAGTGGTGGTTTCTACTCAACATAAAAGGAATTGTTCTCAAGATGATGTTCGTGAAATTGTAAGAGATATAATAATGAGAGTATTGCCTGATGGTTGGATGTGTCCAGAAGACGAACTTTACGTAAATCCAACGGGTATCTTTGAAATTGGAGGTCCCGACGGCGATGCAGGTTTAACAGGAAGAAAGATAATAGTAGATACTTATGGTGGAGCTTCACCTCACGGTGGTGGAGCATTTTCAGGAAAAGACCCTACAAAAGTTGATAGATCTGCTGCTTACTTAACAAGATATTTAGCTAAAAATGTTGTCGCAGCAGGACTTGCAACTAAATGCACAATTCAAATTGCATATGCAATTGGTATTTCTAAACCATTATCTTTATATGTTAATACTGAAGGAACTGGAAAGATTAATGATAATGAAATAGAAAAAATTCTAATTAATTTAGTTGATATGTCTCCAAGGGGAATTCGAGAACATTTAAAGCTAAATAAACCAATTTATGTTCCAACTTCTGCATATGGTCATTTTGGCCGAGTTCCTGATGAAAGTGTTGAAGGTTCTTTTTCTTGGGAAAAAACTGATCTTGTTGATGATATTTTGAAAGATTTATAAAAAAGTTGAGTATTAACAGTTTCATAGATAACCCTCAATTTTTTGGAAGGAGAAGAGGTAGAAAGTTGTCAATATCTGGTCAATTGGCTTTAAAAGATGGAAAAGATTATTTAATTAAAGAAGAAGATATTTCTAATATTTTTTACTATCAGAAAAACATAATTCTTGAAATTGGGTTTGGAGATGGTGAAAATTTAATTAATTCTGCAAAAATGAATCCTTATTCCTTCTACATAGGTGCGGATCCTTTTTTAAACACAACAGCTAAATGCTTGAGTAAAATTATTCAATTTAATTTAAAGAATATAATTATTTGGCCAGATGATGTAAGAAAAATTTTAAGGTTTTTTCCTAATAGCAGTATTTCAGAAATAAAAATACTTTTCCCTGACCCATGGCCCAAAAAAAAACATAAAAAACGAAGGTTAATTCAGGACGAATTTATTAAAATAATACATCCATTGATAAAACACAAAGGAACTATTACTATTTCTACAGATCATAATTTATTAAAAAAATGGGTGTTAGAAAAATTTCAAAATCATACAGAATTTGAATGGGTAGTTAAAAATTCAAATGACTGGCGCTTAAGACCAAACGATTGCTTTCAAACAAAATATGAAATCAAATCGATAAATCAGAAAAGAGAACCAAGTTGGTTTATTTTCAAAAAAAAATAGATTTATCCTTATTATTTATGCAAAGTTATTGATTTTTTTTAAAAAAAAATCTATTATAAACTCCAGAGTGAGTCTTTTGACTCGCTTTTTTTATTTTTGGAATTTTAACTTATGGTTGAAGAGCAAATAAGAGATTCTTTGTTACTAAGATTAAAGAAACTAGGATATCATCTTATTCGTGTAAAACTAATTACCGTGAACACAAAAAAAACATTGCAGATTATGGCAGAGCGAATTAAAGATAAAAAAATGGATATTGAAGATTGTGCCTTTTTAAGCAAGCATATATCTACTTTTTTAGAAATTGATGATCCTATTAGTTCTTCTTATTTATTAGAAGTTTCTTCTGGAGGATTAGCTAGACCTTTAACTATCATTGATGATTATGAAACATTCAAATATAATAAGGCAAAAATAGTATTAAAAGAAAAATTTTTAGGAAAAAGAACTTACAAAGGGTTTCTTAAAGGGATTGATAAAAATGGTAAAATTTTACTAGAAACTGATAAACATAAAATAAAAATTAATTTTTTAGAAATTGAAAAAGCTAACATTGACCCAAATTGGGCGATGGAAAACAATCAATTTATTTAGTCTATTTTTTAATAAGGAAACATAATGGAAGCTAAATCCTTGCCAAGATTAGAGCTTATACAAGTAGCAGAAGCTGTATCTAGAGAAAAATCAATTGACAAAGAAGAAGTAATTACTGCTATGGAAGAAGCAATTGAAAAAGCAGCAAGATCAAAATATGGTCTTGAAAGAGATATAAGAGCAAATATTGACAGAAAAGATGGATCAATAAATATTGCCCAATTTATTGAAGTTGTTGAAATTGTTGAAAACGATTTTACTCAAATGACCTTCAACGAATCTCAAAGAAGAAATTTGAATGTTGGTATTGGTGAATTTTATAAACAATCACTGCCTCCAATTGATTTTGGAAGGATTGCAGCGCAAACTGCAAAACAAGTTATTTCTCAAAAAGTAAGAGAAGCTGAACGTCAAAGACAATTCCAAGAATATAAAGATCGCGTAGGTGAAATAGTTGTTGGAACTATAAAGAGAGTTGATAACCAATCAGTTACGATTGATTTAGGTAGAGCTGAAGCTACAATTAAAAAAGATCAGATGATACCAAGAGAACAATTGAGGCCTGGTGACAGATTAAGGTGTTTTATTATTGAGGTAAGTGAACAGGCAAAGGGGCCTCAAATATTTTTATCAAGAGCTTCAAATGATTTTTTAGCAGCCTTATTTACGCAAGAGGTTCCAGAAATTTATGATGGTATTATAGAAATAAAAGGCGTCGCTAGAGAGCCAGGAAGCAGGGCTAAGATTTCAGCTTTTTCTAATGACCCTAGTATTGATCCTGTTGGCGCTTGTGTTGGAATGAGAGGATCAAGAGTACAAGCTGTAGTTAGTGAATTACAAGGTGAAAAAATAGAGATAATTCCGTGGACAGATGACCCAGTTACTTTTGTCATTAACGCTTTAGCACCTGCGGTTCCTTCAAAAGTTGTTATGGACGAGGATGCAAATAGAATGGAAGTTGTGATTCCTGATGATCAACTGTCTTTAGCTATAGGCAGAAGAGGACAGAATGTAAGACTAGCTTCACAATTAACTGGTTGGTTTGTTGATATTTTAACTGAAGCAGAAGAATCTGAAAAAAGACAAGAAGAATTTTCAGAAAGGAGTAAAATTTTTATTGAAGCTCTTGATATTGATGATGTTATAGCCCACCTGATGGTAAGTGAAGGGTTCATTACAATTTCTGATATAGCTGAGGCTTCTCTTGAAGAGTTGATGTCAATTGAAGGCTTTGATGAAGATATATCCACAGAGTTAAGTCAAAGAGCCAAGAATTTTGTAAAAGCGGAAAATGAAAGAATTGATAACGCTATTAAAAAACTCAAAGTAAAAGATGATTTATATGATTTTTCTGAGCTTAGTAAATCAAGTATTTTAACCTTAGCAGAAAACAATATTAAAACTTTAGATGATCTTGCTGAATTAGATAGTGGTGAACTATTTGGTATTTTAGGAAGCAAAGTTTTTATAAATGAGGACGATGCAGGTTCAATGATAATGAAAGCTAGACAACATTGGTTTACAGAAGATAAAATTGATGATTAATTTGTAGTTAAAGGAATTCTTGTCATGGAAAATAAAGTAAATGGAGAAAGAAAAAAATTAAGTCTTTCTTCTGGTGGAAAATTAACATTAAAAAATTCTATTGCTGCTAATAAATCTCACAATAGCATCACAGCTAGTTCAAGAGCTGGAAGAGGCACCGTTCAAGTTGAGGTAAAAAGAACAAAAAGATTTTCTAATAGACTAAATATTAATGAAAATGCTTCTCAAGAAAATACTTCAGGGTTAAGCGCTGAAGAAATTCAATCTCGAAGTAGGAAGCTTCAAGAAGGTCTTGCAAAGACTGCCGCAGAAGCAGAAATAATGGCCTCTGAAAAAATAGAAAAGGCTAAATTAGAAGAAGCTCGTATTGCTGCTAATGCACTAGAAGCTACAGAAGCAGCATCTTCTTTAGCGCCTAAAGATAAAATGTTAGCTAGAAGAAGAGCAGAAACTGAAGAAATACTTGAAATAAAAAAAATTGAAGAGGAACAACTTAAACTACAAATAGATGCAAAAAAAGCCGAAGAAGCTGCGTTACAAGCTGAAAAAGACAGACAAAAATTAGCTGATGCTGAACTATCACCTAACACAAACAAATCCTGGACAGGTAACAAATTACAAGAAAAGGAAATTTATAGAGAAAATTTAAAGAAACCATCCTGGAATAGAGGATTTCAAGAAAAAAGACAGGGGAAAATGACAATTGCTCGTGCTTTAGACTCAGAAAATGTAAGGGTGAGATCTTTAGCTTCAATAAAAAGGAGACGTGAGAAGGTAAGAATGCAAGCTGATCAGACACCTGCAGTTAAACAGTTTAGGGAAGTTATTATTCCAGATACAATAACAGTATCAGAATTAGCTAACAGAATGACTGAAAAAACAGCTGATGTAGTAAGAGAATTGATGAAAAATGGCATTATGGCAACTGCAACAGAAGTTATTGATTCTGACACAGCTGAATTAATAACTACTGAATTTGGACATAAACCAAAAAGAATTTCTGAATCTGATGTAGAATTAGATCTTGTTATAGAAGAAAGCAATCCTAAAAATTTAGTTTCGCGTCCTCCAATTGTTACAATAATGGGTCACGTAGATCACGGAAAAACCTCTTTATTAGACGCCTTAAGAGAAAGCAAAGTGGCTGACGGAGAGGCTGGTGGAATTACCCAGCACATAGGGGCATACCAAATTACAACCAAAACAAATTTTAAGATTTCCTTTATAGACACACCTGGACACGAAGCTTTTACAGAAATGAGAGCTAGAGGAGCAAACGTTACAGATATTGTAATTTTAGTTGTTGCGGCAGATGATGGTATTAAACCGCAAACCATTGAAGCTATTAAGCATGCTAAAGCTGCAAATTGTCCAATAATAGTGGCTGTTAATAAATGTGATAAACCTGAAGCTAATCCACAAAAAGTTAGAACTGAATTACTACAACATGACTTGGTTCCAGAGGAAATGGGTGGTGATGTTCAATGTATTAATGTGTCTGCAAAAAGCAAAAATGGATTGAATGATTTAATTGATGCGCTTGAATTACAAGCAGATTTAATGGAATTAAAGAGCGATCCAACAATAAGTGCCAACGGAGTAGTTGTAGAATCTAAAGTTGAACGAGGTAAAGGATCAGTCGTAACTATTCTTGTAAAAGCCGGCACATTAAATGTTGGAGATATTATTGTTGTAGGATCAGAATCAGGTAAAGTTAGAGCTTTATTAAACGATGAAGGTAAAAGAATAAATAAAGCAGGTCCATCAATGCCTGTTGAAGTACTTGGTTTATCAGGAACACCAGATGCTGGTGACTTAGCACACGTGGTCGAGTCTGAATCAAGAGCTAGAGAAATTGCAGATTATAGACAAAGAAAGTCAAAGCAAAAAGAAGCAAATTTGACTGCCAGAGGTTCTGTAGAACAAATGTTAGCTAACATACAGGCAGGAGAAATATCAGAATTGCCTGTTATTATTAAAACAGATGTTCATGGATCTTTGGAAGCAATTAAAGCCGCATTAGAAAAAATAGGTAATTCTGTTATAAGAATTAGAGTCTTATCTGGTGCGGTTGGAGCAATAAGTGAATCAGATATTACTTTAGCATCTGCCTCCTCTGCACTTGTATTTGCATTTAATGTAAGAGCAATACCGCAAGCTCGAGAATTATCAAGAAGAGATAATGTTGAAATCAGATACCACTCTATTATTTATGAACTAATTGAAGACGCCAAATTAGCATTGACCGGAATGTTAGATCCTGATTTACAAGAGAGTTTTATAGGTTATGCCGAAATAAAACAGGTATTTTCTGTTTCCAAAATTGGGAAAATTGCTGGATGTCTTGTAACTGAGGGTGTTGTAAAAAAAGGATGTAGCTTTCGTCTGCTAAGAGACAATACCGTAATTCATCAAGGATCTTTGAAAACTTTAAGAAGATTTAAAGATGAAGTAAAAGAGGTTCGTGAAGGTACTGAATGTGGTATGGGATTTGAAAATTACAATGATATTCAAGAAGGTGATGTAATGGAATGTTTTGAAGTTAAAGAAGTTGCAAGAAGTTTAGAGTCAGTAGATAAAAAAGTTGGGTGAATATTGACATAATGGAAAATAATTTTTTATTTAATTCTAATAAAAAATCAAAAAACAGTTCTGTAAAATCTCAAAGACAACTTAAAGTTGGTGAGGAATTAAGGCATTTGATTTCAAATGCACTACTTCGAGAAAATTTTTACGACGAACACATTGAAAATAACAATATAACAATTACAGAAGTTAATGTAAGTCCAGACTTAAAAAATGCTAAAGTTTATGTCATGCCTCTCGGTGGTGCAAATAAACTGGATGCTTTAAATAGTTTAATTAAAGCTTCAGGTCGTTTAAAAAAAATCATATCAAGTAATATTAACCTAAGACAAACACCTAAACTTATATTCAAGATTGATGAAACCTTTGAGTATGCAAAAAAGATCAATGATATACTTGATAAAATAAAAAAATAAAATTCTTATTAAATTTAATGATAAAATCAAATTCTAATAATATTAGTGGTTGGATAATTCTAGATAAACAAAGTGGCATAACCTCTCGTCAAGCTGTTTCCAAAATTTCCAAAATCTTTAATCTTAACAAGATTGGACATGGAGGAACTTTGGATCCATTAGCCACGGGAATATTGCCAATAGCTCTAGGCGAGGCAACTAAATTAATTTCTTTTATACAAAATAAAAAAAAAAGTATTCTTTTAAAATTAAATGGGGTGAGGCAACAGATACCGACGATATTGAAGGAAAGATTATAGAAAAATCAAACTCACGACCAAACAAAGAACAAATTCAAAATGCCTTAGTATCATTTATAGGCAAAATTTGCCAAATTCCTCCAAATTTTTCAGCTATTAAAATTGATGGTGTACGTTCTTATAATTTAGCTAGAAAAAATATATTAGTAAGGCACAAACCAAGAGCAATTGAAGTTCATGAGTTCAAATTAAAAAAAATCATTAATATAGATTCTGCTGAATTTGAGGTAATATGCGGAAAGGGGACTTATATAAGATCATTGGCTAGAGATTTAGCGGAAAAGTTAAAGACAAAAGGGCATATAACAAAGTTAAGAAGACATTTTGTTGGAAATTTTGAGGAAAAAGATAAGATTTTTATAGATTTTTCCGAAGAAATAATACATAGTCCATCGATTTTAAATAAAATACAACCAATTGAAAAAGTGCTAGACGGCATCCCGGCACTTTTTTTAACTGAAACAGAAGCAAACAAGCTTAGGCAAGGACAAAAAATCAGATTAAATTCATTAAAATATAAAAAGAATTTTATTAAAGAACATCCAAATTATCAAGAATTTGAAAGATTATATACTCTAAACGATAAAAAACTTGTTGCACTTATTGAGATAAATGACGGATTGGTCAAGCCTAAACGTGTTATTAATTATAAAATAGAAAGGTAAATACGATGTCGATTGATAAAAATCAAACAACTAAAATTATTAAAGATTTTGGTAGTAAGGAAACTGATTCTGGATCAGCTGACGTTCAAGTTGCAATATTAACTGAAAGAATTAAAAATTTAACTGAGCATTTAAAAATACATAAAAAAGATTTTGGATCTAGACGTGGTCTTTTAAGTATGGTTGGACAACGAAGAAATTTATTAAAATACATAAAAAATAAAAATGAAGATAGATATACAAATCTTATAAAAAAACTTGGTTTAAGAAGATAACTTAAAACCTGATTATATATAAAAAGATTAGAAGTTAGAGGAAGTGTTATGTTTGAAGTTTATAGAAAAGAAATCACATGGGGTGGTAAATTACTAACATTTGAAACAGGAAAGATTGCCCGTCAAGCTGATGGAGCAGTTATGGTTACATATGGAGGCACTACAGTTCTATGCACAGCAGTTGGCGCTTCGTCAGCTAAACAAGGAATTGATTTTTTCCCTTTGACAGTGAATTATCAAGAGAAAAGTTTTGCTGCCGGTAGAATTCCTGGAGGATTTTTCAAAAGAGAGGGACGACCTTCAGAAAAGGAAACTCTTGTATCCAGGTTAATTGATAGACCTATAAGGCCTCTATTTCATAAGAATTATAAAAATGAAACACAAATTATAGCAACTGTTCTTGCACATGACATGGAAAATGATCCAGACATTGTTGCGATGATAGGTGCGTCCGCAGCTTTAACGATTTCTGGTTTACCTTTTATGGGTCCTATTGGTGCTTGTAGAATTGGATGGGATGGGAATGATTATATATTGAATCCAACTTTGGAACAAATGAAAGATCAAAGTCTTGATTTGGTTGTTGCTGGTACAAAAGAAGGCGTATTAATGGTTGAATCGGAAGCTTCAGAGCTTTCTGAAGAAACAATGTTGGGTGCTGTTGATTATGGTCATAAAGAAATAGGAAATGTCATTAAAGCTATAATAGAATTAGCTGAAGTTGCAGCAAAAGAACCACGACCTTTACCTGAAGAACCTTCTGAAAAAAGTGAATATGCAAAATTACTAAAGCCATTTAGAAAAAAGATTGAAAAAGCATACAAAGAAATTGATAAAAGTAAGAGATCAAAATTATTAACAGAAGTAAGAAACGAAATTTTGTCAGAATTTGGTGAGACATCTGATTATGTCTTAATTTCATCTTTAACAAAAGATTTAGAAGCTGATATAGTAAGGGGAAGTATTCTTAAAACAAAAAAAAGAATTGATGGTAGAGATACTAGTACAGTTAGACCGATTATAGCAGAAGTTGGAACTCTACCTAGAGCTCATGGTTCTTCTCTATTTACTAGAGGAGAAACTCAGGCTCTAGTAGTTGCAACTTTAGGAACCGGTCAGGATGAACAAATAATTGATGCACTGGAAGGTGAATACAGATCAAAATTTATGTTGCATTATAATTTTCCACCTTTTTCTGTTGGAGAGGCTGGAAGAGTAGGTTCTCCTGGTAGAAGAGAAATTGGACATGGCAAATTAGCATGGAGAGCAGTCAATCCTTTGCTGCCTTCAGACGATGATTTTCCATACACTGTAAGGATTGTTTCTGAAGTAACAGAGTCAAATGGATCATCTTCTATGGCAACTGTTTGTGGAACTTCTTTAGCATTAATGGATGCTGGTGTTCCAATTAAGAAACCAGTTGCTGGTATAGCAATGGGTTTAATTAAAGAGAAAAAAGAATTTTCTGTTCTTTCTGATATCTTAGGTGATGAGGATCATCTAGGAGATATGGATTTCAAAGTAGCTGGAACTATTGATGGAATTACAAGCCTTCAAATGGATATTAAAATTACTTCTATTACAAAGGAGATTATGAAAATTGCCTTGGAACAAGCTAAAGAAGGAAGAATTCACATCTTAAATGAAATGAGCAAAGCAATTACTTCCTCTAGAGAAGTTTTAGCAGACACAGCACCTAAAATAACAACTTTGAAAATAAAGCTAGAAAAAATTAGAGATGTAATTGGTCCTGGTGGAAAGGTTATAAGAGAAATATGTGAAACAACAGGCGCTAAAGTTGATATAGAAGATGATGGAACAGTAAAAATTGCTGCTTCAGATAACGAATCCTCAGAAGCTGCATTAAAGAAAATCAATGATATAGTAGCTGAAGCTGAATTAGGCGTAATTTATACCGGTAAAGTTGTAAAAACCGTTGATTTTGGTGCATTTGTGAATTTTCTTGGAACAAAAGATGGATTAGTTCATATTTCTGAATTGCAAAACGCAAGAACTGAAAAAACTACTGATATTTGTAAACAGGGAGATACAGTTAAAGTTAAAGTAATTGGTTTTGATGATAGAGGAAAAGTAAAATTATCAATGAAAAGAGTAGATCAAGATACTGGTGTAGATATTGAAAATGTAAATCAAGAAGATAAGTAAAATAAGGGGCAGATTATGAATAAAATAATTCCAAAAACTGAATGGATAAATACATGGTCAGAAAATGGAGTTGGTTGGATAAAGTTAAGTCATGAAAATAAACTTAACCCATTGTCAGCTTCATTTATTTTAGCCATTAAGGATGCGGCTGAAAAATTTGACAATGAACCGTCAATTGGCTGTATCGTTCTCATAGGTTCAGAAAAAGCCTTTGCAGCTGGTGCTGATTTAAAAGAAATGATTAAACTTAATTATGCCTCAGTAACGGAAAGCAGATATATTGAAAATGGATGGCTTGACATACCTAAAATTCAAACGCCAATTATTGCTGGTGTAAAAGGTTATGCATTAGGGGGAGGTTGTGAGCTTGCTATGATGTGTGACTTTATAATAGCTAAAGATGATGCTAAATTTGGACAACCTGAAATTAATATTGGTGCTATACCGGGTGCTGGTGGTACTCAGAGACTTACAAGATCAATTGGTAAATCGAAAGCTATGTTAGCTGTTCTTACTGGAGATATGATGTCAGCACATGAAGCTGAAAATTGTGGTTTGGTTGCTAAAGTATTTAAAGGCGAAGAGTTTGATATTTCTCTAAAAGATATAGCTGTTAAAATTGCTAATCAATCAAAGCCATTAGCTAAACTAGCTAAACAAGCCGTAAATGTAGCTTTTGAAACAACATTAGAAGAGGGTATTCGGTCTGAAAGAGCTTTATTTTATTCAACTTTTGCACTAGACGATCATGCTGAGGGCATGGGAGCTTTTTCAGAAAAGCGCAAACCAGTATGGAAAAATAAATAACCTAAAATTATTCTAAATCTTCTTGCTTAGGAATGGCAACACTATGTAATCCACCATCCACATGATGAACATTTCCTGTAACACCTGATGATAATTCGGAAGTTAAGTATAACGCAGCACTACCAACTTCTTTTAATTGTGGATTAAATTTAAGAGGTGCTACATCCTCTGAATATCTAAATACATGTCTAGCTCCTGATATAGCAGCTCCAGCCAAGGTTTTTACTGGGCCTGCAGATAGGGCATTTACTCTAATATTACTCTTACCTAAATCCATAGCTAAATATTTTATTGAAGCCTCCAATGCTGATTTTGCAACACCCATTACATTATAATTAGGTGTTGTTCTTTCTGCACCAAGGTAAGATAGCGTCAACAAAGTACCACCTTTTAAAGACATCAGAGGGAAAGATGATTTTGCAATTCTTGTAAAACTAAACGCAGAAATATCAAGGGAATTTAAAAAATTTTCTCTACTACAATTAACATACTTTCCTTTTAATTCTTCTTTATCAGAATATGCAAGAGCATGAACAATAAAGTCAATTTCGTTCCAAACTTTTGAAATTTTTTCAAACATATTTTCAATAGAGTTAAAGTCACTTGCAGACTTAGAAACATCACATTCAAAATATTTGTCTGAGTTTAAGCTTCTCATTAATGGTATTAGTCTTTTCTTAAAACCTTCGTTTTGATATGAAAAAGCCAGTTGAGCACCATTTTCAGATAATGTTTTTGCAATACCCCAAGCTATTGAACGTTCATTTGCTACGCCCATTATTAGACCTTTTTTACCATTCATTATAGACATAGTATTTTCTCTTAATTAAATTTACTAAATGCAAGGCAGGCATTTGTTCCACCAAAGCCAAAGGAATTAGATAATGCTAAATTTATTTCTATATCTTTTATTGTTTTTCTAGGTATTTCAATAGATCCAATTTCTGGATCATCGTCACTTATATTTGCCGAACCTGATATAAAATTATTGTTCATCATAATCAAGGTATAAATAGCTTCATGAACACCTGTTGCCCCTAAAGAATGGCCTGTAATAGACTTTGTACTTGTTAGTTTTGGTAGATACTCTTTATCTTTAAAGACCTCTCTTATGGCGTGAAGCTCTTGCATGTCTCCAACAGGTGTACTAGTTCCATGCGCATTTATATAATCAACTTTTTCATTAATATCACTAAGAGCTTCATTCATACATCTTATTGCGCCTTCACCACTTGGTGCAACCATATCATAACCATCTGAATTAGCACAATGCCCAACAATTTCACCATATATTTTAGCACCTCTAGCTATTGCATGTTCAAGCTCCTCTAGAACAAGCATACCCCCACCACCAGCAATAACAAAACCATCTCGATTTAAATCGTAAGGTCTTGATGCTAACTCTGGTGTTTCGTTATACTTGCTTGACATGGCTCCCATTGCATCAAAAAGTACAGATAGTGTCCAATCTAACTCCTCACCACCACCAGCAAACACAATGTTTTGGTTACCATACTTAATTTGATCAGCTCCAATGCCTATACAATGAGCTGAAGTAGAACAAGCAGATGTAATAGAAAAATTAATACCTTTAATTTTAAAAAAAGTTGCAATACATGCTGATACAGTTGAGCTCATACATCTCGGAACCATGAAAGGACCAACTCTTTTGGGGCCCTTTTCTCTTGCAATATCAAAAGATTGTAACATATTGGCAGTGCTTGGACCTCCTGATCCTGCAATTAAACCTGTTTTGGGATTAGAAACTTCTTCAGGAGTTAGTCCTGAGTCTTTAATCGCTTGTTCCATAGAAAGTACAGAATAAGCTGCACCTGCACCCATAAATCTAAGTTGTTTTTTGTCAACATGATCCTCAAGATTTAG
Organism: uncultured SAR116 cluster alpha proteobacterium; assembly: GCA_902623995.1. Taxonomy (GTDB): domain Bacteria; phylum Pseudomonadota; class Alphaproteobacteria; order Puniceispirillales; family Marisalimonadaceae; genus Marisalimonas. The sequence goes on along the minus strand of CACNWE010000006.1, from coordinate 120,564 downwards.
CTTTACTTCACCGTGTATTTGACTTCTAAAGCCCATCTCTTTGTAAGTATCAGATTTAACAATTCCTGATTTCTGGTTTATTAAGGAGTTTTTAACTTCCCCTAAATTATTACCTATTGAACTTACAATACCCATGCCCGTAATAACAACTCTTTTTTTACTAGTCATCTTTAATCCTGTCTATTTAAGTATAAATTAATCTTGAAAAAGCCCAACTCTAATATCAGATGCTTCAAAAACTAATTTATTATCACAGACAACTTTACCATCAGCAATTCCAAGAATTAGTTTCCTCATAATAATACGTTTAAAATCAAGTAAATATTCTACCTTTCTTGCAATGGGTAATATTTGGCCAGTAAATTTTACTTCACCTACTGAAATGGCCCTACCTTTTCCTCTTCCACCCATATTTCCAAGAGAAAAGCCTAATAGCTGCCATAACGCATCCATTCCCAAGCATCCAGGCATAACGGGATCATTTTCAAAGTGACAAGGAAAAAACCATTTGTCAGGTGTAATTTTAAATTGAGCATGTGCCGTGCCCTTATTGTAAGCACCTCCAGTTTCTTTAATGCTTGTTACCTCATCAAACATCAACATAGGAGGCAAGGGTAATTTAGGAAAATCTACTCCAGCAAGCTTTCCTTTTGCACAGTCAATCAATTCTTGATAATTAAATGAATCTTTAAATAAAGCCAAAATAATATACCTTATAATAATTAAACTATTTTACAATAATCATAAAAAATAATAAATAAAACAATATAGGAATTAATTTTTTGTTGAACCCCAAATAGTTTCTTTTTGCACCCAACCCACATACATTTTACTTTTTACTATTTCAATTTTACACCAGTTATCTTTACAAATTATTACATTAATTAATAAATTAGGCAAAAGTTTGGCTAAAGAATTACTCGAATTAGATGGCATTGTTTTTAAAAAAGTAGTTTTAGTTAACAACCCTGTTCTGAATGAAGACAATAATTGTGTGTGTATCCATCCAGAGATTTTGCCAAATGTTATTACTTTTCTCCAATTATTGAATTCAGCAATAACTTTTAAGGGATATCCTTTTTGTCTTAATTCGAATTTCACTGGAAACTCTTTTCCTGGACCAGATCTTATATAGGTTAATGATTTTTTTGATGAAACCATTCTTGGAATTTCTAAACCGCTACCATTAATTGACACCTTGGGTTCTAATTGGTTTGATAAAGCATTTTCTGAAGATATCATAATAATGATTATCAATAAGATTGGAACATCCAAAACTATTTTTGAGTTAAGAATATAGATATTCATGACATTTAATTTGAACACACGGGACATTGATGATTTTTTTTAAGTCTGATTTTATCTAGATTTAAAGTTAATCCATCATATAAAAATAAATTTCCCGCTGTAGATTCATAATCTTTTAGTGCTATTTCTTTTATAGCTTCATTAACTTGCATACTTCCAATTAAACCTGTCACAGGACCAATTATTCCAGCCTCTCTACAATTTGTAATAGGAGCTTTTTCGTTAGTTTTTGGAAAAATACATTCATAACAAGGGTAGTCTTTGTTTAATCCACTTTTCCAAATCGCTAATTGACCTTCCATTTGAACAGCGGAACCTGAAATCAAAATTTTTTTAAATTTATGTGATAAAGAATTCAAAATATATTTTGTCTCAGGATTGTCAGAACAATCAAAAATCAGATCAAAATTACTTACATCTATAGTTTCGTCAAAAATATTTTTTTTTGAAATTACTGAAATATTTGGATTTATTTTGAGACACTCTTGTACTAAATTTTCAGCCTTATTATGACCAATATGATCATTTTTGTGTGCAATTTGTCTATTTAGGTTACTAATTTCAATTATATCCTCATCGTAAATCTCAATATGCCCAAATCCTGCTGCGGAAGCATAAAGTGCTACCGGGCAGCCTAAACCGCCAGCTCCAACAATCAAACATTTGGTATTAAGTAAATTTTCTTGCCCATCCTCTTCAAAATTAGGAATAATTAATTGCCTTGCATATCTATTTAGATCATCATCATTAAGCATTTACGCCCCTTTTGTTATAATTAATCAAAAGATCATTAATTTTATTAGCTAAATGGTAAGCTACAGATTTTTTGCTTTGTTTTTGCCATTCCTCACAATTATTTTTTTCAATAAGAGATACTTTATTAAAATCTTCTCCAAAAACTTTATTGTTACTAACATCATTGGCAATAATTAAATCAATATTCTTAGACATTAATTTAGAATGAGCATTTTGACTAATATTACTAGTATCTGCTGAAAATCCGATTACAATTTTTGGTCTAACATTACTTTTTGAAATTGTTTCTAAAATATCAGGATTTTTTTGGGTCTCAAAAAATAATTTTTTATTAGTTTTTTTTATTTTATTATTTGTATCAATCTTATTATTTGATGATGTTTTGGGGATTAATTTCCAGTCTGCTACTGCCGCAGTACAGATCAAAATATCAGTAGGTAGTTGTTGTGTTACATTATCTAGCATTTCCTTTGCAGTTTTAACCCTTATAATATTTTTACAATTTGGAAAAGGAATATTGACAGGACCACTTATCAGAGTTACTTGTGCTCCTCTTCTAGTTAATTCAGAAGCAATCTCAAAACCTTGCTTGCCTGATGATTTATTGCTTACAAATCTAATTGGGTCAATATCCTCTATTGTTGGTCCAGCTGTAATTAAAATAGAAATGTTTTTAAATTGATTTTTTATAATTTGATCTTCTTGGATGTATGATAAAGTTGATTCAAATATCAACTTAGGTTCTGGAAACCTTCCTGTTCCATTTTCACCACATGCCATATCACCTGTATCAGGTTCTATAAATTTTATGCCCCTATCAAATAGTTTTCTATAATTTTCACGAGTTGCTAAGTTATTCCACATAACAGGATTCATTGAAGGTGCAAAAATTATTTTAGATAAAGAAGCTAGCAAAATTGTACTTGCTAAATCATCAGCTAACCCATTTGCAAGTTTTGCCATTATGCTCGCAGTTGCAGGTGCTACCAAGATAAGATCTGGACTTCTAGCTAGATTAATGTGGTTCATTTTTGCTTCATCTTCGTTTGAAAATAAATCAATATAACATTTTTTCTTATTTAAACTTGTAACTAAAAAAGGTGTGATAAATTTTTGAGCCGATTTAGTCATAACCACATCAAGCTCAATGTCAGTTTTTTTAATTAATCTTATTATTTCAAGAGATTTATATGATGCTATTCCTCCACAAATAATTAACAACATTTTAAATTTAAAATTATATAACTTTTTAGAAGGCAAAAAATTTTCAATGTTTACATCTAAATATGAGCTTAATTTTAAAATAGCTTCACGCTTGGAACTTGGTATTTTATTAAGCTTTTTCCAATTAGAAATAGCCGAAGGTTTAATTTTTAATTTTTCAGCTACAGCACCTGTTCCTCCAAGTAAGGAAATAAGTTGTGAAATATTATTCATGATATAAAGTCTATAGTTATATTAAAAATACAATAATAGAAAAATTAAATGAAAAAATAAATGAAATATTTCATTTTTTTGATAAAATTTCATCAATTTTATTGATTATTTCAGGTATTTTAAGTAAAGCTATCTTATTCTTATGAAACCATTCTTCCAGGACCTTAAATGGATCGTGTGTATCAATAATCCATTTATCTATTAAGGGTCTAGATAATTTCCACATATTTATATTTGGATTTATCTGTCTGGTTGTGCCTTCTGCCATTAACATATTTTTTTGTAATAGTGTAAACTGTGGTTGCACTTCGATATCAAATTTTTTAGATAAACTCAGTATTTGGTCTAGTAATTTAGCCAAAGAAACTTCACCGATTGGTTTGTTTAAGATAGGCGTTGAGATAGCTCTTATTTCTTGAGCAAGACGATAATGGGAAACATCATTACCTAACATATTCGCTTCATCGTGTATTTCAACAACTTTCTTATAATTTTTATTTAAAAGATAAGTAAGTAATAATGCTAAAAATTGTCTATCTTTATTTGATAGTCTGCCCATAATACCAAAATCAATAGGTACTAGTGCACCTTCTTTATCAATTAAAATATTTCCAGGATGCATGTCTCCATGAAAGAAACCATCACGGAAAACTTGAAGGAAAAATACTTCTGTGCCAATTTCTGTTATTTTCTTGATATTATGTTTTGATACATTAAGTGTTTTTAAATCATCAATTCTAATTCCTTCAATAAATTCTAGAACAAGCATGTTTTTAGTTGTAAATTCCCAGTAAATTTTTGGAACTCTGTAATTATGATGATTTTTAAAATTTTCTGCAAGTTCATCTGCTGCAGAAGCTTCTAATGTTAAATCAAGTTCATTTAAAGAGACTTCAGATAATACTTCTACATTTTTGGAAAGTTTGAGTCGTTTGATACTTGGAATACAAAATTCAAAGGATTTGGTAATCCAATAAAAAAAAGTAAAGTCTCTGAACAAATGTTTATGTATGTTTGGCTTTAATATTTTAATAGCTACTTTTATTCCGTTTTTAAGGATTCCAGTGTGAACTTGAGCAACAGATGCGTTTGCAATTGGATTTTCATCAAAAGAGGCTAAACTTTCTTGAAGAAAATTTTCATTTTCTTCTTGAATTATTTTTCTAGCAATAGAATATGAAAAAGGTTTTAATTTACCTTGTAATATTTTAAGTTCATCGCATGTTTTTTTTCCAAGTAAATCAGGTCTTGTTGATAAAGCTTGGCCAATTTTTATATATCCTGGTCCCAACTTGATTAAAACGTTAGAAAGTTTTTTTCCGATTTCTTTTTGATCATTATTTACAAAAATAAAATTTAAAGTTCTCAAAATTAATTTTGTTTGTTTATTAAAAAATTTATTTTCAATTAGAGGTGTTAAAATGCCAGTTCTAGTTACTTTAATAAATATTAAAAGACTTTTAATTAAAAAGTATGGTATTTTCCAAATTGGGTATTCTAACTTCTGTTGTATCAGCATTTAGATTTTCCAACCACTATGCAGAGCAACTATGCCGTTTGATAAGTTTCTGTATTTAACTCTAGAAAATCCAACCTCAGAAAGCATTTGAGAGAGTTCAGCTTGAGTAGGAAATTTTCTTATAGACTCGACTAAATATGTGTAGGCTTCCCTATTTCCAGTAACTTTATCTCCAATTACTGGCATAATTTTAAATGACCATAAATCATAAAATTTCTTTAGAAATTCATTTTCAACATGGCTAAATTCTAAACATATAAACCTACCACCAGGCTTAAGAATACGGTAAATTTCTTGTAAAGATTTATTCCTATCTGTAATATTTCTTAAACCAAAACTCATGGTTGCTCTTTCAAATGAATTGTCCAAGGCTGGAATATTTTCTGCACTTGCAATAGACCACTCTAAGTTATGGATATTATTATACTTTTTTTTACCTACTTGGATCATTTCTTCATTTATATCGAAAATATGAGCTGAATTACCACCTGCATTTAAAAATTTATAAGCAATATCTCCTGTTCCTCCAGCAATATCTGCCAAATTTTGATTACTTTGAGGAGCTATCCAATTAATTAAATTACTTTTCCAATTTCTATGAATACCTAAACTTGTTACATCATTCATAAGGTCGTATTTACGAGCAACTGTATTGAATACATTATTGACCAATTTTTGTTTATCATTTTTTTTAACCGACTTGTAACCAAAGTCTACATTGTTTTGATTTTTATTTACCATTATTAACCTAGACAATATAATTAAAATTAATTTTAATAATATTAATATACTTTCTAAATTTATTTTAAGATAGAATAAAAAGGACAAAAATGCCTGAATTACCTGAAGTTGAAACAGTATGTTTAGCTTTATCCAAAATTCTTAATAATTCTAGAGTTAGTGACATTGAGATATTCAGAAAAGATTTAAGATGGAATGTAAAAGAAAACTTAGAAAAAGATTTACAAGATAAAATTTTAAAAAAACCATACAGAAGAGGGAAATATATTTTAATACCAACTTCAAAAAAAAAAATATTACTTATTCATTTAGGAATGAGTGGAACAATAAAGATTGCATCTGAGGATTACAAAGTAATTAAGCATGATCATGTTAAAATCAATGTAGAAAATAAAGAAAATAAATTTTTTTCATTTGTATTCAATGATCCTAGAAGATTTGGGTATGTCGATTTTTTTCATGTAAAAGATATTGAAAAGCACTTTTTGCTAAAAAAATTAGGTGTAGAACCTCTTGGAAACGATTTTACTATACAATATCTCCAGAAAAAAATTTATAAAAAATCTAGATGTATTAAAAACTTTATAATGGATCAAAGTATTATTGTTGGTATAGGAAATATTTATGCTAGTGAGATTCTACATAGAGCAAGTATTAATCCATTAAGAACTGTGGACAGCCTCAAAAAAGAACATTTAAAATCAATTATAGATGCAACAAAGTTTATTTTAAAAAAGTCAATCATTGCTGGTGGAACAACTATAAGAAACCACTTGCAACCTGACGGAAAACTTGGATATTTCGTACAAAAACTTCAAGTTTATGGAAAAAGTAAACATAAATGTAATAAATGTGAAAACCTGATAACATCAATAAAAATTAGTAATCGATCAACCTATTTTTGTAACATTTGTCAAAGGTGATACTTCAATAAATAAATATATACCTTAATTAACTTGACAATTAATGAAGAAAAATTTAATTCATATAAAAATTTGAAAGGTATTATTATGGCCAACCATGTTTCTGCAAAAAAAAGAATTAGAAGAAATTCTAGAATGGAAATTGTTAATAAGATCAGAAAAAATAGAGTAAGATCATTTATCAAAAAAGTTGAGTTAGCAATAGAAAAAGCTGACAAATCATTAGCGCAAGAAGCATTTAGAATTGCTCAACCAGAAATGCACAGGTCAGTTACAAAAGGTGTATTTAAAAAAAATACAATGTCTAGAAAATTATCTAGACTTGCATCAAGAATAAAAAAAATAGCATAAACTTATTTTAATGATGATTTTGAATTAAAGAGGCGTTTATCTGTTTTTTTATAAAATAATTAATTCAACGATTCGCTTAATTTATAAAAATAATAATTGTGGGTTTCCTGAAAAATTCATTTTGATAATAAAATAAATTAAATTAGAGAATGTTAGTAAATTTTAAATTTAATCTAAGAGAATCACAATAAATTCAAAGTAGTACCATCAAATATTATAAAACAAACTTAAGTTAAATATTTACTAAATATAAAAATTATTTAATTTTGTTAATTAAATTAAATATCCGTTAAAAATTTAATTCACTGTTTTATTTATGTTTTTTATAGATTATTAAAAATCAATATATTTTTTTATTTTATTACAACTTCAAATCTTGCGATTGGTTTGTAGAAATATATATTTCAAATAGTTACTTGTCTTGTTTTTCAAGAAATATTCTGGTTATAAATCTATCTTTTAAAAATAGGATTTTGAATAAATGTCTGATATTGAAATAAATTCTGGATTAGATAAAGAAAATAACCAAAATGCAAACTTTTCAAATGAAGAATTTCTTCTTCAAAAAGATAAATGGGAACAGACTAAATCTCAAATTTCAAGGTTAATAAAAGAAATTTTTTGGAAAGCATGGATTGAGCCCCTTAGTTTTGAGAAGTATGATAAAGGTATACTATACCTATCAACAAACTCTAAAATTATTTCCAACAGAGCAGAAACTCAATATTATGAAACTATTTTTTTGCAGGCGTCTGTTTTTTTTAAATCTCTAAAAAAAATTCAATTTCATACAGTATCTTTCAAGCAAAATGAAAATATCTCCATAAAAAATAACATTCAAAAAATCAAGATAAACCAACAGACAACTCACAGTGATTTGTCGTTCATTGATAGTGTGTCAATGAAAACAAACTCTAAATTTACCTTTAATAATTTTGTAGTAGGTGATTCAAATCGAATGCCATATGCTGCATCTAAAAGAATATGTAACAAAAATTCTTTACTCTACAATCCACTATTTATACATGGTGATGTAGGAATGGGAAAAACACATTTACTAAATGCAATGGTAATAGACTTAAAAGCAAATTTTCCTAATTTAAAAATTGTAATGATGTCTGCTGAGAGGTTTATGTACCAATTTATAAAATCGATAAGATTAAAAGAGACTATAAAATTTAAAGACGAATTCAGATCTATTGATATTTTAATGATTGATGATATTCAATTTATAGGTGGGAAAGGATCTACTCAGGAAGAGTTTTTTTACACGTTAAATGATCTTATTAACCAAGGAAAACAAATAATAATTGCTTCAAATAAATCTCCAGTAGATTTATTATCTTTAGACGAAAGACTAAAATCTAGATTATCAGGTGGTCTTGTAGTAGATTTTCTTCCAACTAACTACGAATTAAGATTAGAAATATTGAAAAAAAAAATAGAAGTACTTAACTTTAATATACCAGTTGATGTACTCCAGTTTGTAGCTAGCAAAATTGTAAATAATATTAGAGAATTAGAAGGTGCTTTGAATCGTATTTGGGCAAATTATGAATTAACTGGTAAAAAAATTAATATAGAAAATTCTACAAACTTACTATCAGATCTAATTACTGCACGAGACAAAAACATTTCTATAGACAGTATTCAAAAAAAAGTTTCATCTTATTATAATCTTTCATTGTCTGACATGTCTTCGTCTAGAAGATCTATTAGTATTGCTAGACCTAGACAAATAGCTATGTATCTTTGTAAAGGATTAACAAGTTATTCTTACCCTGAAATAGGAAAAGCATTCGGGGGTAAAGACCATACGACTGTAATACATGCTGTAAAAAAAATTGAATCAATTATCGAAATTGATCAAAAGTTAAAAAAACAAATTTTAGAATTAAAAGAAACTATCTTCGTTCTTTAAAGGCACTTTACTATCGAACTAAGTTCTTGGATGTAATTGCTTGCTGAAACAACTTTAACCATGTTATAAATAATACTATATTTTCTTATTTTATTAAGTAATTGAGGTTCGATTATGAATTTTACTATAGATAGAAATGCTCTCTTAAAACCGCTTGGACATGTTTATTCTGTGGTAGAAAGAAGAAACACTATTCCTATTTTATCTAATGTACTAATAGAAACAAATTCGTCAAAAGTATCATTTACAGCTACAGATATGGATATGGATATTGTAGAAGAAACAAGTTGTATAGTTTCAAGTCAAGGAAAAGTAACATTAGCTGCACATACATTATATGATATAGTTAGAAAACTACCTGATGGTTCAGAAGTAAAAATAGAGCTTAAAGAACTAAATGTAGAAGTTTCATCAGGTAAATCTAAATTTATTCTTCCAACCTTACCGGTTGACGATTATCCAATTATGACGAATATTGAAAAAGGTCATGAATTCAATCTCCAATCCATAGATCTTGCTAATTTGATAGATAATACAAAATTTGCAATATCATTAGAAGAAACAAGATATTACTTAAATGGCATTTTTTTGCACGTTCCTAATTCAAATAACGAAAAGCTAAGAGCTGTTGCAACTGATGGCCACAGACTAGCCCAAGCAGAAATACCTCTTCCTGAAGGAGCTTCAGAAATGCCTGGAATAATTTTGCCAAGAAAAGCTGTAGGCGAGATTAGAAAATTAAGTGATGTAACAGACGGCAAAATTAAAGTTATTATTTCAAATACTAAAGCACAATTTGTTTTTCCTAACTCAATTTTAACTACGAAATTGATTGACGGCTCTTTTCCAGATTATCAAAGAGTTGTGCCTAAAGAAAATTTTAATAAACTTTTAGTTTCAAACCAAGAATTTTCAAAAGCAATTGATAGGGTATCAACAGTCTCAATGGAAAAATCAAGGGCTGTTAAACTTTCATTAAGCAACAATTTATTATCATTAAATGTAAATAGCCATGATTTTGGAAATGCGTCAGAAGATTTAGAAATAGACTACAACTACGATGCTTTAGAAATTGGATTTAATTCAAAGTACCTCTTGGATATTACATCTCAAATACAAGGTAAAGAAATTGAAATTTTATTGTCAGACCCTGCATCACCAGCATTAATTATAGATCCTGATCAAGACGGGGTAATTTTTGTTTTAATGCCCATGAGAGTCTGAATTTCTGTCAGATTAAAATCTGAAATCTAGGAGAAAAATGAACAATAACATTCTAAGTTTGAAAGAAAATATTCCTGATATTAAAGATGCTAAAACTTTTTATATTAAAAAAGTAAGTTTAAAAAATTTTAGAAATCATATAAATTTAAATCTTAATTTAACAAACTCATCTATATTGATATATGGTGGAAATGGTATTGGTAAAACAAATATTCTAGAGGCCATTTCTCTATTAAATCAGGGCAAAGGCTTGAGAAAAGCAAATATAGAAAATTTTCTGAATCAAGAAAAAATTATTGATATCACTACTAAAACCTGGGGCGTAAATGTTGATTTTGTAAGTCCAAATGGTAAGTTTAATATTGGCACAGGCTTGAAAAAAACTGGTTCTAATAAATCAAGAATTGCCAAGATTAATTCAGATTATACTCCATTAAGTTCTTTAGGAGAAATTTTGAATATATCATGGATTACACCTCAAATTTGTGTTTTGATCTTATCAAGTATGAGTGAAAAAAGACGTTTTATTGATAGGCTTACCATGTCAATAGATAACTTACATTTAAATAGAGTATATAAATACGATAAGTTATTTAGACAGAGAAATAAAATTTTGATGCAACCTAATAGTGATAAAACATGGTTGGATACTGTAGAATCCCAAATTTCTGAATTATCAATTTCGATTATAGCTAGAAGATTGGACTTAATAGAAGAACTTGAAAACTTATATGATATTCAATTAAAAAACAATCACTTAACTGAGCATTTTCCTTCTGTTGGTATTACAATTAATGGAAAGATAGAACAACTACTCAATGAGAAACCTGCTGTAGAAGTTGAAGATTATATAAAGTCAGAATTAAAAAAATCACGATCTGATTTCGAATTATCTGTTTCTGGACCAAATAACTCTATAATAGAAATTTTCAATAGAATTGATAATAAAAACCTAGATACCTCATCTACTGGAGAACAAAAACTTATATTAATATCAATTATCTTGTCACACGCTAGATTGCTAGATGAAAAATTTAACATGGCACCAATCTTATTATTAGATGACATTATTGAGCACTTAGACAAGAAGCATAGAAAAGCTCTATTTTTAGAGGTATCTAAACTCAATGCTCAATCTTGGTTTACGAGCACTGATATGGATGCTTTTTTGGAATATCCAAGTTTAATAGATAAAATAAATCTTCAAGAGATTAAAGAAAATTTTGATGGTAATTATCACTTTAGATATGGAGATATTTAAATGTCTGAAAATAATTTAGATTTAAATAACAATGACTATGATGCAGAGTCAATTAAAGTTCTAAAGGGTTTAGACGCCGTAAGAAAAAGACCTGGAATGTATATAGGTGACACTGACGATGGCTCTGGATTACACCACATGGTTTATGAAGTTTTAGATAATTCAATTGATGAATCTCTCGCAGGCCATTGTGACCTTATTCAGGTAAAGTTATTAAGTGACGGATCTGTCACTATAAGTGACAATGGTAGAGGGATTCCAGTTGATATTCATCCCGAAGAAGGTATTTCAGCTGCTGAAGTAATTATGACCCAACTACACGCTGGAGGTAAATTTGATAATAATTCATATAAAGTTTCAGGAGGTTTGCATGGAGTGGGTATTTCAGTAGTAAATGCTTTATCGGAAAACTTGAGTTTAAAAATTTACAGAAATAATCAGATTCATGAAATTATTTTTCATGATGGCGTAGCAAAAGATCGTTTAAGGGTAACCGGAGAAGAAAAAAACAAAACAGGTACTGAAATAAATTTCAAGCCAAGCAAAGAAACTTTTTCAAAGTGTATTTTTGATTATTCAACTTTAGAACATAGAATTCGAGAATTAGCATTTTTAAATAGTGGTGTGCATATTGAGCTTATAGATCAAAGAGAAAGAGAAGAAAAAAAGGTTTCGTTTTTTTTTGAAGGTGGACTCAAAGCATATATTGAGTATTTAAATCGGTCTAGAAATGCAATCCATGAAGTAATAGCTACTACTCATGAAAAAGATGGAATTACAGTTGATATTTCTCTTGAGTGGACAGATGGTTATCATGAAACTACTCTTTGTTTTACAAATAACATTCCTCAAAGAGATGGTGGAACACATTTGGCAGGCTTCAGAGCAGCATTAACAAGGGTTATTAATAATTATTCTATTAATTCTGGTATAGCAAAGAAAGAAAAAATCCAATTATCTGGAGAGGATTGTAGGGAAGGTTTAACAACCGTTTTATCTTTAAAGATACCTGACCCTAAATTCTCTAGTCAAACAAAAGATAAATTAGTGTCGAGTGAAGTTCGTCCAGTTGTAGAACAACTAGTTTCAGAATCATTGAATCAGTGGTTTGACGAACACCCAACAGAAGCAAAGAAAATAGTTGCTAAAGCTTACGAGGCAGCAAGTGCCCGTGAAGCAGCAAAAAGAGCACGTGAACTTACTAGAAGAAAAGGTGTTATGGATATAGCGAGTTTACCAGGAAAATTGGCTGACTGTCAGGAAAAAGATCCAGCAAAATCTGAAATTTTTTTAGTAGAAGGTGACTCTGCTGGAGGTTCTGCAAAGCAAGGTAGAGATAGATCTAACCAAGCAATTTTACCTTTAAGAGGAAAAATTTTAAATGTAGAAAGGGCTAGAGTAGATAAAATGCTATCATCAGCTGAAATTGGTACTTTAATTACAGCTATAGGAGCAGGAGTTGGAAATTCTGAAATTGACATTGAAAAAGCGAGATATCATAAAATAATCATTATGACTGATGCAGATGTAGATGGAAGCCATATACGAACACTTCTTTTGACATTTTTCTTCAGACATATGAGGCCACTTGTAGATGCTGGATATTTATATATCGCTCAACCACCTTTATTTAGAGCTAAACAAGGCAAATCCGAAGTTTATTTAAAGGATCAAATTGCTTTAGATGATTATCTTATCGCGTCAGGAATTAAGGATGTTTCTTTATCAATAGGAGAAAATGAAACAATATATGGAGAGGATTTGAGGATATCAGTTGAGAAATGCATTAATATAAAAAGGATCATAGAAAAAATTTCGAAAAAATTAGGTTTTCCACAAATTTTATCTCAATTGGCTATTTTAGGTGTATTAAACCAGAATCTGTTTGAGAATGAAAATTGCTTAACAGATATTAGTAAAAGATTAAATCAAGTTCTTGCTAATTCAAATAATGAATGGTCTTCAAAATATATTTACAAAAACAGTGATAATAAAAAAAAATATATTGAAATTTCGAGGAACAACAGAGGAGTTAAAGATGTTTTTGTTATAGGAGAAGATGATTTGAATTCTGATGAAATAAAAACTCTAGATAATGCAAATGACTTTTTAAATAGTTATTTTTTTTGTAAGTGCATTTTTACCGTTAATGAAAAAAATTATGAAATAAAAGGACCACTTGATTTGGCCACTAGAATAACTGATCTTGGGAAAAAAGGATCTCAAGTAAATAGATATAAAGGTTTAGGGGAAATGAATCCAGTTCAACTTTGGGAAACGACTCTCGACCCAAATGCAAGATTTTTACTTCAAGTCAAGGTTGAAAACGAGGGTGATGCAGAAGAAACTTTTTCAACATTAATGGGTGAAGCTGTAGAGCATAGAAGGACATTCATCCAAGATAATGCTCTTAAAGTTACTAATTTAGATATATAAATTTAGTTTAAGACGTTATCTTTTCTCAATATATGATCTGAAATTTGTTGAGACGTAAATGCGCTAAGTGTCCACCCAAGGTGCCCATGGCCAGTGTTATAAAATACGCCAGGTAAATTTCCACTTCCAACTTTTGGCACCATGCTTGGTGTCATAGGTCTTAAGCCAGCCCAAGGTATAGCATGTTCTGTAGATACTTTAGGAAAAAGCTCGTTACACCATTTAATAAGAGGATTAATTCTGTCAGCTCTTATGTCTTTATTATAACCATTAAACTCAGCAGTACCTGCAACTCTAAATCTATTTTTTCCTAATCTACTAGAAACAATCTTAGCTTTATCATCTAGTAAAGACACATAAGGAGCATTTCTTATGCTTTCTTTATCGTCAAGTAATATTGTAATCGAATACCCCTTAACAGGATATATATTGATTTTATCACCAAAATTATTAGCTATAAATTTACTATTAACACCAGCACAAACTACAATCCCATCGAAATTTTGTTTATGAATTTCATTTGATTGAATAAAGGAAAGTATTGGTTGTTTCTTGTTATGATTGACTTTAACAATCTCTGTTTCGTAAAAGAATTTTACACCTTTTCTTTCACAAGCATCAGCAAGTAATTTTGTAAATTTATGAATATCACCTGACATATCACTTTTTGTATAAAATCCTCCAATGAAATTCTTGAGATTTAAAGTTGGTTCAATAGACAACATCTCATCTTTAGAAATTTCTTTTCTATCTAATCCTGCTTCTAAAAGCCAATTATTAACTTCTCTACCATGTTTTAATGACGCATCACACGCACATAAATGCATGATACCTTTCTCTTCAAGATCTAGTTCAATATTTTCTTTTTTTAAAATTCTTTTGAATTCAGCTCTACTATTTATAGCCATTTTGGCAGTTAAAATTGTATTTTTTTTGTGATTTGGAATATTACTTATAAAATTCATTATCCAGCTAATTTTATGAAAGTTTAACTTAGGACTGAATAGCAATGGTGCATCTTTTTTTAACATCCATTGAATACCTTTACCGATTGTAGACCAACTATTCCATACTTCAGCGTTGCAAGCAGATAATTGGCCTCCATTTGCAAAACTTGTTTCCATAGCTGCATAACGGTTTTTATCAAAAACAGATACGGTATAACCTCTTTCTAAAAGTTGGTAAGCGGTAGTTATCCCAGTTATACCTGCTCCTATTATTGCTATATTTTTCATAATAAACTCCGTGACAAAGTTTTTGTAAGTTAAATATTACCCCATCTGTCACGGAACCTGAAAGATTGACCAAAATTGGCTTACCCCTTCGGTGGATGATAAATCATCACTCTCCAGATTATCAACTTTTTGTGTTTCGGGTGCCTGAGAGTTTCCGGGGTGGTTGCTCCTTCGGCGGTTATAAATAACTCTCTCACACAAAAAGACTTTGATGAGTTAAGACTAACAATATTTCAAAATAAATCAATACTGTAAAATGTTTACATTTTTATCCGAATTTTTGAAACCATAAATACCCCAAGACAAGTAAGCAACAAACCTAAGAAGTCAAAGGAAGTGAATGTTTCTTCTAATATTAAAAAAGCAAGTAAAGCAGATATAGGAGGTACTAAAAAAAATAAAGTAGATGTTTCATTTGCTTTATTATTCGCTAGTAACCACATCAAAATTAAAAATGCGCCCAGTGAAACAGCAAAAATTTGCCATGACATAGCTAAAATAAAATCATTTGAAAAATTTATAAAAAATTTTTCAAAGCAAAGTGCTAATAAAAGATGAAAAATTGCAGCGCTTAATGCTTGCAAAAAATTATTTCCAGACAAAGACAAATCAGAACTTATTTTTTTCTGCCAGATGATACCCAGTGATGAAGAAACTAGTCCAACTATTCCAGCAAAAAATGCAACTATGGTTAGGCCATCAATTAGATCAGAAATTATAATTATCAATGCACCACTAAATCCTAAAATAATTCCAAGCCACTGAAACTTAGTTAAAGTTTCATTCAAATAAATTTTTGATAGAAATGATGTTAAAATAGGTTGTAATGATACTATTAACGCTATAAGGGTAGCTGATATACCTCTAGATAAAGCAAAAAAAACTCCACCTAAATATAAGCCATGAAATAATAACCCGCTTATGGATGCATTTTTAAAAGCCTTAAAAGAAATATATTTGTCTTTTGAAAAAAAAATGAAAAACAGGAAAAATAAAAAGGCAACTATCCCAAATCTTATTGAAAGGGAAAGAAAAGGTGGAGCATTATCAACTATTATTTTGCTAGTAATAAATGCTGAAGACCAAAGTATAACAAAAATTATTGGTATTATATTATAAATTTGAATAACTTTCTTATTTGAAAAAACAATTACAATTAATTATCTTGGTATTTCAATTGGTCCTTTTTCTTCTAACCATTTATTAAAACCGCCAACTAAATGAGAGGTGTTTAAAAGCCCAATTTCCATTGCTGAAAGTGTGGCTAGTGCCGATCTCCAGTCAGAAGCACAATAAAAAATGAAATGATAATTATCATTAAAAAAATGTTTATGATATGGGCTCTCAGGATCTATCCAAAACTCTAACATACATCTTGGAACATGTTTTGCTCCAAATATTCTTCCAGATTTTTGGATTTCTCTTATATCCCTAACGTCAATGAATAAGTTGGTTTTGTTGGAATGCATTTTAATAGCATCACCTACTTCTAAATTATTTATTTGTTTCTTAGCACTTTCTACAAGTTTCATAACTGAAGTTTTTATTTTAATCATATTTATTCTTTCTTTAAAATTTTATGAAACATTCAATTTATTTTAGTCTTTCAAAAATTAAATTAGCTGCTTTATTCCCTGAGATAAACGCAGCCTCAACATTTGGCCCCTCCAAAAAATCTCCTGCAATTGCAACTGGGTATTTTGGATCAATCTGAGGCCCTAAGCACTTTTTTGCTATCTTAGCATATCTCCAAACATGTAAACTATGAAACTTTATATTTGAGCTAAAAAAAAACTGTTTTATTGAAGACATTATTTTTTCTTTTAGAAAATTTTTGTCTTTATGATAATTTAAATCTGAAAATTTGTCGTTGGTATGAGTAGTCCAAACGTTTAGGTTACTACCAGAGGCCATCCAACTCAATATTCCTGGTTTTTTATTTAAATCATAATAAGTATTTAGACCTGATGGAATTTCATCAAACGTAAACATAAGAGCTATGCAAGCGTGATATGATCCTGTATTCAGAGTTTTCTGTAATGCAGGAAATTGATTTAATAATTCACAGTTTTGAGGTGCTGGAAGTGTTGAAATAAGACCATCGTAACTTATCCATTCTTTTACTTTATTATTAAGAACTTTAATTTTATTATTATCTGTTTTAATTCCAATAATTTTAACTTTTTGTTGGATGTGTAAATCTTTTGATAGATTTAACAAAAACTCTCTCATTGTTTTGTTTCCTCTATATCTTTTAGGATCAAAATTTCCAAATTCTTTTATATATTTCCCATTAATTCCGGTACTAATAATTTTTTTAAATTCATGTGTTTTGGCAGTAAAAAATTGAGCACCATGAAAAAAGTAACTTGAACTAGAACCGATCTTTACTTCTCTAGTGCTTATTCTTCCACCTATAAAATTACCTTTATCTAGAATTATTGAATTTATACCATAAGATTTTAGCTTTAATGATGAAGAAATTCCTGCTATGCCTGAACCAATTATTATTACTTTTTTTGACATTTTTATCCTTTCAAAAATAGTTTTAATTTAGAGGATTTAAAATAAGTATGGAAAATTTTAATATAAAATCTGAATTTGTATTAGAAAAATTTCAATTTGACCCAAAATTTATAATTCCACCAGTCAAAGGTATGAATGCAGTTTCTGTCATAAATATTTATGAAAATATGCGAGATTTTTTTCCAAAATATCAAGAGAATAACCATGACATAATTTTAGCTCCTAGATTAGAGAATATTTTAGATAATTTTGACGCCTTATTATTGGATGCGTTTGGCGTCTTAAATGTTGGTTCTGCCCTTATTCCTGGAATTATTGAAACACTAGAAAAAGCAAGACAAAAAAATATTACTCTTTTAGTTGTAACCAATGGAGCAAGTAGTAGTTCATTTAAAAAAAGAGACCAACTTGCCTCATTAGGACTTGAATTTTCAAATGATGAGATAATTTCAAGTAGAGAAACAGCTGAAATATTTTTGTCATTTAATCAACCTAAAGGTCCTTTAGGTGTTTTGGGTAATGTTGGAAACAAATTTTATATACCCAACATTAGCTGTTTTGAACTTGAACAAGACCTTGATATGTTCGATGAAATGAATTCATTTATATTACTAGGAACACACCAATGGGACACTGTATGGCAAGAAATTTTGTTTAATTCTTTAAAAGTAAATCCAAGACCTTTATTTGTAGCTAACCCAGATTTAGTAGCTCCACATGAAAAAAATTTTAGTATGGAGCCTGCATATTATGTATCACACTTAATAAAAAACGGCATTCATCTACCTTTTTGGTTGGGAAAACCTTTTCCAACAATTTTTGAGCTGGCTATAAATAGACTAAATGAGCTATCAGGTAGACATATTCCTTTATCTAGAATAGGTATGGTTGGTGATACTCTACATACAGATATTTTAGGTGCCAATAGTTATGGATTGAAATCTATTTTAATGACAAAATATGGTTTATTTAAAAACATTAACGTAGGCAGTATAATTAAAAAAACTAAAATTTCTCCAGATTATATTGTTGAGGCTCCATAAGATATGAACAATGACCAAGTTAACGATTTAATTTTAAAAAACGTATCTTTCTCATATTATGAACAAAATTATAAAAAAATTATTTTGGATAATTTTAACTGTAAAATTAAAAAAGGTAAATTTACAAGCATCATTGGCCCTTCAGGAACTGGGAAAACAAGCTTATTAAAGTTAATAGCTGGGTTAATTGAGCCTGAAAAAGGAGAAATAAAGTTTCAAAATCAAACTTTGAATAAAGTAATTTACCAAATAACTTTAATTCAACAAAATCCTTCTTTAATGCCTTGGTTAAATGTTTATGATAATATTACATTAGCAAATTCTAATAATAAAAAAACAAACTATATAAATGTAGATAAACTCATCAAAGATATTGGGTTAGGTGAGTTTTCTTCATACTTTCCTCATAAACTATCAGGAGGGTTATTACAAAGGGTCGCAATTGCAAGGGCGTTGTTTTTTTATCCTAGTTTATTATTGTTAGATGAACCATTTGCAGCATTAGATAACTTAAGTAGGGAAATTATTTCAACTGAGCTTGTTTCAATAATAAAAAAAAATTCACTTACTGTATTAATGGTTACACATTCTATAGAAGAAGCAGCTTTATTAAGTGATGAAGTTTTAGTAACAGGAACAGCACCTTTGAGAGTGATTAAAAAATTCAATCCTCCTAAAAATTTAAACAACCAATCTTGGCAAAATTTAGGTCTTAGAAAATCATTGCATTATAAATCTTTTAATGATTATTTAACATCAATAAGAGATACTTCATATTCTGTTCTGTAGAGGAAAAATAATTTTGAAAAGTAAAAATAATATAATTCTCGTTACAGCTTCAGCAAAAAGATTAGGAAAATTTATAGCTATTGACTTAATAAAAAAGGGTTGGAAAGTAGCTATTCACTATAATAAATCGAAAACATTGGCAGAAGACACAGCTGATTATTTATTTAAAATTGGTGGTAAAGTAAGTATTCATCAAGCTGATTTAACGCGTAACTCAGATATAGAAAAATTAATAAATGAAATTGAATCGCAAGATTCAAAATGGGTTGGACTTATTAATAATGCTGGTTATTTTAATTATGATAATGCAATAAGCTTTAAAGAAGAAGAGCTTCATCTTCATATGGCAGTCAACTTTATTGCTCCTGCGCTTTTAACTAAAGCATTAGCTAGATACAATATGAAGACAAAAAAAAAGGGAAATAATTCTAAAGGATTTGTTATAAATATTTTAGACGCAAAAATTTTTGGATTGAATCCAGATTACTATACTTACACATTATCAAAACAAGCAATGTATGGTCTTACAAAAATGTCAGCACTTACCTATGCATCTTGTTTGAGAGTAAATGGTATAGCACCTGGAATAACTTTGTCAGCACCTGGACAGGATCAAAAAGCTTTTGAAAAATCACATAGAAAAAACTTGTTAAAGTCATCGTCTACAGTTGAAGAAATTTTAAATGCAATTCAACTCATTATAAATACTAAATCTATGACTGGCCATGTAACGGTCCTTGACGGTGGGGCGCATCTTGCTCCTCCAAGTAGAGATGTTGGATT
Organism: uncultured SAR116 cluster alpha proteobacterium; assembly: GCA_902623995.1. Classification (GTDB taxonomy): domain Bacteria; phylum Pseudomonadota; class Alphaproteobacteria; order Puniceispirillales; family Marisalimonadaceae; genus Marisalimonas. The sequence continues at coordinate 100,311 of CACNWE010000006.1, read as the reverse complement.
AAAATAAGAAAATCATTATGAAGGTAAGAAATAGAAAAATATTCATAAATAATTTAATTATACAAGCATCAGTAGGTGTTTATGAACACGAAAAAAAAAATAAACAAAAAATAATAGTAAATGTAGAAATACTACTTTCAAATGATTCTGAACCTAACCAGGATAACCTAAAATATACACAAGATTATAGTCAATTTAGAAAATGTCTAATTGATATTATACAAAGTCAACATTTTCAGTTACTAGAAGTACTCGTAGAAAAGATGCATTCAACTTTGATGATAAATAGTTATGTAATTGGTGCAAAAGTAAAAATTTCTAAACCTGATATTTTCAACGATTGTGAGGTTGCTTACGAGTTGTCAAATATCTAAAAATTATCTTTTTTAAGCCTTAGTTCACCAAAAGATTCATTAGTATTATTACTACTTAAACCAATTGATTTTATAAAATTATCATCGTCTGCTCTTAAAAATGGATTAATTTTCTTTTCTACTCCTAAATTAAAAGGAACAGTTGGCAATCCTTTATCTCTTTTATTTTTAATTTCTAAGCTAATTTTATTTAATAAAGCATTTTTAGTATCAATATAATTAGCAAATTTCATATTAGATAAAGTATATTCGTGACCACAATATACTGATGTATCTTCTGGCAAAGATCTTAGTTTTAACAAACTTAACCACATTTGGTCCATAGTACCTTCAAAAACTCTACCACAACCTAAATAAAATAGAGTATCTCCTGAAAACAAAGATTTTTCTTCAGGCATGTAAAAACATACATGGCCTAATGTATGACCGGGTGTATGAAATACTGTCGTAGATATACCTGTAATATCAACAGTTTCATTATCTGAAACAAGAATATCAATATTTGAAATATGCTCACTTTCATAAGAGGGGGCAATTAACTTTGACTTATAAATATCCAAAAGCTCTCTATTTCCTCCAATATGGTCATGATGATGATGGGTATTAATTATCTCATCTAAATTCCATCCTTTATTATTCAAAAATTTTATTACTGGCTTCGCTTCTCCTGGATCAATAACACTTGTTATATTTTTATGTTCATTTCGTAATAAATAAATATAATTATCTGACAAAGCTTTAATAATGAAGATTTCTAACATTTGAGTCCTTTGAAAATTAAAAAATTATAAAAAAACTAATAAGAAACATCGTATTATAAAAATTATTTTAATCAAAAAGTTTATTTTATTTTATTAAAGTATATATATGTACTTAAAGAAAAGGCGAAACATGAATAATATCGAATTAGATGAACTTAGGTCTAGAATTGATGAGATTGACAAAAACTTATGTGAATTAATAATAGAAAGACAATCTTTAGCCTCAAAGATTATGGTTGCTAAAAAGGGAAACTTCCCTTTTGACCCAAAAAGAGAAGAGGACTTAATAAAAAAATTAGTAAATTTAGGCTTAGATAAATTTTTAGTTGAAAAGGTTTGGCGTCAAATTATTTCCTCTAATTTGTCAATGCAGAAAATTATTAAAATTGGTGTTGCTGGGAGTGACGACGAAATTAAATCTGCTTATTTAGCTCATTTTGGAAATTATTTTAAAACTACTTACTTTTCTAGTGTTGTAAGTTTACTTGCTTCGTTAGAAAAAAAAGACATAGAACTCGGATTTATTGATAGTCAAAGTATTGATAAATTGAAAAAACAAACAGAGATGAGAGTAAATTTCGATGTAATTGCAAATGTACCACTTTACAAGAATATTAATCAAAAAGACTATAGTATTGTTAAATTAAAAAAAGAAGATATTTAGGATGCCTCATGGATTTCCCTTCTCCAAAATCAAATATTGAAAAATTACATACTTACAAACCAAATTTTGGTAAAAGTAAAATCAACAATTTAATCAGACTATCTGCAAATGAGAGTGCTTTGGGTGCATCTTTGGATGCTATTAAAGCTCTTAAAACTTTTTCTTATAATCTAAATAGATATCCACCACAGGTAAGTGATGAGTTGATAAGTGCAATATCTAATAGATATTCACTAAATAAGAAAAAAATTATTTTAGGTAATGGTTCCGATGAATTAATTTCAATTCTTGCTCAAACTTTTTTGAATTATAATGATGAAGCAATATATACAGAATTTGGTTTTCTTCAATTTCCTCAAGCTGTTTCAATAGCCGGTGCAATTGGAGTTGTGGCAAATGATGTAAATCACACAGCTAGTGTTGATAATATTCTTTCAAAGATTAGTAACAAAACTAAGATAATTTTTTTAGCAAACCCCAATAATCCTACAGGCACTTTTATATCTAAGAATGAAGTGATCAGACTACAAGAATCAATGCCTAAAAATATTCTTTTAGTTTATGACGCTGCCTATTCAGAATTCGTCGTTAATGATGATTATATAGATGGTAGTGAACTAGTTGATAAATATGAAAATATAATAATGTTAAGAACATTTTCAAAATTACATGGTTTAGCCTCTTTAAGATTAGGCTGGGGATACGCGTCAGAAAATATAATTGAAAACCTCATGAAAGTACGTGGTCCGTTTAGTGTAAACGCCGCCGCTATTAAGGCAGGTGTTGCAGCCTTAGAAGATTTAGAGTTTCAAAAAAAATCTGTTCAACATAATTTAAAATGGATGTCTTGGTTAGAAAAAGAATTGAAATCACTTAATTTGGATTTTCAAAGATCTATTGCTAATTTTTTATTAATAAAGTTTCCATTTGAGCATAAGTATAGTGCAGAGAATGCAGAAAGTTTTCTTGCCTTAAAAGGAATACTAGTTAGGGGAATGAAAGTTTATGGTTTGTCAAATTATTTAAGAGTTTCGATAGGTACTAAAGAAGAAAATATTAAATTTATAAATGAATTAAAAACTTTTTTCAAAAATTAAGATGAAATCAGAATTTAAAAAAATTTCTATCATAGGCTTAGGTTTAATTGGAACCTCTATTTTACATGCAATAAATGCAAAACAAAAAGAAGGGGTTACAACTTTTGCATATGATATAAATTCAAAACACAGAGATATAGTATCAGAAATGAAATTAGCCACATTTGTTTGTGATGAAATTAATGGCGCAGTCAAAGATGCTGATTTAATTATACTTGCAGTACCTGTTGGTTCTATGAAATCTGTAGCAATTTCAATTGCTTCTTCATTAAAAGAAAGTGCCATAGTCACTGATACTGGATCTACAAAAAGTTCTGTAATAAATGATGTTAAACCTTACTTGCCAGCTAGTATTCACTTCATTCCATCACATCCTCTTGCAGGAACAGAATATTCTGGACCTAAATCTGGATTTAGTTCACTATTTGAAAATAGATATTGGTTGATTATTTGTGATAAAGAAACAAATCAAACGAAAAAACTTGCTAATTTTTATAGAGATTTGGGCTCTATTGTTGAAACCGTAAGTGCAGAATATCATGATAAAATTCTTGCAATTACGTCACATCTACCACATTTAATTGCATATACCATTGTAGGAACAGCATTTGATTTGGAAGCTGATTTAAAAAATGATGTAATAAAATTTTCTGCATCGGGGTTTAGAGATTTTACTAGAATTGCAGCCTCAGATCCAATTATGTGGAGAGATGTTTTTTTAAATAATTCTGAAGCTGTGCTTGAAATGTTACAAAGATTTAACGAAGACTTATCAGATCTTCAAAAAGCCATTAGAAAAAAACAAGGTCAAAAATTACATTCTTTTTTTTCTAGAACTAGATCAATACGAAAAAAAATAATTGAAGCAGGGCAAAATTAAAAATTAAATTAAATGCTGAATATTTTTATCCTTAAGTTTGCAATTATATATTTACAATATTCTAATAAAACTAAACTAAAAGTCTGATATGAACTAAACCAATTTTTTATGTCATGTTTTTTTGGGATAATAACATAGGTATAAATTTTTAAATTTGGCATAATATTATTGAACTCAAGAATTGCTCGTGGCATATGATAATTACTTGTTATTAATATGAATTCTTTTATATTGTTTTTATCAACCCATTTAAAAGTTTCCCTAGCATTTGTAAAAGTGTTTTTTGATACGTTATCAAGATCAATGCAGCATTGAATTAATTGATGATTAAAGTTTGGTCCTAATTTTGTTTTTAGACTTCTTTTTGTAAATCCTATACCTGTACCACTTACAAGAATTTTAAAATTGATTTTTTGTTGTTTTTTAAAATTATCAATTATTTTTAAACCATCCTTAATCCTATTAGTACCACCAGTTAATATGACAATATTAGGAATTCCATTGTTATTATATTTAGTGAAAGATAAAATTTTTTCTTTAAAATTGTTTAATCCAATAAAAAAAAGAGTAAACATTGAAGTGAGTAAAAAAATAAAAAAGATTTTAAAAATTCTGAGTAACATATAAATCCAATTCGATTTAAACATGTTGGCAAAAAAATTCATGTTAGTATACAATAAAGGATTATTTCAACAATTACATGAGGAATTTGTATATGCATGTAACGTGCAAATCATGTGGAACGGTATTTGAAGTGAATAAAAGTATTTTAACGAGCAATATTCAGTGGTTAAAGTGTGGAGTTTGTAATGAAAAATGGGCTTTACCCTCAACATCAAATGCAATTGAAAAAAATGTTGAAACTATAGACAGAACTGAAAAAGTTAAACAGGAATTGGCTTCTATAAAATCAGTAGTAGAAGATAAATCAAAAATTTTAGCAAAAAAACCAAATCCTGTATTAGATCAAAAAAATAAAACTGTTGCAGAAATTGCCTCAGAATTATCATTATCTAAACTTAATAAAAATGAGAAAAGTAATGTAAAGAAGGCTGAAAATGCAAATAATAAAAAGAAAATAAAAAAGTTAAATATATTACCTTTTTTGATTATTTTTTTAGGTTTAATATTGTTCTTAGGAATTTTTTATCGTTCCACTCTATTAAGTTACGGTTTTTTTTATTTTCCAAATCACTCACAAAATTATATTGAAAAAATTAATTCTTTATTCGCCAAAATTGATTTGCCTATATTATCAGATACCAAAAATTTAAACTTGATTAATTTCATTGCCACAGTTCAAGATCAGGAAGTAAGATTTAGTGGCAGGATTAAAAATGTATCAAAAAGACCAATATTAGTCCCTAGAATTAAGATCTTAGTTGTAAGAGAAGATAGAAAAATTATTCTGGAAAAAATATTAATTTTAGAGGATAAAATTATTTTTCCAAATTCTGAAATTGGCTTTAACGAATTTGTTAAAGAAAAAATAAAAAATCAAAAAGAAAATGTCACTGTTAAAGCAACGCTGTTAAAAAAAATATTCGAATATTAAATAAATTTTATTATTTTTTCTTTTGAAATTATATCTGATATAGTATCAATAACCTTCAACTGATATGATTTTCCATTATATATCAAAACTTCCACTGCATCTACCCTTGAATTATAGTTAGATTTCATTACTGATGAGTATGCCCCAGTAGTCCTTATTATTAATAAATCATTATTATTAACTTCAGTGAATTTTCTGTTAAGAGCAAAAAAATCTCCAGTTTCACAAATTGGTCCAACTATATCTGCTACAATTTCTTTACTTGAAGTTTTTTTGACAGTTTCAATGCTGTGGTATGCATCATATAAGGTTGGTCTAATTAAATTATTCATTGCTGCATCAATAATAATAAAATTTTTTTCCTTATTTTTTTTATTTCTTATAACTTTTGTTATTAGAACCCCAGCTTCAGCTATTAAGCTCCTACCTGGTTCAAAACTTAGCTTATATTCAGTATCTAGAAATAAATCAGAAATAATTTTCTCATAAGCATCAAAATCAGGGCGCTTGTTTTCATCATAATATATTCCAATTCCACCTCCTAGATCCAAAGTAGGTACTTTAAATCCAGCGTTTTTAAGTTTATCAGCAATAGTTTTTAGGTTTGAATAAGCTTTGTGAAAAAAATTAAAGTTAAAAATTTGAGATCCAATATGAACACCTAAACCAACTGGATTTATATAATTTAATTTGTGCAATTTTTGATAGATTGAAAATACATACTCATTATCAATTCCAAATTTAGTCTCTTTTTCACCAGTTGATATTTTCTTGTGAGTATTTGGTGAAATGTCAGGATTTATCCTTAAACAAATATTTGCTGTTGTTTTTAGCTTTGAGGCAATTTCATGAATATCGTTAAGTTCTTCCTCTGACTCTATATTAAACTGTAAAATATTATTTTTTATTGCTATTTCAATCTCATTTCTATCTTTACCTACACCAGAAAAGATTATTTTGTCTGGAGGTATTCCGGCTGCAACACATTTGTTAAATTCACCTATTGATACTATGTCAGCTCCTGCACCTAAATTTCCAAAAAATTTAATTATATTTACTGAATCATTTGCTTTAACAGCATAGTGAATATTTCCTTTGACATTTTTTACAGTATTTAGAAAGACTTCATATCTTTCTTTCATTAAGCCTGTATCGTAAATAAATAATGGTGTGCCATACTTTTTTGAAAGAGTATCTATCCTAATACCTTGAACATTAAGTACACCATTTTTATCTCTGTAAAAACCTAAAGGGAACATAATAAATCTAGTCTTTTATAATGATTTCAGAAGGTTTTATAGGTGCATCTTTTCTCCCGCAACCATAAAAAGAAATAGATGATAAAAATATTATTATTAAAAGTATGATTTTGAAATACATTCTTTTTTATCCTTCTAGAAATCTTTTTTTAGCATTTTTCACTGCTTTTAAGACATTCTTTGGTGCTGTTCCACCGTAAGATATTCTACTTGAAACAGAATTTTCAAGTTTAACAACTTCTAATATTTTTGAATTTACGTTAGGAACAATACTTTGAATATCCTCTAAGGTTAAATCTTCTAAAGAAGTCATTTTTGTCTCAGCCAACAAAACTATTTTTCCTGTTAAGTGATGAGCTTCTCGAAAAGGGATTTTAAGATTTTTCACGAGGTAATCCGCTAAGTCTGTTGAAGTTGGATAACCTTTTTGAAGTGCCTCCATCATTTTACTAGGAACAGGTTCTATTTCTCTAATCATACCATCCATATTATTAATGCATAGTTCAATATTTCTAGTGGTATCAAAGATTGGCTCTTTATCCTCTTGCATATCTTTTCCATATGTCATTGGTAGACCTTTTAGAACAGTCATTAAAGTTATCAAGTTACCAAATATTCTACCAGGTTTAGCTCTAATCAACTCAGCTGCATCAGGATTTCTTTTTTGTGGCATAATACTAGAGCCAGTTGTAAACTTTTCTGGTAATCTAATAAAATCAAATCTATCAGAGGTCCAAATAACTAACTCTTCAGCAAGTCTAGATAAATGTATGGCTATTAGTGACGATGCAGACATAAACTCAATAGCAAAATCTCTATCAGAAACAGCATCCATTGAATTTTCAGTAGGTTTACTAAAGCCAAGTTTGTTAGCTACAAAGTGCCTATCTATTGGATAACTAGTGCCTGCTAAAGCTGCAGAACCCAAAGGTAACTCATTCATTCTTTTTCGACAATCAAGCAATCTACTCCTGTCCCTACCAAACATTTCTACGTAAGCTAACAGATGATGCCCAAATGTAACAGGTTGGCCGACTTGAAGATGCGTATAGCCTGGCATAAAAAGATCATAATATATTTCTGATTTTTCGATAAGTGTTCGTTGTAAATTCTTCAGACTTAATTCTATTTTATCAATTTTTTTCCTGAGCCATAATTTGATATCAGTTGCGACTTGATCATTTCTTGATCTAGCAGTATGTAATTTTTTTCCAGTATCTCCTATTATTTCCACTAACCTATTTTCAATATTCATATGTATATCTTCAAGTTTAGTTGAGAAATTAAATTTATTATTAAATATTTCTTTTTTTATTTGTTCTAAACCGGACTTAATAGACAAAAACTCTTTTTTAGAAATAATATTTTGTTTAGATAACATTTCTGAATGTACTATTGATCCTTCAATATCCTCAATGTAAAGAATCTGATCAAATTGAATTGACGAATTAAACTCCTCCAACAACTTACTAGGAGATGTAGAAAATCTTCCACCCCATATTTTATTATTTTTTTCTTTATCTAAACTACTTTTTTTCATTTTATTATCTATATTAAGTTTTAAGTAATTATCAACTAAAAGTAACACTTAACATGCTTATATCAAATTTTAACAAAAAAATAATAATAATATTTTTATTATATCTTACAATTTTGTCTGAGAATGCTTATGCTGAAGAATACCTAGATAAAGTAAGTGATAAAATAAAATTTCCACCTTTTAATGTTCTTGATAATAAAGAAAAGCCACTAATATTAAAATTTAATCAGGATTTGAAGAAAAAAGGTTTTGTAATTAATTTTTGGGCTACTTGGTGTGTTCCATGTAAAGAAGAGCTACCTGATTTAAGTTTATTAAAATCTAAAATTAAAAAATATAATATAGATGTTTTCACTATATCGATTGATAAAAAAGACATCCAAGATCAGCTTAAATTTTTATCCAATAATGGTGCTTCCAATTTAGATCACTTCTTTGATAAAGAAATGAAAATTTTTAAAGCACTCAAATTGAGAGGAATACCTACAACAATAATAGTTGATCAAAATAGTTTTATAATTTCAAAACATGAAGGAATTTTAAAATGGGGAGAAGATGAAATAATTAATAAGATAAAAAGCTTATTTTATTAGTTTTTCCATTTCTGGCACAGTTTTAAATAAATCATCTGCAAGCCCATAGTCGGTTACAGAAAAAATAGGAGCTTCTTCGTCTTTATTTATTGCTACAATCACTTTACTATCTTTCATGCCTGCTAAATGCTGTATAGCACCAGAAATTCCAGCAGCTATATATAAATTTGGGGCAACTACTTTTCCAGTTTGGCCTACTTGCCAATCGTTGGGCACATAGCCAGCATCAACTGCCGCTCTACTTGCTCCCATGGCTGCTCCTAGTTTATCAGCCAATTTTTCTAAAACTTGAAAGTTTTCAGCTGATCCAAGACCTCTTCCACCTGAAACAACAATATCAGCAGCAGTTAATTCAGGTCTTTCATTTTGTGAAAGTTCTGAATTAATATATTTTGTTAATTCAGTATTTTGCTCAGCTTTAATAGATACAGCGTTAACTTGATTTTCACTCAAGGAAGCTTTTTCAAAAGCAGTAGTCCTTACAGTAATAACTTTACATGCATCTTCGCTTTTGCAAGTTGCTATGGCGTTGCCAGCGTAAATTGGTCTTTTAAAAGTATTTTCATCTATTATTTCAATTATGTCTGGAACAATCATAACATCTAGCAAAGCAGCTAGACGAGGAGCTGTATTTTTTCCATTAGCTGTGTTTGAAAATAAAATGTGAGAATAATTTTGTGCAATAGATTTAATAAGGATAGATAAATTTTCTGCTATTGAGTTTTTATACATTTCGTCATTGCAATAAAGAACTTGATTGAGACCATCAATTTTGCTTGCATTATCAATAACTTCTTGGCAACTATGACCCACAACTAATAAGTCAGTATCGCCAATTTGTTTGGCTGCGTTTACAGTATGTAATGTAGCAGGTAAAAGTTCATGGTTATTATGTTCAGCTATAGCAAGTACTTTCATTTTATATTCCTTCAGTTTATTATATTACTTTTGCTTCATTTTTTAATTTATCAACTAATTCATCTACAGTTTTTAACATAATTCCTGATTGACGTTTAGCGGGTTCTTCTACTTTTAAAATACTTAAATGTTTTTTTATTTCTACGTTTAGGTCTTCAATCTTAATTACGTTAATTGATTTTTTCTTGGCTTTCATAATGTTTGGAAGGCTAGCATATCTAGGTTCATTTAATCGTAAGTCAGTACTTATAACTGCAGGTAATGAAATTTCAATATTTTCAATTCCACCGTCAACTTCGCGGCTAACCTTGGCTGTTTTTCCTGAAATTTCCACCTTGCTTGCAAAAGTTGCTTGAGGCCAATCTAATAAGGCTGCAATCATCTGACCAGTAGCATTCATATCATCGTCTATTGCTTGCTTACCTAAAATCATCAAATCGATATTTTCTTTTTTAGCAATAGATGAAATAATTTTTGCTACGTTAAGTGGTTCAAGATTATCGTTGGATTCAACAAAAATCCCTGAATCTGCACCCATTGCAAGAGCATTTCTTATGGTTTCTTGAACCTGAGATGCACCGATAGATATAGCTACAACCTCATTCGCTATTCCTTTTTCTTTTAATCTTAAAGCCTCCTCAACAGCTATCTCGTCAAAAGGGTTCATAGACATTTTAACGTTTTCTAATTCAACACCAGAATTATCATTTTTAACTCTGACTTTTACGTTATAGTCAACCACTCTTTTAACAGGCACTAAAATTTTCAAACTAAACTCCCTTCCGTAAATAAATTATTTTTGATTCAAACCTGGTATCCATAATACATCCTTTAATCCATTTTCGTTTAAAACTCTGCATAATACAAATAATAAATCAGACAATCTATTCAAGTAAATTAAAGATTGTATATTTATATATTCTATGCTTGAAAGTAAACTAATGTCTCTTTCAGCTCTTCTAGCTATTGTTCTTGACTGGTGTAGCAAAGTAGAGGCTTCTGACCCACCTGGTAAAATGAAGGAATTAAGAGGTTTTAAAGACTTATTATAATAGTCTATTTTATTTTCTATTTTATCAATTTGTCGCTTTTTAATTCTAAGTGCTGGATACTTTTCTTTTTCTTTCGATATTGGTGTTGCTAAATCTGCACCTAAATCAAATAAATCATTTTGAATTTCTCTGATTAAATTTTTAATTTCAATATGAAGTAAGTTTGAATTTTCTTTGTTTAAGCAAAAGTATACCATTCCCAAGGAGGAATTTAATTCATCAACTGAACCATATGCTTGTGGTCTAGGTGAGTGCTTTGGAACTCTGCTTCCATCGTTTAACCCAGTTGATCCGTCATCGCCCGTTCGGGTATAAATTTTATTTAATTTAACCATTGTAATATCTCTTATATATTAATAAGCATATAAAAATTAATATTGCTATTGCTTGAAAAATTATTCTGTATCTCATTAAAATATTGCTATGTGACTTGTTATATTCTCCACCTCTGGCCATTGTTATCAAGCCCCAAGCAAGAATAACTACCACTAATATCATAGAAAGAAATAAAGTAATGTTTAACCAATCCATTATAATATTCCTTCTAGCACATTAATAAAATCATTTTTTTTATTAATATAAGCGGCCTTAACAGTGTTATGCATCAAGCATGCAATTGTCATTGGCCCAACTCCACCAGGAACGGGGGTAATTTTTTTGGCAATTTTTAAAACTTTTTCAAATTTGACATCACCAACAAGTACTCCCTTATTACTAGAATTATCATAATTTTTAGATTCTAATCTATTAATTCCAACATCTATTACAATCGCGCCTGGTTTAATAAATTTTTCATCAATCATTTCAGGAATACCCACCGCAACAATTAAGATGTCTGCTTTTCTAGTATGTTCTTCAATGTTTTTGCTTTTTGAATGAGTTATTGTCACTGAGCAGTCTGAAGATAGTAACAGTGACGCCATTGGTTTTCCAACAATGTTTGATCTCCCAATTATAACAGCGTTTTTCCCTTTTATATCTTCAATTTCGTGCTTCAACATATAAAGACAGCCTAAGGGTGTGCATGGAATAAATTTTGGGTCCCCCATGAAAAGTTTACCAAAATTCTTTGGGTGAAATCCATCAACATCTTTTAATGGACTAATCAAATTAATGATCTTTTTTTCTGAAATATGTTTTGGAAGCGGAAGCTGAACAAGAATTCCATCCACATTTTGATCTTTATTTAGTACTGAGATATGCTGTATTAATACATCTTCTGTAATATCAGAACTAAGCAAGATTTCTATAGATTCTATATCAATTTTTTTGGCTACTAAGATTTTATTTTTTACATATATTTTACTAGCGGGATTGTCTCCAACTAGTATGACAGTAAGACATGGCTTACGATTAAAATTATGCAAAAATCCTTTGCTTAGAGGGTGAATTTCTCCTAAAAGTTTTTGAGCATACATCTTTCCATCAATTATTTTATTTATAATCGTCATTAATTAATTTATAATCCTAATCTATAATCTTGAATTAAGTTTTTTAAAAAGCTCAATAAAAGAATAACAATAACAGGAGATAAATCTATTCCTGAAAGTGATGGTATATACTGTCTAATTTTTCCTAATAAAGGCTCATGCAAAGATATTAATGCTCTAAAAATTGTATTAATAATTTTGTTGTAGCTATTAATCATTTGAAATTGGATTAGAAGGCTCATTATAACATATACAAATAATGTATATAAGTAGAGTGTTATAATTTCATTTATCAAGATCAAGAGAGCGTTCATAACTACATAACTATTTCTATGTTGAGTATTTTGAAGATAGTAACTACTATTGGTATTAATATATCTAATATCAATATCTGTCTATTCAAGAACAAACTTTGAGGTAAATATAAATGTATTTAAAATTAGCACATAATTTAGATAAAATAGTTTTAAGGTTTTTTTTTATTAGTATTTTTTTTATGATTAGTACTTACACTAATGCCGCAGAAAAAAAGAATGATTGGGATATAAAAGCTAACAACGTTTCTGGGCAAACAATTTTTTTTCATGCATGGGGTGGCGCCAAGAATATTAACTCATATATCAAATGGGCTTCAGATGAAGTTAAAAAAAGATATGACATAACAGTTAAACACGTAAAAGTAAATGATACTGCTAATGTAGTTGCAAGAATTTTATCAGAAAAAAATGTTAAAAAAGACAACAATGGAGCTGTCGACTTAGTATGGATTAATGGAGAAAATTTTTCAGTTATGAAGAAAAATAATATGCTTCTTTCTGAAAATTGGATTAGAGACTTACCTAATTCTAAGTATTTAGATTTTGAAAACAACCCTAGTTTATTAAATGATTTTGGAGTTCCCACAGAAGGTATGGAAATGCCTTGGGGAGTGTCACAATTAAATTTTTATTACGATAGTAAATACATTAAATCACCTCCAAGATCAGCATCTGAATTAAAAGATTATATAATCAGAAACAAGGGCAGGTTTACTTTTCCTCAGCCACCAGATTTTACGGGCACTAGTTTTTTAAAACAAATTTTAATTGAGTTGATAGATAATAAAAGCTTGTTGAAATCAGAGTATATTATTCATAAGCATAAAGATGCTCTTAGCCCATTATGGAATTGGTTAGATGAGACAACTCCATATTTGTGGAGAGAAGGCAAAAATTACCCCCCTAATTATTTAGCTTTAACAGAATTAGTTGCAGAAAGAGAGATTGACATTGGAATGGCCTTTAACATAGCACACGCTTCAAATGCAATTTCTGAAGGAAAGTTACCTAAAACTATAAGAAGTTTCATACATAAAGATGGAACTCTTGCTAACGTCCATTTTTTAGCAATTCCATATAACTCTGGTAAAAAAACTGCTGCTAAAATCTTTGTCAATTTCCTGATATCACCGGAAGCTCAATTACAAAAACAAGACAAGACTTTTTGGGGTGACCCAAGTGTTATTTCAGTAGCAAAATTAGATGAAAATTGGAAAAATAAATTTACTTCTCTTCCAAGAGGTCTTGCAACACTTTCAAATGAAGAGTTAACAATGAAACTAGAGGAGCCACATCCCTCCTGGGTTAAAATCATAGAAGAAGGGTGGATAGAAAAATATGGCTCAAATAATTAGGTCATAAATGGTAAATAAGTTTTGCCGGCTCCTTTCCAAAGTTTCAATAACTTTTATTGGAATAATTATCACTTTACCTATATTGTTTGGTTTTTTAGGCTTTTTTTTACCATCATTTAATTATTTACCAACTTTAGGAAAAGATGAACTTAGCTTAAATTATTTTTATATATCAATGAATATTCCAGGGATGTATAAGTCAATATTATTGTCGATATTTACTGGTTTAGTTTCAACTGCTTTAGCGTTATTTTTTTCTCAAGTCATTCTTTTATATTTTTTTAAAACTAAATTTTATAATTATCTAAAAATCATCATATCACCTCTAATTGCTCTACCACATATTACAATGGCTATTGGTTTAATTTTTCTTTTGTCTCCAAGTGGATTATTATTAAGGGCTGTTTCACCTTGGTTAACAGGTTTTGATAGACCTCCAAACTCTTATTTATTTCCAGATGAATATGGTTTTTTTTTAATATTAGGACTTATTTTAAAAGAAATTCCATTCCTAATCTTGGTGTCTTTATCAGCTTTGAGAGAGTTTTCTTCATCGAAATATTTTGATATGGGCAAATCACTTCAGCATTCGAGTTTTTCTACTTGGTTTATATTAATATTTCCAATCATTTACAAAAAAATTAGACTTGTCGTATTTATAATAATTGCATTTTCGTCATCAGTTGTTGATATGTCTTTACTTTTGGCACCATCAACTCCTCCCACTTTATCAGTACGAATTTTGCAAATCTTTCAATCTTCAGATATGGACTCATTCTTCATAGCTTCAAATTTATCTTTAATTCAATTATTTATAATTATAATTTTACTTATAGTTTGGATTTTTTTTGAGAAAATTATTAACTTAAAATTCTTTTATATTTTTTTTATAAAAATCACTTCATTTAAATCAGAGTTTTTGAAAATTACTATTTTATGTTTTAGCGTAATTTTATTTTTATTATCTTTTATGGGTATAATTTGTTCTATTTTGTGGGGATTTAGTGAAAATTGGTACTTTCCAAATTTTTTTCCAAATGATTTAAACATAGAAAATTTTTTAAATTTTTATTCTCAGAATAAATCATTGATTTTAGTTTCTATTTTTATTCCTTTGATGGTTTCATTACTGTCTATATTGTTGATAATTTTGTGGGTTGAACTATTAGACTATTTAAACATAACAAAAACTCAATTTGAATGGATTATATTTACTCCTTTATTTATTCCCCAAATTTCTTTTTTAATTGGAATACAGAGTTTTATGATATTTTTTAATTTTAGTAGTTTTTTAATACCACTTATATTCGTTCAATTATTTTATGTCATACCATATTGTTTTATCATTCTTGCTCCAGCTATGAGAGAAGTTAAATCTGATTATATAAAAGTAGCTTCTAGTCTAGGAAAAAACAGAATAGTTAGGTTGTTTAAGATAAAAATCCCACTAGTCTTACCTTCTCTTATGACTTCATTCGCTATAGGTATGATAGTTTCTTTTGCTTTGTATGTACCTGTTTATTTTATAGGAGCGGGCAGAGTTACAACCTTGACCGTCGAGGCTCTAAATTTAGCTTTGAGTGGCTCTAAACAAGACCTTGGCATTGCAACATTTTTCCAAATATTGTTTCCAACCTTATTATTGTTCACTATTGCCTTCATAAATAAAAAAACTATAAAATGGCAAATTTAATTTTAACTAGATTACTTGATTAGCTAAACTAAATCTTCTATAGAATTTAAAACAAAAAATTAGGAGTGCATTTTGTCTAATACATCAGCTTTTAAAGGTAAAAAAATTGCTGTGATGGTAGCAAGTGGTTTTAATGAAGAACAATTTTTAATAATACAGAAAACAATTTTAGCTGCTGAAGGTTCTTACACTATAATTTCTCGAGATATTGGTACGACTAACGGTTGGGCATCAGAGAAATGGGGATTATCTTATCCTGTAGATCAACCAGTTTCTGAGACATTAGCTATAGATTTTGATGCCTTAATTGTACCAGGAGGAGCTAATCAGATTGAAACTTTGAGCAATGATCTTCATGTGAGAAGAATTTTAAGGGCTTTTTTGAGAGAAAATGAACCAGTTGCTTTGGCGGGTGTTTCCTCAATTTTACTTACAACTATAGATGCCGCGAAAGGTAGAAAAGTCGCCGCATCAGATGCAGATAGTGCTCTCTTAATTGCTGCTGGTGCAGAAATTATTGATAAACCGACGGTTAGAGACAACAATTTGATAAGCGCAACCAGCGGTGAGTCAGGGATTTCTGAACTTTTAGAAATGCTTGCGCAAGCTATTAAAGAAAATAATAAATAAAAGAGGATGTGAAATGGGACAAATGAATAAAACTAGTCCTTGTATAGGAGTTTGCTCAATTGATCCTAAAAGTAATTTATGTTTAGGATGTCTTCGTTCGTCAGACGAAATCGCTATTTGGCCACAGATAGATCATCAAAAAGCTTTAGAGATTATGAAAGAGGTTAAAAACAGATCTCATCAGAAATTTAATTCTAAGTTATAGGAATTTTTAAATGCATAAATATAGAACTCATAAATGTAATGAATTAAGAATTGAAAATGTTAACGATCAGGTAAAGTTATCAGGCTGGGTTCACAGAAAAAGAGATCATGGACAATTAATATTTGTAGATCTTAGAGATCATTATGGATTAACACAAGTTGTTATTGATTCATCAAATAAGAATTTTTCTATTTTTGAAAGCCTACCTTTAGAAAGTGTAATAACTGTATCAGGAATAGTTGTGGAAAGATCTGATGAAACTATTAATGATAATTTACCAACAGGTAAAATCGAAATAAATCTGTCTGAATTAGAAATTATTTCCCAATCAAAAGCATTACCTTTGCAAGTTAATTCGGATGAAGATTATGGCGAAGAAACTAGATTAAAATTTAGATATTTAGACTTAAGAAGAAGTAGGCCTCATGAAAATATTGTCTTAAGATCTAATGTTATTCAAACTATTAGAAATAAAATGTTAGAGTTAGGATTTTTAGAATTTCAAACACCAATTTTAACCGCTTCTAGTCCAGAAGGTGCAAGAGATTTTTTAGTTCCATCTAGACTTAATAAAGGAAAGTTCTATGCTTTGCCTCAAGCTCCTCAGCAATTTAAACAACTCATAATGGTGTCTGGTTTTGATAAATATTTTCAAATAGCGCCATGTTTTAGGGATGAAGATAGTAGAGCTGACAGATCGCCTGGAGAATTTTATCAGCTAGATTTAGAAATGTCATATGTTGAACAAGAAGACGTTTTTCAAGCTGTAGAACTTGTGATTAAAGAAGTTTTTGAAAAATATTCAGACAAAAGCATTGATGAGATTTTCCCAAGAATTACTTATAAAAACTCAATGTTAAAATATGGAAATGACAAACCTGACTTGAGATTTGCTCTTGAGATTCAAGATGTAACAGACATTTTTAGAAATTCTGGTTTTACTATTTTTGCGAAATCAATTGAAAATGGATCTGTAGTAAGAGCTGTTCCTGGTCCTAATTGTGGTTCACGTTCGGTTGCTGATAGAATGAATAGTTGGGCCCAAGGAGAGGGTGCGCCTGGAATGGGATATATTATTTTTAGTGAAAACTCTGCAAAAGGACCAATTGCAAATGCATTGGGAATTGAAAAATCTCTTGAAATGAAGACCTTATTTAACCTTAATGATGGAGATGCTCTGTTTTTTTCTTGTGCACTAGAGAGTGAAGCAGCTAATTTAGCAGGAAAAGCCAGAGTTAAAATCGCAACAGACAGAGAACTAATTGAAAAAAATATATTTAAATTTTGTTGGATAGTAGATTACCCTATGTTTGAAAAAGACGAAAATACTGGAAAAATAGAATTTTCTCATAATCCTTTTTCTATGCCACAAGGAGGTATGGAAGCATTGTTGAATGAAAATCCACTAGATATTCTCGCATATCAATACGACTTAGTTTGTAATGGAATTGAGCTTTCATCTGGCGCTATAAGAAATCACGTTCCTGAAATAATGTATAAAGCTTTCGAAATTGCAGGTCACAAGCCCGAGGTTGTTGACAATAAATTTCCAGCCATGATTAATGCTTTTAAATTTGGTGCACCACCTCATGGAGGTATAGCTCCAGGTATTGATCGTATTGTAATGTTATTAGCTGATGAGCCAAATATAAGAGAAGTTATTTTATTTCCAATGACTGGTAAAGCAGAAGATTTGATGATGAACGCACCAAACGAGATAAATGATCTTCAACTTAAGGAATTAGGCATTAAGCTAGACAAAAAAAAACAAAATTAATGAATTCTAATTATATTTAATCTATGCATTATAATTGTAAGAAATATGAATAAAATGACTGCTCCAGTTTGATGAAGAGCTCCTAAGAATATTGGAACCATATTAATTAAGGTAAATATACCTAAGAAAAATTGGAGACACACTATTGCACTCATAAACAGTGAGCATTTCTTAACAATTCCATCACTACTTTGCGTATAGTTTCTGTAGCAATATATCAGCACACAAATTGTAGTTAATAAAGCTATATGTCTGTGATGAAACTGAGCTGAGGCAGGATTTTCAAATGGATCTAAAAATCCATTTTCACCATAATTTTCTGGGATAAAACTATATCCCATTAAAGGGTATTCGTTGTACATCAGGCCAGCGTCCATTCCAGCAACAAATGCACCAGCAATAATTGTTGTAAATAAAAAACAAAAAATTATGAAACTGAAGTCTAATCTAATTTTAGAGTGACCATTCTTAAATTCTAATAAAGTCCAAATTAAAAGGAATAATATTAACAATGCATTAGATAAATGGACAGCCAAACGATATTGTGAAACTGTAGGATCATTTACAAGACCAGACTTTACCATCCACCAGCCTATGATTGCTTGTAAACTCCCTAAAAACAAAATAGTTAATAATTTTAATAAAATTGAATTCGGAATTTTATTAAACAAATAAAAAATAATTAACGGAATGATAAAAACTATTCCAATTAACCTGCCCCATAATCTATGAAAGTATTCCCAAAAAAATATGTTTTTGAATTCTGTAATGCTCATTCCTTGATTTTTTAAAATATATTCTGGCGAACTCATGTAAAGTGAGAAAACTCTTTTCCACTCTTCATCAGTAATAGGTGGTAAAAACCCCCAAATTGGTCTCCATTCAACCATTGATAAACCAGAATCTGTCAACCTAGTAATACCGCCAATTAGTATCATCAGAACTACCATTACAATAGTAGTATATAGCCATGTACTAATATATGTTTGATTTAAAATTGAGTTCATTTTGAATTTATACTTTTTTTATGTATATGTGATGTTTTACCTTAAAAGCAATATTTTAAATATTTTTTTTATTTTATCTTGAAAGTTACATTCAATTACACTATTTAAGCTCCATCAATAATGTATTTATTGTTTAACTTTAACATTTTTATAAGGGAGAAAAGGCATGAAGTTTAGGCCACTTCACGACAGAGTTGTTGTTGAGCGCCTCGAAGCAGAGGAGAAAACAGCTAGTGGAATAATTATTCCAGATTCAGCACAAGAAAAGCCAATGCAAGGTAAGATTATTGCAGCGGGTTCCGGAGCACGTGACGAGACTGGAAAGATTCAACCTTTAGATGTAAAAGAAGGTGATGTTGTACTTTTTGGAAAATGGTCCGGTACTGAAGTTAAGCTTGATGGTAAAGATCTTTTGATCATGAAAGAAAGCGATATCATGGGAATAATGGGTTAATAATTCTCTATAAGAAATAATAATTACTTTATAATTTGAAAGGAAAAAAAGATGGCTGCTAAAGAAGTCAAATTTGGTGCTAACGCTAGAGCACAAATGATAGAAGGTGTTGATATACTTGCAGAAGCTGTAAAGGTTACACTTGGACCGAAAGGTAGGAATGTTGTTATTGATAAATCTTTTGGTGCACCAAGAATTACTAAAGATGGTGTTACTGTTGCAAAAGAAATTGAATTAAAAGAAAAATTTCAAAATATGGGCGCGCAGATGGTTAGAGAAGTTGCTTCAAAAGCTAACGATGTTGCAGGTGATGGTACAACTACCGCAACAGTATTGGCCCAAGCTATAGTAAAAGAAGGTTCAAAAGCAGTTGCTGCTGGTTTAAATCCTATGGATCTTAAAAGAGGTATCGATCTAGCCATAGAAGCTGTTGTAGCTGATTTAGAAGCAAGAACTAGTAGAATTTCTACTAATGAAGAAGTTGCTCAAGCTGGTACAATATCAGCAAATGGTGAAACCGAGATTGGTGATATGATAGCCAAGGCTATGGATAAAGTTGGAAATGAAGGTGTTATAACAGTCGAAGAAGGTAAAACACTTGCAACTGAATTAGATGTTGTAGAAGGTATGCAATTCGATAGAGGATACTTATCCCCTTACTTCATAACAGACGCTGATAAAATGAAGGTAGTTATGGATGATCCATACATACTATTATTTGAAAAGAAATTAGCTAACCTACAGGAAATGTTACCAATATTAGAAAAAGTTGTACAATCTGGTAAACCTCTTTTAATTATTGCTGAAGATGTTGAAGGTGAGGCACTAGCAACTCTTGTTGTTAACAAGCTTAGAGGTGGTTTAAAAATAGCTGCCGTTAAAGCCCCAGGTTTCGGTGATAGAAGAAAAGCCATGTTAGAGGATATTGCAATTTTAACAAAAGGTGATCTGATATCTGAAGATCTTGGTATAAAGCTTGATAATGTAACACTTGAAATGCTTGGTACAGCAAAACGTGTAGAGGTTACAAAAGAAGAAACTACTATAATTGATGGTGCAGGATCCAAGGATGACATTAGCGCTAGATGTAATCAAATAAGAGCTCAGATCGAAGAGACTACTTCTGATTATGACAAAGAAAAACTTCAAGAAAGATTAGCTAAGCTTGCTGGTGGAGTTGCTGTTATCAAAGTCGGAGGAGCAACTGAAGTTGAAGTTAAAGAGCGTAAGGATCGTGTAGATGATGCGATGCATGCTACAAGAGCTGCTGTCGAAGAAGGTATTGTACCTGGTGGTGGAGTTGTTTTCGTGAAAGCAATTGCGTCATTAGATAAACTTAAAGTTGATAACTCAGACCAAAAAATGGGTGTTGATATTGTAAGAAGAGCTTTAAAAGCTCCTGCTAAGCAAATAGCAGACAACGCTGGTCAAGATGGTGCAGTGATAGTAGGTAAACTACTTGAATCAACTGATGCGAACTACGGCTTCAATGCTCAAACTAATGAATTTACAGACTTAGTTAAAGCTGGAGTTATAGATCCAACTAAAGTCGTAAGATCAGCCTTACAAAATGCAGCATCTGTAGCAGGTCTATTGATAACTACAGAAGCTATGGTTGCTGACAAACCTGAACCACCAGCTGGTAGTAGTGGTGGAATGCCAGACATGGGCGGCATGGGCGGCATGGGCGGCATGGGCGGCATGGGCGGCATGCCAGGCATGATGTAATTCTGCTCTACTTTATTATTATAACACCTCTAGCTTTATTAGTTAGAGGTGTTTTTTTGTCAATTATTTGATTATTTGTTGCTTACTATTATTATCTTATATAGCAATAAAAAATATTATTTAAAATTAAGTTATGGAAAAATCAGAGATTAAAAAACTTGCAGAGAAATCCAATGCTTGGCCTTTTGTTGAAGCTAGAAATTTGAGGGATAGACTGGATAAAATTGAGAGTTCTGCTCCCAAAAATAACAATACCCCTGTTCTTTTTGAAACTGGATATGGACCTTCAGGACTTCCTCATATTGGAACATTTGGTGAAATTGCGAGGACTAACATTGTACGTAACGCATTTGAAGTTTTAACTGAGAGAAACACAAAGTTAATATGCTTTTCAGACGATATGGATGGCTTTCGTAAAATTCCAGAAAATGTTCCAAACAGAGATTTACTTGAGAAATTTATTGAACATCCTTTAACTAGTGTACCTGATCCTTTTGAAAAATTTAATAGTTTTGGTGATCATAATAACCATAAATTAAAGGAATTTTTAGACCACTTTAATTTTGAATATGAATTTGTTTCAGCTACAGATTGTTATAAAAGTGGTAAATTTGATGAGGCACTCAAAAAAATTTTATTAAATTACGATAAAATAAAAAATATAATTTTGCCTACTTTAGGCGAAGATCGTAAAAAAACTTACAGCCCGTTTCTCCCAGTCTGTCCAAAATCTGGTAAAGTTTTGCAAGTTAAAATCATTTCAATCAATACTAAAAACAATACTGTAAGTTATATTGACGAAGATACTAAAGAATTAGTTGCTGTTTCTATTCTTGGAGGATCATGTAAGTTGCAGTGGAAGTGTGATTGGGCAATGCGTTGGTTTGCACTAGGTGTAGATTATGAGATGTCAGGCAAAGACTTATCTGAAAGTGTAATTTTATCTAGCAAAATATTGAGAGTCCTTGGAGGAACACCTCCATCTGGTTTTTCATACGAACTTTTTCTTGATAACAATGGTGAAAAGATTTCAAAATCCAAAGGTAATGGTTTATCCATAGAGGAGTGGTTGAGATATGGTTCACCTGAATCTTTAAGTCTGTTTATGTATACAAATCCCAAAAGAGCTAAGAAACTTTTTTTTGATGTTATACCTAAAACCACTGATGAATATTTTGCGCATCTGAAAAATTATTCTGAACAAGACAATCGTGGAAAAATTGATAATCCAGTATGGCATTTACACAAAGGTTCACCAAAATCTAATGACCTTCCTGTTACATATACATTATTGTTAAATTTAGTGTCCGTATGTTATGCTAGCGATCCAGATATAGTATGGGGATATGTCAAAACCTACTCACCTAATTCAAAAAGAACTAAAGAATTAGATGAGTTAATTGATCTAGCTGTTAATTATTACAAAGAGAAAATAGAACCTCAAAAGAAGTATAGGCTTCCAAATGAAAAAGAGAAAAAAGGTATTACAGAATTAATGAATACTTTATCAACATTAAATAATGACACCTCTTCTGATGATATTCAAGCTATAGTATTTGCAATTGGAAAGAAACTTGGATATGAGAATTTACGTGAATGGTTTAAAGGCTTGTACGAGACTGTTCTAGGACAATCTGAAGGACCTAGAATGGGAAGTTTCATAAAACTCTATGGGATTGAACCAACTAAAAAATTATTAGAAGATGTTATTCTAGGTAACTTAGTTAAAGAATAGATTCAATGATTTGGAAATTTATTACTTTTTTTGTAAGAAAGCTTGATCCAGAAATTGCACACAGACTAACCATTAAATTCTTGAAACTTGGTTTACATCCAAGGTTAGATCAAAGTGTAATTCCAATTAACATTGGTGATTTGATTTTTAAAAATTTACTTGGAGTTGCCGCTGGTTTTGATAAAAATGCAGAGGTAATAAACAGAGTTCATTTTTTGAACTTTGGTTTCACTGAAGTTGGCACTATTACACCACTGCCTCAATATGGAAATCCAAAACCAAGAATTTTCAGATTAGAAAAAGATAAGGCTATAATAAACCGAAATGGTTTTAACAATTTAGGAATGTTAGAAGCCAAAAACAAATTAGAGCATTATAGAAAAAAATTTCCAGTAGGAAGTGATTTTCTTGTTGGAATTAACATTGGTCCCAACAAAGATAGTAAGAACAGGTTAAGCGATTATAAAGTGCTTGCTGAAAATTTATCTGTATTTGCTGATTATGTTTCTATAAATGTTTCTTCACCAAACACGCCAAACTTAAGAGACTTTCAAAAAAAAAATAATTTAGAAAAAATTATAAAATTTGTTAAGGATGGGATTGCCACATCCAAAACTTTTAATAAGAAATTGCCAATTTTTTTGAAGATTGCTCCAGATATAAATAAGCAAACATTGAAATCAATTATTGAAACAGCTCATTCGCAAAAAATTTTTGGGTTGGTCATCTCCAATACTACGTTAGATAGAGAAAGTAATCTAAAATCAAAAAAATCTAATGAATTAGGAGGATTGTCTGGAAAACCATTATTTAAAAAATCCACAGATATTTTGTCACAAGCAAACAAAATAATTAAAAATAACAATTATAAATTATTTTTAATTGCAGCTGGTGGAGTATCAGACAGTAAAACTGCATATGTAAAAATTTTGTGTGGAGCACATTTAGTCCAATTATATTCTTCTCTAACATTTGAAGGACCTTTAGTTGCAAATCAAATAATAAGTGGCATATTAAAATTAATGAAAAGAGATAATATAAAAAATATTTTTGATATAGTTGGTGTTATTGATAATCCCAAAGATGCTATGAATGTTGCAATTAATGGTTTTAAAAATTATAAAAATTAGTTTCCTCTACCATTTAACTTGACCTCTAAGGCTTGCTATTTTATAAGTCATTAGATTATTTTTGAGGTATATGATGTCCAGAGTTTGTGAAATTTCAGGTAAAAGTGTTATGAGTGGCAATAATGTTAGTCATGCAAAAAATAAAACTAAAAGAAAATTTTTACCTAATCTTCAAAATGTTAAGTTCTTCAGTAAGTCTTTAGATAAATTCATAAGCATGAAAGTATCTGTAAGAGCTCTAAAGTCTGTTGAAAAAAATGGAGGTTTAGATGATTACTTATCAAAGACAAGTAATAGAGTCTTAGCACCTCAAGCTATAGCAATTAAAAAATCTATTCAAAAAAATTTAAAAAAAGAAGTTAGCTCTTCTTAATATCATTCTTCACTGAATAAGTCAGCCAGCTGTTCAGTAACAGCTCCACCCAATTGCTCAGCATCAGTGAGTGTTACTGCTTTATCATAATAACGTGTAACGTCGTGACCAATACCAATTGCAACTAATTCTACTGGTGATCTATTTTCAATAAATGAGATTACCTGTTTCAGATGAAGTTCTAAGTAGTTACCGCTATTAGAAGAAAGTGTAGTATCATCAACAGGTGCGCCATCACTTATAACCATGAGGATTTTTCTGTCTTCAACTCTACCTAATAGTCGCTCATGTGCCCAGATTAATGCCTCACCATCTATGTTCTCCTTTAAAATTCCCTCTCTAAGCATTAATCCAAGTGAATTTTTTGCTCTTCTCCATGGTGCGTCTGCTGGTTTATAAATTATATGCCTTAAGTCATTCAATCTTCCAGGATAGGTTGGTTTACCTTCATTTATCCATTGTTCCCGCGATTGACCACCCTTCCATGCTTTTGTGGTGAAACCCAAGATTTCAACCTTTACTCCACATCTTTCAAGTGTTCTAGCCATAATGTCAGCGCAAATTGCTGCAATGGTTATGGGCCTCCCCCTCATTGACCCAGAATTATCTATTAGCAAAGTCACTATCGTATCTCTAAATTTCATATCTTTTTCCTGCTTATAAGAAAGTGGAAATAATGGTTGAGTAATTACTCTAGCTAATTTTGATGCATCTAACATTCCTTCTTCAAGATCAAAGTTCCAGGATCTATTCTGTTTGGCCTGTAATTTTCTTTGAAGTTTATTAGCCAATCTAGCTATAGCACCTTGAAGATTTTCAAGTTGTTTATCAAGTGTTCCTCTTAGTCGGCTAAGTTCGTCTTCTTCACATAACTCTGTGGCATTGACGATTTCGTCATACTTGGTAGAAAAGACTTGATAATTATAATTAATATTATTTTTACCTATATTATCACCTGACAAAGGATTAGGAACGATTTCACCCTCACTCTCTCCATCTTCATTATCAGCATCTGCATCTTGAGTTTCACCCTGTATTTCTTGATCATTGTCTTGAGCATCGTTACTACTATCTAATCCGGCATCTTCATCATTATCACTTTCACTTTCTGCAGATGAATTGTTTTCTTCATTCTCATCAGGATTGTTCTCTTCAGTATCCTCGTTTTCACCATCATTATTAGGATCTCTTTCTCCAATATCTGCATGTAATACAGACAACAATTGATTTGTATATTTAGCAAAAACTTCTTGATTAGTAGTATTTTCTGCAAGTTGGTTTAGAAGATTACCAATTTTGTTATTAATCCAAGGTCGCCATTTCTCTAAAGAAACAGATGTGTTTGGAGGGGAGTTAGAGCCAGTAATTTTTTCTCTTATTACTAAGTGCAATGCATTTACTAACGCTTCCTTATCTTCTCCACCTGGAACAGATAGAATTGTTTCTTTAAATTTTTCAACAACTAAATTTTGTAAATTTTTCTTTATACCTAGAAGATTTTTAGATCCGACAGCTTCAATTCTAGATTCCTCTGCTAACTGAAAAATTTGGGACGATAAATCTGAAGATGGTATATATTTATTATGTAAAACAGGATCATGATACTTAATTTTAAGAGCAATCTTATCTGCCTCACCTCTTAATTTAAATAATTCTGTATCATCCAATTCCTTTGAAATTATTGGTAATCTAACCTCTTTAGATGACAAATAACCTGTAGATCCAGAAAACTTTATTTCTCTTTCTTCAATCATATTTCCAGAAATTGCTTTTAAAGTTGAGGCAGTAGCATTTTGGAATTGAGTATTTTCTGAATTTTTGCTCATTTTAAGTTTAAGCGTCTAGACTTTTTTCGATTTTAATTAATTCTCTTCCAAAACACCTTTGATAATATTCTGACAAAATTGGTCTCTCCATTTCATCGCATTTATTAAAAAAAGTTAGCTTGAAAGCTAAATCAATATCTTCAATAATATTTGTGTTTTCTGCCCATGTTATAACTGTTCTAGGAGACATTACAGTAGAAAGATCACCAGACATAAATCCATTTCTTGTTAAATTAGCTATTGAAACCATTGATTTTATAGTTTCTTTTCCATCCTTAGTATTAAAATTAGGAACTTTAGATAAAATAATCTCTTCTTCCGCTTCAATTGGTAAATAATTTAAGGTTGAAACAATAGACCATCTATCCATCTGACCTTGATTTATTTGTTGTGTTCCGTGATATAGCCCTGTGGTGTCTCCAAGTCCAACTGTATTGGCTGTTGCAAACAATCTAAAATTTTGATGGGGATTTATAACACGGTTATTGTCAAGTAGGGTCAGTTTTCCTGAAACCTCTAAGACTCTTTGAATAACAAACATTACATCAGCTCTTCCAGCGTCATATTCATCAAATACAATTGCTACAGGGTTTTGTAGAGCCCAAGGTAGTACACCTTCTCTAAATTCTGTTACTTGCTTTCCATTTTCTAAAACAATTGCATCTTTCCCTACTAGGTCTAAACGAGATATATGACTGTCTAAATTTACTCGTACACATGGCCAATTCAATCTTGCGGCAACTTGTTCAATGTGTGTTGATTTGCCAGTACCGTGGTAACCTTGGATCATAACTCTTCTATTATAGCAAAATCCAGCAAGTATTGCTTTTGTTGTGGTTTCGTCAAATAAATAACTGTCGTCGATTTCAGGTACAAATTTAGTTCTTTCATTAAATCCAACAACCTTCATGTTTGTTTTAAAACCAAATGTTTTTTCGGAATCGATAACTAAGGTTTGTGCAGATGGGAAAGTCCCAGAATTAAAGTCCATGTTGTTAGTTAGACTAACTTCGTTCATATTTTATCTCCAAAAATGTTTCTATTAGGTTTTTAAGGTTTCGTTAAAGATTCTAAAATAATTTTATAAGCATTTGTTATCTCAATAAATTTATCTTTATTATTTTTTGATTGATTTTCATTTTGCACATCGGGATGCCATTTTTTTGCTAAAAACTTATATTTTTTTTTCACTTCTTTAACATTTGAGTCATGATTTAAGCCTAATAGTCTAAGGGCGTCTTCTAATTTTTTATTTGATACTTTTTTAATTTTTATATTTTTTTTATTTTCAAACCTATTGAAAGCTCTCTCAAAATCATAATTTATATTTTTTGTCCCAAATTTCCAACTTGGTCGATCCCAAGTAACTGATTTTCTAATTTCAATTTCTAATTCTTGTTCATTTAATCCTTCAAAATAATTCCAAGATTTATTAAAGTCCCGAATACAATTGATACAGAAGTATAAATATTCTCTAAGCCGATCCCTAGATTTGGGCGCAGGATATACCCCTAATTCTTTACAATTAGGATTAGAGCAAATCTTTTCTTGTTTTTCTTTTTGATTAGTATGCAACATAAATTTAATTCTTTATTTTAATTATAGAATTATGTAGTAATCCATGCAAGGTGGGAATTATTTTTTTAAAAATTTAATAAAAGAGATACTATTGAAAAGAAAAACTAATATTGAAAATTTAATTTTAAAAAATTATGAACCAGAATTTTTTTCTGTTATAGACGTCTCTGAACAACATAGAGGTCATCAAAACTTTAAAGAAGATGTAGAAAGTCACTTTGAAATCATAATTGTTTCAGAAAAGTTTAAAAATTTAAACAGAATAGAAAGACATAGAATGGTTAATCAAAACTTGAGAGAAGAATTTTTATCAGATCTCCATTCAGTAATAATAAAAACATATACTATAGAAGAATATAAAAAAACTTAATTTTTATTTTTATTTATTCCTAACTCATTCCATAAACGTAATTGAGATATAAAATTTGATTTTTTTTGGAGTATTCTAAATCTAATATCAAAAAATCTAAACTCTTGTCCAGGTTCAGGTATTGTTTTTGATTCATATAAGACTAAACCTGCAATAGTATTTGCATTTTGGTCTGGCAGTGACCAACCCAGCGAGCGGTTAAGATCTCGTATTGTCACAGAACCATCTACTATAAATGATCCATCTGGTTGAGGTTTAAGGCCCTTAACCTTTAAATCAGTTTCATCATCAATTTCACCTACTATTTCTTCTAGAATATCTTCAAGTGTAACTATACCTCGAAAATCACCATATTCATCAACCACTACAGCAAAGTGTTCTCTTCTAGTTTTAAAAGTCTCTAATTGGTCAAATAATAGTGTTGTTTCTGGAGCAAAGTACGGTTGTATCATTAATTCAGATAAATTTATTGAGTTTATATTTTTAAAGTTCCTTCTTCTTAAATTTCTAAATAATTCTTTTGCATGTAAAATACCGATTATATTATCAGGATTACCTGAGTAAATTGGTATTCTAGTAAATGGACTTTCCCCTACAACTTTGAAAATCTGCTCAGGATCTTCCTTAGAATCTATCATTGTAACTGCTCCTCTGTGTGTCATAACAGCTTCTATAGTTACCTCATCCATATCAAGCATACTAGACATCATTTTTCCACGCTCTTTTCCGCGACTTTCATTTCCAGCATGTAATCTAATCATTCCTCTAAGTTCTTCAGTTTTTGCCTCTTCATCATTAATTACTGGTCCAGATACTATTTTTGCAAAACGTTCGGTAATAAATGTAGCAGGTGTCAATAAAAAAATAAAAAAATTAATTATTGGAGCAACAGTCAAAGCAACTTGATCTGCGTGGCTAAAAGCATAAGTTTTAGGAATAACTTCTGCAAAAATTACTAAAAGAATTGTTAATAATATGGTTACAAAAATTAAATCAAACTCCTCAAAATAAATTATAGCAAAGCTTGTTGTATATACTGAAGCTACAATATTTACTAAATTATTACCTATTAAAATTGTACTAATCATTTTTTCTTTTTTAGCCAAAATTCTTTCAATGCTTATTGCTCTCTTATTACCTTGAAGAGCTAACTCATGGATTCTAGCCTCTGAAACAGCTGTTAAAGCAGTTTCAGAACTTGAAAAAAAACCTGATAAAAGAATTAAAAAAAGTATGTTACATAAAAATATGAATATGTCTGGCATTATATCTCATCATTTAGAAATTCATTTAAAATATTTTCATCCATATTATTTTTTATAAAAGATTTTCCAATTTTTTTGTTAAGAATAAATGTTAACTGGTTATTTTTGTTCTTTTTATCATATCTGAATTTTTTTAACATTTCTGATGTTGTAATAGGAAAATTATTCAACTCTTTTAAAGAAGTAGGTAGGGTTAATTGTTTAAAAAAATTAACTACTCTATCAGTTTCAATTTGAGGGCAATAACCTATCTTACTTGAAAGTCTGAATGCTAAGCAAATTCCAATTGATACTGCTTCACCGTGAATAATTTTCCCATCATATTTACCAAATGATTCAATAGCATGACCAAAGGTATGCCCAAGATTGAGTAGAGCTCTTTTACCATTTTCCTTTTCATCATTTTTAATTATTAAAGATTTTATTTCACAAGATTTGCTAATTACTTCATTTAACTTTAATTGATCATAATTTAGAATATATTTGTAGTTATTTTCTAAATTGTTAAAAAATTTAACGTCGTAAATGAGACCATATTTGATAACTTCAACCAAGCCAGCTAAAAATTCTCTTTTAGGTAATGTCTTGAGTATATCTGCGTCTGTTATAACTGCAACCGGTTGATGAAAAGAACCAATTAAGTTTTTACTTTTACTGCTATTAATACCAGTCTTACCTCCTACCGAACTATCTACCTGAGCTAATAGGGTAGTGGGTATCTGAATAAAATCTATACCTCTTAGAAGTATTGAAGCAGCAAATCCTGCTATGTCACCAACAACGCCCCCCCCAAAAGCAATTATTAAACTACTTCTATCTATCTTAAATGATAAAGATTTTTCTAAGATATACTCTAATTGAGAAATATTTTTTGTTTTGTCACCTCCTGGAATACCAATCAAATTTATTGATTCAGCTAGTTTTTTTATTATTTCAACAAATGAAATAAATTGTTTATTATTTTTTTTATTTAAAGAAAAAAAACTATCATGGATTAAAATAACTTTTCTTTTTAATACAAGTGTTTTCAAAAGTTCTTCACAATTAGATAATAAACCATTACCTATTAAAATCGGATATGAAAAATTTTTAGATTTATTGTTAAGTGAAACGTTAATAATGTTTGGTTTCATTTTATTGCTATATTACCTTGATGAGATATTAAATTAATTAATCTTTCAGTTATTTGATATTGACTAAGTTTATCAGTATTTATTTGATTATGACAAAGAGAATAATATTTAGTTCTTATTTTTAAAAGTTGTAATATCGAATCTCTTATATTACCTTTTATCATAGGTCTTTTAGATCCATCTCCAACTCTTTGAACCAAAATATTTACAGGAGTGTTTAGCCAAATAACATTTGTATTATTTAATAATAAATCTCTAGTTTCCTCGTCATCAAATCCACCACCGCCAAGACTAATTATTGCTTTTTCTTTATTTTTATTAATTTTTAAAACTAAATCACTAATCGTTTTCTTTTCTATTTTTCTAAAAAAATCTTCATCATATTTCTGGAAAAGTTCTTTTATTGACATTATGAATTCTTTTTCAATCATATGATCTATATCATAAAAATTAAATTTTAAAAGTTTTGCAATTTGACGGCCAAATTTAGACTTTCCTGTGCCCATCATTCCAATCAAAGTAACCTTGTCATGGTAAGGATGCATTTCTTCAAATTTCAACATTTAATTTAAATATCACATTAACCTAATACAAACATCATATTTTTAGAAACTTTTTTAAAATTATGGTAAGTAATATATTTTAAAATAGTCTAAAACTCGCCATATTTTTAGTTATATTATAAACTTAGGGATAATGATGAAAAATTATAAATTTTTTTTAATTATATTAAGTCTTATTGTTTTAAGTGCTTTTCTGGTAGTAACTTATTTAGATATACCAGCTCCTGATAAATTAGAAACCAAGATTTTAGATGTTAATGATGAAAAAATTAAATAATTATAATTTATTAAATATGAAGTTTGTAGTCTTTTTAAGTTACTGCATTATGTTTTTTTGTCTTCAACTAAAATCTTCCTTTTCCCAGATTAATGATGTCAATAAAGAAGTTTACTCAAATAACGTTAATTCTGGAATTAAAGTAAGTCAACTAGCGAAGCCGTCTTTAGGATCTCTTGGAGTAAAAACTGAAGTTAATAATTTAATGGGCTTAAATATATGGCAAAATTTGAAAGTAGAAGAAATTATTGAGCATTTAAATTATATTCCAGATAATTTAGCTAGCAAACATTTACAAATATTTTTAAATGAACTTTATATCAGTGCATCTGTTCCACCAGAAGGTGAATCAGGTCAAATTTTGAAATTTTTAGAAACAAGATTATTTAAAATTAAAAATAGTGGTCAGAGTAAAAATTTATATAAAATAGTTTTACAATTACCTAATGGTAATCGATGGGACATATGGAAAAAGTGGCAAATAGAATATGAGTTGATTAATAGAAAAGATAAAAAAGCTTGTGAATTTATTAAGATAAAATCAAAATCTAATTTTAAAAATTTTTGGCAAATGGCTCGAATTTTTTGTTTATCTATTGAGGGAAAGAGGGATCAATCAGAGTTTATTCTTGATTTAATAAAATCAAGAGGTTTTAATGATGAAATTTTTGAAGATTTGTTTCAATCAATCTACAATGAAGTTAACGTCCTAAACATTGAAAATAAAAAAAATAATATACAACCATTACACATTGTAATGATGGACACCTTGAAGTTACCAATAAAAACAAATTATATTGCACATCTTGGAATTGAATATACAGACTCTTTATTGTCGCTTAATTATTTAACATCAAAAGCTAGAGCTTTTTTATTAGACAAGCAACTAAATTATAACTTTGTTTCAGTTGATCAAATAATTGAAAATTATAAATCAGTCGCAAATGGAAATATTGACTTTGATAAATCTTTTTCTAATTTTTTAAAAGAACCAAATGGTTACAATAGAGCTAATGTTTGGCTAAGCATAATTAAAATTAAAGATGATATAAAAAAAGTTAATTCAATCCTAAAAATAATTAAGTCAGAAACAAATAATGGAAGATTCAATGATGTTATAGGCTTATATTTAAATCTTTTAAATGAGATTGACAATTCTTCTTTACCCCAAGAGCTTAATCAATCAATAGAAAGGCTTAAAATTTGTTCTAATCCTGATCTGTATCCTAATAATAATTTTGCAAATATAATATCATTAGTTGAAGGGAAAAAATGGGACTTTAATTTAATTTCAAAAGAAAAAGCTTGGCCATTAATACCAATTATTGAAAAAGCTGGCATGATAGAACCTGATTCAATAAATTGGATGGATTATTTGAAAGATATCAAAGAAATTGATTTAAAAGAAGATATATATCTGAAATGGGAAAGTAATTACAACTTAAAAAGATTTCTTTTAACTAAAT
The DNA here is from genome assembly GCA_902623995.1 of uncultured SAR116 cluster alpha proteobacterium. GTDB lineage: Bacteria > Pseudomonadota > Alphaproteobacteria > Puniceispirillales > Marisalimonadaceae > Marisalimonas. The sequence goes on along the minus strand of CACNWE010000006.1, from coordinate 67,306 downwards.
CAATAAATCAAGCTGCAAAAAATAATAATAAAACTCTAACAGTTTTATTGATTGCAAGATTAGTAGGGGATAATCCTTTGATTGATTTTGATTTGGATAGTTTAATTATAATAAGAAATTCTCTAAAATCAATTGGTTTGGAAAATTTATCTAAAATGATTACACAAGAAGTAATGACATCCAAAATTGTAAATCTTTGAAGTTTAATTATGAAAAATGTAAATCAATCATTACCAGAATTTATAGATAGTATCCTAGAAATTATTTGTTTAGAAAAAGGTTTATCTAAAAATACAAAAATAGCTTACTCAAAAGATATAAGTTTGGTTTTTGAATGGTTTGAAAATAAAAATATAAGTTTTTGTAGTGCAAACGAATTAAATTTTCGTGAATTATTTTCTTTTTTGCAAAGCAAAAATTATAAACCTAGTTCGTTAAGCAGAAAGTTATCCTCACTAAAGCAATTTTACAATGTTTTAAAAGCAGAAGGGTACATTAAAATTAATCCACTTAACAACTTAGATAGTTTTAAAAAAATTAAAAATTTGCCAAAATCATTATCAGAAGAGCATTTAATTTTACTACTGAAAAACTCCAAAAATAATCTAAAGAATATTGAGCAAGATAATTCTGTAAAAAAATTAAAATTTTTACGTATCTCAACTATTTTAGAAATTCTATACTCTACTGGCATGAGAGTTTCTGAACTAATATCCCTGCCTTTATCAGATTTTATTACAATAAATGATTTTTTACAGATTAAGGGTAAGGGCGGTGTTTATAGGCACGTTGCATTTAATAAAGAATCAAAAAAAATGATAAATATGTGGTTGTTATACAGATCTTCCGTAGAAAAATTTATAAATAATAAGTATATTTTTCCAAGTAATAATGGTATCGGACACATTACTAGACAATCTGTATACAGAGATTTATCAGAATTATCAAAAAGCTCAAATATGGTTAGCACAGACGTTTCTCCGCATAAAATCAGGCACAGCTTTGCAACACACATGTTAAATCGTGGTGCTGATTTAAGGTCTTTGCAAAAACTTCTTGGTCATGCTGATATAAGTACTACAGAGATTTATACAAAAGTCCAATCTAAAAGATTGGCAGGTCTGTTAAATGATATTCATCCATTAAATAAAATAAATTTAAAGTAAAAAGAAAGTATTAACACATGATTAAGCATTTTTTAGCATTTGAAAAACAAATTGCGGATCTTGAAGGAAAGATAGAAGAGTTACGCCATTTATCTTCAAGTAGCGATATAAATATTGCAGAGGAAATTGGTAAATTACAAGTAACCGTATCAGAGAAGTTAAAATCCACCTACTCACAATTAAGTCCTTGGCAAAAAGTTTTGGTATCCAGACACCCGGAAAGACCTCATTTTCAAGATATTGTTGAAAATCTATTTGAAGATTATGTTCCATTAGCAGGTGACAGAAATTTCTCTGACGACAATGCTCTGACAGGTGGTTTAGCTTTTTTTAGAGGTAATAGTATTGTAGCAATCGGTATAGATAAAGGTAAAAATACTCAAGATAGAATTAACAAAAATTTTGGTATGGCTAGACCCGAGGGCTATAGAAAAGCAGAAAGATTAATGCAATTAGCTAATGACTTTTCAATTCCGATCTTAATGTTTGTTGACACAGCTGGGGCTTATCCAGGGAAAGGTGCAGAACAAAGAGGTCAGGCGGAAGCTATTGCGAAATGTCTGCAAAAGAGCTTGGAAATAACGGTTCCCTCTATTTCAGTAATTACAGGTGAGGGTGGCTCAGGCGGCGCTGTTGCTTTGGCGGTAGCAAATAATATAATTATGTTAGAACACGCAATTTACTCTGTAATTTCTCCAGAAGGATGTTCTTCAATTTTATGGAGAAGTTCTGATTATGCAGACCAGGCAGCTGAAGCTTTAAAATTGACTGCACAAGATATGGAAAAATTTAAAATTATAGATGAGATAATTTCAGAACCTGTTGGAGGTGCACATAGAGATCCAATAACAGCTATAAAAAGTATTGGTAATGTTATTGAAAGAAGACTCAAAGGTCTCTCAATTTTGAGTAAAGAAGAATTATTTAAATTGAAAGAAAAAAAATATTTAGAAATTGGTTAAATAATTTTTTTTTGAATTTAATGAGGGTATAGCTTTTCTTGCTTTAACAACTTCATTAAGATCAATATTAGAATGAATTATCCCTATCTCCTCTTTGGCATCCCTTATTATCTCTCCCCATGGTGATACAATTAAAGAATGCCCATAACTAATTCTTCCACATTCATGACAACCAGTTTGAGCAGGTGCAATAATGAATGCACCAGTTTCTATTGCTCTTGCCTTAAGCAAAGTATGCCAATGAACGGGTCCAGTTAAATTTGAAAAGGCAGATGGGACAACAATTATTTCAGCGCCATTTACTGCTAAATCTTGATATAGATGCGGAAAGCGCAAATCGTAACAAATTGTCAAACCAATTTTTATTTTATTTTTTTTAATTTCAGCAATGATTGCTTTATTTCCACTTTTATAAGTATCAGATTCTCTATAAACATCACCATTAGGTAGATTTACGTCATACAAGTGAATTTTATCATATTTATATAAAACATCCCCTTTAGGTCCAACCAAATAAGATCTATTTACTAATTTATCATCTACTTTTATGGGTAAAGAACCAATTAAAATGAAGACTGAATTAAGCTTAGTTATTTCTTTTAAAGTTTGTAGGCTGAAGTTTTCATCTTCAGTCTTAGCTAATTCTTTTGTAATAATAGAATTTTTTTGAAGTGATGTAGCACATTCAGGTAAAGTGATCAATTCTGCTTCAACATCAAGGGCTTTATTAATTAAGTCTTTTATTATTTTTAATGTATACTTTTCATTCTCAGTAGATGAGTATTGTAGACAGGCAATTGACAATTTACGGTTCATATTGTTTAACAAAATTTTCTAGACCATTATCTTCTTCAAACTTATATAAATCATCACATCCACCTATATGAAGATCTTTGAAAAATATTTGTGGCACAGAAGTTCTGCCACCGGATTTTTTTATCATTTCATTTCTTTTGGAACAATCTAAATCAATATCTATTTCTTCAAAAGGAATATTTTTCTTTTTTAAAAGAGATTTAGCACGATAACAAAACCCACATAGTGAACTAGTATAAATTATTATATTTTTACTCATTATAATCCTCAAAAATTTATGAAAATAAGTCTTGTATGCAAAAAATTAGAGCATCATCAGCTGGAGGCATTTTATATTTTCTGAGCATATTTGGTTTAACCCACATAATTTCATTATTCTCCATAGATTTTGGTTCTCCCTCCCATCTTCTGCATACATATAAGAGCAAAAGCAACTGGAATTGTTTATAGCTAAATTCACTAAAAGACAAAGGCGCAATACATTTGTTGTTTATACTAATGTCAAGTTCTTCTTTAATTTCTCTTATTAGTGCAATTACGGGCACCTCACCAGTTTCAACTTTACCACCTGGAAATTCCCAAAAACCAGCTAAATGTTTATTTTTAGGTCTTTTTGATAGTAAAATTTCATCAGCATTATTAATTAATGCTAATGAAACTACAATTTTAATATTTTTATGACCTGTAATCAGCATTTATATCTATGTATTTATGGGTTAGGTCACAGGTATATACAGTAGAACTTGACTTGCCTACTCCAACATCAATCTCAAGAAAAATATTATCTTTTTTTAAATGTTCTGTTGCGCGTAATTCCGAATAGTTTTCATAAACCATTCCATTTTGTGTTACTTGTTCATCTCCAATATAAATTTTGATTTTATCTCTATTTGCTGGTTGACCTGATTTTCCAACAGCCATAATAATTCTACCCCAATTTGCGTCCTCTCCAGCAATTGCAGTTTTAACCAAAGGTGAATTTGCTATAGAAAACGCTATTTTTTTTGCTGATTTTTTTGACTTAGCGCCTGTAACTTTAATAGTTATGAATTTTGATGCACCTTCTCCATCCTTAATAATTAATTTAGCAAGCTCTAACATCAAGCTAAATAAATTTTCTTTAAATTCAACTAAGCGGTTGTCGTTAAAATTATTAATCAGTTTGTGATTTGCTGTTTTAGTGGATGCCAATAAAACAGTGTCACTTGTTGATGTGTCGCTATCTACAGTAATAGAATTAAAACTCAACTCATTACTGGACACAATTAATTTTTGAAGAGTATCCGATGATATGTTAGCATTAGTAAATACAAAACCTAACATTGTTGACATATTTGGTGCGATCATACCCGATCCTTTGGCTATTCCTATAATATCAATTTCAGCATTATCGATTTTACAAACTCTCTTGCTTACCTTTGTAAATGTATCAGTGGTTTTGATAGCAGTAGCAGCTTTTATCCAATCTGGGCTTTTGAGTGGAGACATTGACTTTATGCTTTTTATTACAATTTCAGGATCTAATTGTTCTCCAATGACACCAGTAGAGGCTGTATATATTTGATTAATACTACAATTTAACTTTTTCGAAAGATATTTTGAAATTTTTAAAACTGTTTCTTCACCTATTTTCCCTGTAAATGCATTTGCGTTTCCTGAATTTACTAAAATTGCTCTTACTAGAGGTTCTTTGTATTTGGTGAGATTTTTTTTACATTGATTTACAGAAGCACTTGAGGTTAAGGATTGTGTAAAAACTCCAGCAATAGCTGATTTATTTTTAAGTTCTATTAGAAGAAGATCGTCTTCATTATTTTGTGTCTTTTTAATACCAGAGTATATGGTTGAAACTTTTATGTCTTTCAACAGATGATTCCTTATACTTTTTTTTTCATGGTGCATTTTAATTGATATTAATTATTTATTTCTTGAACAACTTTTTTAAAATCTAAAATTTTTATACTTTTATTTTTTCTTAGTTGTTTTTCAAGGTTTAAAAGAGAATTTTGTTTTATTCTATTCACAATTTGTTGCTTAATATCATTAATTTTTTTTGGTTGAGAAACTCTAATATCATTCAACATTATTATATGATAACCAAATTTAGTCTTAATTGGTTTTTTTGTTATATTTCCTTTTTTTAATTTTAACAAGGCTTCTTCAAACTCTTTTACCATTTGACTAGATCTAAACCAACCCAAATTACCCCCATTTTTTTTTGAGGGTCCGATAGAATAAGATTTTGCTAGTTTTGAAAATTCTGATTTAATTTTGAGTTTTTCTATTATCTGCAATGCTTCATATTCTTCTTTTACTAAGATATGGCTGGCATTATATTCTTGAAAAGTTTTAAAGTTCTCGAGGTATTTTGTGTAGAAATCCTGAATTTTTTCTTCAGATGTGTTGTTTGCAAGAAAATTATTAAGCCAGTATTTCGCCATTATTTGATCTTTATTTTTCCTTAATATTTCAATAATCTCTTTTTTATCATCTAATTTATCTTTGTAAGCTTGTTTAGTGATTAAGTGTTGATTAATTAGTTCATTTACGATGTTTGGGTATATTTCAGAAAGAGGTTTTTCTTTAATTTTTTTTGGTAATCTATTAGTTGCATCAAGCACATCCTGTGCTGTAATAGTATGATTATCCACTGTTGCTACAGTGACTTGTCCAGGTTCTTTAGCATTTGCAATAGGTATAGTAATAACTAAAAAAAAATTTGTAATAATAAAAATGATTTTTAAGCAAGACATTTTAGTATAATCCAATTATAAGGTTATTTTTTAAAGGTTTTTTTTAGTCAACACAAGAAATGATGTTTAATATTTATTATTATTTAAGATTTTATAGATGATTTCTGTGAATAATTGGAGCAATTTTACATGTTAAGTAAACTTACGTCTAGACTTTTTGGTTCTTCTAATGAGAGACAGATTAAGAAATTTAAACCTATAATAGATCAAATTAACAACTTAGAAAACGAGTTTTCTAATTTGTCGGATGAACAATTAAAGTTAAAGACAAAAATCTTTAAAGATAGATTATCAAAAAATGAAAATTTAAATGATATTTTGCCAGAAGCATTTGCAACTGTTCGAGAGGCTTCGAAAAGAACATTGAAACAAAGACACTTTGATGTTCAATTGACTGGTGGAATCGTCCTTCATGAAGGCAAAATAGCTGAAATGAAAACTGGTGAAGGTAAAACCTTAGTTGCCACATTAGCATGTTATTTGAATGCTCTAGAAGGTAAAGGTGTTCATGTAGTTACTGTAAATGACTATTTAGCTAGAAGAGATTCAGAATGGATGGGTCAAATATACAACTTTTTAGGAATGACTGTTGGTTGTATTATCTCAGAAATGGATGATGAACAAAGAAGAATTGCCTATAATGCCGATATTACTTATGGAACTAATAATGAATTTGGATTTGATTATCTTCGTGATAATATGAAATATGATCTAGTTGGCATGGTTCAGCGGCCATTTAATTTTGCTATTGTAGATGAAGTTGATTCTATATTAATTGATGAAGCTAGAACCCCACTTGTTATTTCTGGACAATCAGAAGACTCTTCAATTTTGTATAATTCAATTGATAAATTCATCCCATCATTAAACGAAAATGATTATGAATTAGATGAGAAGCAAAGAACGTGTAATCTAACTGATACTGGTATTGAAAATATAGAAAAAGCATTAAAGGCAGATAACATTATAAAAGAAGGAAACCTATTTGATGTTAAAAATATTTCCTTATTACACCATATTAATCAAGCATTGAGAGCTCATAAATTATTCAAAAAAAATACTCATTATATGGTTAAAAACGATAATGTTATTATCATTGATGAATTCACAGGACGTGCAATGGAGGGCAGACGTTTTGGAGAAGGACAACATCAGGCCATTGAGGCTAAAGAAAATGTATCTATACAGCCAGAAAATCAAACATTAGCTAGCGTAACTTTTCAAAATTATTTCAGAATGTATCCTAAATTAGCAGGAATGACAGGCACGGCTCTAACTGAAGAAGGAGAATTTTCTGAAATATACAATCTTCATGTTATAGAGGTGCCAACTAATTTGAAAATAGCTAGAGAAGACAAAAATGATGAAATTTATAAAACTAATGAAGAAAGAGATGAAGCTGTAATTAAACTAATCGAGCAATGTCAAAAAAATAATCAGCCTGTTTTAGTCGGAACAGTGTCAATTGAAAAGTCAGAAATACTATCAAAATTGTTAACCGCTAAAAATATTAAACATGAAGTTCTGAATGCAAAATTTCATGAGCAAGAGGCTCAAATAATTGGCTATGCAGGTATGCCAGGCGCTGTAACTATAGCTACTAATATGGCAGGTAGAGGAACTGATATTCAATTAGGCGGAAATTTAGAAATTAGACAAGCCAAAGAAATTAAAACATTTTCAGATTCAAGCAAGGAAGTTAATAATTTAAAAATTGATATTGAAGAAAAGAAAAAAAGAGCACTTGCTGCAGGAGGTCTTTATGTAATAGGAACTGAACGTCACGAAAGTCGAAGGATTGACAACCAACTAAGAGGAAGAACTGGAAGACAAGGTGACCCAGGAAAATCTAAGTTTTTATTATCACTTCAAGATGATTTGATGAGAATATTTGGATCAGAGAGACTTGAAACAATGTTAGGTAAACTAGGACTGGAAAAAGGTGAAGCCATTGTCCATCCTTGGATTAATAAAGCAGTAGAAAAAGCACAAGCTAAAGTTGAGGCACATAATTTTGAGATAAGAAAACAATTGTTAAAATTTGATGATGTTATGAATGATCAAAGAAAAGTAATTTTTGATCAGAGAAAAGATATTATGAGATCAGACAATATAAGTACAATGATAACCGACATGCGTCATGAAGTGGTTGAAACAATTGTATATCAATCTATACCAGATCAAAGCTACTATGATGAATGGGACGTAGAAAGTTTGTCTGCAGATGTGAAAAATTATTTAGGTCTTACAGTCCCAATTAATCAGTGGGTTAAAGAAGATGGAATAATTGAAAAAGAATTTATCAACCGACTTAAGGATGTGTCTGACAAATATATGGCAGAAAGAGCTGTAAATTTTGGCGTTGAAGTTTTCAGAGAGGCGGAAAAAACTCTTTTACTGCAAGTATTAGATCAAGGGTGGAAAGATCATTTACTTATGTTAGATCAAATGAGACAGTCAATAGGCTTGAGAGCTTATGCACAAAAAGATCCATTAAACGAATATAAAAGAGAATCTTTTGAATTATTTGAAGAGATGCTTGATAAATTAAGAAAAACAATTACATCAGTATTGTCATATATAGAAATAAAACAGGAAGAAACTACAGAAAATGAAGATTTTAGGGATCCAATAAAGGTTCCAATTAAGAAAATTCCAAGAAATGCAATATGTCCTCTATGCAATTCTGGAAAAAAATACAAATATTGTTGTGGAAAATATTAAGTTTAATGATTAAATATGAATTAAAGTGCAAATCTAGTTTTTGTTCCAATGAAAAAGAGTTTGATGGCTGGTTTCAAAGTATAGAAGCTTATGAAAACCAAAAACTCCAAAAATTAATTAATTGTCCAATTTGTGGTAGCGACGAAGTTGTGAAATCATTAACTACACCAAATCTTAAAATTAATAAAAATAAAATTTCAGTTGATATAGATAAAAAGCATAAAAATCCTAAAAATAAAAGTAAAGTTTTAGCTAATGAAACTTCAGAAAATATATCAACTCTCTTAAGAACGCTTAAAAAAGAAATTCAAAAAAACTCTACTTATGTTGGTAATGAATTTGTCTCTCAAGTGCGTTCTATGAAAGAAGGGAAAATAAAAGAAAAGCCAATACATGGCCAAGGAACAAATAAAGAAATACAGGAATTAAGAGATGAAGGAATTGACGTGGTTAATATTCCTTGGATATCTGACGATCATTAGGTTATAATTTAATTCCTGCTGCACCATAATTGACCTGCATGTTTGATGAAAGTTTGAAGTTTCCAAATTCTTTAGTTATTATATTTTTAAATCCAAATGTAGGCGTAAAACCTGTAAAACTATCCAATATTATAGCATGCTCCTCAGCTTCTTTTGCTAAATTAATTGGAGATATAAATTTTTCCACCTTGTGAGTTCCTGAAGGAAGTATTTTTAAAATATCTTCTGCAAAATATTTTCCTAATAATATACCTAAAAAAGAGTTATTAATTGTAGTAAATATAACCAGCCCACCAGGACGGCATAAATTAGAAATATCAGATAGAAATATTTTTCTGTCATATACATGTTCAATTACTTCAGAAGCAATTACTAAGTCAAATTTATTTAGAGCTTTTTCTTTTTTAATCTCTAAGAGTTCACTAGTTGTAATACATTTGTAATTGATTTCTAATCGACTTTTTCTTGCATGCTCTTTGGCGACATCTATTGAGCTTTTAGAAGCGTCAATTCCAGTAACCTTGGCGCCTAATCTTTTTAATTTTTCAGATAAAATACCACCGCCACAACCAATATCTAAACAATTTAAACCATCAAGAAGATTAATTCCTATATTTTCTTTTTTTAAAATTCTGGTTGAATTCCGAGTTATAAACTCAATTCTTGCATTTGACATTTTATGTAAAGCTGAAAAAGGGCCAGACATATCCCACCATTTGTTGCTTAATGAAGAAAATTGTTCTATTTCTTTTTTGTCTACTGTATTAGTCATTATGAATTTAATTTTATTAAGATATATTTTACAAGGATAACAGAAATTTGAAACTTGTGGTATTGAAATTTGGGGGGACATCTGTTGCAGATGTTCCACAAATAAAAAAAATTGCTAAAAAAGTTAAAAAGGAAGTAAACAAGGGTAATAGAGTTATTGTTATAGTTTCCGCAATGGCTGGGGTTACAAATAATTTAATAGATTTAGTCAGAACCACATCGGAAAAACCTACTTTCTCAGAATATGATGTTGTTTTATCTACAGGTGAACAAGTTACTTCAGCATTACTAGCAACTGCTTTAAATAATTTGAATATCAAAGCCCGCTCTTGGTTAGGCTGGCAAGTACCAATAATATCTGACAAATCATATGGTAAAGCTGTGATTGAAGAAATTAAAACAGATAACATACTAGAATTTTTAGAGAAAAATCAAGTTGCCATAATATCAGGATTTCAAGGTGTATCAAAAGAAAATAGAATAACAACTTTAGGTAGAGGTGGCTCAGACACATCAGCAGTTGCAATAGCTGCAGCCTTTTCAGCGGAGCGTTGTGATATTTATACTGACGTTGATGGTGTTTATACTACAGATCCAAGGATAGTTAAAAGTGCGAAAAAACTTGATTTAATTACATATGAAGAAATGCTAGAATTAGCCTCTCAAGGAGCTAAAGTTCTCCAAACCAGGTCTGTAGCATTAGCTATGAAATATAATGTAAAACTGAGAGTTCTTAGTAGCTTTGAAGACTTGCCTGGAACTTCCATAATTAAAGAGGAAAAAAATATGGAAAAAACTGAAATAAGTGGAATTGCACATAGTTTAAATGAAGCTAAAATTACATTATCTGGTGTTCCAGATCACCCAGGTCAAGCAGCGGAAATTTTTGGTGCTTTAGCAAAACGTTCAATTAATGTTGATATGATTGTTCAATCTTCCTCAATAAATCATGAAGCGACTGATATTACTTTTACAATACCAGAAACAGATCTAATTATGGCCGAAAGTATAATTAAAAAAATACAAAAAAAATTAGGTTTTAAGAAATTTTTTACGGATACAAACGTAGTTAAAATATCTGTTATTGGAAATGCTATGAGAACTCAGTCAGGTGTTGCAAAAACTATGTTTGAAACATTAGCTAATAATCAAATTAACATTCATGTTATTTCAACTAGTGAAATAAAAATTTCAGTTCTTATATCATCAGAGTATTATGAGCTTGCAATGAGATCGCTACATTCAGCTTTTGGTTTAGATGTTTAATTTTTAGACAGTAAAATTTTCAAGAGTTGTGCCGTTAAAACAAATGTTGATTTAAAAAGTAACTCAATATAAAATACTCCATCATTAGGAGATAAAATGTCTTTTAAAAATGAAAAAAATAAAAAAAATTCATTTTTGGATCAAGATAAAAAGATTGATAAATCAGTATCAGATGCAATCAATGAAGCATTCGACCAAGTTGAATTGTCAACTGTTGGTAAGTTATGTTTGGATGCAAGGTTAAACAAAGGCTTAACGCAAGAACAGGCCGGGGCTTTATTAAAAGTAAGAGTTAAAATCATAAAAGATTTTGAAGATGGTGAACACATTGATTTACCTGGACTGGCTTATAAAATTGGATTTGTTAGATCTTATGCACGTCTGTTAGATTTAGATGGTGACTTGTTAGTTCAGGAATTTAAAGAAAGTCTGAAGTTAAATTCATATAAAGAAGAATATAAGTTTCTTACTCCTGAACTAAATAAAAGCAACTTCCTACCTATTGGTGCAGTTATATCAGTTTTTATTGCTATTTTGTCATATACTGGATGGTATTACAGTGATAGAAGTAATAAAATAGAACAAGTTTCAGATCAAAAGATACAAGAAATGCCTTCCAAAACAGCAGAAATTGATAATAACAATTATGTCATAATAGAAGAAAATTTTTCTAATAACACTTCTTCTTCAAATAGAATTGATGGAAAAAAAGGTGAAGAATTAAGTTCTTTAACAGTTTTAAACGACAATAAAATTGAAAACATTAGTTCAAAAAACACTGAGTTGTCTGCCACTGCTAATGAAAGAGACCGAAGTACAGAAATGATCCTAAAAGCTACTGGTAATAGTTGGGTAGAAATAGAAGATATGGAAGGTAATATTCTTATGACAAGGCTTATGAGGCCAGGTGAAACATACGTTGTCCCTGACATAAGTGGATTGACATTTAATACAGGAAATGCAGGTGCATTGTCTTTGTCAAAAGGTGACGTGATTGTTCCTAAATTGGGTGAAATTGGTGAAATTATTAATGCTCGACCATTAAATATCAAGGCTTTTTCAATAAAACAATTACTTGATTAAATTCATTTTAAATCGTTTTAAATTTTTATTATTTTAAAGTTTAAGGATATAATGATGAACATTAGGCCTTATAGGCAAATAGATCGAAGAAAATCAAGAAAAATTAAAGTTGGAGATGTTTTTGTCGGAGGTGACGCTCCTATTACTGTACAAACTATGACGAATACGAAAACGACTGATATTGATGCTACATTAGAGCAAATCAACTCTACTGTAGAAGCTGGCGCAGATATTGTTCGTGTTTCTTGCCCTGACAAAGAATCTACTTTAGCTCTAAAAGAAATAATTAAATCATCACCTGTTCCCATTGTTGCTGACATACATTTTCATTATTTAAGAGCAGTTGAAGCTGCAGATGCTGGGGCTGCATGTTTGAGAATTAACCCTGGAAATATTGGTAATTTAGATAAAGTCAAAGAGGTGATTAATGCAGCAAAACAAAATAATTCTTCTATCAGAATTGGTGTTAACGCAGGATCTTTAGAAAAAAACATCTTAGATAAGTATGGTGAACCAACTCCAGAAGCCCTTGTGGAATCTGCTTTAAATCATGTTCGTATTTTAAAAGATAATGATTTTTATGAGTATAAAATTAGTGTGAAAGCTTCAGATGTCTTTCTAGCAGTTGCTGCTTACTTTCAACTAGCTGAAATAGAAGATTGTCCTTTGCACATAGGTATTACGGAAGCAGGAAGTTTAAGATCTGGAACAGTAAAATCGTCAATAGGATTAGGAAATTTACTGTGGGCAGGCATTGGAGATACTATTAGAGTTTCGCTATCTGCCGATCCTTATGAGGAAGTAAAAGTTGGTTATGAATTACTTAAATCATTAGGGCTTAGAAGAAGAGGTGTTACTGTTGTTTCTTGTCCTTCGTGCGCAAGACAGCAATTTGATGTAATTAAAACTGTACAAGAAGTTGAACAAAGACTTGAGCATATTTCTGAGTCTATTACCGTTTCAATAATTGGGTGCGTTGTAAACGGTCCTGGAGAAGCAAAAGAAACTGATATTGGCTTGACTGGTGGTGGGAAAGGTACACATCAAATTTACGTTGATGGTATAACAGATCATATTATCAAAAATGAAAATGTTGCTGATTATATTGTTAATTTTGTTCAGAAAAAAATTGAACTAAGAAAAAGTAATCATTTAAAGTAATTTCAATCATATAGGTTCATAATGGAAAAATTAAGAACAGTAAGAGGCGTGCATGATTTATTGCCAAATGAGTTACATAAACACAATATAGTTATAAATGCAGGATTAGAAATTTCAGATAAATATAATTATTCCCAAATTGAGACACCAATATTTGAATTTTCTGAAGTTTTTACAAAACCACTTGGAATGTCTAGTGATATCGTGACAAAAGAAAATTATATCTTCAAAGATAGAAGTGAAGACGAGTTAATGTTAAGGCCTGAGGGAACTTCGGGAGTTGTGAGGGCATTTTTAAATGCTGGTTTAGTTCAAGATGTGCCCCAGCGTTTTTCTTATTATGGACCAATGTTTAGGTATGAGAGGCCACAAAAGGGTAGACTTAGACAATTTAAGCAAATTGGTGTTGAGTGTTTGGGTTTAAGTAGTTCAATGGCTGATATTGAGGTAATATCTCTAGGGCATGATTTTTTAAACAAATTAGACCTCTTAGATAAAATTAATTTGACAATTAATACTCTAGGAGATTTTGAGAGTAGGCAAAAATACAGAGATGCTCTTATCAATTATTTAAAGGGTTACCAAACTAAACTATCTAAAGATAGTATAAGAAGATTATCAATTAATCCACTGAGAATACTTGACTCTAAAGATCCTGATGATCAGAAAATTATTAAACATTCACCAAACATATTAGATTTTTTAAATTTTGAATCAAAGATACGATTTGAAGAAATCTGCAAAGGTTTAGATCATTTGAATATAAAATACAATATCGATAAAAATCTTGTACGAGGACTGGATTATTATTGTCATACAGCTTTTGAGTTTGTGACAAATGAACTAGGCACTCAAGGAACTGTTCTTGCAGGAGGTAGGTATGATGGTCTTTCAAAAATGTTAGGTGGGTCAGACATTCCTGGTGTTGGATGGGCTGCCGGCATAGAAAGATTGTCGCTAATGATTTCAAGTGAGTTTGTTAAACAAACAGATGTGGTTTTAATGGGTCAAGCAGAAAGTTTTAACTACTTATTGTTACCAATCATGAAAAAATTAATTCAAGAAGGTATTAAATCTGAAATTATCTATACAGGAAACTTTTCAAAAAAATTTAAGAGAGCTAACAAGATTAATGCCTCGTATGCAATAATTTTAGGTGAAGAAGAAATTAATGATAAAATTTTTAAATTTAAAAATTTAAAATCTGGTATTGAGGAATTATTAAATTTAGACCAGATAATTAAAAAATTAAAAAATTAAAACCTATTTGGAGCAAATTTTGAATTTAGAAAATAATATCTCTAAGATTATGAGTAGAGAAAAGGAAATTCAGAATATGCTTGTGAATTCTTCTAATTTAAAACCATCTGAATTAGCTAATTTATCAAAAGAATTATCTGACATAAAAATAATAACAGACTTAGCTTATAAAAAAGAAAATTTAGTAAAAGAAATTTTGGATTTGAGTGAAATACTAAATGATAAAAATACCGATGCGGATATTAAAGAAATTGCAACAAATGAGTTCAATTCTTTAAAAGAAACGATTAGTAATCTTGAAAGAGAAATTCAAATTTCATTATTACCTAAAGATAAGGATGATTTTAGAAATGTAATTTTGGAGGTTCGTGCTGGAACCGGAGGAGATGAGGCAGGTTTGTTTGCTTCAAATCTTTTTTCTATGTATGAAAAGTTATCTATTAAGAATAAATGGAAATTTGAAGTTATGGAGGTTTCTGAGACAAGTGTGGGCGGATATAAGGAAGCACAGGCTAATATTTTAGGAAATGGTGTTTTTGGTAGATTAAAATATGAATCAGGTGTTCATAGGGTCCAGAGAGTTCCAGCCACCGAAACAAGTGGTAGAATTCATACATCTGCGGCTACAGTTGCAGTTCTTCCTGAAGCTGAAGACTTAGAAATAGTTATAGATGATAAGGATTTAAGAATAGATGTTTTTAGGTCCAGTGGACCTGGGGGGCAATCTGTTAACACTACTGATTCAGCGGTTAGAATTACACACATTCCATCTGGAATTGTTGTTAGCCAGCAAGATGAAAAGTCTCAACATAAAAATAGGGCAAAAGCCATGAAAATTCTTCAGTCTAGATTATATGAGGCTGAAAGGCAAAAACAGCAAGAGGAAAGATCTTTGACTAGAAAAGACCAAGTTGGTTCTGGAGACAGGTCAGAAAGAATTAGAACTTATAATTTTCCACAGGGAAGAGTTACTGATCATAGAATTAACTTAACATTACATAAATTAGAGAAAGTTCTAAGTGGAGAAGCTCTTGATGAATTTATAGATGCTTTAATAGTTGAAGATAGAATGTTAAAGCTAGCTTCAAATGCATAAAAATAATATCGAAGTTTATACCTTAATTAAATCAGAGGTTCAGAAATTAAGAAGGGTTGGTATTGAAACTGCTAATTTAGATTGTAGGTTATTACTCTCCAAATCTTTAAATACAAATAAAACGTTATATAACCACGAGTTCATTAACATTACAGAAAATGAAATTAACAATTTTAAAAATTTAATTGAAAAAAGGCTAAGTGGAAAGCCGGTCTCTAGAATAATTAACAAAAGAAATTTTTGGAAAAATGAATTTAAACTCAATGAAGAAACATTAGACCCAAGATCCGACTCGGAGACTTTAATTGATACAGTATTAACTCACTTCACAGATAAATTACAATCTTTAAAAATCCTTGATTTAGGTTCTGGCTCAGGTTGTTTGGGTTTGTCACTTTTAGATGAGTATCAGAATTCTACTGTTTCATTTTTAGATACATCACAAAAATCTTTAGAAATTGTGAAGATTAATTCTTTTAATTTTGGTTTATCAGACCGCTCAAAGCTTATTCATTTAGATTGGAGAAATGAAAACTGGGATATAAAATTATTTGAAATTGAAAATGAAACTAAATTTGATATCTTAATATCAAACCCTCCTTATATTCCCACTTTTGATATTCAAAATTTACAAAAAGAAGTAAAAGAATATGACCCATTCGTTGCTTTAAATGGCGGGAAAGATGGACTAGAAGCATATAAGCTAATCATACCTAAGTTAAGAAATATCATAAAAAAAAATGGAAAAATATTTTTTGAAATAGGAAAAGGTCAAGAAAATTTTGTTTCTTCAGAAGCTATGGAACATGGTTTGTTCCCAATTGAATATAAAAAAGATTTATCAGGAGTTATTAGAGTAATAGTTTTTATTTTTAAATAATTTTTTTTATGCTTGGCTTAAAAGAAAAAACTTTATATAAGTAGATTATAAGTTTTTACTTATTTAAACCTTAAATTATATATTAATTGAGTCCATAGGTTGAGATAGGATTCTTAACATTTTACATAAAGCATTGTACAAATAAAATAAGCTTGAATTTTAGGAAAGTTATGAGACAGCAAAATAATGGGCGTCGGCGCCAAAATCGTGGATTAAACCGAAGAAATTATAACAACGGTGGTCCAAATGGTAATATTAATAAAAACACCGTTATTGAAAGTTCTGGTCCAGATGGTCGTCAAAGGGGTTCTGTTGCGCAATTAAATGAAAAATATACTTCTCTTGCATCTGATGCGTCCTCTTCTGACGATAGAATTTTAGCAGAATCTTTTTTACAATTCGCTGACCACTATTACAGGGTTCAAAAAGAAATAGATCTAAATAATGAAAATAAAGAATCAAGAAAAAAAACTGAATTAAATTTATCACCTAATAATTCCTCTGATTTAGAATTAGAAGATAACAATAATATTTCAAAAAAACCTTCAAGACGTAAAAGAGGTTTTCAAATGAGAGAAGCAGAAATCTCTTCAGATGATGATAAAAATGAAGTAAATAACATTAATAATGTAAAAAACAATAAATCCGAAGGTGATAAATTATTGATTTAACTTAGTATTTTATATGCGCTTTTAATTCAAAACCTTAACTAACAATTTTCTCATTTTATATTGAAAAAACCTAAATAATTAACACATAATATATATATGTAATCAAAAATAGGTTTTCAAAATAGATAATTTAATTAATGAACTTTCTGATAGATCAAAGATAATATTTAGTTCAGCATTTAGTCTAGCTAATAAATATGAAACAAATACAACATCATTTCATATATTATATGTATTACTAAATGAATCGGAGCAATACATTATAGATATGCTAGTTGCTTTAGATTCAAATATTGATCGCTTGAAGGCTGATATATTCTCATTATTAAACAAAAATAAAAAAACAAGTCGCGTACAAGTAATTGATAAAAGCATCCTATCTCTAATTCAAACATCAAAAATATTAACTAAACAATTTGACGATCAAGTTATAACTCAGGAAATATTACTGCTATCATTTACATATATTAATGATCAAGGAAAAGAAATTTTATCTAAATTCAATGTTACTTATGAAGCGCTTCTAAAAGAAATTAAAAAATTTAGAAAAGGTAAAAAAGCTATGAATAATAATGCTGAATCCGGTTTTGACACATTAAATAGATTTGCCATCAATTTAACAATTAGGGCCTCTAAGGGCCAATTAGATCCTGTGATTGGAAGAGATGAAGAAATAAGAAGATTAATACAGGTCTTATCCAGAAGAACTAAAAATAATCCAGTTTTAATAGGGGAACCTGGAGTTGGAAAAACTGCTGTTGTTGAAGGATTAGCGATTAGGATAGCAAATAAAGACGTGCCTGAGAAACTGAAATCTAAAGAAATATTTTCTCTCGATTTAGCTAGTATTTTAGCAGGGTCAAAATTTCGTGGTGATTTTGAAGAAAGATTAAAATCTTTATTGAACGAAGTTGAAAAGAAAAAGGATAAAATTATTTTATTTATTGATGAGCTTCATACTCTTGTTGGAGCTGGTGGTGTAGATGGTTCACTTGATGCATCTAATATGTTCAAGCCAGCCTTGGCAAGAGGTGAACTTCATTGCGTTGGGGCAACTACTTTGGACGAATATAGAAATTACATTGAAAAGGATAAAGCTTTAGAAAGACGTTTTCAGCAAGTTTATATAAATGAACCAGATATAGAAAACTCAATATCAATGATGAGAGGCCTTAAAGAAAAATATGAGTTGTTTCACGGTATAACTATAACAGATAAAGCTTTATCAGCATCTGTAAAATTATCCTCAAGATATATTAATGATAGATTTTTGCCAGATAAAGCAATTGATCTTATAGATGAAGCAGCTAGTAGGAAAAGAATTGAGATTGACTCTAAGCCTGATTCGTTAGATGAGATAGATAGACGAATTATGCAATTAGAAATAGAGAAAAAAGTTCTAAAAAAGGAGAAAAACAAAATATCAGATGACAGACTATCAAAAGTTGAAAAAGAATTAATAGACCTAAAGTCAATATCCAATGAGCAAACTGAAAAATGGAAGTTAAGCAAAAAAACTTTGGAAGAAGAGCAAAAGAAGAAAATTGATTTAGAAAATGCAAAAAATCAGCTAGAAATTGAGAAAAGAAATGGAAATTGGGAAAAGGCTGGTGAGCTTTCATATCAAATAATTCCTAATTTAGAAAATAAAATTTCTAAAAATGAAAATACAGACAACCTCTTAAACACAATTGTTTCTGAAGAGGATGTGGCTTCGGTTGTGTCTAAATGGACTGGAATACCAGTTGAAAAAATGATGGAGTATGAACGTACAAAATTACTAAAAATAGAAAGTGAGTTAAAAAAATCAATTGTGGGTCAAAATCACGTAATTGAAGCAATTTGTAAAACAATTATTCGTTCAAGAGCAGGTTTAAGTGATCCATCAAGCCCTTTAGGTACTTTTTTGTTTTTGGGATCTACAGGGGTTGGTAAAACGGAAACAGCTAAATCGCTAGCTCAATTTTTATTTAATGAAACAGACTCTTTGATAAGAATAGATATGTCTGAATATATGGAAAAGCATTCTATATCTAGGTTGGTTGGCGCGCCTCCTGGTTATATTGGTTACGACGAAGGAGGTGTTTTAACAGAAGCGGTTAGACGTAGACCTTATAGAGTAATACTTTTTGATGAAATTGAAAAAGCGCATTTAGATGTTTTAAATCTACTCTTACAAGTTATGGATGATGGAAGACTAACTGATAGTCATGGTAAAACTGTTAACTTTACAAATACAATTATAATAATGACGAGTAATATTGGGGTGCAACACTTTAAGTCAAATATAGACTTTAGTTTGAAAAGTGAAAAAAATAATTTTATAAAAAAAGAAATTATGAGTTCAGTTAAGTCTGTATTAAGGCCTGAATTTATAAATAGATTAGACGAAATATTATTTTTCTCTAAATTAGGAAAATCTCACATTACTAAAATTGTTGAAATACAACTAAATGGCCTAAGGGAAAGACTATTAAATAATAATATTTCTATTGATTGGAACTCAAAAGTTAATAATTTAATTGCATTAACTGGCTATGATCCTGAATACGGAGCAAGGCCAATAAAAAGAGAAATAACTAATGTTATTGAAGATAAAATAAGTGAATTAATAATAGCTAATGAAGTCAAAGAAGGTAACACGTTATTTGTAGATGTAGTTGATGACAACATTAACATAAGAGTAATATAATTAATTTACGTTTAATATTTTTT
>CACNWE010000006.1:0-40000 GCA_902623995.1 uncultured SAR116 cluster alpha proteobacterium | reverse complement strand
CAAAGGCTCTTTTAAGATATGGGTTAATGGTAAAAAACAATTTGATTATAAGGGTATTTCTAGACAAAGCACAGCTGTAAGAGACCCAATTGATTTGGGTATATATAATACAGGGTCAAGGTATGGTGATAGAAATATGAATGGTAAAGATTTAGGTAATATTGTTGTTTTATTTGATGAAATAAGAGTTGGTGATAGCTGTAAAGATCTTAAATTAGAAGATTTTAAATACAAATGCACATCACTTAATTAGAATAATTTACAGAGTTTATTATTAACTATTTCATTAGCAAACATCAAATCATGCCAACCACTATATCAACCACGATTAATAATTGGCCTAACTCTGCGGAAAAGAGTCAGGCTCATAACCTGAAGGTTGTAGGTTCAAATCCTACCCCCCGCAACCAACTATATCAATAAAATCAATGATTTAGATCACCCTCAAAACTTCGAGTTTTGGGGTTTCTTGTTGTAATTTTCATTATTTATGCCAACCGGTTGTCAGGTTTTCTGTTTATCAATAGAGTTTAAATTTATTTTTTAAATATTTATTATTTCTTCTTATATCCGATGCAACAATGAAGTGGCACTGATAAAATAGATTGACTTTTTTCATTTACATTTTTTATTTCTTTGTCGAATTCTTCTTGTTGCCTGTTATTTAAGAGTTGTCGTGCTCTCCCGTAATACATGTCATATATATAACTGTTATTACCTGAAGAAGCTGTAAACCAAAAGGGATATGAAAGAATATTTTTAAAATTTGCCAATTTTATTTTTTCATATAAAGACATATCAGCAACACCTTTTGGTGATACCATTTGAGGTGGTACACTGATAATTTTGTTAACTGAATCTGAAACTTTTATATTCCACCATTGAGGTGCATCTAGTGCTCTAACCACAATTCCAGCAACACCACCAGGTTTAAGAACTCTTTTGATTTCTGCAATTGATTTCTGTGCATCACATTCCTCAAGTACGGTAACTGAGTAAACTGCGTCAAAAAAATTATCTGGAAATGAAATGTCAGTAGCATCACTATAAGACAAATTAAGTTCATTAGGTTTTAAATTTGATCTTGAAGGTTGAGAATTATTCTTAAAAAAAGGATTAACTTTGAAATTTTGATCTTGAGCAATTTTACTACCCTCTGTTAACAAATATTCATTTATATCAACACCAACCAGCGACAGATCTTTTCTAAGTTTTAATACTTGTCTACATAATGAAGCAGGGCCACAACCTAATTCTAAAACTTTACCGTTTTTGGAGATATTCATATTCGATACTAATGTTTCTAGCATTGCTTTATAAGTAGGTAACTCTGCTCTATCTTCTAATGAAGGAATTGCTCCAAAATCTTTTCCACCAATTATAACTAGCGTGAAAAAATCAGATAATTTTTGAATTATAGGGTTCCATTGTTTAGCAGATAAAAAAAATGGAAATAGTAAAAGTGGGGGGCCTTCACCAATCACTTTATAAGAAATATTTTCAAATTGTCCTTTTTGATTATTTATTTTTACAGAGTAGTTTTCTATATTTAAGCCCTTAAAAAATGAGATTAATGCTTCACATGTTTCACTTGATTTATCTTCACAAATATCAGACCAAGCAAGGGCTTCGTAATTATTCAATTGAATAATTTCTAAATTACTTATTTCATTCTTTAATGTGTTAACTGAGTTAGCTGTAACGCCAAACTCACTCTTTAAGACCATGATTTTTTGGTCAAGCTCTGAAAACTTTTTTGAGTTAATAGTAATTGGGACCACCAAGCTTAAACCAAGGATCTTATTATGATATTCTGAACAAAAATCTTCAATGTCATTTGAACATTGACTAGCAATAAATGCTTTATTTATTTTGAGATGATCCATCAGACCACTTATTTGATGTTTTTTTAACATTATTGCTTCCGCTATTTATTTTAATTTATTTAATTCTTTAATTTACATATAAAATAATTTTAATATTTATATTCATATTTTTTTATAGTCTCTTTATTAAAATCAATGCCAGTCCCTATTTTATTAGGTATTACTACATGTCCATCACTTAATTCATATGGCTCTTCTAAAATAATGTCGGACCATCTAGTCCACTCTAAATAACCTGCTGTTGGTGTTACGCGCATTAGATGAGATGAGACTTCGTGATACAAATGAGAAGAAACAGATATTTGAAATGCTTCAGCAATAGATGCAGTTTTGAGCCAAGCACTTACACCACCAATTCTTAATAAATCTGGCATTATAAAATCTGCAATTTGATTTTTTAAAGCAGTAAAAGCATCATCATAACCATGAAAGTTTTCTCCTAAAATAATTGGTGTTTTCATTCTTTTTCTTAATTCTTTGTAACCTTCAAACTCATAATATTTTATTGGTTCCTCAAACCAATATAATCCCTGATCATCCAAATCATTTAACCTATGTATTGCTTGTGGTAGTGATAAGCATTGATTAAAATCACAAAGAAGTTCTGAATTAACCCCAATACCTTTTTTAACATTTTCAATTGCTTTGAGGTCTTCATCTAATTTTTTTCTACCTAATCTAACCTTTACAGCATCAAAATTTCCTTCTGATATTAGAGTCAATGCTTCATCATATAATGTTTGGGGATCATCTAGCCATAATCCACTGGAGTTATATGCCTTAACCTTATCTACTGATCCACCTAAGTGAACACATAATGGCTCATTACATATTTTAGAACAGGCATCCCAGAATGCAATGTCTAGTCCGGCTAAAGCATAAAGTGCAATTCCTGATCTTCCTAATAAACTTAAATGATTCATACCCTCATTATAAAACTGATAAGGAGCAATTTCTCTATTTTGAAAATTTTTAAAAAGCTCTTTCATTGCTAACGTAATAGTTTGAGTATAATCTACTAAGTACGGACCAATATAACCTTTACCAATTGTTCCATCGCTTAAAGATATTTCAATTAGCATATACGGCCAATATTCAAATGTTCCTAATGAGGCAACTATAGGTCTTTTTAAAGGTACATTTACAGTAATAACAGACAAACTCTTAACTAAAGGTTTTTTCAAATTAATCTCCCTTTTAATAATTAATATTAAATTTAGTTTTATTCATTTGTTTATCCTTAAATTATTAAACTCCTTTAAGATTGAAATTGCTGAATCTCTTAATATTGAAAGTTCTGTACCTGCTGTAGTTAAATCAAAACCTTGTGAAAACACATCTTTCCAATCATAATTTCCATAGGGCATCATTCCAGAAAACTTTTTAGAATTCATTATTTTTTCTTTTGCTAAATTAACTGTTTCTATAAATACTGGATCGCTAAATTGTCCAAACTTACCAATACTAGTAGAGAGATCCATCGGACCAATAAACAACATATCAATACCATCAACTTCTGATATTTCTTCAATATTAGAAACACCTTCAGAAGTTTCAATTTGACAAACTATCAGCAAATTTTTTTCAATAGTTTCATAATATTTCTTTATGTTCATCCCATAATTTGAAGCTCTGCTGATATACATTCCTCTATAACCTTTAGGTGCATATCTACACATTTCTACAATATTTTCAGCCTCTTTTTTATTATTTACTAATGGAAACATCAGACTATTTACCCCAGTATCTAAAGTTTTCTTTACATACACCTCGTCACTTTTTGGCATTCTTACCAAAGGGGAACATTCAGTTTCTTTGAGCGATTGTATTTGTCTAGTTATGCCTTTTACATCACCATAACCATGTTCATGATCAATCAACAAAAAATCAAATCCAACTAGAGCAAGTAACTCTGAAGTTATCTCATTATCTAGGCTTGTCCAGCAACCGAGAACCTTTTTTTTATTTAATAGTTTCTCTTTTAATTTATTTTCTAACTTCATTGGAATTATAGTTTAATTTATTTATTAATTTTTTGATAATTATCTTATGGTACTAAAATATATAAATAAATCCAATATTGATATTGCTTTATGCCTTATACCCCAGAACGTGCAGTCAAGTAAATTAGCCCCATTACGAATCCTTTCCATGCTTCTAATGCACGTGGTTGACGACAGTGAACAAAAATAATCAATAGCTGACTTATTTAATGTTTGCTCCAGCCAAAGTTACATTGCCTGAAGCTGGTATCATTATTCTTAACTGTAATCCCCACTTTCCATTTTTTTTTGTTGAAGTAAATATACCTACTGCTTTTGCATAACTTTTCTTATTCTTATCTCTTCTATTAAACTCAACACTGCATTGAACAGCATTTTTAGAACTATGAATGATTTCAGCTTTGTCTAATGTTGAATGATCCCAATTTTCCTCGGTCTCTAATTTCTTATAGAGAAAACTTAGATAACTCCATATTTCTTCTTTATTATTATAAATTACAGGGTCGTTATTTTCAGATTGAGCCATATGTGGAAAATGAAGACAGTCTAAAATTTTATCCTTATTTTTTTCATTAAATAAAGTTACATAATTGTATAAACTTTGAACAGCTAACTTATCATCATCATTTTTTTTATTCATATTGGGCTCCATTATTAAAATTAAATTTATATAAAAACCAACTCCTTCAAATCATCATAAAATAAACCTGGAAAAGCTTTCTAGATTTAATCGCTGATTTTAGACAATTTACTAAAATATTGCTCACTTTATTAACAGATTTATGAATTTGTCAGATAATTAGGCTTGTTGTTGTTTTAAGTACACCTTTACCTAACTATAATATTTATGAAGACTAGACTTTAGTTTAAAGTTTCAATTTTCAAAAGTTAAAAACAGAACTTAAAAATGGTCGTATTCATACTTCTATTTTGTACTTTAGTAAACTGACACTGCTACTGATATTGAGAAATTTGCTATGTCAAAAATAAAATTCCAAGACGTTTTACGCGATTCTATTCAGTCTTTATTTGGAACTAACCCGTCTGCACAGGAAATCATAGATTCTTATCCAACCGCACATCTGATTGGTACTGACGCGATACAAACAGGTGGGGGTACATTTTTTGATATTTTTGCCAAGAAAGGCCGAAATGAATGGGCAGAAGTTGAAAAATTGCTTTTTCATTTTAAAAGCCTTGGGGTGAGGCAATCTGCCCTTATACGTGGAGATTTTCTACTTGGTTATGAGCCTCAACCATATGATGTAATAAGAGCGGTAGTTTTTGAGTATGCTAGTATGGGAATGAATATCCTGCAGAATTTTCACGGCCTTAATGATGCAGCATGTCTTTCCGGTGTTGCTCAAGCAGTCGCAGAAGCCCAAGGTGCAGGTTATGATATTATAGCACAGGGAACAATTTGTATTGAAGATAATCCAAACATAACTGTTGCCAGATGTATTGCTTTTGCTGATGAACTTGTAGAACTTGGACATAAAGGATTTTATTTGAAATCTGCCAGTGGTAGATTAAGCGCCTATTTCGTATATGAACTTGTATCAGCATTATATAAGCGTTTTCCTGACCATGAAGTAAACATTCATGCGCACTCCACTTATGGTGAGGCCCCTGTCTGTTACATGGCTGCGGTTTTGGCAGCTGTGGAGTTAAATAAGGACATAACAATGGATGTACAACATCCAGCTCTTTCAGGGTCAACAGCGCAACCAAGCATGAACAAGATGTTAAACCTTATAAGGAATTATCCTGATGAGAGAGTTGCAAAAAAATCCCCACAATTAAATAACGATGCTATAAAGGCTAGTATGTCTTCCCTTTATAGGTTGCGTTTTCAATATCGTGATTTAGAGTCACGTTATAATTCTGAACTTGTAGAAGCAATGTATGACGCACGTACACCCGGTGGAGCGTCTGCAACACTTAAATCAATACCTGGACTGGTTGAGAATCTTGGACGCCTTTTAGGAGTGAATGGTAATCATGCTGATTGGGACCAAATCCAGATTGCAATATATAAAATGCAAGCAGAAATTTTAGAAGATCTTGGTCAACCAACCCAAGTTACCCCTTATGCAGCAAATACTACTGGTCAAGCTGCACTATCACTCTGGAATCAGTTAGAAGGCCGTGACAAATACCATTCTCTTTATCCTGGCATTGCTGATTATCTTGTGGGACGTCACGGAAAAGTTCCATCTAGCACTAGCAAAAAGCTAATAAAAAAGGCTTTAAAGCAACTTAATCTGAAGACTTCAGAAAAGTATACGAAGGCGGTCGATCGCCCTAATGGCATCCCAAATGCTGAAGAAAAATTAGTTGAAGTTGGTTTGTTAAAGCCTACGTTACGCCAGAATATTTCTGCCTCACTGCTTAAGGATTCAGGATCATTTAAGGCAATTGAGCATATACTTAGCGTCGCTAATGAGTGTAACTCGCCAGACACCCCCCCTCAACTACCATTTTATGCGATGCCCCCAAACCCAAAGATACGTGCTGACGGCAGTGGATTTAATCGTGACATTAGAGACGCAGTTAGTGCAATTGGGGGCTACTCAAAACTTCAAGAAATTGCTGAGCGTGTTCTTCACATAAAACAATTGGTTGACCGACGATATATATTCCCAGCAGGGGAAGAAGATCTTGAAAAGAAATGGCTAAAAGCCAATATCGAGCGCTTGAGGTTAATTATTCAAAATATCCCTTTAAAACTGTCTAAAGCTAATTTTACAGATGGACAGAAAATGATAATGTTGGATGGAAACAATCCAAATAACATCCATCTCACGATTAGGGATGCTGTGGATAAAAAGGGTCCTGGTTTATATGATTTTATGATTAAAATTCTCGAAGTTAAAAGCTAGTCTTATCTTAAAAAAATGAATAATTTATCGGGCAACTAAATAAGGTCTAGATATCAATCATAAAGCTTTAAGTTAATTCTGTCCTTGCAATTAATTAGTTTAATGAAATCTAATTTAGAAATAAATATATCATAAATTTCATTGTGAATTGATGAAGTTTTCATCAAACAAAACATCAAAATATAAAAAAAGGTCACGCGAGTTATTATTTTTACACTTTTTTATCATTTAATTCTATATTACTGTATGGATTTGATCTTAATTTGGTTGAGTGGAGCTTTATTTTTTGGTTTTATTTTCAAGGTTTTATCATTACCAATTTTAATTGGTTTTATAACCTCTGGATATTTCTTCTCATACATAAGTTTTTCAGATAATGATGAAATTTTGTCAATACCCTCAAAAATTGGTGTTGAATTATTACTTTTTTCTATAGGCTTAAAGGTAAAACCTTCTTCATTTCTAAGTTTAAGCTTTTTAAATGTTTTTTTTCTCCATTCTTTATTAATAACACTAATTTATTTTATTTTATTAAATTTAAACATAGATTTCGAAGCAAAAATTTTGCTTTGTATTATTTTAACTTTTTCAAGCACAGTAATAGCCTCAAAATCTCTCGAGGATCGAAAAGAAATTAATTCTTTTCATGGGAGAAACTCAATCTTAATTTTAATTTTTCAAGATATTTTAGCTCTTTTTTTATTACTTTATACAAATGAAACTAATTTATCATTTTATACACTTCTTCTTTTATTTACTCCTTTATGCATTCCAATAGTAAAAATCGTTTTAGAAAAATTACAATCAAATGAAGAATTACAACTGCTTACTTCTGTAATAATTGGTCTCTTTTTAGGAGGATATTTGTTTGAAAAACTTGGTTTGTCGGGAGAATTAGGTGCCCTAATAATGGGAATGATGTTATCAAACATTAAATTTGCTGATAGATTAGGTGAAAAGATATGGAGTTTAAGAGAGATTTTACTAGTAGCATTTTTTGTATCTCTTGGAATGAAATTAAATCTTAATCAGGAAATTATTTTAAATTCATTCTTCTTAATTTTATTGCTAGTAGTTAAGTTTTTATCTTTATTTTTTCTACTAATCTTCTTTAATTTGAGAGCATATTCTTCGTTCTTAATTTCAATCTCATTAATAACTTATTCAGAATTTAGTCTCATAGTTGCTACATATTGGTATGATTTAAATATAATAGACCAAAAGATTTTAGCTATTCTAGTATTGTCAGTATGTATTAGCTTTATTATTGGTTCCGTGTTGAATAAATATGTTCATGAAATTTTTGTATATCTTGAAAATTTTTTAATAAAATTTGAAAGAGAAAAACATCATCCTGATGAGCAACCACATACTTTTGGAGAAGCTGAGATCATGATTGTCGGTATGGGTAGAATTGGGAGTTCAATTTTTAATAAATTAACTGAGAAAGGTATAAAAGTTGTAGGCGTTGACGCTGATACAGAAATAGCTTTAAATAAATTATCAGAAGGAAACAGGGTGGCATTCGCTGATGCTGAAGATCCAGGATTTTGGTCTAAATTAAGATTTGGAAAATTAAAAGTTATTGTACTCGCATTACCAGAATTTCATGCACAAAATTGGTCTACTTTACAAGCTAGAAGATACGGCTTTATAGGAAAAATCATAGTCCCAACAAGATCAAATGAAAATACAAAAATATTAGAAAATTCAGGAGCAGATGAAATATATGATGCCTACGAAGCCGTTGGTATAGGTGTTACAAATATAATTAACGAGATGCAAAAAAATAATTAAAATATGAATTATTATTAACTCTTTATAAAAAAATAATAAAATTCTTATATAATTGTCGATATTTTAATAATATTTAGTTTTTTTATTCGATATCACTTTGATACCTAGCTTAACAGAAAAAAAACAATACAGTCAATATATATTCCTCCTATTCAGTGAAGTATCATTCCCCCCTAGTTTGGTACTTCATTTTTTTTTAGCAAAAAAATTTGTTAAGATTAGTTAAAATTTTGAGTTTAAATAATTTTAATATTTATACTCATATTTTTTAATAGTCTCTTTATTAAAATCAATTCTTCAAATTAATTTCCTTTTAACTAATAATATTAAATTCACCTTATAATATTAATTTAAATATTAGTGAGGTCGTCAGGCAACATAAACCTTACTAAAGTTCGTCAGGTTAAAAATGTTTAGCTATAAATTTTAAGCGAAGTAGATTTCATAGCTAAACTTATAGCTAAACATTACAAAAAACCCTTAAAATCCCTAAAAAACGTCAGGCTCATAACCTGAAGGTCGTAGGTTCAAATCCTACCCCTGCAACCAACTATATTAATAAAATCAATGACTTAGATCACCCTCAAAAACTTTGGTTTTTGGGTTTTTTGTGTTTTAAGCCTAATAGGAGTTTAGTTATACCAACCATCATATTTATCAGTCGTCAGGTTATTCCTTTTTTTGCATATATTCTTGACTTATAGGTATATAATGCTTTTCTTAGTAAATCTATAAAGGTGTAAGCATGAAATTTTTAATAAGTATCTTGTACATTATTCTAGTTTACAATCCAACCATTCAATTTTAAGTATTATGCAAATGAAAGATTTTCAAAAATTAGATGATTTTTTGGAGTTTGGCTGGGCACAAATTTATCGCGGAAAGGCTGATAAAAAATCGCCGGCAAGACACCCTACCTTTGTAACATTAGGTGCAGATGGTTTTCCCAATGCCCGCACTTTAGTAATGAGACGGTGTAATCAGAAAGATAACCAGATAGAGTTCCACACTGATACCACTTCTTCAAAAATGTTTGCTCTCAAGGAGAACCCTCGTGCTGGAATTCACATTTGGTTGCCAAAAGTACAATTACAAATTCAGATGGACGTTATTGTTGAAGTGAAGGTTGGAGACATTACTATTCCATACTGGAGAGACATTCCTACTAACTCTAGGGTAGCTTATGGAACTATTCCTAGTCCTGGCACCGTTATTGAAAGCTCACTTGCCTATAATTATAATCCAGATCAGAGACGTTTTGCTGTATTAGTGTGTGATATACAATCAATGCAACTACTTCTTCTAGGGGTAAAACATATTCGTGCTCATTACAAAAAGTCAACCAATTGGGAAGGGGAATGGCTCTCTCCTTAATTTGCAACGCCTTAATAGTAAACACGGATACGTGCCAAGCATCTTACTTCTTAAATTAATTCAATCTTGTAAAAAATTTTAATCTCATTAATCTTAAATTATGTCGCCTGAGATAAATCGTAAAATAGCTGTTATATTTGTAGTTGATGTTGTGGGCTACTCCAAACACATGGAAGTAGATGAAAATGGAACTCTACAAAGCTATAATGCATGCGAAATAATACTTAATAAACTTTTAAAAAAATATAATGGATCAATATTTAATACAGCTGGAGACTCAGTGCTAGCAGAATTTCAAAGTGCGGTAAATGCAGTTGAATGTGGTGTAGAATTCCAGAATGAAATAAATAAAAGAAATCTGTCTAATAAAACTGAAATGAATTTAGAGTTTCGCATTGGTATAAATATGGGAGATGTAGTTAATAAAGATGGTAATCTTATTGGAGATGGAGTTAATATTGCAGCACGTTTGGAGGCTCTTGCACAACCAAACGGAATAACTATATCCAAGAGTGTATATGATTTTGTGGTTCCTAAAACAAAAATCACATTTAATGATCTTGGCGTTCAAAAAGTAAAACAAAATGAATTTCATGCATTTGATGTACTCTTAGATCCTTCGCAAAGAAGATCTAGCATTACAAGAGCAAAGATAAACGTTGTCGCTTTAAGTTCTATTGGGTTATTAGCAGTGTTGCTTTTAGGGTTTTTCTCATTTCAATTCTACAAAAAAAATGAACACTTGAAAGATCCTAGCTTAGAAGACAAACAAGTCGTTCTTGTTCTTCCATTTCAAAATTTAGCAAATTCATCTGAACATAATTTTATATCAGAGAGTATGCTTGATCTATTTGTAGGTGGTTTGTCAGGTTATGAAAATTTAAAAGTACTTTCTAAGAATACCAGTCTGTTAGCAGCAAAAAAAAATCTGCAAAAAAAAGAATTAATTAATAGTTATAACGTAAGATACCTACTGAGTGGTTCTGTAACGGTTTTTGGAAAAAATATGAGAACGAATATTGAAATTCGTGATATAAAAAATAATCAAATACTTCTTTCACAATTAAAAAATTCTAAAACTGATGACTTATTTAAAGTTCAAGATGAATTGGTGCTCTCAGTTCTTTCTAAATTCAATCTTGAAGAGGATAAAATTCGTGTGTCAAATGACGATATTGAAACAATAGAAGAATTAAGACTTCTGCAATTTGCTGCAAAAGAAAGGGAAAAGTGGTCTAGAGAAGGTTATTCTGATTATGAAAAAGCCTTAGACAAGCTATATAAAATTAATCCAAATGGATATGCGCATAATTTAAGTCAAGCATGGAAACATCATTACAAATTTAGACTTGGGTTTTGTAAACCAAAAAGTAATAAAGCATCAAAAAAAGAACGAAGAGCAGCGTCAACTGCATGTTTTGCAAAAGCAATGGAGTTTGCAACTAAAGCAATTGAAATAAATCCCGACAAGGCTGATGCATATTTAGCGCAAGGTTATTTTTTAGCTTCGGTACATATCTTAAATCGTGACGGAGATAGAGCCAATGAATGGGGTGGCCTCAAAAAAGCTGGAGAATTTGCAGAAAAAGGTTATAGCCTGATAAATAACAATTCTTATCAATATGGATTAGCAGGAGAAGTTTTTACCCTTTGTAACAAGTTTAAGCAAGCAACGGCTTCTTTTAAAAAATTATTTGAACTAGATAATAATCCCACTGATACATTTACGTCTTTTTATATGCAAGCAAGTTTTTTAAATGATGATCTAGAAGCAGTTAAGCAATTGGCTAAAAAAATTATTTTAAACAGAAAAACTTCTGATGAAATTGATAATTGCAAAAGTCCTTTTTGTGGAAACTCAGGATATGCACACATATTTCTTTTGTATGTTTTTGAACAAGAAAAAGATTTTGATAATCAGAAAAAATATTTTCTAGAATACAATCAATTAGAAAATAAATATACTAAAGCCATGTTTACCAGCAGGGCAAATCCAGCTAATTTTATTTGGTCTAAACAATTTAATAAAATTATTAAAGTTATGGACAATTTAGGTTGGCACAAGTAATTACCTAAGCCAAATAAATCGATATAAAATTATAAATGATATTCTTAATATTTATTTTTAAAACAACAACAACTTAGGTTATCTTATTAATGTTAAAAAATAGCCCAATTTACTTTTTTAATTTCCGATTATCATTATATGAAAATAAGTTAGAAAAGATCACGAATAGAACGAAATAACTATTAAAAATTATCCACAAAATAAAAAAATAAAAATACCAATCAATTAAAAATTTCAGCTTTGAATTATCTACCAGTAAAATAGAACTCATAAGAAGTGTTCCAAATAATACTAAAATGTTTATTTTTTTTAATTTTTTGTAACGCATCGGGTGAAAAACTTTGAAGGGAATAAACTTAAGAAAAATAAAAAATGAGATTATTAATAAATTAATAAATTGATCAAAACTCAAAATTTCTAAATATAAAATAACAATATTCCATATTGAAGGAAACCCTACATAAGAAAATGACGTATCTATCAACTTGGTATTAGTGTATGAATATAGTGAAACACATATGATGATGATCGGAAAGATTATTGTAAAATTTTGAGGCAAATAATTAAATTTGTATAGCATTATACAAGGTATAAAAATGTAATTAATATAATCAATTATCGTATCCAAAGTTTTACCATCTATATTTGGAAAAAAAATTTCGGTTTTGTACTTTCTGGCCAAAGTTCCATCAACGATGTCAATTACTAATGCGATTCCCAAAAACATGAAAGTTTGTAACTTGTTACCTTCAATAACATTCACTAATGCCAAGAAACTAAAAATTATCCCAGAACCTGTAAACAAGTGAACAAAAAAAGGAGGGATTTTATTTTGAAAGCTATTCATTAATCAGTTGATCGAGATAAGAATTAAATGTAATTGGAGACATATTAAATTATAAAATCATATAATCTTTATTTAACTAATTACAATTCTTTATACTCAAAATCTACATTCATAAATTATATCTATTGAAAATTATTATTAAAACAATATATGAAAATCATGAAATCAATAATTATTGTAATCATAATACTAATGTCCAAATCTGCTTTTGCTGAGTTTTTCAAAGATATATCTAGTTCAATCAAAAATAACTCAAAAAGATTGAGTTATGGTATTTCAGTAACAGATTTTAATAAAGATGGAAGATTTGAGTTTGTTGTAACTGGGTTTAGATTTCCTAATTTAATCTTATCTTATAAAAATGGTAAACTAGAAAATATAAATAGTGATAAATTATTCGCTGATGATCAAAGAGCTACTATTGGAGTTGCCGCAT
Organism: uncultured SAR116 cluster alpha proteobacterium; assembly: GCA_902623995.1. Classification (GTDB taxonomy): domain Bacteria; phylum Pseudomonadota; class Alphaproteobacteria; order Puniceispirillales; family Marisalimonadaceae; genus Marisalimonas. The sequence goes on along the minus strand of CACNWE010000006.1, from coordinate 26,707 downwards.
GCGATATTGATAATGATGGTTTTGAAGAATTATATTTTCTCAATACAGACACATATAGTGGTCAAAAACAATTTTCTGACAGATTACTTGATAACGAGACAAATATAACTGATTTATTTCAACTTGATAAAAATTTAAAATCTTTAAATCTAACAGCAGGAAGATCAGTTGTGTGTGTTGACAGAAATGGTGAGGGTAAGTATGGAATTTATGTTGCAAATTATGGAGGTCCAACTCGTTTTTATGAATTAACAAACGGAAATATAGTAGATCAAGCACCATTATTAAATATAAACAGAATTACCGGTGGAAGAGCAGTTGTTTCTGGCCACATCTTAAGTAATCAAATGGATATATTCGCTGCCAATGAAAGAGGTCCAAACTTTCTTTATATAAATGAAAATGGCACATTTAAAGAAGTTGCAGAAAACCTAGGTGTTGAAGATACATTTGAAAATGGTCGAGGGACGACACTAACTGATTTTTTATATAGAGGTAAATTAGACATTGTTAGTGGTAATTGGAATGGTGAACACAGGATCTTTCTTAATGAGAAAAATAAATTTAATGATGTTGCAACTGCTGCATTTAAAAAGCCGACCAGAGTAAGAACTGTGATCGCAGCTGATTTTGATAATGATGGATTTGATGAAATTTTTGTAAATAATATTGGCGAACCTAATAAACTTTTTAAAATTCTGAGTGATGGAAAATTAAAACAAATTCAATTAAACAACGGATTAGAACCTTTTGGATTAGGTACAGGCGCAGCTGTAGCAGACATAGATAATGATGGTATCCTTGAATTGCTAGTTTCACACGGTGAATCTGGTCAACAACCACTTTCATTATATAAGGCAAATATTGATAGTTCTTTTAGGTTCGTAAGAATTTTACCAAAAACAGCTTTTAATGCACCAGCAAGAGGGGTTACAGTAATATTAAATACAAATATGAGAAATCATGCAAAAACCATTGACGCTGGTTCTGGTTATTTATGTCAAATGGAGCCCGTTGCTCATTATGGGCTTAGAAAAGATGAAAAAGTTAAAAGTGTTACAATTAAATGGACTGATGGATCATCTGATAATTTTAAAATTAGTCAATTAAACAAAACTTACGTTTTTAGTAAGGGCATTTAATTTGATGTTAAAGTTAAAATATTTTCTTAGTTTATTGTTAGTATTTTTTTTGACGAACATTGTAATTTCTTACGCAAGTGATGACAAAGGTAAATATTACCAAAGTTTATCCAAAGACTGGCGATCAATATTTCCGGATGGAAATAGAAATGCAGCTGGACCTAAATTTTACAAGCATATTTCTGATAATTATAAAAGTTTTGAAGAGTTTCAAGAGTATAATAAACATTACTGTGCTGTTTCAGGGTCACTAATTGGATTAGGTTCAATCCCACAATTTGTAAATGTAAAAGAGGATAAAACTGAAAAACAAATTTGTGGTTACTACTATAAATGTTGTTGGCCTTGTGTTTGCGACCTAATGAAATATGCTCGGGTTAAAAAGATCACTAAAGAATTTCAAGAAGGTTTCAAGGATGTATATGCACTAATTATAGACAACCCCTGTACAAAAGAAGATTTTCCTAAAAAAGTTAACAAGAATTATTTTTGTAAAGGAAATGAATTAGACTACGAACAAGTTGAAACACAAGATAGTAAATTAATAATTGGAATATTACACGAAGCTAAGTTTTGCGAACCATCAGATTTAAGGAAAATATCTGCAAATAAGATAACAGGTAGATTTTGCCCAATTAGAAATAGAACACCGATTAATGAATTGAGGTCTGGTATGGGTGATATTTTTATAAAGTTAGCAAGATGAGTACTTAGAGAGTTTTACCAATAAAATTAATCCAATTATATTAGATTACTAATAATTATTGCATGATTAATATTCAATCAAAGTTCCAGTTAGGGGAATGGTGTGTCCGTCTTGCTTGCTATATTCAATTAATAAATGTCTTTGTGTATCCAACCAATTGACACCTTTAGCCGAGCTCTCTGAGAACTCACGTTCTTGTCGAAAAATTATTGCAATTACTTCATCAGGAGTGGTCAATAAATAATGAGTTGGTGGTTTGGCAAGCGCTCTATCTCTGTTACGCTCTTTGATATTATTCAAAAATTCTTCAAAACACTCAGGCTTTGGTTTAAATCTGATTATTGAACCTTTGGTCATAAATTAATTCTCCATAAAGATTATTAAATTTTTTATTTATGTAATATCTGTTCTTATATTTTTTGTCTTAATTATTACTTCATAATATTTAAAGGCTTTAAAGTTGTCTTTCAATTAAAGTAATTCTGTCCTGACCAAAATACATTTTATTCTCATTTAAAAAGAAAGTTGGTGACCCAAAACCTCCACGATCTATGAGTTCTTGAGTATTGTTTTTTAGTCTATATTTAGTGTCTTGCTGCTGAATAAAATTTAAAAACTTGATGGGATTTACATCTAAATTTTCAACAATCTTTATAAGATTTTCTTCTAAGGATATATCTAAGCCATCAGTCCAATAAGCATAGAAAATTGAATTAACGTAATTTTTAATATTCCCCTGATCTAAAAACATAAATGCACCTCTCATTGCTTTAACACTGTTTACTGGAAAAACTTCTGGGGAAAACCCCTCTCCGAAACCATCATGGTTGATTATAATATTTCTAAAATTAGACCAGTCTTTTAAATCTTCAAAATAGTAATTTATTTTTTCTTTAACTGGGTTTGGGTTATTTCTTGCCTCGTAGACACTTGGGTTAGTTGTATTAAAAATACCACCAACTAAAATAGGCTTCCAAATAAGTTCAAAATCCTTTTTTTTTAATAAATCTGTTATTCCTTTAAAAGCCAGATAGGTCCAAGGACTACTACAGTCAAAAAAATATTCAATTTTATTTTTCATAACAGTAATAATTTAACTATTAAGTTATGCTTGTGTAAAGTTTCATTTTTTTTAACAAGATATATGCCCAATTAATTTACTTTTTAAATTTTTTAAATTAAATTTACAAAAGCATATTTAATAATCTAAAGCTTGGAAAAATTTTGATACCTGATTTAACAATAAATGCATTACAAGAGGGATTGGGTCATTTTGGAGTTTCATCCAAAAACAATAAAACAGTGCATGTAGACACTTTAGGTGTAAAGATTAGTAACACAAAATCCACACTAACATGTTTTGTAATAAATGATGAATGTAATAAAGTTTTACAATATTTAAGTGAGTCTGGAAGGGTTAGCTTTTTTGTTGGTATGATAAGTCATGAAGCTTATAATTTTAAAGGTCAATTTGTATCCTCAGAAAAATTAAATAATGAAGATCTTAAAATATCAGAAAATTATAGAAATAATGTTATTAATGTTATCACTAGTGTGGGTTTGTCAAAAGATTCTGCTTTTGATAAATTTGGGAAAGTGCCAGACCTTGGCATAACTTTTAGAGTTGACAAAGTCTATATTCAAACACCAGGCCCAGATGCTGGTAAAGAAATAACTAATAGTGAAACCAAATGATTAAAGATAAGCACATGCCAGCATTACAAGGAATGTTTCCAAGTTGGATTACAAGTTGTTCATCTGATGGTGAGCCTAATACCACTGTGATATCCCAGATATGGTATGTAGATGAAAACCATGTAGCTCTCTCATTTCAGTTTTTTAATAAGACAAAGAAAAATATTTCTGAAAATCCATATGCCTATGCAACAATTTCAGATCCTAGCACATTAAAACAATACAACTTAGAATTGAAATTTGATCATGAAGAGACCGAAGGTGAATTATTTGATGAAATGGATATGAAATTACAAGCTATAGCGTCTATGACGGGTATGACAGGTATCTTTAAATTACGAGCAGCTGATGTGTATAAAGTTATATCCATAAGTGAGTAGTTTTAATTAAATTTTTTTAAATTATGAAGTATGTCAGTTTGCATGGATAAAATTTCACAATCTAAAAATGAATTAGAAAATGTTAAAATTCTTCTTGATAGAAAATCAAAAGAAATCGAAATAATCAAACAAATTTCTAATCAAATAAATAAATCTCTAGATTTAAACTTAATTGCTTCTTCAATGCTATCATTAATGAATGAATTTTTTGGATTTAAACATTCTATGATTTTACTAGTTTCTGAAAATAAAAAATATCTCAACGTTTTAGAAACTTATGGATATGAAAAAAGAGGGATTGGTGCAAAAGTTGAGTTTGGTGTTGGAGTAATTGGGATAGTTGCTGAAAAGAAAAAACTCATGAGAATGGCAAATTTAGGAATGCAGAGAAGTTACATGCAAGCAATTCGTGAACAAGTTCAAATTACTAATAAAAATAAATTACAGGACAAAGTTGAATTGCCAGGTCTCAAAAACGCGGAAAGTCAGGTCGCAATACCAATGCTTATAGATAATGAGCTCGTTGGTGTATTTTCTGTTGAAAGTGAAAAAATGAACATTTTCGATAAATCTGATGAAATATTGATTGGAATATTAGCAAATCAAACTGCTAGTGCTTTAGAAAATGCAAGGCTATATCAACTTGAGCAAAAAAGATTAAAAGAATTAAATAAAGCTCATCAAGAACTAGAGAGTTTAAACATAAATCTCGAAAAAAAGGTTGAGGAAAGAACTTCTGAATTGAAAACACTTTCAGAAAAGTTGTCAAAATACTTTTCACCTCAAGTTTATGAGTCAATATTTTCAGGCAAACTAGACGTAAAGGTCCAAACAAAGCGAAAGCCTTTGACAGTCTTTTTCTCAGATTTGCAAGGTTTTACAGAATTAACTGAAAGATTAGAACCTGAGGTTTTAACAGAGCTTCTAACCCAATATCTAACAAAAATGTCTAATGTTGCTATTAAATGGGGTGGGACAATAGACAAATTTATTGGTGATGCGATTTTAGTTTTTTTTGGAGACCCTAATTCAAGGGGAGACGAAGAAGATGCAATAGCGTGTGTTTCGATGGCATTGGACATGTTAGAAGAACTCAACAAGCTTAGAATTTCGTGGAGAAAAAAAGGATTAGCGAAACCTTTAAATGCGCGAATGGGAATCCATACTGGAGTGTGCACAGTTGGTAATTTTGGTTCTGAAGATAGATTAGACTACACGATTATTGGCAACGGTGTGAACCTAGCATCTAGGCTTGAGGCAAGAGCTGATATTAACAAAATTTTATTATCAGAAGACACATATTTATTAATTCGAAATAAAATTATCTGTGAAAAAAAAGAGGCTATTAATGTGAAGGGTATTTCTTATCCGGTTCAAACATATGAAGTTGTAAAATTTTCGCAGGAAAATGATAATTTGATTGAAAGAAATATTCCGGGTTTGTCTTTATCTATCGATAAGTCAGAGATTGAAGATAATAAAATTGCAATTAAGGTCGTTTCTGAAGTTTTGAAGGATTTAAAATCAAAGTCTTAACCTCAAGAAGCTATAAATTGATTACACTGCTAATTCAAAAGTATATTTGTAATTTGATTGCATAATTTTCATAGATAGCGTTTGTAAATTACAAATTTAAATTACGCTCGTTAAAATTGTCATTTTAATCATTTTTACAAAGTGGTTTAACAACTTCAAAATTATCCCCTTCGGTGTCAAATACATAGATTTGTTTTTTTCTAATACCTTTAAAGTTCTTACTTTGAACTAAAACTCCCAAGGATTTGTCGGATTGAGAAAAATAGTTAAATGTTTTAATGATTGGTTCATTAAAGTACATTTTTTCTTTGTTTTGATAATTAAATTTTTGAAAAAATTTTAAAATATTGATATTTAGATCTTTATTATTCGGAAAAGGTATATCTTGAAACCAAACTGGTTTTCCTTTTATACAAGTTGACTTGGTTGGAATTGGGCCATTAATTATTCTGTAATATTTGACCCAACTAATTTTAACTTTGTTTCCCTTATTTCCAAACCATAGCAGACATTTTCTATAGTCTTTGGTTTCACAGTTTCTTGTTTTAAAAAAAAAATTGGAAATTTGAAATTCTTTTATTGGCTTAGTACAAGTCTTATCTGAACAAAGTCTGTCAATATCAACAGTATTATTTTGAGCAAAAGAATTATTAGAAATTACAAAAATTGTTATTAATAATAAGATTTTTATCATTAAAAAATTCTTCTTATTTTCTCTGCCCGTATATTACTCCTTTTTTCCAATTGTCTACATATTCTTCTATCGATAATGTCCATCCGTTTTCCATATTTTCATCAAAATATTCAAATAATATTCCATCAGGCGCATTCATTGACAATAGGACTGTTCCCCCATGTTCGCCTCCACGCTCATCATGTGGAAGCGCATCAGCACCTGCTATAGCATAATCTCCTTTTCTTCTTACGATAGATTTTTTGGATCCGTCTGATTGCCATTCAGTTAAGTGTTGTTCACCTTCTAAAACCATCGTTAATGTTGAAGCTACATGTCTATGTCGTCTACAGTGACTTAAATTAGCATACCTTAATAGCATATCAAGACGCCCTGATTTAATATCATATCCTAAAAGACTATAATCAAAGTCAACTTTAAACTTCTTATTTTCTGGATCTTTAACATTTCGCCATTCTACTAGTTTCGGATCAAAACTCTTAGATATCATATTCATAAGTACTCTTCCTTTTATAATTACAAAATTAATTTTTATTAGATAATAGTATTAAAGTTTATGTGACTATCCAATAATGACACTTATTTTGGTGCATTATTTTAAATAATTCAAATACGATTTTTTATTTTTTTATATATTTTTCAAGTGCATTTACAACGTCATCATTAGCGCTTACAGTAACGTCCTTATATGGAAATTTATTATCCTTTACATCTTTAATATAATTTTTGAAAGCATTTATTCTGGTTTGTTGTAACTTTTGTTTTAACTCATAAAGATCAGCATACTGCTTTGAATGACGTGGATATGGTCCTTTAGTGTTACCTAATATATCTTCTGCAAATAAAAATTGTATATCTCCAACACCACTTCCTAGAGATGATGTAATTAATGAAGTTTGTGGAGATAGAATGGCCATGATATTTTCTGGTATAACTTCGACTTCAACAGCCCATGCACCTATATTTTCAAGAATTTTAATATCATCATAGAGTTTTTTAGCTTGTTCTACAGTTTTTCCTACCGCCTTAAATCCCCCTGTCCAAGTGCTTCTCCTAGGCACTAGTCCTATATGACCTTCAGTTGGTATGCCTGCATGAGCGACAGCTTCAATGAATTTTATACTCCATGTTCCGCATATTACAGAATCGGCTCCAAGTTCCATCGCATCAAAAGCTAATCTTAAAGCATCATATTCAGATTTAGCAGACTGCATTGGAAGTGCAAAACTCATAAATGTATTTGGAGCAGCAGCTCTAAGAGCTTTTGAAATCTCGGGTCTTTTAGGATTATGCCTTATATTAAGTGTTTCAATGCCTGCAGTTTCAGCAGCTTCAGCTTCTTCTTCTGAAAAAGGGATAGTTTTTGTAAGTTGACGTTTACCTTTGAATGACTGAAGGTCTGCAACAGTAAAATTTCTTTCACTATATTCTCCAGAAACTGTCATTATTTTCTTAGTATTTTTTGTTTTCATTTTTTCTTTTACACTACAAAAATTAAAATTTAATTCAGTACACTAGGGTTTACTTCAAATAATGTACGATTTTTATCTACTATTATCATACCAACTCCAGTATTAAAAAATACTTGTTTGAACCTGGATGATAATTTATTACTTTTGACCACTAGCTTACTTCTAACTTTATAAAACAATACAAGTTGAAGAACCGCAATTTAAGAATAAATATTTTAAACTAATCTTAAACCATCCTTAGAAAAGAAATGCACATATTTAGAAATAAACTTTAAGCCTATCTTCTCATTGAGCATAACTTTAAAATTTGGGTCTATTTTTACTATAATTAGTTTATCTTTAATTCCACAATCAACATAAACGTACTGTTCAGAACCTAAGTATTCACAAAATTTTATATGCCCACTCAATATATTTTTTTCAGATTTGCATATTTCTATATTATCCGGTCTTATTCCCAGTGTGAATATACTTTCTTTTTTTGTTTTAATATTAGTTTTTTTATTTTTATCTAAATAAATATGTCCTTCTTTTTTAATGCAGTTTAAAATATTCATCTTTGGTGTACCAATAAATTCTGCAACAAATAAATTTTTTGGATAGTTGTAAAGTTTGTGTGGAGAACCAATTTGAATAATTTTTCCTTCGTTAAGAACAACTATCTTATCTGCTAGTGTCATTGCTTCAACCTGGTCATGAGTAACATAAATTGTGGTAACTCCAAGTTCTTTATGCAATTTTGAGATTTCCAAACGCATTTCAACTCTCAGTGCTGCATCTAGATTAGATAGTGGTTCGTCAAACAAGAATGCTTTGGGTTTCCTAATAATTGCTCTTCCAATTGCAACTCTTTGTTTTTGTCCTCCAGATAGTTGTTTAGGAAGTCTGTGTAACAGATCTTCTAATTGAAGAATTTTTGCAACTTCTCCAACTTTTGTTTTTAAAATATCACTCTTTACTCCCGAGGTTTTTAAAGAAAAACCTATGTTATCAAAAACATTCATATGGGGATATAGTGCATAAGATTGAAAAACCATTGATAGTCCACGATCATATGGAATTTTGTCTGTCACATCCAAATCGTCAATTAAAACAGTTCCATCATTTAAATCTTCAAGACCAGAGATGATTCTTAAAAGTGTCGATTTTCCACATCCTGAGGGACCTACAAAAACAATGAATTCTCCATCTTTAATGTTTAGGTCAACATTTTTAATTACTTGATTACTGGAAAACCATTTTGAGATATTTTGTAAAATAATAGAAGCCATTCTGTGCTCACTAATTGTTTGTAAACTTTAAATTAGAACTATCTCTTCCAAGTGCTAATAAAATTGCAGCAGTCCATGAGAAATCGTGTCCACCAAGGCCTTTTCCTGTATGTGGGTTAAAATATTCATACATACCACCAACCTCTATAAGTTTAATAGTATCATCCTTAATTCTTTTGGCTAGTGAGTATTCACCTTCATGCTCTAAACCATGTGAGATCATATAATTCATGATTGACCAAACAGGACCTCTCCAATATCTTTCACTTTCAAATTTTTTATGTTTTGGATCGACGCTTGGCATTCCATAAACACAACTATTTAAAATTCGCTCACAATGCTTAATTGTATAATTTTTTTGTTTATCTGAACCTGTGCCAGCATATAAGCAAAGCATTGATGCGTTAGTTATAGCATCGCAGAATTGATTGCTTCTCATGTCAAATGCAGTGAATGCTTTTACTTTATCATTCCAAAAATTTTGGCAACCTTCCTCAAGTTTATTTATCCAACTCTGAATTTTATTTACTCTGTTTTTATAATTAAATAATTTTGCTAATGATAAAAGATCTTTATTTGCCTTTAAAAAAATAAAATTTATTCCTGGATCAATTGCCAAGAAAGGACCCTCATCATACATTTTTTTTGGGTCCCAATTACAGTTTCTTCCATATTCGACTATGGACATAAATTTATCATAATCTTTATTTGTAGGTCTCTGAGATATTTCTACATGTGACGTATCGCATCTAACATAATCTTCAAAATTATCAGGAACATTGACATTATGTAAACCTAAGTCCCAATCAGGACAATTATCCCTTCCAGACTCCCAAGGGTGAATTATGCTGATAAAACCTTCATTATTTGGATCTCTTGCTGAAAAAAACCATTCGTGATAAGCCATTAAAGAGTTAAAAAGACTTTGACCTTTCTTTAAATCATAATTATTTCCATTTTTTACCATATCCAAAATTATGCTTGCCAACACTGGTGGTTGAGAGTGACAACTAGTATTAGCATTTGATTTGATTTGCCAATGATTTGGACCAGGAAAATAATTTGGATCATTTTTATGAAAAATTATATGAGGTATCATTCCATTTTTCCATTGTGCTTTAATCAACAAAATTATTTCTTGCCATGCTCTAGTTTTGTTATAAGTAGAAATACCTAAAGCTGTAAAAGCAGAGTCCCAATTCCATTGGTGTGGATAAAGTTTAGAAGTTGGGACAGTATATCCACCACGGTCATTTTTGGTTATTATTTCAACTGCATTTTGAAATCTTTCTTCAATCATTATCCTTTAACTCCACCTGCTGAAAGACCAGATATCAAAAATTTTTCTAAATAAAGAAAAATTATCATAACAGGAATTGTTGCTATTACTGCACCTGCCATTAGGTGCTGTTGCGGAATTTCTGAAGAGTTTAAAGACATGATACCTCTAGACAATGTAAATATACTGGGATCATCCAAAAACATGAATGCAATTAAGAATTCATTCCAAGCAATCATGAAAACATATAACCCAACACTAACAATAGCTGGTTTAGATAAAGGTATAGCTATTTTTAAAATTATCTGAATACGAGAAAGACCATCCATTAACGCTGCATCATCAATTTCGCTTGATAATGCGCTGAAGTAACCTCTTAGCATATAAAGCGCAACTGGAATTGTAGTTGCAGGGTAAACAAGTATAAGACCAAATAAAGAATTTCTTAAGCCTATATAAGAAAATACTGCATAGAGTGGAATAATTAATACTATAGACGGAATTAAATAAATTAAAATTACAGTACCGGAAAAAATTTTTTTGTTAGGTATCCTTAATCTAGCGAGTGCATAAGCTCCAGGAATTGAGAAAAATAGAGTTATAATAACTGTTGTGCAGGATACAATGAAAGAATTAATTAAAAACAAATGAAAATTGAAATTAGTAAACAATTCGATGTAAGAATTAAAAAGAGTTTTAAAATCGGTATTTAAATTAACAGATAAATCTAGAGGGTTTAAAATCAAACTCTGTTGATTTTTTAAACTCGTCATAATCATTATATAAAATGGAATTAAGGTAATCAAAATTAATATAATTAAACCTATTCCCCACATAAATTTTATGAAAAAACTTTCAATATCATGTTTTGACAATTTCCCAGGACTTAAATTATATAAAGAATGGTTCAAACTTACCCATATAAAAAATGAAGTTAATAAAGTTAACATAAATATTATTAGTCGATTCTCATCTTCTGCTTGATATGGGTTTCCTAAGTGAGAAACAAAAATTAGAAAAGTAATTACAATTATTGCAGTAAGATGGAATTTTATGGATAAAAATTTTTGACTTTTAATGTACAAAATTCCTGCTAATGGTCCAATAATCATAATTTGACTTAATTCTAAACTCAATGGAGTTCCAAGGGTTAAAATGCCAACTACGGTAAAAAAGATTTGCCAAAAAATACCCCATATACCTCCAGACAAAATCGAAAAAAATAAGCCATATTTCCAAAACATTTTAAAATGTTTCCTTTTTTGAATATCTCATAAAAAATAAAGAGAATGTAAGTAGAAATATAAAAATCACTACTGCCACAGCTGCTCCTGCTCCAAGATTTGAAATTGCAAATGCTTGTTCATAAACATTTACAGTAAAGGTTCTTGTCCCTGCATTACCGCCAGTGAGTAAGAAAATGTCATCAAATTTATTAAAGGTCCATATGAATCTTAGTAAGAATAAAATAGACATAATACCAATCAAAAATGGAAGTGAAATATAATAGAATTGTTGTAATGGTGACGCCCCATCTATTTTGGCTGCGTCATATACTTCCTCAGGAAATGACTGCATACGTGCAAGAATAAATAAAAAAGAAAGAGGAAAATATCTCCAAATTTCAAAAGCTATAACCATTGATAAAGCTAAAGGAAATTTAAAGACATAACCAAAAATGATTATGTCAGTATATTTTTGTCCAAAAAAATTAATTGGTTTATCAATTACATTCATTTGAACTAACATTGAATTTACAATACCTGAAAAAGGATCAAATAATATTACCCACGCAAAAGCTACTGCTATTACTGGTGAGACATAAGGGAAAAGAAGTAAACCACGAACAATAGACCTCCCCCTAAACGATTTTTGTAAAATTTGTGCTGCTAAAAGTCCAACCAACAATGCTCCAGCGGTACCAAATATAGTGTAGTAAAAAGAAACTTTTAATACTTCAAAAAATTCGGAAGCAGAAAAAACTTTTTTAAAATTTTCAGTGTTAAATTCAAAAGAAGTTAGTACATTTTTGCTTGAAAAAGTTACTAACGGTTTTGTTTTTTTGGGGTTATCTAATTCTTTTTGCCATTGATCATTCTTATGAATTTTAATAATTATCTTTCCAGAGGATCTTGACGAAACATTATTTAAATTACATGTCAACTCTTTTAATTTTATCTTACAAAATTGGGCTGGGTGCAAATCTTTAACTGTGAAACCATTCGGTATTGTGTCTTTAATTATTACATTTTCAAGATCATATTTAATCGATGAATTTCTATAACTATATTGAATTTCTGCAAGTTGATTTTTATTAGATAATTTTCCTTTAATGCGTTCTTTTACTATAAGTTTTGGTGGACGCAGATCTCCCAAGGATACTGGTTTAAAGGAAATCCAAAAATTAGCTAAGAGTGGAAATATAACTACAGAGAATACTATTAAAATAGTCGGTAGTAGGAGAATTAGTCCAAGTTTTTTTTCTTTTTCTAATAAAGTGTTCTTATTTTTTTTTTTGATATTTGTCATTCAAAAATACTTTAAATTATAATAAAAAGTTAGACGACCTTGTAAAGATCGTCTAACGAATAATTTAATTTATTTTTGAAAGTTCTTTATTTAACTTACTTACAGCAGTCTTAACATCAATTTGATCATCAATGAATTCACGAACTACTCGATTAATAATTTGTGAATTTATAATTTTTGATGCTAAAGATAGTTGACCTTCTTTTACACCCCATCTATCAGCAGTTTGAAGTCCAGAAACAATTTTATTAATTGTAAGATCTGAATATAATTCTGATAAAGGAGCCTTTCTATCAACTCCAACTGGTAACTTCGACCATGCATTTACATATTTTGCTGTATCAAAAGGCTCACCCCTACGAACTGGGAATTTGCCCTCTGGTGCAATTGAAAGTGTAGCAGTATATCCATCTTTCATTGAATATTTAACAAACTCCGCAGCAACGTCTGTATTTGCGTCTGATGTTACTCCGAAATAACGTATATCTGCCCAAGCAGCGCCTGCAGGATTAGATGGACCTCCAAACGTTGTTACAATTCCAGTCTTTTGTGCTAAAGCCTTTGAAGTTGGGTCATCATTAATTGTTGGTGGTGCTGAGTTTCTTAAACCAGCTAACTCATCTAAAATAAAAGGTGACCATATAATCATAGCAGCTTTACCAGCAAAATATATTGCTCGAGATTGTTTCCAGTATAATTCGCCAGCTGGAGAAGCTTTTGCTATCTTTTTATAAAAATTTAAAACTTCAGATGTTGCTTTTTCGTCTAGTGGGCTGAAACCATTTTTATTAACAGGCGATACCCCATTAGCTAGAAAAACATGTTCTAAAACTTGACTCATAAAATTTTCATCAACCTTAGTTGCTGCAACAAAACCATACATGTTTGGTGGGTTATGTAATTTATCAATTGCTTTTTCAATGTTTGCATAGCTATTTGGTGGAGCTAATCCAGCTGCATCAAAAATATCCTTACGATAAACTACCATTTGTGTCCAACCGTCAACTGGTACAGCAGCAGTTTTTCCGTCAAATTGCGCCATTTTAATAGCGCCTGGTGCAAAGGTTCTTTTCATTAAAGAATTAACTATGTCATCATTAGTTTCTACATCTAAAATACCAGCTTCTGACCATGGGAGAACATACTGTAATGTATGATAAATAACATCAGGTAAATCGCCTGCAGCAAATGCAGCTGTTGCTCTTTTACCTAGATCTTTTTCCGATACAGGTATAACCTCTACTTCATGACCAGTCTTTTGCCAAAAATCTGCAGCCATTGCATTTTGTTTTGCAAGACGCGCAGGTTGCTCTTCTGTAGTCCAAAATTTTATTGTGTCAGCGCTAGCTAAGTTTGAAAATAATAAAAAAAATAGACTATAAAAAATATAATTAATAAACTTATTCATTATTTCTCCTCCAATTTATTTTATCTTTAGAATGTTATTCCCCAATAACTTTCAAAAGTATCCTAGGATCGATAAAATAAAATCATGAGTCAATTAAAAGTTAGCAAGAAAAATTTTTGCTCAATAAATAGGCAATCATATATTTGTTAACTTTTTAGCCAAGACACACTTTTGTTTGCATTACAAAAGAAAACTCTATTTAAAAATTATTATTGATTAAAAGTTTTGCATATATTTTTATCGATTTATTAAAATTATTACAAAAATTTAAATTCTACACGAATCAATCTTAGGCACTCTGAAACTACAATTAATTTCGATTTTTGTGAGGGTCATCCTTTGGTAAAATATTTTTTATGTAATCTCTTTCTTTCCATTCAGGCGCAGGTGGAATTCCTTTACCTTTTCTTGGCACATAAGCTGACGATTCATCTTTTTCTAGATTCGGAATATACCTTGGACAGTTTGGATATATTTCGCAATTAATTCTCACAACAAACTTTGCACCAAAATGATCTTCTATAGATTTTTTGTCATGATGGATAGTTGCCTTACCATTAATCCTAATTCTTCGGCTTTTCCCGTCAAAGTTCAGAAAAAGTAAAGCTACATTTGGATTTTTAGAAATGTTGCCAGCAGTACGATACATTGAATTTCCGTCATATTCAGGATACTCAATAATTCCTTTTTCAACTATTTTTACAAAACCTGGGTCTCCTGATTTTATATTACAATCAATATATCCATTCCATGAACTAGCAATGAAGAAAAACTTAGAATTTTTTATTAATTCTTTTTCATCATCCCAAAATTCATAATGTTTTCTATTTCTTTCTATAGCTTCAGCTGTTCTTCGGCCATCAAAAAGATCTTGGAATTCTCTCATACCTTCATGGAAAAAATCTCTTTCTTTGAAATTGTTCATAATAAGATCCTATTTATGTTATTGGAAAAAAATAAAAGAATTAAATATCAACCCAATACAATATCGTTGGTAAAAAGAGTATGAATAATGAAAATAAAACAAGTTCTAATCTATTCATTACCTATTTCTTCTGAAAAAGAATTTGTTTTTAGCCAATCAATCGTTTCTTTTAAAGTTGTAGAAAAATCTCTTATTTTTACGTTAAGTGTATCTCTTCTTGTAAAATCAAACGTTGTTGGTTTTACAGGTGTTTCAGAAAAACCTTGGGGCATTTTCATGTTTGGTATTAATTTTTTACATTCATTATAAATATCTTCCCAATGAAGACTTTTATATACTCCAAAATATCTACCAGAAGCACTAGGGTTCTCGTATACTGCTAAAAATATTTTTGCAAGATCCCTTAAATGTATCATTGAAGCAGAATCATTAGGTATTTTCTCATGTCTAGGACTGCCACCTTCAATTACTCTTTTTAGCCAAATAAAGGGGTTATGGTTTAGATGCATAGGTAAAACGGGATCACCATATAATCCTGTAGGTAAAATTATTGAAAGTCTAATATTATTTTCCTTACAATATTTAATAGCCATTTTCTCCATGACTGTTTTCGTGGCAGATGTATATTTTTTTGCTCTACATTGTTCTTTTTCATCGGACCAATGTTCTATTTCATTTTTAAATTTTACAGGTGGTATAGGGTTTGTACTAGATGTAGAAGAACATATGATAATATTTTTTATACCTTTATTTTTAGCTGATTTTATTATATTTAAACATCCATTAACGGTAGGATTAATTATTTCTTCATAGCCTCTTTTATCATCCATTTCTTTGGCTGGTGTACCGTCTTTACCCTTATATGTGGGAATTAGACATGCTATAAAAACAGCATCTACGTTTTCCATCGGATTGACAAAATCTTTTTCGTTTTCCATTTTGGCGCTAAACAATTCTAAGTTACTAGAATTTTTGAGTTTTTTTAAATACTTGACCTTACTTGTATCTGACTTATCTGTAAGAGTTCCATTTACAAAATAGCCTCTTTCAAGAGCATATCTGACGATACTAGATCCGACTAAGCCACTTGCGCCTACTACGCAAATCTTTTTATTTTTTTTCATCATAAATTAACATTAAGTTTAAATTAAATTTAATTAAATAATTTTTTTATTTTCATACTATTATTGTGTAAATTTATATAAAATTGACAGTTATTTTTGGAGTAAGAATAATGATTGAAACCCTCGATTTTGGTCTTAAAGATAAGGTCGCCATTGTTGCTGGAGGCGGAGCAGTTGGAAAAGACATAGGAAATGGGAGAGCAGCCTCTATATTATTAGCCGAGGCAGGTGCAAAAGTACTTGTTGCTGATAAGGATGACGCATTAGCAAAAAACACTGTTCAAATGATTAAAGACAGAGGCGGAGAAGCAACAAGTATTAGTGCAGATTTAACAAAATCTGAACAATGCAAAAAAGTTGTAGATTTTGCTATAAGTAAGTGGGGAAGATTAGATATATTGGATAACAATATAGGTATTGCTAGCAAGCTATCTGTAGTTGATGAACCAGAAGAAAATTGGGATCATGTTATGGATATTAATCTTAAACCAATGTTTCTGATGTCAAAATTTGCTATTCCGGAAATGATAAAGTCAGGAAATGGGGGATCAATTGTAAATATATCTTCTATTTCTGCTACTAGACCAAGAGGCTTCACTACATACTCTGCCTCTAAGGGGGCTGTTTTATCACTTAGTCAAGCTATGGCAGTGGATCATGGAGCAGATGGAATAAGAGTAAATTGTATTCTTCCTGGTCCAGTTTATACACCTATGGTTTACTCAAGTGGGATGACCAAGCAACATCGTTCTCAAAGGCAAAACGCTTCTCTGATAAAGATGGAGGGAGATGGTTGGGATATTGGAAAAGCTGTTGTGTATTTATCTTCAAGTTGGGCAAGATATGTTACAGGCCATTTAATGGTAGTTGACGGTGGATGCTCATTATCGTCAAGACCACGGGGTTAGTTAAAAAATAATTATTTGAATTAATGACTGCTCATTATCAAAAGAATTAATTTGATTAAAGGAAAAGAATTTTAAGAAAATGCATGATACAATTTTTTTCTCAGCCTGCGATTTGATAAATCTATATAAGTCTAAAAAGTTATCACCAGTAGAAAATTTAAAAAACACGTTTGATGTAATTAAAAAGCTTAATCCAAAGCTTAATGCATTTATCTCGATAGCTGAGAAAAGGGCTATGAAACAGGCCAAATTCTCAGAGCTAAATTACCTAAATAATATCGAGAGAAAACTTGAAGGAATCCCTTTTGGAGTAAAAGATGTTATAGACGTTCAGCAAGAAAAAACCATGAATGGATCCAAGCTTTTTGAGATATCTGAAGTAAAAAAAAATAACTCAACTGTCGTAAATAAATTAATAGATGAAGGTGCAATTTATATTGGGAAATTACATACACATGAATTAGCAATAGGTGCCCCAACATTCTCAGGTGTTGATAAACCAGCAAGTAATCCCTGGGATTTTAATAAAACAGCTGGTGGATCTTCAAGTGGATCTGGGTCTGCAGTTGGAGGATATCTTGTACCATTTGCGTTGGGAACTGATTCAGGTGGTTCAATAAGAAATCCTTCCTCAATGTGTGGAATAGTAGGTCTCAAACCAACCTATAATTCTATAGAAATGAGAGGTGTACAACCGTTAGCTAAGACTATCGATACAGTTGGCCCAATGGCAAGAACCGGGAAAGACATATCACTTATTTTTTCGGTACTAAAAAAAACTCTAAATACAGTAAATCACCATTTAAAAAATCTTAAGATAGGTGTTATTGAACATTTTTATAATAAGGATTTTATAGCTAATGAAGAAGTAGTTGTATCGTTTGAAAAAACTATCAAAGTATTTGAACAAAATGGATCGGTAGTTTCAAAAGTAAATCTTGATAATCTTAAAACTTACCACGAAGTAAATGGTACAATAATGGCTAAAGAAGGTTATAGACAGTTTAATAAAGAATTAGAACTAAGGAAAGATCTAATAGATAAATTAACATTTGAAAGATTATATAGAGGTAAACATATCTTAGATGAAAGTTATAAAAATGCTAAAAATAAAAAAAAAGAACTAACTCAAAACATCCATGAAGTGTTGGAAAATTTTGATATTTTAATCACACCTACAAATTTTGATCTTCCTTTCAATGTTGGTGATATCTCACAAATTAATAAATACTATATGAGACACGCTCGATCACCATTTAACGTTTCAGGCAATCCAGCAATATCAGTTCCATGTGGTTTGTCAAAAACAAACCTTCCAATTGGTTTCCAAATAGTTGGACGTTACAACGCAGATCAGTTCATCTCTGATATTGCCCATGATTTTCTCATAAAAACTGACTGGGAAAATATTAGAAAAAAAGAAATTATTAGAGCGGATTTTATATAGATTAAAGTATAAAATTCAAAATTTCATCTATAAGCAAGCTCTGATCTTAATTAATGATTTTAACCACCCATAGGTAATGTCATCGAAGTTGTAAGAATACTAGTTAAGGATAAAATGAGTAATGCAATGAACATTTCAATGCGAATAGATTTTTTTAGTTGAAACGAGCCAACTGTAGGCTCGTTTTTTATTAATGGAACATTTTTAAATTTATTTAGAGCTCCAAATAAAAGTAATAAAGAAACTAAAGACATTTTAATTAAAAATGCGTTACCATAAGAAGTGCTGAATAATAAACCAATGTCATTCATCAAAATATATGCAAATGAACCTCCAGATATTATTAAAACAGCCAAATAAAAAACAGCTAAAATACCAAATCTGTGGGCTATTATATGAAGATTACTTGTTTTAGCAGATGAGCACATATTGTATAATGGTATAAAAGATCCAATCCAAAACGCCACACAAATGAGATGAAATAAAAGTAAAATCTGTGCCAAGATACCAGATTTTTGGGAATGACCTGTGTAAATAAATGATAAAAGAACAAAACCAATACCTAGCCACCCAAGGAACTTAATAGAGACTATTTCATGTCTTGTGCTAATTCCAATTAGTATAAAACCAATTAATGCAAAAATTGCTGCATATCCTGCCTTTGATGTTAAAGCAAGCTCTAAAATAATTGGGTCTAAAATACTCAATAATTCTCCACCTAAATTACCTGCTATGGAAAATATCATCCCAACTGATATTATAAGGCCATACAAACAACTTTTTTTAGATAAAAAGTTACAATATTCCATGTTGTCTATAGTTTGAAACTTACTAAAATGAAGATCAAATAATTTTGTTCCAACTACTGCTAATCCAGCCAAATAAAGTAGAATTTTCAGAATAGGAGTGAAAACGATCCATACATCCATCAACTATATCCTTTAACATCTTTAGATGTATTTATTAACTTTTCCTATAATTTGGTTTTACAGCTGTAAATTGAGTTGTTTTTATTTTAGATTTTGAAGACATAAGTGGATTGCCTGTTCCATTTATTTTTGACATTTTTGGCAATTCTCCTTTATACTCGTACGCCTGTTTACCTACAGGGTTTTTAAACCAGCCGGGATCAGTGTAATCACCTGGGGCTTGATCAGCTCTAACCTTAAGTATACTAAACATACCTCCCATTTCAACAGAGCCATAAGGACCATCTCCTGTCATCATTGGGATAGTATTATCTGGTAATGGCATAGTCATTTCAGTCATATCAGCCATTCCTCGTTCACCCATAACCATATAATCTGGAACTAACTTCTTAATCTTTTCTGATACTCCTCTATGGTCAACACCAATCATTGTAGGTACATTATGACCCATAGCATTCATTGAATGATGGCTTTTGTGACAGTGCATTGCCCAGTCTCCTTCTTCATCAGCAATAAACTCTATTTGCCTCATTTGGCCAACTGCTATATCACTAGTTACTTCTTTCCATCGACTCTCTGGTCGAGTTGGTCCACCATCTGTACCTGTTACCTCAAACTCTATTCCATGGACATGTATAGGATGGTTTGTCATTGTTAAGTTTCCAATTCTTACTCTAACACGGTCATTTTTTCTTGCTATAAGGGGTGAAATTCCAGGAAAAATTCTGCTGTTCCAAGCCCATAAATTGAAATCAAGCATGGTCATTATTTTTGGTGTCTCTGAGCCTGGGACAATATCAAACGCATTTAGTAAAATACAATAGTCTCTATCTACTTTGTTAATCCATGGATGTTCTTTTTTTGGATGAGTAACCCAAAATCCCATCATACCCATTGCCATTTGAGTCATTTCGTCAGCATGAGGATGGTACATAAAGGTTCCTGGTCGTTTTGCTTCAAATTCATATACGAAGGTTTTACCAGGACTTACAGCTAACTGGTTTAGCCCTGCTACTCCATCCATTCCATTAGGTAGTCTTTGGCCGTGCCAATGAATACTTGTATGTTCTGGTAATTTATTTGTAAGGAAAATTCTAACTTTATCACCCTCAACAACTTCAATTGTAGGGCCAGGACTTTGACCATTATATCCCCAAAGATTAGCATTCATTCCAGGTGCTAGTTCACGAACAACAGGTTCAGCAACTAAATGAAACTCTTTAAAGTTACCGTTCATTCTGTAAGGCAATGTCCATCCATTAAGTGTAACAACGGGATTATACTCGGATGTTTCTTTCGACTTATTTGGACTGATTGTGTCTGCAGATGTTTGTATCACCGGCTCGGGTAACCCCGCGAGTGACGAGGTAGCAACGGATGCACCTGCTATTGCTGTGCCTGCTAATGCAGACATCTTTATAAATTCGCGTCTTGTTTTCACTTAAGTCTCCATTTTTTGCTATTATCTTTCACTAATGCCCTTTTTTAGCTTTATTAGAGGCAATTTCTGTGGTTCTTGATTTTGCCCCTAGTTTTCTACCTAGAACAACACTATTTAAGTTTAGTTCTGCAGTAAATAAGTTTTGTAATGCGTCTGTAGCTTTTATCTCAGCTGTTGATTTCTCAAGCCCACTTTGCATCAACTCAAATATTCCAATTATCATTCCATTATAATTATAAGTTGCTTCTTCTAAGAGTATTTCATGCATTGGAATAATTTGATCATAATAATGTTTTGCGATATCAAAGGCTGTCCTATAGTTTTGATAAGCCTCACGAAGTTCAGACGCTGCAGCTAATACGATATTCTCATAAATTTTTTGCTTAGCAATTAGATCTGCTTGAATTGTATCTCTTTGAAGATTACCCCAATCGAAGATTGGGATTTTAATTTCAAGTTCATAGCCTTTTTTGTTTGAGATAACTCCATCATCTTTTATTCTATCATTTCTATATCCAAATTCGATATCTGTGTAAGAGTTGATTTTTTCAACTCCTAACTGTTCCAACAGCAATTCATATTCAATACGAGCAGTTTTTACGTCAAATCTGTTACTAATTTTATCAGCAATTTTCTCTATTGATATTGGTGTTTTTGGTAATTCTGGTAATTTTTTAGGTATGGTTAAATTATTAGCTTCACTCTCGGTTAGACCTATTTTACGTATTAAGTTTTCCCTACTAGATATTTTTCTCATTTTTGCTTTAGCAAGTGCTACAGTGGATTCCGAATAGATTAATTGTTGACGAACTCTATCACTAGTTGTCATATTGCCAGTTTTTTTCATTCGTTTAGCAAGTTCAGCATTCGCAGAAAGAGCAACAAAGGCATTATCATAAAGAGTTAGTTGTTGTTCTGAAGCAACTGCTTCAAACCAAGACATTCTTACATCACTAATTGCCCCATAAATTTCAGAAGCAAAATTTATATCATTCAAATCAACAGCAAGTTTTGAGGATTTTTGTTTAGTTGGAAGTGAAAGCAAATCAAGGAGTCCAAAACTCAGAAACCTCCCATATTCTATTTCAGAACCCTTCACCATTCGTTCAAACGAAAACACTGGATTAGAAATCCTTCCCTTTTGAGCAGCAGCAGACCCACTTCCGCGATATTTAAATAAAAGGGATTGAAAACTAGGACTTTTGGAAAGCATTAATTCTACAGCTTCCTTTTCACCAACTTCTGAATTTAGAAGCGCTTTTGAATTATTAAATAATTCATTTTGTTGTTCCAGGTTAATAGCTGCGGTTATTTTACCAGCAATAACAATATCTTTGTTGCTGTTAATATTATTTAAACTTTGATCAAATTTATAAGACGTACAACCAGATATTAAAAATATTAAGCCAAAATAAAAAATTCTCAATTTCATCGCTAACCTATTTTTTTTCCTTGCTTTTTTCACGAGAGTAATATTGCCACCCTCCAATCTCATCGACTGTTTTATTTGAAATAATCCAGTCTGATGTGTCCTCCCATTCCCATTTTTCATAAGAGTCAAAAATTGATTTATATATATTTTTATTTGTTGAATTCTCCTCACTTTTGGCAATAACTGAAAACGAAATGGTTCCAACAATCATTAAGAAAACAAGAGCTTTAAAAGTGAATAAAAAATTTTGAAAATTAAAATAGTTAGCAAAGGTAAAAATAGCCTTTTTAGAATTGGTTTTTGTAGTTATTTCTTTTTTTATATACATATTTTTTTAGTCTTCTAATTTAACTCAATTTTAATAAGTTCTAACTCTTTATTAACTTGAAACCTAACTTTGTCTCCCCTTTTAAAGTTTGAGATTACTTTTTTGTCTGAGACACTAAATTCCATTGTCATCGCTGGCATTAACTCTCCTAATGGTCCATGTTTTATTGTTATTTTTGTCCCTCTTACACGTTTAACTTGACCTTCACCAATTAACAATTTCACATCAGTGCCTGATACATCTGTACCTTCGGGTGACACCTCAAATATAAACTCACCCTTGATAGCGTGACCATCTTCACTAAGTGCGCGCCATGCTGTTTTATATATACCATCGTCTAATTTAGGTAGACTGATAATATGTCGTCTTGATTCATTCATAAGATGATCTTTATTTAATTTTATTGGAGTTAACGTTTCGTTTCCAAGCAGGCCACTAATTAATGACTTTTTTTGGTTTGATGTAACTTTTGAAAACTCAACCTTAATCAGTTTTGCCGGTGCAGTAAAAACGATTTCCATTTTTTCTGGAGCCTTTTTGATTACAGACCCATCTTTTGGAACCACAAATCCTACTGGCGAGTGAGCTGTAGCAGTTGAGAAATTTAAAAATAAACTTAATACACAGATCACGAGTGTCTTCATCATATATTTACTCCGATTTTTTAAAAAAACATATGGAAATCAAGATAATTTATTAATAATAACTTGATTTATTATAACATATAAGCTTTACCCTTAGGGGAAGGTCAATGCTATTTTATTTTTTTAAATAATTTTTAAAATATTATTCTTCGTAGCAAAAATTTAATAAAATAAATAAAATGAAACCTATTTATTTTTATAATTTGAAAATAATTTTAAATAGATTTGTCATTTTCCAATTGTCTTTGTTTTCCAATCACTTTTTCACATCTAGTTTTTACAGATATAACTTTATGCAGCTCTTCAAATGGAAATTTATAAGTTTTAGAATCTTCTATACATTGTTTGTAGGTTTTTTTTGGAACCCTTATTTCATAGGTAGAGGGAACCTTACTTAGACCCATCGTTACTAAAATGACTAAAACAAACTCGCTCATCTATTATAATTCAATAATTACCAATTTAAATTTACCATATTTTTCTGGTTTTTTTAAAAATACAGTTACTTATAAAATATTACTTTAATTATTTTAATTTTTTTCTTTGCCTTACCCCAACAGAAAGGTTTAGTCTTTATAATTATAAATGGTCTTTAATACATGATTAATTTTATTGTTAATATATTAAGCGTTCCCCCTTTAAGATATCCAGAAAAATGGAAACCTGCTTTTCTAGCAATGCAGTTAGGTTTTATAGCTGGTGGAGTAGGGCTTATTGGAAGGGATTTTCTATTTTATTTGACCATTCAAAATTGGGAACCTTTAGTTCTTTCTGAATTGTTTTTTGCTTCATTTATAACGTTTGGATTTATTCTACATACTTTAGGTTTTGCAAAATTTGGAGTTATATTATCTTGCATTGCTGGCGTAGGTTCAGCTACAGCATTTATTTTTTTGATTGGATGGAATTCATTTTTTCACCTTTGGTACATTAACTTAGCAATATTAATCATAGCTGTCCCTTTAGATATTAGACTTAAATCCTTTTTAGCTTTGGTCTTTATTTCAATCTATTCATATATGTTTATTTCTTTTTCTGAAATGGAACCTCTTTATAAGATCAATGATTTAACAGAGTCTGTAATTGGTGTCAGCAATATAGTTGGCAGTTTACTTGTCTTAGGATTACCTATGGGGATGTATTCTATCTTTCTAGAACAAGAGCGTAACAAATCTGAAAAACTTCTTCACAATATTATGCCTAAATCAATTGCAGAAAAGCTAAAAAATAATATCAAAACCATATCTATGGATAATCCTGAAATATCTGTTTTATTTGCAGACATAGTCAGTTTTACCGAAATGTCTGAAAAAATTTCATCAGAGAAAATTGTTGGTTTTTTAAATGACATGTTTTCTCAGTTTGATGACTTAACTGAGAAATATGGTGTAGAAAAAATAAAAACAATTGGTGACTCATATATGGTTGTTTCAGGCATGCCAGTCCAAAGAGAAGATCATGCTCTAACTTTATTTAATCTTGCTAAGGAAATGATAAAAAAATCTGCTCAATTCAAAGATCATAATGGAAATCCCATAAAACTTAGAATAGGAATAAATTCAGGTCCAGCTATATCTGGAGTTATTGGAAAGTCAAAATTTGCTTTTGATGTATGGGGTGATACTATTAATACTGCGGCAAGATTAGAGAGTTATGGAACACCTGACTGCATTCATATGTCTAAAAACACTTTCGATTTAGTAAACTATAAAGATAGTAATCTAGAGAGAAAAACTATTCAGATCAGAGGAAAAGGCTTAATGGACACAGTTTTAGTTCATATTTAATATTAAAATTAAACCACTTCAATGTAACCTATCATACCAGAAGCTGCGTGTTCCAACATATGACAATGAAAAAGCCATTTACCAGGATTGTCTGCTAAATATATAAATTTTGATTTTTCACCTGGTTGCATTAGATAAGTATCTCTGAGGATTAGTTTATCATCGCCAGAAAATTCTTTTGATTCGACATAGAAATGATTACCATGCAGATGCATGCTATGTGGCCATCTTGAGTCATTCCAAACATCTAAAATTATTATCTCGCCTTTTTTTACACTTGCGAGTGAATGTTCATATTTACCTACCTCTTTATTAAATGCCCAGAATTTTTTATCTTCCATTGCTAATGAACGAAAATTTTTTTCTACACCCTCAAAATAGGCTTTAGCAAGATTTCCCATTGCACCCCCTTGCATATGAATATTTAATATTTTGGGGTTTTTATACGGTGGTGTTTTTTTAAATGGTTGTAGTTTTATGTCTTTCTTTAAAGTATTTTTTTTACTACTTTGATTAACATTTAGCTTGAAAGCACTTAACGGTTTTTTACCACTGACTTCAAAGAAATCAATTGTTGATATGTCAGCAGTTTTTATTAACAAATCGACCCTTTGTCCTGGCCCCAAATTAAATTTATCTTGAATGAATGGTTCAACCGACATTCCATCTATTGAGATGATCTTCATCTCATTTAAACTAGAGCCAAATGAAAGTATCCTTGCATTAGAGGCGTTAATAAATCTTAATCTTGCATAGCCATTTTTATTTACAGAGTATTCAGGAAATTTTTTTCCATTAATAGTAAGCCAATTTCCAATTCTTCCTGCATGTGACCAATCATGAAGTGAGCCTAATGATTTTTTATCTAATTGATAATTTTTATTCAGTCTCCAATCATCAGCTAATATAATGATATCATTATCAAATTGTTTATCTAAATGATTTTTGACTATCAGAGGTCCATATAAACCTTTTGAAATTTGTTTCCAAGTTTCAAAATGTGCATGGTACCAAAATGTTCCTGCATTATTAACTGGAAATTCATATATATAAGTTTCTCCAGGCTGAACTGGGTCCTGAGTTAAATATGGAACACCATCCATCTTATTAATATTTTTTATACCATGCCAGTGGATCGTACTGGCTTCGTCTAAATTGTTAACAAACTCAATTCTAATGATATCATTTTCTTCTGCCTCAATGATTGGCCCAGGTGTTTGTTTGTTATACAACCATAAACTATCTAAGACACCTTTCTTATCGAATGAATGTGGGGTAATTTCGGCTGTTAGCTTATAATTACGGATCAATTGATTAGATTGAATTTGATTAGGTAAGGATGTTAAAGCAATTGTTGCTGCTGAAAAATTTATAAATTCACGTCGAGATAGCATATTTATTTCCATTAATATTTTAATTAAATGTTACTTTGATTTCTCACGATTATTGATTTGGTCGTGAATTTTTTTAACTTTGTTAGGCCAAGTACTTTTTATGTAAGATAATACTGAAATAATTTCTTTATCTGAGAGGATATCTTTATAAGCGGGCATATTGTTAGTATATTTTTGACCTATAATATCCTCAATACCGTATTTAGTAATCATGAATAAATATTTATCACTATGAT